>NZ_JBAYUV010000015.1:0-64709 GCF_041674905.1 Hyphomicrobium sp.
CTCCGACACGAGCATTGGCGGCGTGGCGCTGTTCGTCGGCAAGGTCCGCGATCATAAAGACGGAGAAACGCTCTCCGAACTCGTTCTCGAACACTATCCCGGCATGACGGAGGCCGAGCTCGAGCGCATCGAGGCCGAAGCCCAGCGCCGTTTCGAGCTTTCAGCTTCGCTGATCGTGCACCGCGTCGGCCCGTTGAAGCCGGGCGACAACATCGTGCTTGTGATCGCGTGCGCGGCGCACCGGCAGAACGCTTTCGCCGCCGCCGAATTCCTGATGGACTATCTGAAAACGCGCGCACCCTTCTGGAAAAAGGAAGTGTTGGCGAGCGGCAAAGGCCATTGGGTCGATGCCCGAGAAAGCGACGACAGAGCTGCCGCGAACTGGGAAACGCCGCGGCGATAACGCCACGAATTTGCTCGACTCAAAGCCTCTCATCACGCTTAACGAGAGCTTAACCGCCGCCATCTCATAACCTTAACGTCGTACCGCTCCGACCGCCAAAACGCCACGTTCCGTAGGCACACAATCGATTTGTGGCGCTTTGGGGCATGGACGCGCCACGGGGGAACAAGGAATGCGAAGCCCGGCACAACGAGCGATGCGCTGCGCGTTTGCAGCGGCGTTGCTCTGTGCAGTCGTTGGCCCGGCCGCAGCCGCAGGCCCCGATCCCGAAACGCCGAAAACGGGCAAGTCGCAGATCGCGATCGCCAACCCAACGCCCAACGCCGATTCCCGCGAGAAGGTGCTTCGCACGCGGTTCGTCGTCGGGCTCGAGCGCAAGGTCGACTATCGTGTCTTCGCGATCTCGAATCCGAACCGCGTCGTCGTCGAACTTCCCGACATCACCATGCAGCTCCCCGCCATTGACGAGAACAGGCCCGTCGGGCTGGTGAGAGCCGTTCGCGCCGGTCTTGCCGCGCCAGGGACGACGCGTATCGTCATTGGCGTGACGCAGCCTGTCGTCGTCGAGAGTTCGAGCATCGAGCAGGACGACAAGGGCCTGTCGCGCCTTGCCATCGTCATTCGCCCGGCCGGGTCCGGGATGAGCGGCCCAGGCATGAAGGAATTCGCCGAGCCTTCGGCACTCGGCGCCGCGGGCTTGCAGTTGCAGCCGCCGCTGCCGCGCCCCGCCGTAAAGCCGACCGAACGCGCCGCGAAAGCGTTCAAGCCGGTCATCGTGCTCGATCCCGGTCATGGCGGATACGACTCCGGCGCGGTGAAATTCGGCACCGTCGAAAAGAACGTGGTGCTCGCCTTCAGCCTCGTGCTGCGCGACCAGCTCGAAAAGACCGGGCGCTATAAAGTGCTGATGACGCGCCACGACGACACGTTCATTCCGCTCGACGACCGGACGAAATACGCCGAGCGCAACAGGGCGAACATCTTCATCGCCATTCATGCCGATTATTCCGACACCGGCTCGCGTGCCCGCGGCGCCACCATCTACACGCTGCGCGACGGCGTGGCTAAGAATCTCGAGCGCTCGGCCAAAGGCAATGCCGCCGAAAACGTTCTCTCGGCGGAGGAAATCGATACGGTCAGGAAGGTCAGCGACGACGTCGGCGCGGTCCGAGGCATCCTGACCGATCTCGCCGAACGCGACCTGGAAATGACGCACGAACGCACCGGCATGTTCGCGAAGACGGTGATCGAGAACATGGGGGAAAGCACGCCTATGCGAAACGAGCCGGATCAGCAGGCTGCGTTCCGCGTGCTCAAGACGGCGCAATTCCCGTCGGTGCTGATCGAACTCGCCTACGTCACCAACAAGCAGGACGCGAGCAACCTGCAATCCGACGGCTGGCGCGGAAAGGTTGCGCAGTCGATCGTCTCGGCAATCGACAACTATTTCTCGCACGAGATCGCGCGTCTGCCTTTTTGATTAGCGCTTCCGACTCGCGTTCCGCGAGCCGGCCGGAAGCGCTGGTTTTTCATCGGCGCTTCCGACTCGCGTTCCGCGAGCCGGCCGGAAGCGCTGGTTTTTCGTCGGCGCTCCGGACTCCGCTTCGCGGAGCCGGCCGGAAGCGCTGAAGAGGCCGTAAACAAAAAAGGCCGGCGCGTCGGCCAGCCTTTTTTATTTCGATGTGGCCGGGGTTCGTCGCACCTTACCCGGCATTGCCCAGTTACCTCCTACTTGGAGGATATTTCAGGTGTTGTCGCCAGAGCAGAAACAACCAGCGGTGTTTCCTCGACAGTTCACGCGGAGCATTCCTCGCAAGTGGTCTGAGAAAATCGGCTGGCCGGCGATAGCGCTTCTGCATGAGGCACTCCATCTTCCAGATGTCCGCGGCCCCGCCACAACGGCGGGGTGGTCTTCGTGGTCGGGCGAAACGCACGCATACGCTCAGCACACGGGCTCGCTGGGCGGCGCGCTAACGTCGGATAGTCGACATCGAAGTAGCGGGAAGGGGTGGACGGGATCGTAAAGGCGACGAGCCTGAACCTGAGCGACGCTCCCTCGGGCAGCCCTGTCCACTGCTGCCACGCGCCGTTCAAAGTTGTCTGCCGGTCCATCCGGATCCGGTTCAGAGAAGAAATGGGCATCGATCCCCGTATCTCGCTCTGACGCTCGCACGTGTTGTAAGGCTAAGCCTCACAACCCTTCACAGTTCTTAGGGTACGCGATTCGTGTGACGATCCGTGAGACCAGCAACATGAGTATCCGGTACGATCAGCCGAACGCGTGGCCCATCGGCCAGCACCTCCACCGGCGACAGGCCCGCCTCGTCGCCGTCGACCTCGATCAGCACCAACGCCTGCCGGCCGATCAGCGCCCGCCGCACAGGCAGGACATGGACGCCGGAAGGGCGCGTTTCCGGATTGCCCAACCGACCGAGTGACAAAGCAATCGCGCTCTTCGCGATCGCGCAACGGGAGCGCGCCTCGATGACGACCGCGATCAGGCCGTCGCGGCCGACCCCCGTCTCGCGCGTCAACACGAACGAACCGCCATAGCGGCTCGCGAACGTCAGGATCAGCCAGCTCGCCTCAAACCGGCGCCCGTCGAGCTCGACGTCGAAATGCCGGACGCCTTCCGCGAGTGTTTTGATCACGGGATAGCCGTAAGCGGCGCGGCCCAGCATCCTTTTGGTGCGATAGTTGAGGCGCGCGACGACGCGGGCGTCGAACCCGGCGCCGACCATCAGAAAGAACGGCGCGCCGTTGATCGTGCCGCCGCCGACGTCGATCACCGATCCTTCGCGCAGGACGCGGGCGACGTCCGGGGCGCGCCGTGAAAGCCCGATCTCATGCGCCAGGACATTGCCGGTGCCGAGCGGCAAGAACCCGACCGGCAAGCCGGTTCCGGCGGCGCCCGTCGCAACGGCGCGGAACGTGCCGTCGCCGCCCGCCGCGATGACCGCATCACAGATCCCTTGGCGCGCGGCTTCCGCCACCCGCTCGGCTGCTTCGGAGGCACTGCGCGCCGGAAGCTGGAAGACGTTCGCGCCGGCCGCGCGCATCGCGCTGAGGACGCCGTCAAGCAGGCGTGGAATCGCGACGCCGGCTTTGGAATTGAAGACGAGAGCAAACCGGCGGCGCATGAAAAAAGAGCGTTGAATATGATTATGGCGGCGCCGGGTGGCACCGCCATGCTTCACAAGCAGATTGCTCGGTAAGCGTCCTACGTGGCCGCGTCAAGAAACAAACGGGCAAGCGGCCCGGGCTGGCGCTAGAGCCTTTTCGATTTTGGTAGAATCGCAGAAAAGCTCTAGCTCTTTGTTTTATCGTGCTTCCTCCGGAAAACCGGTGCCCACTTTTCCGGAAGCACTCGATCGTTATTTTGCCGTGCTTCTTATCGGAAAACCGGTGCCCACTTTTCCGGAAGCACTCGATCTTTGTTTTGCTGTGCTTCTTACCGGAAAACCGGTGCCCACTTTTCCGGAAGCACTCTATGCCGCCGGGGCTTCGGCGCGGCGGGCCGTCGACGTCACCGCCTTCTGGACCTTCTCGAAGGCGCGAACCTCGATCTGGCGGATGCGCTCTCGGCTGACGCCGAACTCGGCCGACAGTTCTTCGAGCGTCGCAGGTTCTTCGGCCAGACGCCGCTGCTCGAAGACGCGGCGTTCGCGGTCGTTCAGGACGGACATAGCCGAAGACAGATACGACTTGCGCCGTGCCAGCTCCTCGTCCTCGACGAGCCGGTCTTCCTGCGTCGGCGTATCGTCGACCAGCCAGTCCTGCCATTCGCCGGATTCGGACTCGGCGCGGATCGGAGCGTTGAGCGATGCGTCGCCGCCCAGGCGGCGGTTCATGCTCACGACATCGTCTTCCGGAACGCCGAGCTTGGTCGCGATCGCCTTGACCTGATCCGGACGCAGATCACCATCATCCAGAGCCTGCAGCTGGCTCTTAGCCCGCCGCAGGTTGAAGAACAGCTTCTTCTGCGCCGCCGTGGTGCCCATCTTCACGAGGCTCCACGAGCGCAAAATGTACTCTTGAATGGATGCGCGTATCCACCACATCGCATAGGTAGCGAGGCGAAAACCCTTCTCCGGGTCGAACCGCTTCACCGCCTGCATCAGGCCGACGTTGCCCTCGGAGATCACTTCGCCGATCGGCAAGCCGTAGCCGCGGTAGCCCATCGCGATGCGCGCGACGAGACGCAGATGCGACGTGACGAGCTTTTCGGCCGCATCGGAATCCTCATGCTGCTGCCAGCGTTTGGCGAGCATGTATTCCTCATTGGGCGCGAGCATCGGAAACTTACGGATCTCCTCGAGATACCGCGAGAGACCGAGCGAACCGCCAGCCAGTGACGGCAGACCTTTTGTAGCCATTAGCCCTGTACGAACCTTCACCCGCCATGCGCGGTACGGTCCGTCGCTCCCTTCATGTCGTAGGAGTCTATCTTCGTGCCCCCGACGTCGCACGTTACATAGTGGTTAAATCTCGCAATTCACCGGGGGTTCCAGTCACGACGTTTTGAGCGTCGCGCACACGGATTAACCGCTGATTGCCTCACACACTACAAACGTTTCTTGTTGGCTTTTTCCGTCGCTTCGAAAGCCACGGCGAGGCGGCGCAAATCTTCTGGTAATTCGCTGTTAAATTTAAGTTTTTTTCCGGACCTCGGATGCTCGAACTGCAGCGTTTCGGCATGTAGCGCCTGGCGCGAGAGCTTCGAAGACGCGATACGGACGGCGTCTCTCAGCGCGGCAAGGCGCGTCCGGAAACCACTGCCGTAAACCGCATCCCCCAAAACGGGATGTCCGATATGCGCGAGATGCACGCGTATCTGATGCGTGCGTCCCGTTTCCAGGACGAGCCGGACGAGCGAGATATCGCCAGTCGGACGCTCTCCTGGAAAAACTTTCACGACCTCATAGTGCGTCGTCGCCAAACGTCCCGCCTCGCCGCGCTTCACGGCGATTTTCATGCGATTGGCCTGGCTGCGGCCGAGCCGCGCGTTGATCGATCCCTTAGGGAGCGGCAACCGTCCCCAAACGAACGCGAGATAGCTTCGGAACAGGCGGCCGTCGCGACCGTGACTTTTGAATTGCTCCGCAAGCCCTTGATGCGCGGCGTCCGTCTTGGCGACGACGAGCAGGCCCGATGTATCCTTATCGAGGCGGTGCACGATCCCGGGGCGCTTGACGCCGCCGATCCCGGACAGGCTGTCGCCGCAGTGCGCGATCAACGCGTTGACCAGCGTGCCCGAGGCGTGCCCCGCGGCCGGATGCACGACCAGTCCAGCGGGTTTGTCGATGACGATGAGGTCCGCATCTTCATGGACGATGGACAGTGGCAAAGGTTCTCCCACCACATCCGGAGCGACCGGAGGCGGCAGCGCGACCCTGTACGTCATGCCCAGTTTGACCGGGGTCCGCGCCTCTCGTATCGTTTCTCCGTCGCTGACGTAGCCGTCGCGAATCAGCGCCTGGATGCGCGCGCGGCTCAGGTCTTCGATCCTTTGCGCCAGCCAGCGATCGAGGCGCTGACCGGCGTCCTCTGGAGCGGCAGTCAGTTCGATCGTGTTTTGGGATTTCGTGATATCTGGCACGATATATCTGGAACGATCAGAAACGGTGAAAAGAAAGAAGCACGATCATCATGAGCAACGGTGAGCCCACCTCGGCGGAAGTGATGCGCGATCAACGGCTGCAGCGCAACCTCAAGATCGTCGTCATGGGATTAGGCGCCCTGATCCTGATGGGGGTCGGCGCCGTCATCGTGAAAATGGTCGGACTTGCGACCGCGCCATCCCCGGCAGGGCAAGGAATTCCGAGCATCAGTGCGGCCTGGCGCACCACCGGCGAGGTGACCATCGAAATTCCAAAGGGCTCCAAGGTTGTATCGGTCTCGCTTTCCGGAAATCGGCTGGCCGTCCACCACGACGGGCCGGCGGGGACTGATATCACCATTCTCGATCTCAACACGGGCCGTCGCGTCGTGGATGTGAAGCCGGTGGAAGCGCTGCCGAAAAACTAGAGCCCAACAACGGAACGGCCGAGTACGGCGATCCTGCTCTGCGGCCATTCGCGCTGATGCGTACGCGCACCGTTTTCAGCTTTTGCGCCTTGAGCCACCGTTTTCGGGGTTGATCGAACGGCGCCAACCGACTACACGTCGGGGCTTGCGCCGGCCCCGTTCGTCTAGTGGCCCAGGACACCCGCCTCTCACGTGGGCAACAGGGGTTCGAGTCCCCTACGGGGCGCCAACAATTTTCAGCTCAACATATTAAATTAACTCACGAAATCTATGACCCCCTAGGGATATAGCGGGTCAAAGAGAGGCTACGACATCATAGTCGACCTCATAGATCTCGTGGATCATTTAGACGCTCCGCCATTTTTTCGGAGCTTCGAATGCACGCGAAATACAGACCTGCCAATCCCGTCAAGCGGGATGGCTTCTGGTATCTCGTCCGTCAAGAATTCTATCGCTTTGAACAGCGCCGCCAGTCCTCGTCAGCACCCGTATCCGCGTTCCGGACGACCCCAAAGCCGTCGTCGCCCGGACCATCGTCGCGAAATTGGACGAAGAACTGCTGCAACGGTGGCGCGATATGCGCGAAGGCAAGGACGTCGAAGCGAAGCAGCGTTTCACCACGGTCCTCCACACCGCTGAGGAACTTCGCATCCCGTATCTGCCTCAGAGCGAAGTCATGCGCCTTGCGTACAGCGAGATCTGGAACCGCTATCAAAGGGTCGTCGGGAACCAGCCGTTCCAGGATCTGCTGACCAAAGGCGTCACCGATGAGTTCTGGCAACGGAATCTTGCGGCCTTCGGCCGGGGTCGACGTCATTGATCCGGAGATCAAGTAATTGCCGGTCTTCGAAACAGATCAATGAAAGTCTCGCGAACCCGGCAGAATGCGGACGTTGCGGGGATGGCGGGCGCGGGAAGCTTGTGGATGCAGGAATTCGTCGGCGCGCGACAGTTCTATTGTGGGCTCATGCGTCTCCGATAGGCGGGCGAGTTCCGCTGTGCGGTCGATGATGCGCGTCGCCATGAGATGCACGACGTTCTCGGGGCTGCGCTGTACTTTGCCTTCGATCAGCAGCAGGCGGCCGCCCATCACCTCCTTGCGGAACGTCTCGAACGTGCGCGCCCAGAGCACGGCATTTGTAATTCCGGTTTCGTCTTCCAGGGTGATGAAGATCGCGTTGCCCTTGCCCGGCCGCTGCCGCACGAGAACGACGCCGGCAACGCGTCCGCGGCTGCCGTTGCGTTGGGCGGCAAGCTCGGCGCAGGAAGCGATGCCTTCGCCTCGGAATATTGCGCGCAGCCATTCCATCGGATGACCTTTGAGCGATAGCCGGGCGGTCTGATAGTCGACCGCAATGTGTTCGCCGATCGACATCGGCGGCAACTGCGCATCGGGTTCATCGCCCATATCCGGCTCATGGGCGGCCGCGAATAATGGCAGCGTGTCCGCATCGGGCAGTCGCCGTGCCGCCCACAACGCGTCTCGACGCTGGATACCGATGGAGCGAAAGCAATCGGCATCAGCGATCACCCGCAGCATCCGTTGTGGCATTCGCGTGCGACGAGCCAGATTATCGACATCGGTATAGCCGTTGCGGCGGAGCGCAATCAGCCGTTTACACCACTCCTCCGACAACCCGTCGATTTGCCGGAAGCCGAGCCGAAGCGCTGTTCTGCCGTCAGCACCGGCACATAACGTATTGTCCCAATCGCTTTCGTTGACGTCGACAGGATAGACCTCGACATCATGATCGCGCGCGTCCCGCACGATCTGAGCCGGAGCATAAAATCCCATGGGTTGCGAATTCAGGAGCGCGCACGCGAACGCCGCCGGATAGCGGCATTTGATGAACGACGAGACATAGACGAGTTTGGCAAACGCCGCCGCATGGCTTTCCGGAAAGCCGTACTCGCCGAAACCTTTGATCTGATCGAAGCAACGCTGCGCGAAATCGCGATCATATCCGCGCTCGACCATCCGCTCGACAAGCATCGACTCGAACTTATGGATCGTGCCGACATTGCGGAACGTCGCCATCGCACGGCGGAGCTGATTGGCTTCGGCGTCGGTGAACTTGGCCGCGACCATGGCGAGCTGCATCGCCTGCTCTTGAAAGAGCGGAACACCGAGCGTTCTCGACAGCACGTCGTAGAGTTCATTCGGATCGTGCGGGGGCGCCGGGGAAGGAAACGTCACCTCTTTCGGATTTTTACGGCGGCGCAAATAGGGATGCACCATGTCACCCTGGATCGGGCCCGGCCGCACGATCGCAACCTGGATGACGAGATCGTAGAATTTTTCGGGTTTCAAGCGCGGGAGCATGTTGATCTGCGCTCGGCTTTCGACCTGAAAGACGCCGATCGAATCCCCCTTCTGAAGCATTTCGTAGACGTCGCGCTGTTCCACAGGAACGGTCGGGAGATCGAAGTTTTCGCCTTCGTGCGTGCGGATCAGGTCGAAGGCTTTGCGGATACACGTCAACATGCCGAGTGCCAGAACGTCGACTTTCATCAGGCCGAGAACATCGATGTCGTCCTTGTCCCATTCGATGAATGTCCGATCGTCCATCGCTGCATTGCCAATGGGGACGATCTCATCCAGCCGTCCGCGCGCCAACACGAACCCGCCGACATGCTGCGAGAGATGACGCGGAAAACCAAGAATGCGGGTGGCAAGCTCAATCGCCCGACCGATTATGGGATTGCGATGATCTATTCCTGCCTGACGGAGATGAGCTTCGGAAATTTCCGATCCCCAGCTTCCCCACACGGTGCCCGCGATCCGGCTGGTGATATCTTCGCTGAGGCCGAGCACCTTGCCGACTTCGCGAATGGCGCTGCGTGGACGATACCGGATCACGGTCGCGACCAGCCCGGCGCGTTCGCGTCCATATCGCTCATAGATGTATTGGATCACCTCCTCGCGACGTTGGTGCTCGAAGTCGACGTCGATGTCCGGAGGCTCACGCCGTTCGCTTGAAATAAAGCGTGCGAAAAGCAGATTGTGTTGGTCGGGATCGACCGATGTGATGCCAAGCACGTAGCAAACGGCGGAATTCGCAGCCGATCCGCGCCCCTGGCAAAGGATATCTTTTTCTTTGGCATATCGGACGATGTCGTAAACCGTAAGGAAATACGGTGCATAATCGAGCTGCGCGATGAGCTGTAGCTCCTCTTCCACCTGCCGCCGTACTTTCTCCGGCACGCCGTTCGGATAGCGCTCGGCCGCCTTTTGCCAAGTCAAATGATCGAGCCATCCTTGCGGAGTCCAGCCTGACGGCACCGGCTCTTCGGGGTACTCATACTTGAGATCGTCGAGAGAAAAGACGATGCGTTCACGCAGATCCTGCGTGGCGGCGATGGCGGATGGACAGTCGCGGAAAAGTTGAACCATGTCCGCAGGCGGCTTGAGGTGGCGCTCGGCGTTGGCTTCCAGCCGTGTGCCAGCCGTCTCGATGCGCAGACCTTCGCGAATGCACGTCAAGATGTCCTGAACCGGTCGCTGCTCCGGGACGTCATAGAGCACGTCATTGATGGCAATCAGCGGAACGTTTGCAGAGGCCGCAACGCCGCTCAGCCGAGAGAGAACGCGACGGTCATCTCCTTTCAGATGCACGGACGCGGCAAGCCATACATTTCCGGGCGCGGCCTTCACGACGGTGCGGAGATGCGCTTCGAGACCATCGAGCATCGGCGTCGGAATGACGATAAGGAGCAGGTCCGCGCAGTTGGACAGCAAGTCCTCTCGCCGAAGGCTGCATTCGCCCTTCTTTGCCAGGCGCTTTCCCAGCGTCAGCAGGCGGCAGAGCCGCGCCCAGCCCGCGCGGTTTTCCGGATAGGCGATAATATCCGGCGTGCCATCAATGAATACGAGGCGTGCGCCGACGAGCAGCTTAAAGCTTTCGGCGCGAGCCTTGATGGCTTCCGAAATGCTGGCCCAATCGCCCGGCTTGGCATTTTCAATCCAAGCGTATTCGCCGGGACCGGAACCTTCACGGACTTTTTGCGGTGCGGGCAATCCCTCGCGCCGCAAATCTTGCAAAGCGCCGTAAGCTCTGACAACGCCCGCCAGCGTATTGCGATCGGCGATACCGATACCCGTGTGTCCGAGAAGGACGGCGCGCGTGACGAAATCCTCAGGGTGCGATGCGCCGCGCAGAAACGAGAAATTTGTGGTGGTGGCGAGTTCGGCATAGGAGGTCATGGAAAAACTCCATGCAAAAACCACTTCTGCCGTTCGCCGCCAGCCGTCGCCGCCGCGCGAAAAATCCAGAAACGACGGCCCTCCGAGCTTTCGACGCGATAGTAGTCGCGCGTGCCATAGCCTGACGGCGAACGCCACCATTCTTCCGCAATCCGTTCTGGGCCGATCGCGTTGGCAATGCGATGCATGACGCGACGCCAGCGGACGCTTTTCGGCCTAGCGTTGTCATCGGCTTCGACGTCGATCGGATGCGGACGCGGGTAGATCAATGGCGGACGCAAGCTCGCTGTGCTGTCCACCATGTGCCGGGCCCATTCGTGCGGCGGCGCAGGAAGCACGGCCGGAATCACAGCCTGCGCCCGTTCCGGGATATGGCTATCGATCGGCTGCAACCGCATCACGCGCTCGCGTCCGAACATGGTGCTCAGTCGGTCGACAAGCTGAGCGATCTCGTCTTTCTGGTCATCCTGCGCACTGAATGTGCCCTGGCTCTCAATCCACGGCTCGACTCGCATCGCCTCGAAACAGATCAGATCGAAGCCGAATCCAGGGTCGAGCGGATCGGCGAGCGCATCGAGGCGATCGCGGTGGAGACGCAAGATCACATCGGGATGGCGCGTTGGGCTGCTGGTTTCGACGCGGATGCGACGAACCGCGCCATCCGCCCGCAAAAATGTACCTTCGAAGATGCGCCCCCCGACGCTCCGCGCGACCAGCTGGTCGCAGACGGATGTAGCCAGTTCGGCAAGCATGCCAGCGATGACATCGTGACTGGCGACGGGTTCCGCGCAGCGCTGCTCGGCTCGATAAGCGGCCGGTTCACGGAGGGGAGAAATGCGCCGATCTTCTTCTCCGAGCACGCGACCGAGTTTCGCCGTGAAAGCCGACGTGAAGCGGGCGGCAAACAGCAGCGACGGCCGGTCGGCGACGTCGGCAACCGTCTTGAGTCCTGCACGCTTTAAGGCCGTCGCATCTTCCGGCGCACATTCGAGGGCCGCGACCGGAAGCGCGCGAACCCGTTCATCGTCATCGGCAAAGCATGGATTGGTTCGGGAGAAACGCGCCAAAGCCCGCGCCATGTCGGGCGTCGGCGCGACAGCGAGTTTCACGACCGATACGCCAGCAGTGCTCAAAACCTTTTGCAGATGCGCGGCAAGCGTGGCTTCTCCCGCAAAAAGGTGGCTGCATCCCGTGATGTCGAGTGCGAGACCGTCCGGCGGATCTAAGGCGACCGAGGGGGTAAAAGCTACGGCCAGATCGGCAAGGCGTTCGATGAAAGCCGCATCCGCCGAGGGATCGGCAGCGATCGCCCGCACGCTGGGGAGACGCGCCCGCGCATCAGCAAGCGCCATACCGGATTGCAGGCCCAAAGACCGGGCCCGGGCATCGACCGCAGCCAGCTGCGAAACGCCTTTCGCCTTGGCAACGAAAACCAGCGGCCGATCTTCGTCACGCCGGTTTTCACGCTGCCAGCGATCCGATGCCAGGAACGGCATCCATAGGCACAGATAACGCCTGCGTGAAGCATTTCCGGTCATGATCCCACTCCACGATGCTACGCCTGCCATCGAGCCCTGACGGACTCTTCAGCACGATCATTTCGAAAGCCGTGCGCCGCATCCGGTCCGACGCTTGAGGCGCGGCCTGCACGCGCCAGCGGAGTTGTGCGGCATTGGGTTCGCCATGGCCTCCCAGCCGAACGAGCACGATAGCAACGCCGGACTTTTCCGCTGCGAGCTTCAATCGTCGGCTCGCCGTCAGATCGATGGGAGCCCGCATTTCCAGAACGACAGCGCCGAGTGCCGCACAACGCGCACCTTCGAGCGCGGCGCGCAGAGCATCGACGGATGTGCGCGCTTCGATGATGATGCAGCCACTGGGGGATAGACCGAAGGCCGCCAACCCCGGGCCATAGGCGTCTCCGGTTTCCACCACGGCAGCGGCTTCACGCACCCACAGCAGCGTGGCAGCGCGCGATGCTGATGCCGCCGAGATGGTCTGCACAGCTAAGGCCAGGCCAAAACCGACCGCGACGCTCGCATGGCCGGGGGCAGCGACGACTTCGCGAAGTAGGACGGATGCTTTGCCTGCGGAAATTGAGGACAACGGCATGACAAGAATAAAATCAGGGTTTAATGTTCACTTTTTGTTCTAGTGCACCCAGCCCTTGCTGTCTAGTGTTGCTTTGCATGGCCGCTTGTGGCCCAAAGCAGCCATAGCTTTTTTGGTATCCCGTTGTTGGCGGTGACTACATCGCGGTGGATGCAGTTCCTCTAATTGTCTGAAAATCTGAAACCATAATTTCGCATCCGAGTGCGTGAAGAACTTTCTTTTTTTAAGAGGCTCTCCGCGCTCGCATCAACCGCGCGTCCGGATGCGCTCCGCGATAGCGGGATGATCGAGCAGCTGTAAGTGGCGCAAATGATCGAGCGCTTCGAGCGCGTTATCGCTGGAGTGAACGACAGGTGGAACCTTTCTCTTATCACCGCCAAACTCATTTCGGATCGTGTCCTTGATCCTTATGTGCTCATTATCAAGCCGGGGATGCTTCTTTCTCATCGCTTTTGAGGGGGATTTGGGACGCGCGTCCCAGCAGACGAACCAGTACACCGGCTTAGCCATTCCATTGGGTCCCTGCGGGTCGGTCCAGTTCCCTCCACGAACGCCGGTCAGGATGCTGGCGTACTGATCAGGCGCGACAGGACCTTCGCAAAGCGTCTCGAAATGTTCCGCGAGCTTCGCGCGCACATTCGGCACTACGGAGAGGCCTTGGCCAAAGTCTCGGATGAAAAAAGTCGCCAGTCCCGCAGGCCGCTTTGCCTGATCGAAATAGCGATGCTGAAGGAAGGAGTTTCGGCGGCTGTAAAATCCGATCAAATCGAGGCTCGGCAGGCAGCCCGCATCTTTCAGTAAGGTTTCGACTTCGCTAAAGCTTTGCGGCACTGAGCGCTCTGCGCATAAAGCGAGACGCGACAGTTCATCGAAGTAATGAGGGCTTTTGAAAGTCTGGCGATTTATGACTTGCGTGCTGGGCGCGATCTTCTCCGACTTGTTGTGAAACATCAGGTGATAGCAGAAGGCGAGAAAGCGCGACTCGGCGTCGGCAACACGGACGCCCGAAGGACGAAGCGTTGCAGAACGGAGTAGTGCAACTGCGAGTTTGGAGGTGTAGTAGGGTACGCTTTTATAGCTGAATCCGCCGCTTCCGTCGTCCGTATAGACATCGAGTGGATAGGTCGAAACGCTCGAGCGGAAACATTCCAGCATCTGAGAAACATCCGACGCAGCCACGAGAATGTCCATGTCGCCCGAGTGCGTCCCGCTTTCAATTTTCTCACTCCAACGCAAGACGATCTGATTGAGATGAGAGATCTGACGCAATATCTCCAGAGGCGTTCGACCGGCAGGTGCATATTGCCTGCGGTTATCAGTCAGTTTGACGGAGGAGCGTAAGATCCAATAACTCCGCGCGCCTCCAGTCGTCCTCAGTGTCGTGCTGCCGACGATCTTGAGACCGCCGCGTCGTCCGTACCGCGCCAGTCCGATGGCCGCCGGAACTGCTCCTTGTATTTTCGGAATGAGAATGTAGCGAAATCGTCCGAACATCCGCTTGTCGATGAGAGCAGAAACGGCAGCGCCGTGGAGGATTGCGACATCGCAATTGTTTTTGCGAACGTCCGATATGGCGTCGAAACGCGCAACGAAGCCATATTCGGTCCGAGCGCCGTTCGGGGGGTTGGCGTCCCTTTCCAGCGCCAGGACGTCACGCGCACCCCATGACAGAATTAATCGTGGAGTGAGCCATGCAGGCGCGAGCGCCAGCAGGACAAGCTTGTCGGCAATGATGGCGCGCACATCCAGCTTTAGCGCGGCGTCACCCTGAATTTCACTGGTCCCTTCCAATCACGCCATCCTCTTCGACTGCAGCGAGCGAGCCGAATAGAGCTAACGCGTGGTTGGAACAAGGCGAAACATCGGAGGGCCATCGAGCGTCTTTTCAGGCTCGACAGTCAGCAGAGAATAATCAGGACAAGAGACTCCGAGCGCGCGAGCGTACGATTCCCAAAGGGAGTAGCACTGCACGAGAAACTCGGGCTGAGCGTAGAGGTGCTGTGCTCGACGACGGCGAATCCCACGAAGACTTTGCGCAAAAACACGCATCGGCTTCCTTACGCATTTTTGCCATGCGATTTCAGCGCGGTTCTTTCGGCGCATTCGTTCGCGTTCGCGGGCAAGATGCTGTCTCCGCAGGCAGGCACCATCAGTTTTAACGAATACGCAATCAATGCGGCTGGCTAACTTAAAAAGAGCGTCGGCCGCATCATCGGAATAAGATGGAAGTCCCCATCGAAAAATGTACGAGATATCATAATGGAGAACGGCGCATTTTTCGGGCCCGATGCTCTCCAGCACCTTGCTAATCGCAAGACCCTCTTTGTGGATGTCATTGACGTCAATGACGGGCCAATTGGCACAACCTGACGGTAGCTGTGCGACGATGTACGGGTCGAGCCATCCCTGAGTGAGAGCGCGAATGAACGTGGACTTCCCACCGCCGGACGCACCCGACACAAGCAAAAATCGGATCTCTTTATCTTGAGCCGAATGACCTTGCACATCGCCATGAAAACCAACATTCATCATCAGGTTGGCTCCCGCTCGAAACACCCGCACTAGGCCATGAGGCCTGATTAAATAGGCAATCTAGCCTATGCCAGGCCATCGCACTATTGCAAACCCGTCAAGCTTTCGACAGCCAAATGTCGTGTACTTGTCGCAATTTTGCACCGTGTGCCGATCGTTTGTGTATGGCGTTCAGAGCAGGTTTCGCTTTTCGACTGAAGCCTTCGGAGAAAGACTTTCTGACATGTGCTCCGCGCACCGTGCAGCCGTTCTTACAACGGGCCCTTGCATCCGCGCCATGTCCGTTCCTGGCCCGTAGCGGATTAAGCCGACGCCTTGGAATCTGAGCGTTTCCTTGCGCTGCGAGCGTTTACATAAACGGCAAAGACGGGGCTCTAGCTTTCGAAGCGTCCGCTGCCGGCAGCCGGAACATTCAACGGCCCATTTCGGTCGCCTTCTTGAGTTCGCGCTTAAAGCCAATGCGCGGAAAGCCAAGGTTTGCGGATTGAACCATGGTATTTGCCTTTTCGAAAAAACGATATCGGATCAAGCGGCGTTTTCTGCCGCGATGGGTTGCGGGCGGCCGTTCTCATCGACGGCGACCATCTCGAAGCTGCTGCGCATCGCGAGCTTGCGATCGGCCTTGCCGAGTGTTTCGGCGACAACGTCGACCTTTACCGTCATTGAGCTGCGTCCAACCCGCTCGACGCGCGCGATGAGTTCGACGAGCTGGCCGACGAGTACGGGCATGTGAAAATCGACGCGGTCGGAGCGCGCCATCACGACGCTCCCTCCCGCGCGCCGGGCCGCAGCAATTGCCGCGGCCTTGCTCATCAGATTTAAAGCGGTGCCCCCGAACAGAGTGCCGTAGTGATTGGCCTGTTCGGGGAATACAATCTCGGCGAAGCGCGTCTCGGCAGGATCGAGTGGCATCTTTTATTCCTTTGAAGGCGTATCGGGCACGCGCACGATCGGAACCATTTGATCGCCCCACTGACCGCGGCCGTTGTGGACACGATGGGCTCGCATCAGCTCGATCGATGCACCTGCTTCGACGGCCTGATGGATTTGCAGATTGAGCCGGTGCAGCGTATCCGCGACCTTGCGAATAGCTGCGTCGACATCGTCGTTTCTCGGTCCGTTGAAGGGCTCGGCCATGATGATGATGTCCGCTGATCTCAAGGAAATAACTCCCGCTACGCGGCTATTCGGCCGCCGGCCTGACTGCATCGCCGTGGAACTGCGCTGTCTCGGTCGAGCCCGACATGGCCGTCGTCGATGACGTCCCGCCGGTGATCGCGAGCGACACGGCGTCGAAATATCCGGTGCCGACTTCGCGCTGGTGCCGCGTCGCGGCGTAGCCGTGCGCTTCGCTTGCGAATTCGGCCTGTTGCAGCTCCGAATACGCCGCCATGCCGCGATCGCGATAACCCTGCGCCAGCTGGAACATGCCGTGGTTCAGCTGGTGGAAGCCTGCGAGCGTGACGAACTGGAATTTGTAGCCCATTGCGCCAAGCTCGCTCTGGAACTTTGCGATCGTCGCGGGATCAAGCTTCTTCTGCCAGTTGAATGACGGCGAACAGTTGTAAGCGAGCTTCTTGCCGGGATACCTGACGTGAATGGCCTCGGCGAATTTCCGCGCGTGCTCGAGGTTGGGTGTCGATGTTTCCCACCACAGGAGGTCGGCATACGGCGCATAGGCGAGGCCCCGCGCGATGCAGGCGTCGACGCCGTTGCGCAACGTATAGAAACCTTCCGCCGTGCGCTCGCCCTTGACGATGAATTCGCGGTCACGCTCGTCGATGTCCGAGGTGATCAGCTTTGCTGATTCCGCGTCGGTGCGCGCAACGATGAGCGTCGCAGCGCCCATCACGTCGGCCGCGAGCCGAGCCGCAACGAGATTGCGAATGTGCGCGGCGGTCGGGATCAGAACCTTGCCGCCGAGATGGCCGCACTTCTTTTCGGAAGCGAGCTGATCTTCGAAGTGAACGCCTGCGACGCCTGCTTCAATGTAAGCCTTCATGATCTCGAAGCTGTTGAGCGGCCCGCCGAAACCCGCTTCCGCATCCGCGACGATCGGAGCGAACCAAGTCGCAACGCTCGACTTGCCTTCCATGTGCTCGATCTGGTCGGCACGCTGCAGTGTGCGATTGATGCGGCGCGCAAGCTCCGGGCCGGCGTTCGCGGGATAGAGGCTCTGATCCGGATACATGGCGCTTGCGGTGTTGGCGTCGGCGGCGACCTGCCAGCCGGAAAGATAGATGGCCTGCAATCCGGCACGGACCATCTGCATCGCCTGATTGCCGGTGACGGCGCCGAGCGCGTGGACATATTGCTCGGCGTTGAGAAGATGCCAAAGGCGCTTCGCCGCGATGTCCGCCAGCGTGTAACGGATCGGCACCGAGCCGCGCAGCTTTTGCACGTCGGCAACGGAATAGGGACGCTCGATGCCATCGAACCGGTCGAGAGCCGCGTCTAGCCCCAACTGCACGATTTCCGAACTCTTCATCGCCGTCCTCGCTTGCCAAATGACTTTATATTCGCAATATCCGCATTCCTAATTCTCGCGAAACTCCTGAAATTGCGGAGTTTTGCGAGGCCATATCTGCGAATTTGCGAATTTTGCGAATATTGAGGCCGACATGAGAAAAGCTTTCATGGGCGTTCGCCTGAAGCGGCTTCGAGAGGAGCGCGCGCTGACACAGGTCGCCCTGGCGCGCGCCCTTGAGCTGTCGCCGAGCTATCTCAATCAACTCGAAAAAAATCAGCGTCCGCTGACGGTGCCGATCCTGCTCAAGATCAACGCCGTCTTCGGCGTCGACGTGCAGCTTTTTTCCGAGGACGAGGAAGCGCGTCTGATCGCGGATCTAAAAGAAGTGCTGGCCGACCCCGGACTCGGGGAATCCATCGCGCTGACGGAAATCCGCGAAATCGCCGCCAACATGCCGACAGTCGGGCGGGCGATCATCGCGCTGCATGCGCGATCCCGTCAGGCTTCCGAACGCGCCGACGCGATGGCGTCACGCCTCGGGCTGAGCGCGGAAGAGATCGAACCCGCGACGCTGATGCCCTACGAAAGGGTGCGCGACTACTTCTACGCGCGCCACAACTACATCGCGGAGCTCGATGAAGCCGCCGAGGCGCTGTTCGGCAAAGCGCATCTCGTCATCGGGGATGTCGCGACTGGCCTTAGGCACTATCTGCGCGCGGAGCACGGCGTCGATATCGTCATCGTGCCGGCGACCGATACGCTTTCGCCGCAACGGCGATTCAATCGCGCACGGCGCACGCTTGAACTTTCCGCAAACCTCAATCCTGGCCAGCAGGCGTTCGAGATCGCGACGCAGCTTGCTTTTCTCGACATCGGCGACACGCTTGACCGGCTGGCGAAGGACGCCGCGGACGACAGCGAGGAAACGTTCCGCCTGGCGCGCATCGGCCTCGCCAACCATTTTGCGGGTGCATTGGTGCTGCCCTATAAGCCGTTCCTCGAAGCTGCGGAAACACTGCGCTACGACATCGATCTACTCGGGCAGCGCTTCGGCGTCGGCTTCGAAACAATTTGCCATCGATTGAGCACGTTGCAGCGGCCTGAGGCGCGTGGCGTACCGTTATTTTTTGTGCGCGTCGATCGGGCGGGAAATATTTCGAAACGCCAGTCGGCGACGGATTTTCATTTTTCGCGTGTCGGCGGTTCATGTCCGTTATGGAACGTATACGAAGCATTCTCGACGCCGGGGCGTATTCTCACACAGCTCGCGCAAATGCCAGACGGGCGCACGTATCTTTGGGTCGCGCGAACGGTCTCGCGCGGGCACGGTGGTTTCGGCGCTCCGGTCAAAACGTTTGCGATCGGTCTCGGCTGCGACCTCAGTCATGCGAGCCGGCTCGTCTACGCGAAAGGCCTGAACCTTGCCGGCTCGGGCGTCGCGGTGCCGATCGGAGCGGGCTGCAAGGTCTGTGAGCGTCCAACTTGTCCGCAGCGCGCATTTCCGCCGATTGGCGGTCGCACCGCCGTCGATGAAAACGAGCGGCGCTTCACCCCTTATCCAGTTGCATAACGACCGATCTCAAGGAGCCGACATGACCGTTCCCGCAACGTGCGATCTATCCGACCGCTTCGGCGATGACGCGCGCCTCCTGCCGCCGCTGTTTCGCGACTTTGGTAAGCGGAAGATATTCAAAGGCATCGCTGTCACGATCAAATGCTTCGAGGATAATTCGCGCATCAAGGAAGCTCTGGCGACCCCGGGACAAGGAAAAGTTCTCGTTGTCGACGGAGGCGGCAGCACGCGCTGCGCGTTGCTCGGCGACATGATCGCGAAGGATGCCGTGGCGAACGGCTGGGAGGCCATCATCATCCTCGGCTCGGTGCGCGATACATGCGTGCTGCAAACGCTCGATATTGTGATCAATGCGTTGTGCCCAGTACCGCGAAAATCGACGCGGAGAGGTGAAGGCAGCCTCAATATCGACGTTGATATCGCGTCGGTCAGCGTTTCTCCGGGTGACGTTGTCGTCGGCGACGCGGACGGCGTGATCGTGCTGAAGAAGGATCAGGCGACACAAGCCGATCTTTGAAGATCGGGCATCCTCCGCGGCTCCGATGTCCGTCGCAACGGCTCGGTGCGCGCCGCGCCGTATACCGCGTTTTGCAAACGAACACAGCTTGGCGGAAGACAACCGGCGCGCGCGAACGTGAAGCGGAAACTCGAATGCTGAGTTCGCTTCGAACACTCGTGCGTACACATCACATTGTCGTTTCTCAGCATTCACTGACACGGATGCAGCACATGCACACAACATTTTCATGTCTGTTTCTTGACATATTTGTAACAATAGGGCGCTCTACCTAGGCGATTTGGCTTACCTGCTTTGGCCATATGGCTTGATTGACGAAGTAAGCTCAGACGCCGGGGGGACCGTGCTGATTTGGAGCGCCTCAGGCCGCCGAGTGGCGGCGCTGTTCAGTCCTACGACAACCGGCTTTCGACTGTCGGGCATCTCGCGCGCGCCAGTTGGCGGCAGCACCATTTTCGATCGCGCATCGAAACATAACTGGGAAATCCGAGCAATTGCTTCGCGCGCAGGAAGGTATCCGCGCAGATCGCGGCATGGATCATCGACAACATGATGACCATGAGCACATCGCAAAAACTGGAAGCTGTTGCCACCGAATGGAGCATTACCGGCGTAGCAGCGAGCCCTTCCCCGAATGCAAGCAATGTGAATTTGGTTCAGGACGAAACTAGGCGCACGTCGGAGGGAGGGCCGCAATCGGCGCTCGCCTCGATCATCGACAGGATTCATAGCGGTCCGTGGTGCCTCGTGCAGCTTCGCGGAAATCCTCTGAGCGCGAATGACATATGCGCCGGAGACGTCGACTTCCTCACCAGCGCATCGTCCGTCAACGCACTATTGCACGCGGTTTTCGCGTGGAGCCTCAATGGCGAATGTCATGCGCTCATACGGTCGCGATCCGGCGACAAGATTGCGCTCGAGATATTCGACATCGAAGGGCGCAACAGCATCTGTTTCGATTTCTGGATCGAGCTTTGGCAGCTTGCTGGTGGAACGACCTACCTCAAGTTTGAAGATATCAGTCATCTGCTCGCGGCATCGCGCGGCATCGTGAGATTGCCGCCGGCTATCGAAGCGGCGACCTACCTTGAGCATCTCATCAGCAAGAAGAAGAAGCTCGAAAGCGAACAGGTTCGCCGAAGACTCGCGAATTACGAAAGCACGTGCGCTTCGGCGGGATTTCCAGAGCTTTCCGCCGTTTTCGCAAGGATCGGGCGAACGGCGAAGATCGACGAGGCCGCTTTGGCCGTAAGCCGGCAACTGCTTTCAGAAAATAAGCTCTGGCCTGCCGAACGGCCCCTGACGCGACTGCGCCACAAGCTCGTGGCGGAAGCGAGCGCAGCATGGCTCGATGCTCCGCGAAAAACGCGATGCATTTCGATTATGGGCTGCGACGGTTCTGGAAAAACGAGCATCATCAAACAGCTTCGGGAAGCCGACCCCGAAAAATTTAAGAGCTACGTCGGCAAACGGCTGTACCGGAATTCCATTTTTTACAAGATTGCCGTCGCCTTGATCCGTCCGCTTCTCCTCCAAGGTCGGGAGAAATTCGACGACACCCTCGCGCCCTTCAACTATCTGCGCGCGTCCGCGGCGCTGCCCCTGTTGAACATGGTCTCGGGAAACAAGCTGATGCTCATTGACCGAGCGCTGATCGATTTTCTCATCGTCGACCGAAAATCCGATAACCCAAGGCTTCACTGGACATCCCGCCTGTCGCGCGCATTCGGACAACGAATTCCGGTCGTCCATCTTCTGGTTCCGCAAGATCGGCTGTCGCAACGCAAGAGAGAAATGACAGCAGCCGGACATACAAAATACGATCGCATTATCTTCGACAATTTATCGCTCCGCAGGCCGACGACGTACGTCCTGTTTTACAACGGAGGCGGCATCGAAACGTCGATCGCTGCCGCCCGAAACATCATTCTTCAATTCTGGAGATCATGATGGCCATCCACGATATCAAGCAAATAGCCGTCGCACTACGAGCTGTCCATCGAGACAGGGAGAATCGAGCCGTGTTTGGCTCGGCCGCGCCGAGAACTGCCGAACTCATTTGGGTTGATCCGAAAAAGATCAATTTCTATCTTGAGGATCTGCCCGAGGGTCTGAGTATTCGCCGCATAAGCGGCCGCATCGTGGATTTTGAGCGCCGAGGGTTACACTTTTCACCGCTCGAAGACCTCGTGCAGGTAAAGTCCAGCCTGATGCATTGGCGCGACGGGCTGCCATGGGAAAAAACACCGGACTTCACAAGAGGCATGAGCCGGGTCAAGCTCTTGCGGGCCGGCATACGGCGCAATACGAAATCAGCAATACTGCGCCGCTACCGCAAGCTTGACGAACTCTACCGCAGGATTGAGCAAGAAAGGGTGTTCAAGACCCAGAAACAATTGAAGCGCTGGAATTTCCGTGAATACGGCGGCGTTCAAGTCGGTATCGACGCAGCCGGTCGGTTCGCCATCATGCGAGGGTCTGGGCTGCATCGCGTCACGATCGCAAGGCTTCTCGACCTTCCTTACATTCCAGCGATGGTCGGGCTGGTCGATGTCAATGCCATTTCGTATCTGGAGCTGCTGAGGCAGCCGCCCGAAACTCGATCAGAGGCCGGCGGCGGCTCTGACATCTTTCGTGGATACCGGACATACGACCGTTCGTCCGTCGCAGCGCGATCCGCGAACCCGCTGCGATCATTGCTTTCGGGGAATGCCCGCTGAAGATCGTTACATTGAAAAGTCTGTCGCGCTGCGGAGCTACCTGAATGTCGCGGTGAATTTATTCACCAGCGCGCGCTCCGACGTCACGTCGGCTTTGCGATAGATGCGCAGACGGCAGTTTTTGATCGTGCCCTTGCTGATCTGAAGCTTTTGCGCGATCTCGCCCGTGCTGTGACCCATCATGATCAAAGCAAGAATTTCCCGCTCTCGCCGCGTGAAGTCGCCGAGCGTGGCGACAACCTGATCGACATACTCATGTTGGTTTTTGACCAAGGGCCGTGGTTCCAACGCATAAATGCGTCCGCCCGGCGCCAGGGGAAAGTGGCGATCCAGCGCCTCGGAGCGCAGAATGAAATCTTCCAGGTCATACTTTTGCGTCGCTTTATTTTCCGTGGCGTGCACGATCTCGTCGATCGCAGGATCCTGCGCCGCGGCCTGGACCCAGGAATCGCTCGCATAGACTTGCTCGCGGAACCGGTCCTGGATGAGAGTCGGGCGATTGATGAAGCCATCCATTCCGCTCCGGTTCGCGTACCGGAGTCCATTGAACAACCAACTGAGATGCGCGTGATGATAGCCATCCAGAGCCGGAAAGATCAGCTCGGCCCTTTTGATGTCGGACGACGAGAACGTTCCCTTTTCCCGCACCAGGAATAGCGCCAGGCAGCAATGTCCGACGGTGGTGAAGAACATCGCCATTTCGTCGGAAACGTTGGCGGTGGCGCCGAACATTTTTGAATAGAGGATGAACTCAACGTTTTCAGTTTTTAACCGCGATAGCGTCAGGACACCAGGCGTTCCGCGCGCCTTCCAGTGGTTGGCGTACGGATCGATCGTGGAGCATTCGCGGGTGTAAAGTTGCACGATGTCGTCCGGCACGTTGTGCGTAAAAAGAATGTCGGGCGGGGCGAAGCGCGAATAGCGCATGATCCATCTGGACTCATGCTTCATCGTCGAGCCGAAAAGATCGAGCAATTCCCGATGGAAGGTATCCTGTCCGATTGACATTGCGACGCGGCCGGTGCGGTGAAACCACTGCGCGTCCGTTAGGCGCGTAACAGGCACTTTCTTGGAATTGCCGCTCATGGCTTGCGACCGACCAACTTTTCAAGCATCCGAAATCTGCCGCACGGGCGGAGATGCACCGCGCACATAGTGCCAATAGGCACTATTGCCTGATCCAGGCCAGTGAAAACTAATCTATCGGAGAACGAGCGTAGAAAAGACGGCAGCGTCAGGTTCGCCGCAGACTTCGCGGTTGCAGCGCGCGAACGCGATCAGCGAACGAGAACTCTGCAACGATAGGGACGTTCCGATGGCCACAGCCGAAACCGTTGACAAGCTTCGAACGGAAGCACTCAAAGCGCATTACGCGCGCTTGCAGCGTTGGGGCTTCGCCTGGGCGTTGTGGACTGCGATCCTTTGGGGCGCGTGGTACGTTCCTGGGACGGCGCTCTGGTACGAAAAACCCTACGTTGACATTCCCGCCGACCAGATGGGCATGCGCCTTGCTGCGACGGCGGTCATGACATGGATCCACGCGATCATGGTTTTCGCCTTCCTGCTGCTGTGGAACGGAGCGCTTGGCAAGATCGCGGACTACGGCCGCACGCTGGTCCGCTTCCGCCGGATTTCGAAATGGTACGCGCTCGCATCTCTTTGCGGAGGACCGCTCGCGATCTTCGGTTCATACATGGCGATGGGTTTCGTTGGCCCGGTTTTCGCGGCTGTGACATCGCTCTTCTATCCGGTCATCGGCGCCGTGGTTGCGAGGCTGTGGTACAAGGAAAGGATCACCGGACGCGCCGCCCTCGGCATGGCGATCATCATCATGGGTGGAATTGCCATTTACGGTCCTAGCCTGTTCGGCGAACTCGACATTTCAAGCAATCACGTCTGGCTCGGATACGTCGGCGGAATCATGTCGGCGCTCGGCTGGGGACTGGAAGGCGCGGTTGCAGCACGAGCGATCGACGTGTCCGATCCCGACGCCGGCATTCAATGTCGCTTCAGCTTCGAGGTCCTTTTCTGGGGCATTTTGATCCTGCCGTTCTTGGCGCTTTTCACGCAGTTTCCGATCGGCACTCTCGTTGTCGATACCCTGACGCACGGCAGGGCCATGCTGTGGATCGTCCTTGCCTCGGCCTGCCACGCGTACTGCTACACGTCGTTCTACAAAAGCTTTACCCTCATCGGCGTAGGCCGCGGCGAGGCAATTGGAAACCTCTACGCGATCTTCGCACTCATCTTCATCGCCATGTTCACGCTGCAGCTGCCGGAGTGGTATTTCATCATCGGGTTGGTGCTGACGGTGCTTGGCAGTTTCGTCATGTTCAGCGAGCCCGCCGAATCCGTTGCCCAACTGCGCGATACCGATACAGGACCGAAAACGCCATGAAGCTGCACCAGAAGGGCTTCCTGCTGGTCGAGCTCAACAGCTCCGCCGGCTTATGGGACGAAGAGCTGATCGCTCGGACACTCCGGGAGTACGGTCGCTCGGGCGACTATTGGGAAAATACCATTCGCATCGCACTCGATGAATTGGCCGCAGCGGGCGTGATCACCCGGCTTCAATCGCAACTGACGACGATCCGCGGGAAGTCGATGCTGACCTTTTTCTACGCCGTCACGGAATTCGGAAAAACACGGATGATGGATACGGGACTACTGACGGAGACGACACGATGAGCGCATTCTGGGGATACGCGGGCGCGGATTGGCTCGCCATCATCATCATCGGCGGCGCAACGGCCGCATGTCTCGCCTGCGCGCTTCTGTTCGTGAAGCGTTATAGCGCGTAGAGAGCTTATAACCCCAACTTCCTCGAAAATGGGAAGTTCCCAGATCTCTAAATCCTGCGACGATCGCGGTCTCGTGACCGGGAACCAATGGCAGGCTCGGGCGCTTTGTATGCATCTGTGAAATGGAGGCATACATGACCCGTGTTTTTCTGAAGAGCCTTGCCGCTTCTGCGGTTCTTGCAACGAGCGCAATGGCAACTCCCGTCTTTGCCGTCGACAATATGCAGACTGCGGACGAATTTCGCACCAGCAAGCTTGTGGGCTCCAAGGTCTACAACAGCGCCAACGAAAATATCGGCAGCATTGAAGATATCGTTCTCAAAGCCGATGGATCTATGGACGAAGTCGTGCTGAGCGTTGGCGGGTTCCTCGGCATTGGCGACAAGTATGTCGCCGTTCCGTTCAGTAACCTCAAGATCACCCGCGACGGATCGAGCCTCAAGGTCGTCACCGACGGCACGAAGGATTCGCTGAAGGCACTACCCGATTATCAGTTCTTCAAATCCTAGATGGACGTTTCTGGGTGGACAGTAGCGGTTCTTGAATCCGCGTGACTTAGCGAGTGCGATCGATCGCACTCGCTTTTACTTTCCGCGAATTGAGCAAAAACGGCAGGCTATTTCACGATACACAACAAGCTCGCGAAATGCTGCGGGAAATAGATGACCGCAACGCCGCCCGCCGCGAGAGCGAGACCGGCAAACAGTTTCCAGCTCGTACCCTGGGCGCGCCGGTTCAGCCACGAAACGCCATAGGCTGACGCAATCACGGCCGGCACCGTTCCGACGCCGAAGCCCAGCATGAACGTTGCGCCCTGCACTCCTGTCTGCGTGAGCGACGCAAGAAACGCTGCTCCATAGACCATCGGACAGGCGTTGAGGCCCCAGACGACACCGAGCGTCATCGGCGCAACATACCGGGTTCGACCCGCGGGCCGGAGCAGCGTATTCGCACGTGACGCGAGCGCCTGCATGCCGTGATCGATGACGGCCAGTCTCGGCATCAGCCCGGCGAGCACCATCCCCATCCAGAGCAGAGAGACCGCCGTTGCCCACTGCAGCACGGCGGGATTACTCAAGGGTGAGTTCGCCAGAACCGATCCGCCGAACGCGCCCGCGACGCCGCCGATTACGGAATAGGTCGCGATGCGTCCGACCTGCAGCAACGCGAGATTGAGGTTTCTTTCGCCCGGCGTCGTCGCTCCGAGCAGTAGATTGGCTCCGCAGGCAATGCCGCCGCACATCGTGCCGCAATGGAATGCGCTCGCGAGCCCCGCTGCGGCACCATGAATGAAGCTTTGCTCAAGCATCTCCCGCCGGGCCTCGTTCGGGCGGTGCACCGGCGACATCGGTATCGTCGCTGATGGCGCGCCACTTGGCGCCTTCGAGATCGTCGAATTGACCGCTGCGCAGTGCCCATAGGAAGGCGGCGAGCCCCATCATACCGAGCGTCAACGCAGCAGGAATGAGCCAGGCAAGCGCGGTCATGGCGATGTTCCGATCTCTGGAAGATGCAACTTCATTGAACGGAGCCGAAGCGCGTTGGCCGTCACCGTGATCGACGAACCCGACATGGCCAACGCCGCGATCAACGGCGTCACGTAGCCCAGCATCGCGAGCGGCACGAAAACCGAATTGTAGATGATGGCGATCGCAAAGTTCTGAAGCGCCAGGCGGCGAGCCGCCTTGGCAAGCGCCAGCGTCTCGATGACCGGCTGCAGAAGTTCGCCTTGAAAGACGGCATCGGCGGCATTCTGAGCGATGTCGATGGCGGATGCGGGCGACAGCGAAGCATGACCGGCGGCGAGTGCGGGCGCATCGTTGAGGCCATCGCCGACCATCAGGGCTTTCAAGCCGCGAGCCTTCAGCGCTTCGATCGTCTGCAGTTTCTGGTCGGGACGAACCTCGGCGGCCCATCCTTCGATGCCGCAAACGGCGGCTGTCTGCTCGACGGCCTCACGCCGGTCGCCCGATAACAGGCTGACCAAGTAGCCTGAGCGCTGAAGCTCGGACACGCACGAGGTCGCATCCTTCCTCGGTTCATCGATGAAGTCGAAGCCGACGGCGGGCTTGCCTTTGGCCCGGTACCAGATCGAGGCGAGGCCCTCTTCGGCGCCGACCCAGGCTGCCGATCCAACTTTTTCTTCAAGGCCTCCCGAGGCGGTGATGAGGCCGGAGCCCGGCACTTCGCGTACATCGTCGACAGCGTGCGCGCGAATGCCTTCTTCTCGGGCCGCCTTTGCGAGCGCCTGCGCGTAAGGATGCTTGCTCGTTCCTGCGATCGCTCCGGCCCGGCCAAGCGCCACCGTATCGACGTTGCCGTTCGTCTCGAGGCGCAGCTCGCCCGTCGTCAGCGTTCCCGTCTTGTCGAAGACGACGCAATCGATTTCGGCGAGACGCTCCAGTCCATCGGGAGCCTTGACGATCACGCCCTTGCTGAACAAGCGGCTCATCGCGGCGACCTGCACGGCGGGAACCGCAAGCGCCAAAGCGCACGGACAGGTAATTATCAGAACCGCGATGGCGTAGGTCAGCGCCTGATCCCAGGGCGCGCCGATCAGCATCCAGGCGGTGAATGTCAGCAGCGCTAAAACGTGGACGGCAGGAGCATAGAGGCGCGAGGCGCGATCGGCGAGGCGGACATAGCGGCCGCGGCTTTGCTCGGCGGCCAGCATCATGCGGCCGATCTCGCTCAACAGTGTGTTTTCTTCCGCCGCCGTGATGCGGACGCGCAATGCCCCGCCGCAATTGACGGTTCCGGCGTAGACGGCATCGCCGGTCGACACGGCGCGCGGCCGTGTTTCGCCGCTGATCAGGCTTTCGTCAATTTCGCTCTCGCCGGAAATGACTTCGCCGTCGCCGGCGACGCGCTCGCCCGCCGCGACCGCGATGATCATGCCGGGCTTGATCTGGCTTGCCGAAATGACCTTGGTCGTTTGATCGCTCTCGATGAGCGTCGCGTTTTTCGCCCGCAGGCCGAGTAGATTCTCCGCCGCGCCACGCGCCTTCGTGCGCATGCGCTCATCGAGCGCCCGGCCGATCAACAGGAAGAACAGAAGCGTGACGGCGGCGTCGAAGTAGATCTGATCCGAGTTGCGCATCGTCTGGAAGAGACTCATACCAGTCGCCAGCAGGACGCCGAGCGAGATCGGAACGTCCATGTTGAGACGCCCGGATTTCAACGCCGCAAGAGCCGACTTGAAGAACGGCTGCCCCGCGTAGGCGACTGCCGGCAACGCGATGAGCGCCGATAGCCAGTGAAACATCTCCCTGACGGAGCTGTCCATGTCGCTCGCCTGCCCCGACCAGACCGAAACGGAGAACAACATGATGTTGGCAGCTGCAAATCCCGCTACACCGACGCGGGGAACGAGTTCGCTGACACGGGCCTTCTGTTCGGTCTCGGCATCGTCGGCGAGCAAAGCCGACGGAAATCCAGCGCGTTCGAGAGCCGCCGTCAGGTCGACCATCGAATTGAGCGCGGGATCGAACACGACGGACACGCGCCGGGTCGTCAGGTTGGCGCGCGCGGCTTCGACCCCACGCAACGTGCGAAGCGTATTTTCGACGGAGCGGATGCAATTGCCGCAAACGATGGTCGGCACCGAGAGCACGACCGTCTGCCGTGTTGCCGCCTTCAGCTCATGCGTTACCGTTGTCGCGTCTAGGGCTGCTTCCATATCCGGGCCCTCGATCTATAAACGATCTTGCCATCCTCCGATGCCTTGACCGAAAGCGTCCACGCTCCCTCGGCGAGTCCGGCGATGTCGGCTCCGTAAGTGCCGCTGCCCACGGGCTCCAACATGATGCTGCGATCGAATATGTCTGTCGCCGCGCGTCCGATGTCGGCCTGCAAGCGGAGACCGTCGACGGGAGTCTTGTTTTCATCCGTCACGGTGATCGAAAGACGTCCCGTGCGCTGCTCGAACGACCGGCTCTCGTGCCACCCGAGCCGGTCCTGAATGGCCTCTTCCTCGAGCGTATGGTTGTAGGCCAAGCCTTTGCGGTAGGCGTCGGCCGTGTCACCGCTGAATGTGGAAACGGCCTTGGTGACCAAGATCAAATCGACGGCGGTGACGGTCAGGAAGAAGCCTACGAGCGCGGCGAGCACGTGCCATCCGCGAATGACACCTTTCGATGAAACGGCTGCGCTCATGGCGGGCTCCTGAATGTTGTCGTGCGCGATGTCGTATGTCCGTTCGCAACGTCGTCGAGTTCGATTTTGACCGGATCGGCGTCGGATTTCAGGTCTTTCTTTTTGTCTCCGGGCAGCAACAGGAACACCTTGACCGCCCTCACCTCGGCCGGACCGACCTCGATCATCGGATCGGTGCCGTCGAACTCGACGAATTTTGGCTGCAGTCCAGGCACGCCGCTAAAGCGAAGTTTGAATTGCCGCGCGCCCTCGATCTTGTTCGCGATTTTCAGCGTATAGCCGTTGCGAACCCCGCCGTCGCTCAACACGACGAACAGCGGATTGCGATCCTGTATGACGCTCAGTTCGAAATCGGCACGATTAAACAGCGACCATCCCATCAGCGACGCTACGAGCGTGATCATCGCCGTATAAAGTAATGTACGCGGACGAATAATGCGCCAACCCTCGCGCGGTGCCGACGTGGCATTGGCGAGGTTGCCTATGGTTGTGTAGGCGATCAGGTCACGCGGACGACCCACGCGATCCATGATCTCGTTGCAGGCATCGATACACAGCGCGCATTGAATGCATTCGAGCTGCGAGCCGTCGCGAATGTCGATGCCCATCGGGCAAACGGCGACACAGGCCGTGCAATCAATGCAATCGCCGCGGTCGTCCCACGTCGTGCCCTTCTTGTGGGCGCCGCGCGGCTCGCCACGGAGATCGCGATATGAAATGAGAAGCGAGTCGCGGTCGACCATAGCGCCCTGAATGCGCGGCCACGGACACATATATATGCAGACCTGCTCACGCGCCCAACCGCCGAGCAGATAAGTCGTCAGCGCGAAGATCCCGAGGAAGACGTAGGCCACGCCAGGCGCTGTTCCGTGCAGCAGTTCGACGCCCAGCGTCGGCGCATCGCGAAAATAGAAGACGACAGCGCCACCGGTCGCGAGCGAGATCAGCAACCACGAGAGATGCGTAACCGACTTCTTCCAGATTTTTTCGAACGTCCATCCATGTTCATCGAGCCGCAACTGCGCGTTGCGATCGCCTTGCCAGAACCGCTCGACCGCGATCATCAGATCGGTCCAAACTGTTTGCGGGCAAGCGTAGCCGCACCACATGCGGCCTGCGATCGATGTGGCGAGAAACAGCCCAAGCGCGCCAAGCACCAAGAGCCCGGTGACGTAGTAGAATTCCTGCGCCCAGATCTCGATCGGGCCGAACAACAGACGCTGATTGGCAAAGTCGAACAAGATAGCCTGATCGGGCAGGCCCTCGCCACGGTTCCATCGTAACCAGGGCACGATGTAGTAGATGCCGAGCGTGATCGCCATCACGGCCCACTTGACATTGCGGAACGTCCCGCGAGCAAGTTTGGGGTATATTTTTTGCCGGGAGACGTAGTCCGAATGAGCTGGCGTAGCCGGGGGCGGTGCAGCCAGGGGCGGTGCTGGGTGAGCACCATCCCCTCCGATCAGAAACTTGTTCGGTTTGCCCATTGCTGTCATTGCGCTTTTGTTGGCTCCGCAGAAGCCGGAGCGCTTGCCGCTTCGGCTTGCCCTCCACCCAGAGAATACACGAAAAGCGTCAGCATTTTCACGGCGACCGGATCGAGACGCTCCGACCACGCCGGCATGATCCCGCCCCGGCCCGTGCGAACGCTCTGCATCACGGCTTCCTGAGAATTCCCGTAAAGCCAGATGGCATCCGTCAGGTTGGGAGCACCCATGTCCTGATTACCCTTGCCCTGCTCGCCGTGGCAGGCGGCGCAATTGTCGGCAAAGATCTGCGAGCCTCGTTTGGCTGCCTCGGCGTCGACATCGAGATGAGAGAACGCACGAACGAAGTTCGCAACGTCGCTGATCTGCGCATTATCGAGAATTTTATCAGTCCCGAAATGCGGCATCGCAGTATCGTGAGCCTTTGAATTGCCGTTCCTGACGCCGTAGGCAATGGTCTCGTGAATCTTTTCGAGATCGCCGCCCCACAGCCAGTCGTCGTCATTGAGGTTGGGATAGCCGACGCCGCCCTGCGCTCCACGCCCATGGCAACCGGCGCAGTTCTCGCCGAAAAGTGCCGCGCCGCCCGCAATCGAGAATTGAAAGAGTTCTTCGTTCTTGCGGATGTCGGGGAGCGAAAGCTCCGCGATCTGCGTGCGGTATTTGGCGTGACCGGCTTTCCACTCATCGATGTCGTGCTGTACCTGACTGCGCTGGCTGTAACCCAACACGCCTGTCGTATAGCTGTTGACCAGTGGCCAGGCCGGGTACACGATCCAATAGCCGATCGCCCAGAGGATGCAGGCATAGAATGAGTAAAGCCACCACTTAGGAAGCGGCTTGTTCAGTTCGTAGATGTCGCCGTCCCAGACGTGTCCAGTTGTTTCGACACCTGTTACATCGTCGATCTTTTTGTGATGGCTCATTGCTTATCCCAATCGGCAGGCGGCGCATCGTCGCGAAGAGGCATTTCGGAAGCTTCGGCGAATTTAGCTTTGTTGCTTCTGCGAAAAGCGTAGATGTACGCCACGACCATGATGCCCATGAACAGTGCGAGCGACGCAATCTGCGTGACGACTTGTATGTCTTCGTAAGCCAAGACCCGATCTCCCTATCGCAGGTTGGGACCACTGGCGTCGAACTTGGTGAAGTCGACGAGCGTGCCGAGCATTTGCAGGTAGGCGATGACGGCATCGAGTTCCGTCGGAGGGACGTTCTCTCCCGCCGCCTGACCGTCGAATTTTCTCACCTGCGCCTTCGGGTAGCGCGCGAGCATCGCCTTCGCTTCTTTCGTATCCGGCGAAATTTGCGCAGCAACGTCCTTGTCGGCGCTGGCGATCATCTCGTCGGTATAGGGAACGCCCAGCGTCTGCATCGTTTTCATGCGCTTCGAGATTTTCGACGTATCGAGAAGCGTCTGATCGAGAAACGGGTATCCCGGCATGATCGAAGCGGGCACGACCGAGCGCGGATCACGCATGTGCTCGACGTGCCAGGCATCCGAATACTTGCCGCCAACGCGCGCAAGATCCGGCCCCGTGCGCTTCGATCCCCACTGGAACGGGTGGTCGTACATGCTTTCCGCCGCCAGCGAGTAGTGACCGTAGCGCTCGACTTCATCGCGCAGCGAGCGGATCATCTGGCTATGACAATTATAGCAGCCTTCGCGCACGTAGATGTCACGTCCGGCAAGCTCGAGCGGCGAGTACGGGCGCATGCCCTGCACTTTCTCGATCGTCGACTGGACGTAAAACAACGGTGCGATTTCGACGATGCCGCCGATCGACACGACAATCAGCGCGCCGATCAAAAGAATAATCGAGTTTCGCTCGAAGATCGCGTGGTTCACGATTATCGCTCCTGTTATTCGGCTGGCATTGCGATGGCACCGGGGCGCAGCTCGGGCGCAGCGGCCACCGCAGGCTGATCCCGGACGTCGACGGACACATCACTACGAATGGTGCGCCAGACGTTGTAGGCCATGATCAATCCGCCGAGCAGAAACAGCACGCCGCCTGTCGCACGGATGACGTAGGGCCAATGCAGCGCCTCAACCGTTTCGATGAAGGAATATTTGAGGAAGCCGAGGCGGTCGAAAGCACGCCACATAAGACCCTGCGTGATGCCCGCCACCCACATCGACGAGATGTAGAGAACGATACCGATCATCGCGAGCCAGAAGTGCCATTCGACGAGCTTCTGCGAGTAGAGACCCTTGCGCTTCCACAGCCACGGCACGAGGCAGTAGACGGCGCCGAATGAAATCATGCCGACCCAACCCAGCGCGCCGGAGTGAACGTGTCCGATCGTCCAGTCAGTGTAATGCGAGAGCGAGTTGACCTCTTTGATGGACATCAGCGGGCCTTCGAACGTCGACATTCCGTAGAAAGCGACGCTGACGACGAGCAGCCGGATGACGGGATCGGTCCTGAGCTTGTCCCATGCGCCCGAGAGCGTCATGAGGCCGTTGATCATGCCGCCCCATGACGGCATCCACAGCATGATCGAAAACGTCATGCCGAGCGTCTGCGTCCACTCCGGCAGAGCCGTGTAGTGGAGATGGTGCGGGCCTGCCCAGATGTAGAGGAAGATCAGCGACCAGAAGTGCACGATCGACAACCGGTAGGAGTAGACCGGGCGTTCGGCGCGTTTCGGGATGAAGTAGTACATGATGCCGAGGAAGCCGGCCGTCAGGAAGAAGCCGACGGCGTTATGCCCGTACCACCATTGCGTCATCGCGCCCTGGACACCGGGAAACAGCGGGTAGCTCAGCGTTCCGAGGAACGACACCGGCAGCGCGAGATTATTGACGACATGCAGCATCGCCACCGTGACGATGAAGCCGAGGTAGAACCAGTTGGCGACATAGATGTGCGGTTCCTTGCGGCCTTTGAGCGTGCCGAGGAAGATGAGCAGGTACGTGACCCATATGACCGTCAGAAAGATGTCGGCATACCACTCGGGCTCGGCGTACTCCTTGCTTTGCGTGACGCCCATCAAATAGCCCGACGCGGCGATGACGATGAAAAGCTGATAACCCCAGACGACGAACCACGGCGCCCATTTGCCTGGCATCCGTGCCTGACTCGTGCGCTGGACGACGTAAAGCGACGTCGCGATGAGGGCGTTGCCGCCGAACGCAAACACGACGGCCGAAGTATGCACCGGGCGCAGGCGACCAAAGTTGGTCCACGGCAGATCGAGGTTCAGAGCCGGGAACGACAGCTGCCAAGCGAGAATGTCGCCAACCAGAAATCCGACGACGCCCCAGAAGACACATGCGATCGTCGCAACGCGAATAGGCCCGTCGAAATAGCCGGAGCGTTTTTCTTCCCTGATGTTGGTCGGATGCGTTGCGACGTATAAGCCCGCCGCCACCGCCGCCGCCAAAAAGAAAAGCCCCTGAAGCCGGAGGATTTCCTCCTCTCCGGCGACGGCGAAGATCAGACCGATCACGCCGGTTATGACCGCGCCAATCAGCGCCAGCGAGTCGCTTAAACCTGAGCGCTCGTCCAATACATCTTGCAAAGCTGCCTCCCGATCCCACCAGGGAAGCGCACACTCGGATGATGAACGGTTAGCAACCTTGATTTAAGTCAAGTGCGTCACTGGGGCTCGTGATGCGATTGCTTGGGGTGAAACGCTTATGTGGGGATGTTGTATGTGGACGGTGGCACCGCCGGTTCATGACAAGTTATCTTAGTTCGACATTCGATGGAGATTGTGCGGAACGTGCGATGCTTGCTGAGGCGAGATAGCGCAACACATGCGAACGCGTTGCATAGGACGTGCGGGGAGAATGGTCTGTGACGCGACGGGCGGCACGACGCGCCTCACCTCCATTCGCCCTGCCGCCTATCGGTCAATTGCCGCAATTCTCCGATGCGCCGAATCGCAATTCTCCGACGGCCAGGAGAATTCCGCAGGTTCCGATTAGGACAATTGCTTGGAGACGAGCACGAGTGTGTTATCGCCGGGATAGGACGAGACGGCAAAGCCCATATTCCGCTCGACCTCGATCGCCTCGTGATTGTTCCGGCTTTCGATCGATTCAATCGTTTTCAATCCTCGCGCCGCGGCCTGATCGGCGAGCAACGTCAGCATTTCCCAGCCGATGCCTTGATGGTGATGGTCTGCGTGAACGGAAATCGCGACTTCGCCTTTCTGTTTCGCCTCATCGCCGGCAAGCGCCGCCACGGCGACGACGACTCCGTCGTCTTCGCTGAACGCCACATAAGTTTCGTTGGCTTTGTGATCGATATGGGTCATGCGCCGGATTTGCTCGGCACCCACTTCATTGATGCTCGAGAGGAAGCGGAAGCGCAAATCCTCAGGACGGATGTGATGGAAGAAGTCCGACAACAGCGCATCGTCATCCGAAGTCACCGCGCGAATATTCAACTTCAAACCTGATCGCGTAACAATTCGCCAATTATTCATATGATTTCTCGTTCCAGATTGACTGCGTCATATAAGAGTTAAACGCGGATTATTACAGATCTCGGACGGGGCTGCGCGGTCCGCATTGATGCGCAGCAATCGCCGCGCGTCACGCGACGATGTGAAAACCATGATCGGCGTAGGAGGTCGAGCCCGTCATCGCGCTTCCGGCATCGCTGGCGAGGAAGGCCGAAATGCGTCCGATCTGCTCGATCGTGACAAGCTGATGATCGGGCGCGCGCTCTCGCGCTTTCTCCAGAAGGTCGTCAAAACGATCAATGCCCGAGGCCGCGCGGGTGACCACCGGACCCGATGATGCTGCCTTGACCGGTCCCATAAGATTATAATGTTCGACCACGCGATTGGCGCCGAAGAAACTCACCGTCTGCAGGCTGCCGCCATCGGCCATTAACGGTAGCGCCAATTTCGCCATCCGGATGAAGGAGTGGCACGAGACATCCATGGCCATGGCAAAGCCGTCCGCCGAGCAGTGCACGAGGCCATTGTGCAAATCCTCGCGCGGCGCGAACGCGATCGAATGCACGATGCCGTCGAGACGGCCCCAGGACGTACGGATGGTTTCGAATACCGCCTCAAGCTCGCCGGGAACGCGCACATCGCACGGCACGACGATCGAGGCGTTGAGCGGTTCGGCCAAGGGCCTCACATGCGGTTCGGCCTTGGCATTGAGGTACGTCACCGCCAGGTCGGCGCCGGCGGACTGCAGCGCCTCGGCACAGCCATACGCAATGCTGCTCTTATTGGCGATGCCTACGACGAGCACCCGCTTGCCGGTAAGATCGACGATCGGTTTCATCAGGTCTCTCTGTTCAATTTCAATAGCGCGCAAGCTTCGGCGGCGATCACCTGCTCTTCGTCCGTCGGAATGACGAAGACGCCGACCTTGCTGTCTTTTGCGTCGATGCGCGTGGCGTTGCTGCTATTCGCGCTTTCGTTCAACGCCACGCCGAGCCATGACAGCCGCGCGCAGACGGCGGCGCGGATCGCGGGCTGATGTTCGCCGATACCGGCCGTGAAAATCACTGCGTCGAGGCCGCCGATCGTCGTCGCGAGCGCTGCAATTTCCTGCGCGATCCGGTGCGTGAACAGTTTGATCGCTTCGCGCGCGGCGGGCTCGACGCTCGCGAGCAGATCGCGGCTGTCGGCGCTGATGCCGGAGACGCCGAGCAGGCCCGAGCGGTGGTAGAGAATGTCTTCGACGCTTTCGAGCGGCAGGCCTTGCTGCTTCAGCAGGTAAATAACGACGCCCGGGTCGAGCGCGCCGCAGCGCGTCGCCATAGGAATTCCGTCGAGCGTCGAAAAGCCCATGCTCGTATCGCGGCTTCGCCCGTTTTTCAGCGCGCAAAGACTGGCGCCGCTTCCGAGGTGCGCGGCGACCACACGCCCGGAAGCGAGATCGGGAGCGAGGTCGCGCAGCCGCGTTGAAACGAATTTATAGGACAGGCCATGAAATCCGTAGCGCTTCACGCCGGCGTCGAACATCGCGCGCGGCAGAGCGAAGCGGCGCACGACATCCGACTGCGTCTTGTGGAATGCGGTATCGAAAGACGCTGTTTGCGGCAAGTCGGGGCGCAGATGACGGATCGCCCGGATCAACCGGAGGCTCTGCGGCTGATGCAGCGGCGCTAGATCGGCGAAGCGGGAGATCGTCGCCAGCGTGTCATCGGTGATCAAAACCGCCGCGGAGAAAGCATCTCCTCCGTGCACCACGCGATGACCGACAGCCGCTATGCCTTGCAACGCGAAGTGGTCGGTCAGCCAGCCAAGTGTCTCATCGATAAGCTCGTGCAGATCGTCGGTTACCTCGGCGCGCAAGGGAATCTCGGCGACGGCCGGGCCTTCGACGACGTGCAATTGCAACGGCGTCCGCCTGAGATCGATGATGCCCCTGCCCAATCGCACCGGCTGATCGTCGCCCATCCGGTAGAGACCGAGCTTGATCGTCGACGACCCGGGATTGAACGTGATCAGGATTTCGCTCATGCCGTCGCGCTGGTCCGATGTTCCGCGACGAGCTTAGCCAACGCCGCCGACACCAGCCGCACGCGCAGCGTATCGGATCGGCTGGTCAAGATGATGGGAACGCGCGCGCCGAGCACGAGACCGGCAGCGTCGGCGCCAGCGAGATAAATGAGCTGCTTGGCGAGCATGTTGCCCGCTTCCAGGTTGGGAACGACTAGAATGTCGGCGCGACCCGCAACCGGCGAGACGATGTCCTTGATGCGTGCGGAATCGAGGTTGATGGCATTGTCGAACGCCAGCGGGCCGTCGACTTTCGCGCCGGTGATCTGACCGCGCGCGGCCATCACCGTCAGGGCGGCCGCGTCGAGCGTCGCGGGCATCGCGGGGTTGACCGTTTCGACGGCTGCGAGAACGGCAACCAAAGGCTCCGGCACCCCCAGCACATGCATCAGATCGATGGCATTCTGACAGATGTCGCGCTTCTGATCGAGCGACGGCATGATGTTGATCGCCGCATCCGTGACGATCAGCGGCTTGGGATACGCGGGCACATCGAGCACATAGGCATGGCTGATACGCCGGTCCGTCCGCAGCCCAGATTGCGCCGCAACGACCGCGCCGAGCAATTCATCGGTATGCAGGCTGCCCTTCATCAACGCATGAACGGCGCCTGCCGAGGCAAGCTCGACAGCCTTGGCTGCGGCCGCGTGGCTGTGCTCCGTTGCCTCGATGCGCAGGCCGTCGATTGAAACGCCCGCTTTCTCGGCAGCCGCAGCAATTTTATGAGGCGGTCCTATCAGAACAGGTTCAATCAAGCCTTCCAGTTTGCCCTCGATCACGGCGGAGATTGCCTCGGGACTGCACGGATGGACAACGGCCGTCGGCAACGCGGGCAGCGCTTTCGCACGCTCGAGGAATTGGTCAAAACGGCTGTGACTGCGCAGCGCAACTTCCGGCACGGGGATGCGCGGCAGGCTCAGCTTCTCTCCCGGCGCGATGACCGTCGCCTGGCCGGACAGAACTTCCTTGCCATTCTGATTGACGCATATCGTATCGAGAACGACGCGTTTTTCCGGTCCCTTCTCGCGCACCGTTACCGTCGCCGTGACAGTATCGCCCGGAGCGACCGGACGACGAAAGCGCAGATCTTGACCGAGATAGATCGTTCCGGGTCCCGGCAATTGCGTGCCCAGCAACGTCGACAGCAGCGCTGCGGTCCACATGCCATGAATGACGACGTGTCCGAAAATATCGGTTGCCGCATAGGCTGCATCGAGATGCGCCGGATTGACGTCGCCCGATGTCGCCGCGAACAGCTTGATGTCGTCCTCGCTGACGAGACGGGTGAGCGAGGCGCTTTCGCCGATTTCGAGTTCGTCGAAAGTGCGATTGGCCAGGCGTATCTGTGGGATCGTAGCTGTCATCGTTGCAGTACATAGGTTCCGGGCGCGACGGCTAGCGGCGGAAGGCCCTTGGCTTCGCAGCCCATTGTCGGGGGCGGAACTTTCTCGGACGAGGAATGCGTCGCGAGCCAAGCCGCCCAAACCGGCCACCACGAACCGTCCTTGACTTGAGCCGCGGCAAACCACTCATCGGCGCTGAGGCGGATGTCGTTCGCTGCTTTCGTCTGCAGACGGAAATGGCGGTTCGAATGTCCGGGCTCGTTGACGATGCCAGCGTTATGGCCGCCATTCGTCAGAGCAAAGGTCACGTCGGTATCCGCCAGATAGTGGATTTTATAAACCGAACGCCAGGGCGCGATATGATCGCGCTCGGTTCCGACCGCGAAAATCGGCGTGCGGATATTCTGCAATGCTATCGGATTGCCGTCGACGACATAGCGGCCGCTCGCGAGATCATTGCGCAGGAACAGTTTGCGCAAATAATCCGAGTGCATCTGGAAGGGCATGCGCGTCGCATCGGCGTTCCAGGCCATCAAATCGATCATCTGGCTGCGCTCCCCCATGAGGTAGTCATGGATCATGTGCGACCAGATCAGATCGTTGGATTTCAGAAGCTGGAAGGCGCCAGCCATTTGCGACGACTCGAGCGTTCCGCTTTGCCCCATCAGCGCTTCCAGAAGCGCAACCTGACTATCGTCGATAAACAGCTGAAGATCGCCGGGTTCCGTAAAATCGGTCTGGGCGGCGAGCAGCGTCACGCTCGCAAGCCGATCGTCGCCGGTTTCCGCCATCGCGGCCGAGGCGATGCTGAGCAGAGTTCCGCCTAGGCAGTATCCGGCGGCGTGAACGCGGTGATCCGGCACAATGGCCGAGATCGCGTCGAGCGCCGCCATCACGCCGAGCCTGCGATAATCCTCGAGCGATAAGTTGCGATCCTCAGCAGAGACGTTGCGCCAGGACATGCAGAAGACCGTGAAGCCTTGGTCCACGAGAAATTTGATGAGTGAATTGTGCGGCGAAAGATCGAGGACATAGTACTTCATGATCCATGCGGGAACGATCAGGATCGGTTCCGCATGCACGCTCTCTCCGATCGGAGCGTATTGGATCAGTTCGATCAGATGATTGCGAAAGATGACTTGCCCCGGCGTTGCCGCGACTGTCTCACCGACCTTGAATGCTTCGACGCCCGCCGGAAGTTTTCCACCCGCAGTCCGCTTGGCGTCCTCGAGCCAGATTTGCGCGCCTCTGACGAGATTGAGACCGCCTTCGCGGAGCGTCTGCTGCGCGATAGCCGGATTGGCCAACGGAGAATTGGACGGGGACCACATGTCGAGCCATTGGCGCACGGCGAAGGACACAACGGCTTCATGATGCGGGGACACACCCGGCACGCCACGCGTCGCGCTCGCCCACCAGTCCTCGACGGCGCAGAAGGTATCCGCCCAGAGCTGGAACGGGAACTGATTCCAAGCGTCGCCGGAAAAGCGAGGGTCGCGCTGTGCGGAGGTTTTGTTTTTATCGCCTTCCTCGGCAGGAAATCGCGCCGCGCGCTGCATGGCGTCCGCGACAAGCCGACCGTACGCTTCGGCGAGCGCAATCCGCTTTCCTGGAGCCACTGCCAGATGCATGCTCCAATCCAGGACAGCCAAGGTCAGACCAATCGGCGAGAGCCCGGATGTGAGTTGACCGAGACTCGCGAGTGCCGTCTGATCGATCAATTGCTCAGGCGACAGGTTGTCTTGGCTATCGTTAGATCGATGAGTATCTCGCAAAAGCGTCTCTCCACGCGCATCACTACCGGCCACGCTTGGGTTCGTTTGACGCTCCCTGCATCACGTTGTTTATTTTTTTGTTATATACGCCTGGATATATGAGAGAAATTTGACAACGACCAGAGGCGCAATTGCGCGCAGGCAGGCTGGCAGTGGCGGCGTCGGTCGGGGCGGCCGCGCTTGAATTGAAGTAACCAATCGCCTGCTGCTATGCGAACATGTTTGTTTTGAGAACGAACCTAGAGTTTCGTTCACCGGTTTCAGACGCGATCGGCCTTGAGAAAAGAACCGATCTGTTTGTCCATCGGCTCAGAAAAATACTTCAGAGCATCGCGTCATCCGACCCCGCCGTTCGCTTCCGTCGCCTTTATGCGTTCTTTATATCGGTGTCGCGATTTCCCAATCGAGACTTGATGCGCTTTTCCTCATGTTCCGCCGGTCAGTCAATTTGGAGCGGAACAGAGCGATGCTCGATATTGTCTATCTCCTCCTCGGTCTCGGCTGCTTCGGTCTGATGATCGGATACGCCAAGCTTTGCAGCTGGCTGTGAGGCGGCAATGAGCGATCCCATCATCGGCCTCATCGTCGCCATCGGGCTGGGCGTGTACCTCGTCTACACGCTCATCAGGCCCGAAAAATTCTAGCGGCCCCGGAGGGCTCATTGCATGACTTTCGCGGGTTGGTTTGAGATTGCGCTGGTGCTCGGCGCGGTTCTCGCGGCGGCTTGGCCGCTCGGACTCTACATGGCGCGCGTGTTCGCGGGAGACCACACCGCGCTTTCGCGTGTTTTGGCTCCGGTGGAACGCGGGCTCTACGTGTTTGCGCGCGTCAAGCCGAATTCCGAGCAGAGCTGGCTCTCCTACACGATGTCGATGCTCATCTTCAACGGCGCGGGATTCCTTTTCCTCTATGCGCTGATGCGGCTGCAGCATGTGCTGCCGCTCAATCCGCAGAATTTTGGGGCTGTCGAACCGGGACTGGCCTTCAACACGTCGATGAGCTTCGTCACCAATACCAACTGGCAATCCTACGCCGGCGAGACGACGATGGGCCACCTCGTGCAGATGGCCGGTCTTGCCGTTCAGAACTTCCTGTCCGCAGCAACCGGCATTGCCCTTGCAGTTGCGGTGACACGCGCCTTCGCCCGCAGCGGCACGAGAGAAATCGGCAACTTCTGGATCGACGTTACGCGCGCGACGCTTTACGTCCTGCTTCCGCTGTCGATCTTGATCGCGATCCTCTATGTCGCCTCCGGGGTGCCGCAGACACTTTCCGCCAGCGTCTCGGCAACGACGCTGGAAGGCGCGAAGCAGACCATTGCGCTCGGCCCGGTCGCGAGCCAGGAAGCGATCAAACAACTCGGAACCAACGGCGGCGGCTTCTTCAATGCCAACGCCGCGCATCCGTTCGAGAATCCCAATGCCTGGTCGAACATCCTGTCGATCTGGAGCATGTTGCTCATTCCGACCGCGATGACATTCACGTTCGGACGTATGGTCGGCGACCGGCGTCAAGGCTTCACGCTGCTTGCTGTCATGGGCGTGCTTTTTATCGTTGGGACGGCAATCGTCTATGCGTCCGAGGTTGCGGGCAATCCGCTGCTCACGGCAGCGGGCGTCGATCCTTCCTCCGGCAATCTCGAAGGCAAGGAAATCCGCTTTGGACAAGCGCTGACCGCGCTCTATGTCGTCGCGACCACGGGGCTGTCGTGCGGCGCCGTCAACGCCATGCATGATTCACTGACCCCACTCGGCGGCATCGTTCCGCTGTTCATGATCGAGCTTGGCGAGATTCTTCCCGGCGGCGTCGGATCCGGGCTCTACGGCATCATCGTCATGGCGCTGCTTGCCGTGTTCGTCGCCGGCCTGATGGTCGGGCGAACACCGGAGTACCTCGGCAAGAAGATCGAGCCGCGTGAGATGAAGCTTGCGATGCTAGCGTTACTCGTGCTGCCGTTCTGCATCCTCGGTTTCACTGCCATTGCCGCCGTTCTTCCGACGGCACTCGCGAGCCTTGCCAACGGCGGCCCGCACGGCCTGACAGAAATTCTTTACGCCTATTCGTCGGCAACGGGAAACAACGGCTCGGCGTTCGCCGGTCTCAACGCCAATACGCCGTGGTTCAACACGACGCTTGGCCTGGCGATGATGTTCGGACGCTTCGCCTACGTTGTACCCGTGATGGCCATCGCAGGTTCAATTGCGCTCAAGACGAAGACAGCCGCCTCGGCCGGTACATTTCCGACCGATGGCGCGTTGTTCTGCGGCTTGCTTACCGGCGTCATCCTGATCCTTGGCGGTTTGCTTTATTTCCCGGCCCTCGCGCTCGGGCCGATCGTCGAGCACCTGCTGATGCTGGCCGGCAAGACGTTTTGAGGAGGCAACAATGAGCAAGCGCGCGATTTACGGTTTACTGGACCGATCCATTCTCCGCCGTGCCGTCGTCGATGCCGTGCGCAAGCTCGCGCCGCGAAAGCTCGTCCGCAATCCGGTGATGTTCGTGACGGGTGTCGTGGCGGCGCTCGTCACACTGATCTTCATCCGCGATATCGCCATGGGTCATAGTGGGCTTCTCTTCACTGGGCAGATCGCGGCGTGGCTGTGGTTCACGGTTCTCTTCGCCAACTTTGCCGAAGCGGTGGCTGAAGGCCGCGGCCGAGCGCAAGCCGACGCGCTCCGGCGTGCGCGCAGCGACACGATAGCCAAGCTTCTGCTTCATCCGGACGACACGAAAGATGATCCGTGGGAGCCGAAGCCCGCGCAAGATCTCGTTGCCGGCGATGTCGTGCTGGTCGAAGCCGGAGACATGATCCCCGCCGATGGCGAAGTCATCGAAGGTATCGCCTCGGTCAACGAATCCGCGATCACCGGCGAATCCGCGCCTGTTATTCGAGAGTCGGGCGGCGATCGCTCGGCGGTGACCGGCGGCACGGTCGTGTTGTCGGATTGGATCATCGTGCGGGTGACGGCGGTTGCGGGTTCGTCGTTCCTTGACCGCATGATCTCCCTGGTCGAAGGCGCCGAGCGGCAGAAAACGCCGAATGAAATCGCGCTGTCGATCCTGCTGTCCGGCATGACCCTGATCCTGCTCATCACGGTTACGACGCTCTGGGGCATAGCCTATTATTCGGCGACCGAGGTTTCGGTGACGGTGCTCGTGGCTCTGCTCGTCACGCTCATCCCGACGACGATCGGCGGGCTGTTATCGGCCATCGGCATCGCGGGCATGGACCGTCTCGTTCGTTTCAATGTCGTCGCAACCTCCGGCCGCGCGGTCGAGGCCGCAGGTGACGTCGACACGTTGCTTCTCGACAAGACAGGCACCATCACCTACGGCAACCGGCTCGCGAGCGCCTTCGTCCCGGTTCCCGGTCATACGGAGCACGATGTCGCGGAATCGGCGTACTTGGCATCGCTTGGCGACGAAACGCCGGAAGGACGTTCGATCGTGGCGCTGGCGCGGAGCCGCTACGGACTTGCCGAGATCATCAACAAAGTGCCGACGAAGGTTATCCCCTTCTCTGCCCAGACGCGTGTCTCCGGCGTCGATGTTGACGGTCGCAACATCCGTAAAGGCGCGGTCGATGCCATGCTGGCGCAGGTCGGCCAGACGATCGAGCGCGCACCGGCGGTATTTCGGCAAGCCGTGGATTCAATCGCGCGAACGGGCGGCACGCCGCTCGCCGTTGCGGAAGGCGTCGACCTGGTCGGCGTTATCCATCTCAAGGACGTCGTCAAACCCGAGATCAAGACGCGCTTCGCGGCGCTGCGCCAGATGGGCATCAAGACCGTGATGGTTACCGGCGACAATCCCGTCACGGCCGCCGCCATCGCCTCCGAAGCCGGCGTCGATGACTACATCGCGGAAGCAACACCACAGGATAAGCTCGCTTATATTCGATCCGAGCAGCGCAAGGGCCGCTTGATCGCGATGTGCGGCGACGGCACCAACGATGCGCCCGCGCTCGCGCAAGCCGATGTCGGCGTCGCCATGCAAACCGGCACGCAAGCGGCACGAGAAGCCGGCAATATGGTCGACCTCGACAGCGATCCGACAAAGCTGATCGAGATCACCGAGATCGGCAAGCAGCTGCTGATGACGCGCGGCTCGCTGACAACGTTTTCCATCGCGAACGACGTGGCAAAGTATTTCGCGATCATCCCGGCGCTGTTCGTTGCCACCTATCCCGAGCTTGGCAAGTTGAACGTCATGTCGCTCGCGACGCCTCAGAGCGCCATTCTTTCCGCGGTCATCTTCAACGCTCTCATTATCATCGCCCTGATACCGCTAGCGCTGAAAGGCGTCGCCTATCGCCCGGTCGGGGCCGGCGCGCTCCTGAGGCGCAACCTTCTCGTCTACGGATTGGGCGGCATCATCGTGCCGTTCATCGGCATCAAGATCGTGGATCTGGCCGTCTCCGCCCTGGGTCTTGCTTAAGGAGTGCTGCGCATGCTGTCGTATTTGCGCCCTGCTATCATTTTGCTCGCAGTTTTCACCGCTCTCACCGGCCTTGCCTATCCGCTGGCGCTCACCGGGATCGCGAACGTCTTGTTCCCCGCGCAAGCGGCCGGTAGCCAGGTCATTCGCGATGGACACGTGGTTGGGTCTCAGCTCATCGGCCAGACATTCGCGTCGAGCCGCTATTTTCATGGACGCCCTTCGGCAGCGAGCCAAACCGGCTACGACGCGTCGTCCTCGTCCGGATCAAATCTTGGACCGCTTTCGAAGCAGCTTCTGGAGCGGGTTACGAATGACGTCGCCAAGTTGCGCGAGGCAGGCGCCGCCGACATCCCGGCCGACGCCGTGACGGCCTCGGGCAGCGGCCTCGATCCCCATATCAGTCCGGCTTATGCTGAGCTTCAGATCGCAACGGTGGCTAAAGCGCGCGGCGTTTCGCCGGATCGTGTCCGCACGCTCGTCGCGCACGGCACCGACCGGCCGGCACTGGGATTCATAGGCGAGCCACGCGTTAACGTTCTGCTGCTCAATTTGGCTCTTGACCAGACATTTGGAGCAGGTTCCGGATAGCACATGGTCAATACCTCGCGGCCCGACGATACGCGGCGCCCTTCTGCAAAGGCACTCCTGGAGCTTGCCGTTAATCAACGGCGCGGCAAGCTCAAGGTGTTTCTTGGCATGGCGCCGGGCGTTGGAAAAACGTACTCCATGTTGTCTACGGCGCGCGCGCTGAAGAACGAAGGGCTCGATGTCGTTGTCGGCGTTGTCGAGACGCATGGGCGCTCCGAAACCGCGGCGTTACTCGAAGGACTCGAAGTGCTGCCACGCCGGACGGTCGCCTACCGCAACCGCACGCTGATGGAATTCGATATCGACGCCGCCATCGCGCGCCACCCGGCATTATTGCTCGTCGATGAGTTTGCCCACTCGAATGCGCCGGGGCTAGTTCATCCGAAACGTTACCAGGACGTCGAGGGCGTATTGCAGGCCGGAATCGACGTTTGGACGACACTCAACATTCAGCATCTCGAAAGCCTGACCGATGTGGTCGAACGCATCGCCGGAGTTACGGTGCGCGAAACCATTCCCGACAAAGTTCTTGAGCGCGCCGATGAGATCGTGGTCGTCGACCTGCCGCCCGAGGATTTGATCCAACGCCTCAAGGAGGGAAAGGTCTATCTGCCCGACAATGCCCGCCGCGCGATGGACCAGTTTTTTCAGCTGAGCAATCTTACGGCGCTGCGCGAACTGGCGCTCCGGCGCACGGCCGATCGCGTCGATGAGCAGATGCTGTCGCAGCTACGCCGGCAAGGCATCGAAGGTCCCTGGCCGACGGCCGAGCGCCTGCTGGTTTGCGTTGGCAACGACGAACTGGCGGAAACGGTGGTGCGCGCCGCGGGCCGCATGGCGGCGGCGCTCAAGTCCGATTGGATCGCAATCCATGTGGTGCGGAGCGAGCAAGAAAATGCCGACCGCGCCGCTACCCGAAGAATGGAAAAAGCCATGCGTCTCGCGGATCGATTGGGCGCGGAGACGGTCCGCTTTCATGCCAAAGATCTGACATCGGAAGTCCTCGCCTACGCGCGCCGCAACAACATCACCCAGATTATTGTCGGCCGTTCGCGGCCAAATTTTCTCCAACGCTGGCTCGGAAAATCCTTCTCGACCGCGCTGGTGAGCGAAGCAGCGGGCCCGTCGGTAACGGTCGTAGCACCGGATACGTCGCGCACGCCCATCGTCGCGTCGCCCTTCATTCTTCCGGATATCGGCAAGCTCTGGTCCGGCGCGCTCGCGGCGCTCGTCGCTGTTGCCGGAGGCGTCATCGCCGGCAAGATTCTGGAACAGATAACACGCCTGCCCAACCTCTCGATGGTGTTCCTGTTCGCCGTGCTTATCTGCGCCCTCAGGTTTGGAACCGCATCAGCTGTTGCCGCAGCCGTGCTGTCGTTTTTTGCCTTCAACTTCTTCTTCATCGAGCCTCGCTACACGCTGACGATCGCATCGCCGCATGAGTTGTTCGGCCTGCTGATATTTCTCGTCGTCGCGGCGGCGACCGGCAGTCTGGCCGGGCGCCTCCGCGAACAGGCCAACGCCACGCGAGAGCGAGCCGACGCAACGCAGGCGCTTTACGAATTTTCCGGCAAGCTTTCCGCAGCGACAAAGATCGACGACGTTATCTGGCTGCTTGCCGCCGAATCGGCTGCTATCGTCAAAGGCAAGTCGATCATCCTTCTTGATGAGGCTCACGAGTTATCTATTGCTGGCGGCTGGCCACCGGAAGACACTTTAGCAACCGGCGATTGGGCCGCGGCCCGGTGGGCCCATCGCAATGGCGAGTCGGCGGGGCGGCTGACAGACACAATGCCGTCAGCGATCTATCAATTCCGACCCTTGATATCGTCGACGGGGGCGGTGGGCGTGCTTGGTGTCGCGCCCGGAGACGAAGACGAAGCATTGCCTTCCGCAACCGCAAGCGCACTTCAATCGTTTGCCGATCAAGCCGCTATTGCCATAGAGCGCACCCATCTGGTCGAGCAGGCCGCGGAAGCCGCGACCACGGCCGAAAGCGAACGTCTTCGCGGCGCGCTTTTATCGTCGATCTCGCATGATCTCCGCACGCCGCTCGCTTCCATTCTCGGTTCCGCGACCAGCTTGCGGCAGCTCGGTGACCGGATGAGCAAATCCGATCGCGCCGAGCTTCTCAAAACCATCGAAGAGGAAGCCACGCGTCTTTCTTCATTCGTCTCAAACCTGCTCGACATGACGAAGCTCGAAACGGGTGTCCTCGACATCCGGCGCGACTGGGTGGATGTAGCCGACGCCGTCCGTGGCGCGATCGCAAGAGCCAAGAAGAGTTTTCCGGAGCGTAAAACCGAAACATTCATTCCGGCGAAGTTGCCGCTCATTCGTGGCGACGCAGCCCTGCTCGAACAGGTTCTGTTCAATCTGCTCGACAATGCGCACAAGTACAGCCCGCCGGAATCGGTCACGCGCGTCAGCATAACCTGGGCAACCAGCAGCTCGGTCCATATCGTGGTTGCGGACAACGGCATCGGCATACCGCCTGAGGCATTGGGCAAAGTCTTCGAAAAATTCTATCGCGCGCACGCCGGTGACGGCCGGGAACCCGGCACGGGTTTGGGTTTATCGATTTGCGCAGGGATAATTTCGGCCATGGGTGGAACGATAACGGCGCAAAGTCCAATCGCCAATGGAAAGGGCACCGAGATCTCAATTCTGCTTCCTGCCGGCGGCGTCACAGAAGAGAATGATGTGGCATGAGTAGCTTGCGCATTCTTGTCGTCGATGACGAACCGCAAATTCTTCGGTTTTTGAAACCGAGCCTGACGGCCGCGGGATACGACGTCATCGTCGCCACAACCGGCAAGGACGCCTTGAAGATCGCGGCCACGCAATCGCCTGATGTTATCCTGCTCGACCTTGGCCTCCCGGATATGGATGGCAAGGATGCGATCCGCGAGTTGAGAAGCTGGTCGAAGACGCCGATCCTGGTGGTTTCGGCGCGCGATCGAGAGGCGGAGAAGATCGCAGCATTCGATCTTGGTGCCGACGACTACGTGAACAAGCCGTTCGGGATTGGCGAGCTTACCGCGCGCCTGAGAACGGCTCTCCGCCATGCCGCACAGCAAGCTTCAGAACAAACTCATTTGCAATCCGGCGCTCTTGATGTGGATATTCTCGCGCATAAAGTGACGCTCAATGGTTCACCCGTAAAGCTGACACCCAAGGAGTTCGAGTTGCTCGCCATTTTGGTTCGCAATGCCGGACGCCTGTTGACCCATCGCCAGATTCTCGCGGCCGTCTGGGGTTCCGCTCATACAGAGGATCTTCAATATCTGCGCGTCTTCATCGGTCAATTGCGCCAAAAACTGAAAGCCTCCCCCGAGGCGCCGGACCTCATCCTGACAGAGCCCGGAATTGGATATCGCCTGCAAATCGACGCGAGCTGATCTCTAGCAGCCGCTGACACCCTCAAGACTTGGATTGATTTGTCGGATCTATTCAACTCCTGGCGGAAGCGGCTCCCGCTCGATTCTCAATAATGTCAGCGGCGTGCAGCGGCCTGCTTCATCGCGTTGTGGCATGGGTCGTCCGCAGGGCCTCCCGCGCGCATTTCGGCCGCCATCGTGCAAGCCTTGGCCATGACGGCGCCGGCCACCGGCGCGAACGCCGAGGCCGGAGACAACAGGATGATGATCAGTATGCAGAATTTTACATCATGCCCTCAGGGATTTCCATGTGCTTCCAGCCGGTGCGCCTGCACGGCCTCCTTCACGGGCAGGCGCCAGCCCTTCACCAGCCCATAGATGGCGGGGATGACGATGAGCGTCAGCAACGTGGACGACACCATGCCGCCGATCATCGGCACGGCGATGCGCTGCATCACCTCCGAGCCAGTGCCGGTGCTCCACATGATCGGGAGCAACCCCGCCATGATGGCGACTACAGTCATCATCTTCGGCCTGACGCGTTCCACCGCACCGACCATGATGGAGCGGTAAAGGTCTTCCCGCGTGAAGGGCCGTTTCTCAAGCAGGCATTCCGCCCGCACCTCACGCGACGCCTGGTCAAGGTAGATCAGCATGATCACGCCGGTCTCGGCGGCGACGCCAGCGAGGGCGATGAAGCCCACCGCCACTGCGACGGAGAGGTTGAAGCCGAGCCACCACATCAGCCAGAAGCCGCCGACGAGCGCGAACGGCAACGACAGCATGACGATGAGCGTTTCCGTCAGACGTTGGAAGTTGAGGTACAGCAGCAGGAAGATGATCATCAGCGTCACCGGGACGACCATCTGCAAGCGCGCCTCCGCTCGCTCCAGGTACTCAAACTGTCCCGACCATACGAGATAGGTGCCCGGCGGCAGCTTCACCTGCGCTTCCACCGCCTTCTTGGCGTCGCCGATGTAGCCGCCGAGATCGCGATCACGGATGTCGACGTAGACGTAGGTCGCGAGCTTGGCGTTCTCGGTGCGGATGGTGGTGGGCCCTTGCGTGAGCTGGATGTCGGCCACCTCACCCAACGGCACCGTGCCGCCACCGGGCAGCGATACGACCACGTCCTTGGCGATAGCCTGCGGGTCCGAGCGGAGATCACGCGGATAACGCAAGGCGACCGTATATCGTTCGCGGCCCTCGACCGTTGTCGTTATAGGTTCGGCGCCGAGCGCCATCGAGACCACGTCCTGCACGTCCGAGACCATCAGGCCGTAGCGGGCGAGCCGCTCGCGATTGGGGACGATTTCCAGGTAGTAGCCGCCCATCACGCGCTCGGCGTAGGCGCTGGAGGTGCCTGGGACAGTTTTGAGGACGGTTTCGACCTGGCGGGCCACCTGATCCATGGCGGTGAGGTCGGCGCCGATCACCTTGACGCCCACGGGCGTCCGGATGCCAGTCGAGAGCATGTCGATGCGGGCCTTGATCGGCATGGTCCAGGCGTTGGAGACGCCGGGGAACTGCAGCGCCCTGTCCATCTCCGCGATCAGGCTGTCGACCGTCACGCCCGGCCGCCAGTCCTCCTTGGGCTTGAGGTTGACCACTGTCTCATACATCTCGGTCGGAGCCGGGTCGGTGGCGGTCTCGGCGCGGCCGGCCTTGCCGTAGACGGACGCCACCTCGGGGAACGACTTGATTATGCGGTCCTGCGTCTGCAGCAGTTCCGCCGATTTGGTGATACTGATGCCGGGTAGCGTACTCGGCATAAACAGCAGCGTGCCCTCGTCGAGGTTGGGCATGAACTCGGTGCCGACCTTGGTCACCGGCCATATCGAAACCGCAAGGATAACCACGGCGAGCACGATGGTCAGCGTCTTCGCCTTCAGCACGCCCGTTATGACCGGGCGGTAGATGGCGATGAGCGCCTTGTTGATGGGGTTCTTTTCCTCGGGGATGATCCGCCCGCGCACGAACACCACCATCAGCGCCGGCACCAGCGTCACCGACAGCAGCGCCGCCGAGGCCATCGCGAAGGTCTTGGTGAAGGCCAGCGGCCCAAAGAGTCGTCCCTCCTGCGCCTCAAGGGTGAAGATCGGCAAGAACGACACCATTATGATCAGCAGCGAGAAGAACAGGGCTGGCCCCACCTCCGCCGCTGCGTCCACGAGGATTTGCAGCCGGGGCTTGTCCTTGGGCGCTCGCTCCAGGTGTTTGTGGGCGTTCTCGATCATGACGATGGCCGCGTCGATCATCGCGCCGATGGCGATGGCGATGCCGCCCAGGCTCATGATGTTGGAGCCAACGCCAAGGACTTTCATGGCGGTGAAGGCCATCAGGATGCCGACCGGCAGCATCAAGATGGCGACCAGCGCGCTCCTGAAGTGCAGCAGGAAGACGATGCACACCGCCGCGATCACCAGGCTTTCCTCGATCAGCGTGCGCTTCAGGGTCTCGATGGCGCGGTCGATGAGCTGCGAGCGGTCGTAGACCGGCAGGATCTGCGTGCCCGCCGGCAGTGACGGCATGATTTCCTTCAAGCGCTCCTTGACGTTGTCGATGACGGTGAGCGCATTGGCGCCGTAGCGTTGAAGCGCGATCCCGCTCGCCACCTCGCCCTCGCCGTTGAGTTCGGCGATGCCGCGCCGTTCGCCGCCGGCGATTTCCACGCGCGCCACGTCCTTGAGCAGCACCGGCGTGCCACCGCCCGTTTTGACCACGATGTTCTCGAGGTCGGGCACGCCCTTGAGATAGCCGCGCCCGCGCACCATGAATTCGTGCTCGGACAGCTCTAGCGTCCGGCCGCCCACGTCCATGTTGTTGTTGCGGATGACATCGCGGATTTTATTCAGGGGGATGTCGAGGCTTCTTAGCCGGCTCGGGTCGACGATGACGTTGTACTGTTTGACGAAGCCGCCGACGCTGGCCACTTCCGCTACGCCTTCGGCCTTGGACAAGCCGAAGCGCACCTCCCAATCCTGCATCGAGCGTAAGTCGGCGAGGGATTTGTTCGGCGCCTGCAGCGCATATTGATAGACCCAGCCCACGCCGCTGGCGTCCGGACCGAGTGTCGGGGTCACGCCGGTCGGCAAGCGCTTGGCGGCGGCGCTCAGGTATTCCAGCACGCGCGAGCGCGCCCAGTAGATGTCGGTGCCATCCTCGAAGATGACGTACACGAACGACACGCCGAAGAAGGAGAACCCGCGCACCACCTTGGAGCGCGGCACGGTCAGCATCGAGGTGGTGAGCGGATAGGTGACTTGGTCTTCAACAACCTGTGGAGCTTGTCCGGGGAACTCGGTGTAGACGATGACCTGGGTATCGGAGAGGTCGGGGATAGCATCGAGCGGCAGGGTCTTCACCGCCCACACGCCCGTCGCCACCACGAACGCGGTGGCGATGAAGACCAGCATCAGGTTCTTCGCCGACCAGGCGATGAGGCGCGCGATCATTGGCTGGCCTCCGTGGCGGGCTGCGTGGTGTCCGAGGCGTCAAAGCCCTTCAGCGCCGATTGCAAGTTGCTTTCGGCGTCGATGAGGAAGTTGCCGTTGACCACGACCTTGTCGCGTTCGGAGAGGCCACTGAGCACCTCGCGGAAACCGTCGCCGGTGCGGCCGAGCTTCACCTCACGGGGCTCGTAGCGGCCGTTTCCAAGGTCGAGCAACACAACTTGCCGATTGCCGCTGTCGATCACAGCGCTAGCGGGGACGGCCAGCGCGTTGGCGTTGCCGCCGGTGGTGATCTCGACGTTGCCGTACATGTCCGGCAGCAGCGCCATGTCCGCGTTGGGCATCTCGATGCGGACCTGCGCGGTGCGGGTCTCCTTGATCAGGTGCGGGTAGACCACCGTAACCTTGCCTTCAAAGACCCGGCCGGGGTACGCGCGCATCGTGACCTTCACGCGCTGCCCGGGCTTGATCAGGGCGATGTCGCCCTCAGACACGTCCGCCATCATCCACACCACCGAATGGTCGGCGATGCGGAAGCCCACGTCGCCTTGCTTGAAGCCCTGGCCGTCGCTCCAGTTGCGTTCCAGTACGTCGCCGCTGATGGGGGCGCGAATGGTGAAGATGTCGGGCACCTGCCGGTCGCGCTTGACCTGGTCGATAAATTCTTGCGTGACGCCGAGGTTCTGCAGCCGGCGGCTGGCGCCGACCACGCCGCCGGGGCCCTTGAGGCTGGGCGGGGTGAAAGTGTCGTCGCTGCGCATGAAGCCGGAATTCTGCTCGATGAGCAGGCGCGCGGCTTGGTCAAGGATGGCTTGGCCGAACACGGTGGCCAGCACGTCGCCCTTTCTCACATGCGTGCCGGTGGTGATGTCGCCGACCTTGACCACGTAGCCATCGAACTTTGGCGCCACCACCGCAACGCGGCGTTCGTCGATGGCGACCGCGCCTGGCGCCTGGATGGTGCGGGTGATGGGGTGGCGGCCGACTTCCACGGTCTCGACGCCGGTGCGCTGGATCTTGCCCGGCGACACCCTGATGGAGCCGTCATCGCTGTGCTCGCCCTCGTAGACAGGGATGTAGTCCATCCCCATCGAATCTTTCTTCGGCACCGGGGAAGTATCCGGCAGGCCCATAGGGTTGCGGTAGAATTTGATCTTCTTGTCGCCGAGCGAGGCGGCCGCCCGCGCGACGGCTTCGGTCTTCGGCCTGGGCTCGAAGGATACGTCTTCGCTGGCCCGGACGGCGACGTAGGCCTTTCCATCATCCGTGTTGCGCGGCTCCAGCGAATAGAACGGTTTGCCGTTCGGGGCGCGGTAATAGACGACGAGCCCGCTAGCGGCGGGATGCGTTTCGGTCATAGCCGCTGCGGGCGACAGCGGGAGCTTGATGAGGCCGGTCTGGCAGGCCCACAAGCCGGCTCCCGCCGCAGCGACGATCGCTGCGGCGGAAACCAATCCCTTGGTCACGGCGCTCATTGCTCGGCCTTGACGATGAGCTTGCTCTCGACCGTGCCGGTCTCGCCCTGCACTTTGGCGCCGAGGGAAAGGGCCCATTGCCCGGCCATGCCGAGGTAGGTCTTGAACGTGTAGACACCAAGTTGGGTGGATGAGACGGCCTCGATCGGCGCGGTCATCGTCTCCATCCCTTCCGGCCCCATGTCGATGCGCTTCGCGAAGACGACGGCATCGGCTACGGCGCGGCCGGACGGCTTGTGGACCAGTTTCACCGAGATAACCGCGGCGCCCGCCTTCACGTCCTTATCGAGAAGCTGGAACTCGTAATCCTTGGTGTTGGCAAAGGCCGTGCCGGCCATGCTTATGAGCAGCGCGACGCCGATGGCGGCCGCGCGCAACGAGGATCGTTGCATGTTGGGTATCTCCTATTGTCATGAACCTTCAGCGCGGGGCCACCATTGGCCGACGCGCTTGCAGGCCACGGCAATGCCGCGACCGCGTGGACGCCCGGAGGGCGCGGTTCAGACGCTGGGAGGTCGGAGGAGTGGAGGGATCAAAGAGCCGGCGGTGACGGCGGCAGGCAGGGCTACCATGCGCTCCGCAATCACGTCACAGGACAGCCGCGCTTCGGAAATCGGCGCGAGCAAGGGCTGGAAGCATTTGACAAGGCAGCTGCCCATCTCCGGGCAAACCTTCTGCGGGCAGTCCGGGGACGACTTCATCGGCTTCTGGCAGGGCATTTCGCCCTTGGCGTCCGCCATCGACATGTCGTGGGAAACCGCCGTGTGCGTGCCGGCCATAGCCAAGGCATAGGTCGCGGTGAGAGGCATGGATATGAGCGCCCCGAGCATGGCGATCATGCCGAGCGTCGCAAACCAGCGCTGGAAGAGCTTGTTTCTCACGGGACTCAAATTGGCACAGCTCGCCCGCGTCGACAAGCCGCCCAACCCAAACGGCCACATGGCTATCTAAACTTGAGCCGCGGCGAGCGCGGATTTCCGGCGTTCCTGCCTCGCCTGCCGCAAGATTTGCATGGACGAGGTGAGGAAGACGCAGGCCATGATGCCGGCGACAATCAAATCGGGCCATGCGCTGGCGCTACCCCACACGCCGGGGGCGGCGATCATCACCGCCACGTTGCCGATGGCGTCGTTCCTTGAGCACAGCCACACCGAGCGCACGTTTGCATCGAAGTCCACACTTGGAATTGATCGACCGGGTACGCGACGTCGGCTTCAGCACTGCTCCGCGCTTCGATGGCCGGAGTTCGCCGAGCACCGTTTGCGACATGGCCCGGTGAGCGCGCCCAAGAGTTGGTCCCTGATGAAAAATGGAAAGCGCAAGACGGTGCACCCGGTTGGACCGATTGTAGCTGACAATTCCGAAGCTGTGCTCACGGCAGCCATTGAGGGGCTTGGTATCGTCTACGCGGCCAATTGGCTGGCGGGCCCTGCTCTCCGTGCGGGGAAGCTCGTTGAAATTTTACCGGGTTGGGGCGAGCGCGGCGATGAAGGGGTCTACGCCTTGCTGCCGCCTGGGCATTTGATACCAACCAAGACAAGGCTCTTCGTGGAGGAAGTCTCTAGGGTCATCAAAGCCGGATGGAGCACGGCAAAGAGGAAGTAGCTTCCATCCCCAGGATTTCACCCGTGAAACGGCGACCGGAGAGCTGCGGCTGTCAAAGCGACGGAACAACTGAGACGTGCCACCAGATTTATTCCACTCCAGGCGGAAGCCGCTCTCGTTCGATTTTCAATAACGTTAGGGACGCGCCAACAATCAGAATGATGCTGACAACAATCCAGGGCGTTATCGGTTCATGGAAAAGCAAAGCAGCGAACATAATGGCGTAGACAGGCTCTAGTGCGATAAAACCACTGCACGTGGTGGCGGATATGCGCTTCAATGCGTAGAGGTAGAGCTGGAACATCAAAGCCGTATTGATGATCCCCAATGCTGCTAAGCAGAACCAATCAAAGCCCGATGCTGGCGCAGGTCGTGAAGCAATCAACGTTGGAATGACCCACAGGAATGCCGCCGCGTTCTGGTAAAACGATATTGTGACCGGCTCCAGGCTCCTGTTTAAGCCCTGGCTCACTTTCCAAAAAAGCGCATACGTTACAGCAGATGAAAGGCCAACGATGGCGCCGGTCAGGTTTGCCTGTCCATTGTCCGGGCTCGTAAGCAAGGCAACAGCGACAATGATGAGACATCCGACTCCAACTTCGGCTAGTCGCGGCAACCTTCGTCGCAGCGTGGCTTCAACAAGCACCGTAAAAAGAGGAAATGTTGCAAAGGTAAGAGTGGCGACTGCGACACCGGCCAGCTGAACAGAGGCGAAGAACGTCAGCCAATGTGTCGCCAATAGAAGCCCGCTGACCGCGATGGTGCCCCAACAAGATCCAATTCCAGATTGTGTTCTGTATCCGCCAAGGAGCGCCAAGGTGATCGCGCCGAAGCCTGAGCGCATCGTGACGATCCAGAACGGTGAGACGTCCAGCTTTCCATACAAAGCCGCTAATCCGAAAATGACGGCGGCGAAGTTGATCGCGATTACCCCCTCCGCCTGAGAAGAGAGCCCGAGAGATTTTAGAGGCATCGATCAGCTTTCAATGCGCTTTGGCTATGCCGCGACAGCCGTCCGACTAAACAACGTCAACTAATTCACCGCGCACAACGAGGCAATGGACTATGGGCATCGCAGACAAAAGAATGCACTGCCACGAGGCGGTTTTCGGAACCATTGAGAGCATTGACAGGATCGGCCTTTCTCGGCCGATCGACATTATAGCTTCGGCGCAGACACATGAAAATGTAGGACAGACCGCCTCCTCTGAAGGAGACCCGCGATCCCAAGACGATCGCGCAAAAGTTAGCCTAGCGCTCTTTAGTTGCGCCCCGCGGTGGCAAGATCGTTGTTTCGGGTGGAGTTCGGCGCGCCATAGCGGAAACGTCGTTGGGATAATTGCTTCTATCGAGGAGCGATGCCGAGTCACAATCGCCGTCCGTCTGTACGGAGAGTGCTTTCTGCCATGCGCGCGCTAGGACGTAGAGGAGCGTGATCGCGAAAACGTAGAAACTGAGCATAAAGAACACCACGGAGAACGCTTCGCTCTCAAACATTATTTGCCTCTATCTGAACGGGGCTAGCCCTACATTGGGCTGTACACGTGCCTTTTCGGCCGATGACGATAGCGGTTGCGCTCGCAATTAAAGACCTACCGACTTTCTATTTTGAGCATTGACCGGACCAATGCTCCGCTCGACTGCAGTATGCTGCAATGCACTCATGGTTGCGGCGCGTTGCGGCTTCGGTAGGATCGCGTAACTCATAACGTCGGGAACCCGACCTTTACCGAGGAGCGTCCATGAGAGCGCGTCACAAGTTTTGTCTCGATCTGGATTGGAATCTCCTCAAGATTTTTCACGGCATCGTTGAAGCAAACGGCGTGACTTCGGCCGCGAATGTCCTTTGGCGCAAGCAATCGACGCTTAGTCTCGCGCTGCAAAGGCTGGAAAAGCATCTTGGCAAGAAGTTATGTCGGCGCGGCCCGGCTGGTTTTGAACTGACCGACGAGGGGCGAATTCTGTACGAGTGTGTCAGAGAAGTTTATGCAAAGTTTGATCGCATTCCAGACAACCTCGACAATGTCCCGAAGGAGCTTCGCGGTCGTCTTCGGCTATGTACAATTAGCAACTTTGTAAGTGTGAAATTTGATAATCTATTAGTCGCGTTCAGCACGCGGTGTCCACTTGTCGAGCTCCAGATCGAAGTCGCTCCCTGGGAATCGATTTCCCTTGCGGTGCTCCGTAACGAGGTTGACGTTGGCATCGCTGCCATTCACGCTAAGTACCCGGATTTGCGCTACGAATATCTGACGCGTGAAGTGCATTTGGTTTATTGCGGCAAACGCCATCATCTTTATGGAACATCCGTCGAGGCAGTCGATTCTCTAACGAATGAGCCTCTAATCCTGACGGGCGCCGATGAGCCCGACAGTCTCACTTATTATCGCTTGCGTCACGGGCTTGGAAAACGCATCGCGGCCACGACGCCAAATCTGGAAGAAGCCAAGCGACTCGCCATTCTAGGGTTGGGAATTTGTTTGCTCCCTGAGCGTATGGCTGCGGCCGATGTCAGGAAGGGAGCACTTTGGCCAGTGACTCCGAGATCGTTGGGCACGGCGTGCGATATCTACGCAATTTCGAACCGTCACGTACCGAAGCGGTTGGCTACGGAACTGTTCATCGAAGAAGTCACTCGCAAGGCGGTGCAGGCTGCGCAAGCTACCGCCGAGAAAAATGGCGAGCTCTGCTAGTCATCCGAATCTCGCCAACTGAAGCATTGGACAGTGCGTTTCCGAGCGCGGGCAATGCATCAACCTCTTCAATGCATAAAATAGGGGGCCGGGGAGTTTTTAAATGCCGTCTCTATGATCTCCTAGAATTTGGGTTCCAGTACCTCACGCGGTGAGGTGCCGACCTGTAAAAAAATAAAATCGGGAGGTTTGGATGTCGGAGGTGGCCTTAGAGGTCGAACCAAGAGCGGCCGCAGCAGTCGGCACGATGATTCGAACGTTGAATTGGAAGCACGCGTTCTGGATTGCGTCTGGCACTCCGGTGCTCGTTTTATTCTCAATCGGCGCCGTAGCGTCTGCAGCCGGCAATATTTCGGCAGGCGTATGGATGCTGTCGATGTTTATCGGTTTTATTCAGTGCTTCACTTACGCGGAAATATCCGGCCTCTTCCCAAATAAGTCGGGCGGAGCGTCCGTATACGGAGCGATCGCATGGGTTCCTTACGGCAAAATGCTGGGACCCGTTTCAGTCTGGGCAAATTGGTTCTCTTGGTCGCCGGTCCTTGCCATCGGGTCAGGCCTTGCCGCGGGTTACGTTTTAAACCTGCTTTTTCCTGCCGACTCTGCGATCAGAACCTGGCAGCTTACTTTGTTCGATCTGGGCTTCATTAAAGAAGGTGTGGTCGTAAGGCTCAACGCGACTTTCTTCCTTGGACTAGCGTTGATGCTCACTGTTTTCGCAATTCAGCATCGCGGCATTCTGAAAGCGGCCCGCGTTCAGATGATCGTCGCCGTCTCGGTTTTGCTCCCGCTTCTGTTGGTCGGCATCGTGCCGTTGCTGACGGGAGATATTAACACCCAAAACTTCACTCCGTTTGTTCCACTCATCCATGACGCGGCGGGACAGCCGGTGAATGGTAGCTGGGATATGGTTGGGGTCACGACCCTGATGGCGTGCCTATTGCTGGCGGCGTGGTCAACGTACCCATTCGAAACAGCCGTCTGCTATGTGAGCGAATTTAAGAATCCGGGACATGATACCGTTCGAGCATTGGTGTATTCGGGATTGCTCTGTATCGCATTCTACACGCTCGTTCCGGTCGCATTTCAAGGCTACCTTGGCCTAGAGGGGCTTCTCGACCCTGGCATCTACGACGGCACCGGTGTGGGTAAAGTGATGACCCAAATGGTCGGCGCCGGACCGATGTTGGGCAACTGCATTATCGCGATTCTGACTTTGTCGATCTGCCTCGTGGTTATGACCGCCATGGCTGGTTCGTCGCGCACGCTGTATCAGGGTTCGCACGACGGCTGGCTGCCAAAATATCTTTCTCGCATCAATAGCCATGGTGCGCCTGTGGCAGCCATGTGGACCGATCTCTGCTTCAACATGTTGCTTCTTTCGATCTCGGACTATGTCTTTCTCATCGTTCTCGCGAACACGACTTACATGGTCTTTGTTTTCCTGAATCTACAGGCCGGATGGCTGCATCGCGTGGATCGCCCAAATCAAAAGCGACCCTATCGTGCTCCAACTTGGTTGCTGACCGTAGGCGCGATTTGCGGCTTCGTAAATCTTCTCATCATGGGGTGGGGCGCGGATTTCTGGGGTCAGCGGGTGTTGTTGACTAGTCTTATTATTGTGGCTGGAATTATCCCGATTTTCGCTTACCGCCATTATGTAACCGACGGAGGAAAATTTCCGAGTTGGATGCAGGATGACTTGGAGGAAAACGGAAAACCGGTCCCTCGCCGCGCAGGTATGTTGCCATACTTAACTCTGCTTGCGGGTGGATTGGTTATCTATGCGGGACACCTCCTAGCCACCTTCCAGTAACCCTGACGAAGTGTATCATAGTAGGCGTGATGCCACGGCGATTGCCGTGGCATCATTTCCGGCATCGGAGCTTCGTTCTCATGCGCAATATTTTTTCCATAAATGCGATTGGGCAATTTACCTGCATTGTGGCGCGCCACGTGCGGGACGGGTTGATTTTGCGCGCATTCGCCGTCCTGCCTTCGACTAAAGAGAACGAATTCAAACTCAGAAAACTGCTCGATAGATAATCAAGATGCGATGCTCCCTAAGTTGGGAAGCATGAGAAGTTTTCTGCCTTGCGCTTCGAATGTTGTCGGGGCGCTTATTTCAGCGCGCAGTTATATTTTCTGCGCCGGCGACATCTCCATATTGAATCTATCTTGAGCGACAAAAATCGCCTCATCGCATCTGCTCCGCTCACAAATCCGATCTTCTTTGCGCGCCAAGCGTGGCGCTGACGAGCGCCGTAGAAAGCACGATTGCCCGCCCTCGACGCAAACCGTCATCATTGATTTGAGCAATGCTATCGATTGATATTTGGAGAGTGTTCAGCGCGGCTCATTTATGGAACCTTTGTCGTCATAACTTTATTTCAAAAGGAAGTCGAAATGACTGACGACAAAAACAATGGGAGCGGGACGCACAGACACAGACACCCCCATCTGCATGGAGTGAAACGCGAGGATACCCACGGCGCAAAGTCCATGCATACGCTTTCGCGCATCTCGCAGCAGAAGCAGGACGAGGAAGTCAAACAGTCCTTGCAATTCGGTCTTGAGGCCGCCGATTCAGTAGTCGACCGCAACATCTCTCTGTTCAGCCGCGGCCATCAGCCGGCTTTTGCGGGCATCAATACGTTTATGAAGGCGCCTTATTGCGAGGACATTCGCAAAATCGGGAACTACGAGGCGGCATTCGTCGGCGCGCCCTTCGATTCAGCGACGACGTACAGGCCCGGCACCCGCTTTGGACCGCAAGCGGTGAGGCGCATATCCGCGCTCTATGACGGATATTGGTTCGACGGCGGGGTTGATATCTACGAAGAACTCGATCTCTGCGACGCCGGCGATATTTTCGTCATCCCCGGAAACATCGAGAAAACGTTCGATCAGGTAACCAAAGCCGTTTCTCACATTTACACGTCCGGCGTGTTCCCGATCATTTGCGGAGGCGATCACAGCCTCGGATTTCCGAACGTGCGCGGCATCGCTCCGCATATCGACGGGAACGTCGGCATCATCCACATCGACCGGCACATCGATATCCAGGAGAAGGATATGGATGAACGGATGCATACCACGCCCTGGTTCTGGACGACCCACGAGGGTTCTCACGCCTCGCACCGCGACCATAGCCACATGCACGATGTCGGCCTGCCGAACTGTCATCCGAAGAATCTCGTGCAAATCGGAATTGGCGGCTGGTATGGCAATCGGCCCGGTACGGCGGTCGCGAAGCGCCGCGGTACGAGCGTGCTCACGATGCACGACGTGCAACACCACGGACCGCAGAAGGCGGCGGAGATCGCGTTGGAGATGGCATGGGAAGGCTGCAAGGCCGTCTACTTGTCATTCGATATCGATTCCATCGATCCAGGTTTTGCCCCCGGAACTGGTTCTCCGGAGCCTGGCGGTCTTCTGCCCAGGGAAGCCTTTGAGATGATCCACACCATCGCACGCGAAGGACTGTGCGGCATGGAGGTCGTGGAAGTCTCGCCACCCTACGATGTCAACGACAATACGGCGCAACTTGCCTGCCGCGTCGTTCTCGACGTGGTTGGGACGCTCGTTGCTGAGGGGCACCTCGGTCACCGCAACAAAGTATTCAAATAGGAGACCGCAATGAAAAGAAATTCGATAGCAAAACACGCGCTCTCAGTGGCCGGGATGGCGGGCTTGCTTTCGTTGGCGGCTGTCATGCCGGCGTCAGCTCATGTTGGAGCGGGCTCGGTCGACACATTCAGCCATGGCTTTCTTCATCCCTTCAACGGTCTCGATCATATTCTCGCTATGGTCGCAGTCGGTCTTTACGCTGCCAATTTGGGGGGACGAGCGCTTTGGCTCGTGCCGTCAGCGTTCATAGGCACAATGGTTGTTGGCGGCTTGCTCGGATACTACGGATGGCCGTTGCCTATGGTGGAGGCTGGCATCGCTCTGTCCGTGATTGTAATGGGGATGGCGATCGCTCTCGGGGTACGCCTGCCGACGATCGCGGCGATGGCGCTGGTGGGCGTGTTTGCCCTCTTTCATGGCCATGCGCACGGCAATGAAGGCGCTGGCCTCGGGATCGCATTCCTTCCTTATGCAGCAGGCTTCATCGTCGCGACGGGTGTGTTGCACATTTCAGGGATTGCTCTCGGAGCAGCGTTCGATCGGTTCGGCACGCTGTCGGTTTCCTTGAACCGGTTTGCTGGCTGCGTCGGCCTTATTGCAGGCATCTCCTTGTTCGCCGGTTTGCTGACAGCCTGACGCACGAGTTCTGTCGCCGGCGCATCCTGAACAGGAGCCGGCGACCGGCCCGTTGCGATGACCGCAGGCTTACGACTTATCAACGAAGTCCAGCCGGAGGCGTGTTTATTCGTCGGGTTCTTCGCTGTTCCCTGTGCGCAACTGGTGTGCACATACTTGGCTGGGAGTAGGTGCTCCCAGCCTTTTTGCGTCGAGCGGTTTCGGGCGGCCCCGGATCGAGCCTGCCGCCACGCGGGAATTGACGGACATAAAAAAATTCGTCTATAGCTCCGCACCCGCAAGGGCGTCAGCGGGACGACCTGCCTGTCGCAAATGAGCTTTAGGGACGACCCCAAGTCATGGGGTAGGCAGTGGATTCCCAGAAAATTCCTTCAGCATCAGGGGCTCGCTTATCGGTTCGGCAGCTCTTGCCGTACACGACCTTTATTCGCCTTGCGCTGGCATGGGGCGCCGTCGCTGCATTCGAGCTTGGAGGCAAGATATGGCTTGCCTATCCCATCCCGATTGCGACCGCGATCGTCTGCTTCTTAATTCTGTTTTCGATCATCCTTTTCGCGGCTTTCGGTGTCGTGCGCGAGGCCGACCATCTGGCGCATTTGCTGGGTGAGCCCCTTGGCACACTTATCCTTACATTCACCGTGGTCTCCATCGAAGTTATCCTGATCGCCGCGGTGATGATCGGGCCAGGCGAAGCCACCACGATCGCGCGAGATTCAATTTTCGCGGTCATGATGATCATCCTCAACCTCGTAACGGGACTCTGCTTGCTCCTGGGCGGACTTCGCTATGGCGAGCAGGAGTTCAATCCCCAAGGTGCGGTCGCATACCTGTCCATGATCGTCCTGCTAACCGCCACCGGGTTGATCTTACCGAATTTCCTGAGTTCGCAAGATGGCAGCTTTACGCCGCGCCAGGCGTGGCCCATCGCCATGCTGACCGGAGCCCTCTACTTGGTTTTTCTCGCGATGCAGGTCGGACGGTATCGGCGTTTTTTTATCCAACCTGTATCGGCCGCGTCGATGGCGTCCGCAAAGCGCGCTGAGGACTGCCCAGACGATTCCGCGCTGACCATTGGTACACGGGATCGGCGAGCGGTTTTTATCCGCTCGCTGGTGCTGGCGGGGCTGATGCTACCGATCGTGCTGCTCGCTCACCACTTGGCCGTTCTGATCGATTTTGGAATCGAACGCGCCAAGGCACCCGCGGCGATTGGCGGCGTCGTGATCGCCATCATCGTTTTCACGCCAGAATCGATCACGTCCATAAAGGCCGCGCTTGCCGACAAAATGCAAAGGGTGGCGAACCTTTGCCTTGGCGCCTTTGTCTCGACCGTAGGTCTTACCGTGCCGGCCGTTCTCGTTATCGGGCTCATCAAGGGCAAAGCCGTGGTCCTGGGACTTAGTCCGCTCGACACATTTTTGGTTGGTCTCACATTAGTGCTGACGACGCTGACATTCGTTGGCCCACGGAGCTCTCCAATCCAGGGGGCCATGCATCTCATGCTGTTCGCAACCTACTGCGTGTTGCTGTTTGTACCGTGACTCGGGATTTCGCATTTTGGCCAAGGCCGAGGCGCGTCCCCCGCCGCGCACTATGTACTCTGGTCGCGGCTCGGCCGCAGCTGACGCCATGGGCGTTGCGACGCTTATCCTGTGGCGCGCACCGACGCGGAATCGGCGAAGCTCCTGAGCCAATCGCCGTCAAACGCGCAGTCAAAAAGTTTATAGGAGTTTATAGTTTTTAGGACTTACACGTCGTAGCGCTAAGTCTTGTCCGTCATCGAATGCTTTGAGACAGTTTGCGGCGTGACTGAGCGGAGGGCTTCGGCTCATCTGGATTGAAGTTTAAGCGGCTTTCTTATGGTGCTGCAATCGTCGTTTGCGGATGGTATCGCGTTTGATCCTTTCTCGTTGCAACAGGATGGCGGACAGTCATCGTTTGAGGACGGCTAATTGCGCATTGAGCGCACCCCTGTTCATCAAGCTGACCCACTGAGCCAAGCCGTCAAGACAGCAGCCATCGCACAGAACGAAAAAGCGCCAGAGTATGATCCCTGGCGCTCGTGAATTCGGATTTTAGAGAGACCTGTCAACGCCGGAGAGAATGTGCAGCAGATTTCCGGAGCAAAAGTGCAGCACCGACGCCAGCAAGAAGGCCCCCGATATCGGGGGCCTTCTTGCTTATGGAGCCTTATTGCTGCGCGGTTTC
>NZ_JBAYUV010000016.1:0-62733 GCF_041674905.1 Hyphomicrobium sp.
AGCGAATGCCGAGATGTTCTCCGGCACCTTGGCATCCTTGCCAGCGGTGAACATTTCCTGGGCCTGGCGGGTGAAGTCCTGGACTTGACGTGTAAAGGCATCGTTCATGGGGGACACTCCTCAGAAAAATTTGTAATGTGCTCTCAAATGCGGTCGACGCTCGACGGCGAAACCTTGAAAAATATATAGCGGATAGTTTTGTGCACCGCAACATCTTTTTTGCGGCGCGTCCTAAAAAAGGGGAATTCAGCCCCGTTTGAGGCCGGTTTCTACCTACTAAAGTAGGTTAGCTTAACCCTGACAGGTAGGTAAACACCTATCCTCGCCTTCGCAGATGCGAAACGGATTTGGCGTCTCAAGGTTCCATCGGAAGCTGCGGAAAAACCTCGCGATAGCCGAGGGCCGCGGAATCAAAGATGATGTCGCGGCGGGTCAGCGGGCGCGCGAGCGCTAGACCCTGCATCGTCCGGCATCGCGACAAAGCGACATAGGTCTGGCCGTGCGCGAAGGTGCCGGTACCAAGATCGATGTAGACCTTATCGAGGGTCAACCCTTGCGCTTTGTGGATCGTCAGCGCCCAGGCGAGGCGTAGCGGAAACTGCTTGAAGGTACCTGCGACCGTCTCGACGATCTTTTCCGCCGATTGGTCGAAGGCGTAGCGGCGGTGCTCCCAGGCGACCGGCTCGACCTCGTATTCGCGGCCGTTCACGTCGACGAAAACCTGTTTATCGGTGAGACGCGAGATGCGGGCGACCGTGCCGTTGACCCAGCGTTTGTCCGGGTCGTTGCGCAGCATCATCACTTTGGCGCCGGGTTTCAGCTCGAGGGCCGGATCGGCGGGTTCGATATTGGCGTTGAAGTCACCGGTGATCGTCGCGTTGAAGCGGACGGCGCGCTCGGGGAGCGCTTCGAGGTAGCGGTTGTTGATGCGTTTCGCCGCCGCGTTTGTGGTCGTCAGGATGACGTAGGGTTCGCCTTCGGCGAGGGTGCGGATCGGGCGGACGCAGGTGTTGATGAAGGCGAGATCGCTGTCGTTGACATTGCCGTCGCGGACCGCATTCAAGACGCGGATCAGATCGTCGTCCGTCTGCCGGAAGATTTGGGTCAGCTCGAGAAGCGACGTGCCAGCGCCTTCGCGCAGGGCCTCGATCAGGAAGAAGAATGGACTGCCATGGATGTCCGTGAGATGCGTTAGCACCTCCGGTTCCTGGATCACCGGCGGCAGCTGGTGAAGATCAGCGAACAATAGAACGCGAGCGCCGCCAAACGCCTCGCGCGGGCGGCCGCGGTTGATGCGCATCGCGCGGTCGATGCCCCACATCAAATCCGAGCGCACCATCGAGGCTTCGTCGATGACGAGGAATTCGAGCTTGCGCATCACGCGGCCGTTGCGGCTGCGCTTGATGTCAGTCTCTTGAATCAAGCGCGGCGGAAAGCCGAAGAACGAATGGATCGTCTGACCGCCGATATTGATGGCGGCAAGGCCGGTCGGCGCCAGTACAACCATGCGGTCGGCGTAGGCATCGCGCAGCGCTTTCAGGAGAGTCGATTTTCCGGTGCCGGCGCGGCCGGTGACGAAAAGATTGCCGCTGGGCTGTTCCAGGAAGCGCGCGGCGCGCTCAAAGGCTGGGGTCGGAGTAACGCCTTTGGGCCAGATCACGGCGATTTATCTTCCAGGAGCTTTGGGGATTGGAATCAGAAACCAAACGTCGGCAGTCAAGTCAATGGAATCAAAAGCGCACGAGAGCCAATCGACTCTCGTGCGCTTTCCAAGTCCAGGGAGAAAAAATGCTCAGTCTGCGGTCATGCTGCGCAGCTTGAAATCCTTGTCGAATTTCAGGTCGTAATTCCTGCCATCCTTGCACTTGGCGTCGTCGAGTTCGAATACGCCGGATGCTTCGGTTTCTTTTTCCCATTTGCCGCCTTCACAGCCCCAGGCCGCGGCGGCAGCGGTTGCCTGCTTTTGTTCGTCTTCGTTCAAAGGTGCGTCGGCGAGGGCGGGGAGCGAAAAGGCAAGGATGAGCGAAGAAGCCAAAAGCATGCGTTTCATCGGAAACTCCTGTGGTTTGCTGGGGCGATGACCCCTACGTGGGAGTTCCGATTCAGCACGGCAATGCGGGAATTTTTCCCGATCACGCGATTTCACGGCAAGTCCGGGGCTTAAGCAGCACCGCTGGCGCGCTCGGCCTCGCTCTTGCGAGTCTGGCGCTTGCGCTCGTTGGGATCGAGCCAACGCTTGCGCAGGCGAATGGATTTGGGCGTCACTTCGACGAGTTCTTCATCGGTGATGTAGCTCATCGCCTTTTCGAGCGTCAGCCGCATCGGAGGAGTCAGCAGCACCGCTTCGTCTTTGCCCGACGCGCGGACGTTGGTGAGCTTCTTACCCTTTACGACATTGACTTCGAGGTCGTTCTCGCGCGAGTGCTCGCCGACGATCATGCCCTCGTAAACGCGATCTTGCGGGTTGACCATGAAGGGGCCGCGGTCCTGCAGGTTGAAGATCGCATAAGCAACGGCTTCACCCGGACTGTTCGAGATCAAAACACCCGTTCGCCGTCCGGCGATCTCGCCCTTGAACGGTTTATATGAGTGAAACAGCTTGTTCATGATGCCGGTGCCGCGCGTGTCGGAGAGAAGCTCCGACTGATAGCCGAGCAGGCCGCGCGTCGGGACGTGGAACACCATGCGCGTGCGCCCGCCGCCCGACGGTTTCATTTCCAGGAGATCGCCTTTGCGTTCGGCAAGCTTCTGCACGACGACGCCCGTGTAGTTGTCGTCGACGTCGACGATGACTTCCTCGATCGGTTCGAGCCGCTGTTTGGTTTCCGGGTCGACCTCGAACACGACCTTCGGGCGCGAAACCGTCAGCTCGAAACCTTCGCGGCGCATATTCTCGATCAGGATGGCGAGCTGCAATTCGCCCCGGCCCGAGACGATAAAGCTGTCCTTGTCGTCATTTTCGTCGATGCGGATGGCGATGTTGCGCTCGGCTTCCTTGAAGAGGCGATCGCGGATGACGCGACTTTGCACCTTGTCGCCTTCCTGTCCGGCGAACGGACCGTCGTTGATGCGGAAGGTCATCGACAGTGTCGGCGGATCGACCGGCTGCGCGGGAAGCGGTTCCTCGACGGAGGGATCGCATAGCGTATCGGCGACGTTCGCCAGGCTCATGCCGGCCAGCGCGATGATGTCGCCGGCGCCGGCTTGCTCGACGGGCGTCCGTTCGAGGCCGTGAAAGGCAAGAACCTTTTGCACGCGGAACTGTTCGAGCACCTTGCCGTCGCGGTCGAGCGCCTTCAGCGCCTGGTTCGGCTTGACGGTGCCCGATGTGATGCGGCCGGTCAGAATACGGCCGAGAAACGGATCGGCGTCGAGCGTCGTCGCCAGCATGCGGAACGGGCCGTCGTCGACGGCGGGCGGCGGCACGTGCTCGAGGATCAAGTCGAACATCGGCCCAAGATTTTCCTTCGGTCCCGACGGATCGCGCGCCATCCAGCCGCTGCGGCCTGAGCCGTAGAGCACGGGGAAATCAAGCTGCTCGTCCGTCGCATCGAGATTGGCGAACAGGTCGAAGACCTCGTTCAGCACATCAAGGTGACGCTCGTCCGGGCGGTCGATCTTGTTGATCGCGACGATCGGGCGGAGACCGCGTTTCAGCGCTTTCGAGACGACAAATTTGGTCTGCGGCAGCGGGCCTTCGGAGGCGTCGACGAGGACGACCACACCGTCGACCATGTTCAGGATGCGCTCAACCTCACCGCCGAAGTCGGCGTGGCCGGGCGTATCGACGATGTTGATGTGCGTGCCCTTCCATTCGACGCTGGTGCATTTCGCGAGAATGGTGATGCCGCGTTCGCGCTCGATGTCGTTGGAATCCATGGCGCGTTCGGCGACTTTTTGGTTTTCGCGGAAGGAGCCGGATTGCTTCAAAAGCTCGTCGACCAGTGTCGTCTTGCCATGGTCGACGTGCGCGATGATCGCGATATTGCGAAGGGCCATTGGAAACCTAGAGTTGAATCGGCTGAGCGCCGCGGTGCGGCGCAATATCGCCCGCACCTAGCATGATCGCCCGGCCTGCCGCTAGGGCAGGGGGTTTCGGGCCGGGTGCGGCTTATCAGTCGGCAGCGATATCTTCACGTCTGTAAGGGTTTTTCGGCCGACGGTCGCGCATTTTCCTCTTCCCGGGTCCGCAGCGCCGTCAGAAAGGCATCGACCTCGGGCTTCGGCGCCGGCTCACGCGCCAGCCGGCGGCGCTGGTGATCCTGCATGATGCGCGCGGCCATGTCCGCACCAGGGACCTTCAGCCGGCGTGCTCCGGAAATTAATAACGGGCTTTGCGGCTCTTCGAGATCGAGTTCTTCGAGGAACGTTTCACGGAGCGCGAAGAAGGACTGCAGGATCGCTTCGCGGACCAATGTCTTCTGTTCCGCCGTCGCCTCCGGGTTGGTGCGCGGGTCGAGCGTTTGGAGCGCCCGGCGCATATCGTGCAGCGGCGCGTAGGGATAAAGCCCGACAAGCGTGCTCGTCTCGCCCGAATTTTTATAGACGATGCGCATCGTGTCGATGGTTTCGCTGATCTTGTAGAATGCCGCGAGATAATCGTCGGTCGCGAGATAAGGTTTTTCGCAGGTCGAAAGAAGCGCCGACTTGGTGCGTACGATGTTGCGCCATTCCTCCTCCAGGCTTTCGACGAACTTGGAGCGCTTCTGGAAAATGTTCGAGAGGTAGGCGACGCCGCCGGTCGCGATCAGCAGGGACATGTCCCGCATGAAGTCATAGATTTTATTGGCAGCGGACACGACAAATGGGGGGAGGCCGGATATGTCGTCGGCGAATTTCGAGGCCAACAACAGCAGCAGGACGGCCGTCAGGAGCCCATAGAGGCGGTTGAGCGTGCGGTTGACGGAAACGCGGGTCATCGGTCGGGCGTTCGAAGCTCAGTTGCCATGTTCAGTTGTCGGGCGCGGGTCGGGGAAGTGTTCCGGACATTCGTGACCGGATCGCGACGGAGAGGCGGTGGAGATTGCCCGAGATATGGCCGGATGAGATGGATTTGGCAAATCGGTGCGGGTCATATGCGGGGAGCGTGTTGCGCTAAAGCTGTTCGGCATCGTCCGGCCGCTTCAGGATGGCCCAGTTCATGATGGCGATCTGGGCGCCGATCAGCATCAGGACGATGTCGATGCGAAATCCGGTGACGGCGGCCCAAAGTCCAACGGCGACGCCCAGTCCGGCGATGATCTTGGCAGCCATGGCGCGGGAGGCGAACGTCGCGATGATGTCGCGGTAAATGCGGCCGCCGTCGAGTGGGAAGGCAGGAAGAAGATTGAAAATGGCCATGGCCAGATTGATGCGGGCGAGCGTCACCGTGGCATGCGCCAGCCAAGGTGTCTCGCTCATCCAGTCGGGCCGATCGGTATAATGGAAATATCCGGCGCCCGAGACCTCCGGCGAGCCGAGCAGGCGCCAGAGCGCAAGGAAGATCGCGGCGTTCGCCAAGGGTCCCGCGAACAAAATGATGATATTCGCGAGCGTCGACGGTGCGTTCGCAAGCATCCGCGCGTAGCCGTAAAATCCGCCGACGAGGATTTCGCCGACCGGCACGCCGAAGAGCCGCGCCAGTGCAGCATGGCCGAGTTCGTGAAACAGGACCGATAAAAACACGCCGATAACGATGGCTGCGAACGCCGGTGCCGCAATTGCAAAAGGCGCCTGCTGCAGGATGCCGAGCAGCAGTAGCGGCACGAATATAAACGTGACGTCGATCCGGATTGGAATCCGGCCGATGCGGAACAGCTCAAGGCGAGGCGTATCGTCGATAAAGTTCATGGCGGCCAGCCTTCGGCAAGACGCATCGTTTCGTCAAGCCGAAGTCGCAAGCACCTCAGTCGCCGCGGCGGATGACGAATTTCACCGTGTCCGATGGAATGCCGCTGATTTCCACCGTTACCGGTCCCTGGCCCATCGCGAAACGGATGCTTTTCCGGACGCCATCGCAATCCGTTTTGCTGGTATGCGCGGCGGATTTGAGAGTCTTGCCGTCTTGCACGACGTCGACCCAGCTCCGTATCGGAAGGGAAATCTGATAGATGCCGGGCTCGCCGACGTTTTCGAACGTCACGGCACCACCGAACTGGGTTTTGTCGGCTTCCTTGCGGCGACGGCTCTGGTCGGCCGTGAACTTGACTTGCTCCATCGGGAGCAGCGACAGCGCGATGGCTTTCGCAGGAGGTTCCTTGAGGGTGGCGCCGGACGCGACGGCTTCGCTGTCGGCGGCCTTCAGCCATTGCAGCTCGGTTGCGATCGCCCAGGCGAAGGTTTCGCAGCCGCCCGGCTCGGCGGCATAGGCGTTCAATGGCACCAGACATGCCGCCGCTGCAACTGCGGCCCAGATCGATCTCTGCATTTTCATGTTTAGTCTATGGCCACCATGACGTCGGAGGATTTGATCACCGCCGATGCCGTCATGCCTTTGACAAGGCCCAGATCGTCGACGGATTCGTTGGTGATCGAAGCGGTGACGATCGTGCCGCCGACATCAATGCGGACATGGGCGGTCGTCGCGCCTTTGACGATGTCGACGACTTTCCCCTTCAGAACGTTCCTGGCGCTGATCTTCATGGCGGCTCCCGGAGTTGTCGCGTTGGTCTATCTTTAGACGATGCTTTTCGCGTAGAGATCGGTCCGGCGATCCCGGAAAAATCCCCAGTCGGCACGATAGCTTTCGATCAGGTCGAGGTCAAAGGCATGGATCAATACGCCTTCGTCTGACGACCCGAAACTTTCGACAAGCTCGCCGCGATGATCGCTGATGAACGAGTGGCCATAGAATTTCTGTTTCACGCCGGCGTTGTCCTCGAGGCCGATGCGGTTGGCGGCGACGATCGGAACGGCGTTCGAGACCGCATGGCCCTGCATCGCGCGCTGCCACGGCAGATGCGTGTCGAGCGCCGCATCGTAGGGCTCGGAGCCGATAGCGGTCGGATAGAACAGGATTTCAGCGCCTTGCAGCACCATGGCGCGGGCGCATTCCGGATACCACTGATCCCAGCAGATGCCGACGCCGATGCGGCCGAACTTCGTCGCCCAGGTTTTGAAGCCAGTGTCGCCTGGGCGGAAATAATACTTTTCCTGATAGCCGGGGCCATCCGGGATGTGGCTCTTGCGGTAGACGCCGAGGATTTCGCCGTCGGCATCGGCGATCGCGATGCTGTTGTAATAGCGCGGACCGTCCTTCTCGAAGAACGAGATCGGAATGACGACTCCAAGCTCTTTCGCGAGTTTCTTGAGTGCGAGCACGCAGGGATGTTCGTTTGCGGCGTGGGCCGTCTCGAACCATTTCGGGTCCTGTCGCGTGCAGAAGTAGATGCCCTCGAACAGCTCCGACGGCAAAATCACCTCAGCGCCCTTGCGTGCAGCTTCACGCACGAAGGCTTCCGTCTTGCCAATGTTGGCTTTGAGGTCGTGACCATACGACGTCTGGATCGTGCCGACGGTGATCGATCGTTTCGACATCAGGCCGGCTCCTGTTGAGTGATGCAGTGGAACGAGCCGCCGCCCGCCTCGCCGCATCCGAGCAGGCCGCGCGAGGACACGCCGACGACGGCGCGATCCGGGAAGACAGCTTGCAGGGCTTGCAGCGCGTCGGCTTCGGTGGCGGTTCCGTAGATCGGTACGACGACGACGGCGTTGGCGATGATGAAGTTCATGTGTGATGCAGGCGAGACTTCGCCGAGCGCGTTGCGATAGAGGCCGACGCCCGGAATGCGGATGACGTCGAGCTTGCGCCCTGCGGCATCGGTTTCGCGAGCCAGCGTCGCGGCGATGGCGTCGAGCGTCGCGGCGTTCGGATCGTCGGGTCCGGCAGGTGCCTGGCAGACGACGCGGCCCGGCGCCACGAAGCGCGCGATGTTGTCGACGTGTCCGTCCGTGTGATCGTTCTTCAGACCCTCGTCGATCCAGATGATTTTCTTCGCACCGAAGGCTTCACGAAGCGCTGCCTCGGCAGCGTCTTTTGCCCAGCCGTTGCGGTTGGGGTTCAGAAGCGTTTGCCGCGTCGTCAGGATCGTGCCTTCGCCGTCGTGATCGACCGCGCCGCCTTCAAGCACGAAGTCGAAACGACGGATCGGTGTCTTGGCGATGGAGGCAACATGGTCGCCGACGGTCGCGTCGTCGGGAAGGTCGTACTTGCCGCCCCAGCTGTTCGTCTTGAAGCGCAGCGCGACGACGCCTTCAGGCGTCCGTGCAAAGATCGGTCCGGTATCGCGCAGCCAGATGTCGCCGTACTTCGCCGGGATGATTTCCGCGACGTCGATCGATAGGGCAGCATGCGCGGTCGTTTGCGCTTCGTCGCCGTTCGCAAGGACGCGGACCTTGTTGCCGGCGATGCTCAGCGCGCGGACCAGCGCCGCCACGTCACGGCGCGGCGTTTCGAGATCGCCGTTCCATTCGCCGGGGTCGGCGGGCCACGCCGTCCAGATCGCTTTCTGCGGCGCCCATTCCGAAGGCGTTACGATGGGGGTTTTGCTCGGCGCCGTCGTCATATCTGTCCCTAAGTTTGTCGCCGCGGTGCTTTGCCGGACGCGCGCTGGCGCTCATCCTGCGCGAGATCGCCATGTCGTGGACCGTGCCACGGGTGTCAAGAGTTAGCTTACCGTCACGGATCTGTCGCGCGGCGGGCGCGCCAGCCTAGCGTTAATGTTTCGCGAACATCGAGCCGAGCAACGCGACCACGATCACCGCCGGAATGGTGATCATCAGGACGGCGCCGAGCGTGACCGCCAGCCCGAGCATCAGAAATACGACAACTGCGAGCAGCAGAAGCATCGCAAGGAAGACGACGGCGCGAACGACCCATTCGCGCCATCCGTCAATGACGGTCGTCTCTCCGTTCCTGGTGATGACGATCATGATCAAATTCCGCGTCGTTCATCCCGATAATAAGCTCGAAGTCTACTTTGGGTTCCGCTGTCCAAGCGTGCGCAGCCGCAGCGCGTTGAGCTTGATGAAGCCCTGGGCATCCTTCTGGTCGTAAGCGCCCTTGTCGTCCTCGAAGGTCACGAGGGTCGGCGAATAAAGCGACTTCGGGCTCTCGCGTCCGACGGTGATGACGTTGCCCTTGTAGAGTTCGAGCGTCACTTCGCCTTCGACGTGCTCCTGCGATTTGTCGATCAAGGCTTGCAGCATCTCACGCTCGGGCGCGAACCAGAAGCCATTATAGATCAGCTCGGCGTAGCGCGGCATGATCTCGTCTTTCAGATGCGCGGCGCCGCGATCGAGCGTGATGCTCTCGATGGCGCGATGGGCCGCAAGCAGGATCGTGCCGCCTGGCGTTTCGTAGACGCCGCGCGACTTCATGCCGACGAAGCGGTTTTCGACGAGGTCGATGCGGCCGATGCCATTGTCGCGGCCGAGATCGTTCAGCGCCTTGAGCAGCGTCGCCGGAGAGAGCTTCTTGCCGTCCAGCGAAACGGCGTCGCCTTTCTCGAAGCCGATCTTGATCGTCGTCACCTTGTCGGGCGCGGCCATCGGAGAAATCGTGCGCTGATAGACCAGCTCGGGGGCTTTAACGGCCGGATCTTCGAGAACCTTGCCTTCCGAGGACGAGTGCAGAAGGTTGGCGTCGACCGAGAACGGCGACTCGCCTTCCTTGTCCTTGGCGACGGGAATTTGATGATCCCGAGCGAACTTCAAAAGTTCTTCGCGGCCCTTGAACGCCCATTCGCGCCAGGGGGCGATGATCTTGATGCCCGGCTGCAGAGCATAATAGCCAAGCTCGAAGCGGACCTGATCGTTGCCTTTGCCCGTCGCGCCGTGGCAGACGGCGTCGGCGCCGACCTTCTTGGCGATCTCGATCTGCTTTTTCGAGATGAGCGGGCGGGCGATCGACGTTCCGAGGAGATAGACGCCTTCGTAGACGGCGTTGGCGCGGAACATCGGGAATACGTAGTCGCGGACGAATTCCTCGCGCAGGTCTTCGACGAAAATGTTCTCGGGCTTGATGCCGAGCAGCAGAGCTTTCTTGCGCGCCGGCTCCAGTTCCTCGCCCTGGCCGAGATCGGCGGTAAACGTCACGACTTCGGCGTCGTAGGTTTCCTGCAGCCATTTCAGAATGATCGACGTATCGAGGCCGCCCGAATAGGCGAGGACGACTTTCTTCACGGCTTTGGGTGCGGCGGTCATGCGGGCTGGCTTTCGATTTGATTGTAGGGTGAGGAACGCGCGGCACTATAGGGGCGACGGTGTCGGTCGCAAGTGCGGGCGAAGCGGCAACGCGACACGCCGCACGCGTAAGGATTATGACGCTTTAACGAAAGTCCGGGTCACGTGACGTTGGCGATCGCCACACGGGGACAGGTTCAGTCGGAGCGTGCTCGGCGGCTTGCCGATACGCGGTTCTCGACGATCAGGATCGCCGTTTTTTGTAGGCGAAGCCAAAGCGGCGGGCACACGCTTTGGCGCTGCGATTCGCGGGGGCGGATAGCTCTATTCGAGAGGCGCGCGGGGCTGATCCGATGGCCGGATGCGCCGAACGCCGCGAAATGCAAATCCCTTAGGGCTTTGCTCGGCTGGTTATTCATTGCAAAATCCGCATGTTAGGTTCGCTGCATTGCCATTGCGCATCGCATCAATTCCATAAACATAAAAATGGCGCGGGAGCGTTGTTTGGCGTAGGTCGCCAGGGCTCGAAATGCTAAGGAAATGGGAAGTTTTCTGAGGGGGGAGAGCGACCGTGTCGAGACTGAGCGGATACCTTGCGGTGCTGTTTTTGGCTGGGAGCGCATTGGCGTTGCCGCTCTCGGCGGAAGAGATAACGGTCACCATACCGCCCGATCCGCCGGCGCAAACTGCGGCCTCCGACACGCCTGAAGCTCAGCCGTCGACGCCGTCGTTTGTCGACAGCAGTTCCGCGACGTCGGCCGTGGCGCAGGACACGACATTGCCGCCGCCGGAAACTCAACAGGAAGCAGCGCCGCCGCCAGAACCGCCCCAGGCGAGCGAAAGCACGCCCGCGCCGGAAGCTGCACCGGCTGCTCCGAAGCATCAGGCTAAAGCCAAAAAGGCGACGGCGCCTGCCGGCGCAGCGGCTGCGTCCGAGACACCCGCTCACGCCGATGCTGCTCCCGCGAAGCCCAAGGCCAAGAAAGCGAGCGCGGCGGTGTCTTGCAAAAAGCTCGATGAAACCGCATGCGGCGGTAATTCGGCGTGCATCTGGGTTGTCGGCACGCCCGCAGAGGGTGCGAGCAAGGGGACTACGGCCGGGTGCCGGTCGCTTGCGGCGATGAAGAAAGAAGCAGAAAAGGCCCAGAAAGCCGCCAAAGCAGGCGCTTCTGAAGTCTTGCCCTGGGCTGCTCACACCGGCAGCATTCCGGAGAGCGGAGCAGGCGCTACATCGGCGGGTGCCGCGTCGACAGGTGATGGCGCGGCGAAACCGGCAGCTGCGAAGAAGACCAAGACGGCTACCGCGAAGAAGCCAGCCAAGCCAAAAACGGCTGAGCCCACGCCGCCTGCTGCTTCAGAAAGCGGAGATCAAGCAGCTCCATCGGCCGATGCACCAGCGGCGTCCGGTACGGACTGATTTTGCGGTTGAGCCGGCTCGTCGTTTGGCGCGTTAGTGGAGATAGGACGCACGCCGCCGGCGCGGCTCGAAGCTATTGCGCGGGCTGTTGTTGTCGTTGAACATGGAGCGCCATTGCGCGCACGCCGCGTCGGCGGCATCCATCGCGCAGGTGCTTGCTCGTGCTGTTGGAGCGGCGACCGAGTAGGGCACGCCGTAGCTCAGCATCATCGCCGTCAGCGGACCTTGGTAGAAAGTCCACGGGCTCGCGTTCAGGAATACGTTTGCGGTGAGCGAAGGCCAAGCGGCGGCGCCAGCCACCATTGCCGTCGAGGCGGGCGTTGCCCATGCCTGCCAAGCCTCGGCCATCGGGTTATTGGTTCGCGGCGGAGCGTTGACGTTCGTCCAACAGTCGAGCCAGTTTTGCCAGAGCGAAAACGGGTCGATGTTCGGTGCCGCAGGCGGGCTTGTCGTCGCGTGAATGGTATTAACCAGTTCGTCGTTGAAATTGCTTTGCCATGCAATTCCAGCGGCAAGCGAAGCCTGGCCCATTTCAAAAAGGGCCTCGGTAGCCTTTTGCAGGCATCGGAAATGGAGCGCAAAATCGAACACGGGCGAGATCCCCCCGAAAAACCCGATCATAGCAGAAGTGTTGCATTGCAGCAATCATGATGCGGCACGGTAAGACGGCGACGGAAGTCCTCGGATTTGCTGCCTTGTTGGGCATTTGGCGTCGACTCGCCCAAATATTTTTGTTGCCGATGAGACGCGAACTAGCGGTTCGGATCGGCCGAGCCGGTGTTTTGTTCGGTGTTTTGTCCGTCGACGGGTGCGGCATTTGCCTCTGCCGGGCCTGTTTCGCTCTGTCTGAAACTGAGCCGGTTCAGAAGCGTGCGATAGGTCGGCCGTGGCGTCGCGAGCGTCGTTGGTTTGCGTTGGGGAGCGCTTTCCGCGTTCGAGCTTTCGCCGGGCGATTGCGCGACAACGTCGGGGACTGAAGGCCCTTGGGCTGTCGCCGGTTCAAGCCTGGCGCGGCCTGCAAATTGGCCCGCCGCAAGCCAATAGACAAAGCCTGCGAAGAAGCCGGTCGTCAGAAACGTTTTCAAAGCGTAGTTGTTGAAGATCGTCGGCTCACCCTGAACCTCGCTCGCGTATTGCGCGGCGAAGCCAAGGGCTGCGATTGCAACGCCCCCGATGAGGTAGAACGGAAGGCCGCGTAGCGAAAAGAGTTCGCCGAGGCCTGCCACGATCAGCGCGAAGATGGAGGCAAAGATCGCGACGTGCGTTGCCGTCAGCAGCGCCAGCTCGAAGGTTTCTCCGGCGGTGCGCGGCAAGCGGCTCATAGGCTGGTTCAGGACCTCGCTCGGGGTGTTGACGAACAACATCGTCACGAACCCCGCCGCGATGCTCGCGAGGATAAACCCGAACGCCACCCGGGCGAATGATCCCAGGAACTTCAACACACGACCCTGCCCTGACCCGCCTTACACTCGGGTCAATTTACAAGGCCTAAGCTCCGGGGCTCAATAGAATTATCAGAATTAGCCGGTGCCGGGCGCGTGGAATAAGCGTCCTATGCCTTCTCGGCACCAGTGCGGCGCTCGCTGGCGCTCAGGCGCAGGCTTTCCGAGCGCAATTGTCCGCAGGCCGCCAGGATATCGCGGCCGCGCGGCGTCCGCACGGGGCTCGCGTAGCCTGCCCGGTTGACGACCTCGGCGAAGCGTTCGATCGTTTCCCAGTCGGAGCATTCGTAGCGCGTATTGGGCCACGGATTGAACGGGATCAGATTGATCTTCGCCGGGATGCCCGCGAGCAGCTTCACCAGGGCGCGCGCCTCGGCGAGGCTGTCGTTGACGCCCTTCAGCATGACGTATTCGAACGTGATGCGGCGTGCGTTCGAAAGCCCCGGATAGTCGCGGCAAGCCTGCATCAGTTCGGCGATCGGGTACTTGCGATTGATCGGCACCAGCTCGTCGCGCAGCGCGTTGTTCGTCGCATGTAGCGAAATGGCGAGCATGGTGTCGGCTTCCTCGCCCCATCGCGGAATTTCAGGGACGACGCCTGACGTCGAAAGCGTGATGCGCCGCTTGGAGAGCGCTAGGCCGTCGCCGTCGGAGGCGACCTCCATGGCGGCTTTGACGTTGTCGAAATTGTAGAGCGGCTCGCCCATGCCCATCAGCACGACGTTGGTGATCTTGCGCTCGCTCGACGGAAGCAGGCGGCCGTCGTCGGGTCCCTTGGCGCCGGGCCAGTCGCCGATGCGGTCGCGCGCCAGCATGATCTGGGTGACGATCTCTTCGGCTTCGAGATTGCGCACGAGGCGCTGCGTGCCGGTATGGCAGAACGAGCACGTCAACGTGCAGCCGACCTGGCTCGAGATGCAGAGCGTGCCGCGATCGCTTTCGGGAATGTAGACGGTTTCGACTTCGGGCGGGCGCGCTTCGTGGCCGCGTTTTGCCAAGCGCAGAAGCCATTTGCGCGTGCCGTCGACGGAGATTTGCTCGGAGACGATCTCCGGACGCTCCATTGTATAAAGTGCATCGAGCTGGCGGCGCAGATCCTTCGAGACGTCGGTCATGTCCTCGAAACGCGTGACACCGCGCACGTAAATCCAGCTCCACAGCTGGGCCACGCGCATGTTGAGCTGCTTCTCCGGGACGCCCCCGGCCGCAAGGGCTTCTTTCAGGCGCGCGCGCGTCAAACCCGCCAGCGAGCGTTTCTCGGCGGCAGGCTGAGCCAAGGTATCGGCGTCGATTTTAACGAATTGGGCAGCAGTCATAACGAAAAATGGCTTCGAGCTTCGGGAATGCGCACTTCTACAGGCGTTTGCGGGGAATGGATAGCTTCGGGTTGCCGCGTCACATTTTTTGGTTGGCGCTTGGCGGCCGGCGCGCGGAACGCGTGTCGCCAAGCGCGGACGTTACAAGATAAATCGGCTGAGATCGGCGTTTTTCGAAAGCTGGCCGACGCGGTCCGTCACGTAAGCGCCGTCGATCGCGAGTGCCTGACCGTTACGGTCAGAGGCTTCGAAGGAGATTTCGTCGAGGACGCGTTCGAGGACGGTCTGCAGGCGGCGAGCACCGATGTTCTCAACCGTCGAGTTCACTTCGACGGCGGCATCGGCGATGGCGTCGATGGCGTCGGGCTTGAATTCGAGCGTCACGCCTTCGGTTTCCATCAGCGCAACGTACTGCTTGATCAGGCTGGCGTGGGGCTCCGTCAGGATGCGTTTCAGGTCGTCTCGCGTCAGGGCGCTCAGCTCGACGCGGATCGGCAGGCGGCCCTGCAATTCGGGGAGCAGGTCGGACGGTTTCGAGACGTGAAAAGCGCCGGAGGCGATGAACAGGATGTGGTCGGTTTTCACCGGGCCGTGCTTGGTGCTGACAGTCGTGCCTTCGATGAGCGGAAGGAGGTCACGCTGCACGCCTTCGCGCGAGACGTCGGCGCCGCCGCGCGTGCCATCTCCGCGCGAACAGATCTTGTCGATCTCGTCGAGAAAAACGATGCCGTTGTTCTGCACCGCCGTGACGGCCTCGGCCGTGATCTGATCAGTGTCGATCAGCTTGTCGCTTTCGTCGGCGATCAGGATTTCGAAGCTGTTCTTCACGGTGACGCGACGCGGCTTGGTGCGCTGGCCGAGAGCTTTGCCCAACATGTCGCCGAGATTGATCGCCGACATCGAGGCGCCGCCGGGCAAATCGAACATCGGCATTTGCGGCGCCGTGTCGGCGACAAGGATGTCGATTTCCTTGTCGTTCAACTCATTGTTGCGCAGCTTTTTGCGGAAGCTTTCGCGCGTGGCGGGCGACGAGCCGCTGCCGCAGAGCGCATCGATGACGCGTTCCTCGGCTGCCTTTTCGGCGCGGGCGCGAACATCCTGGCGTTTGACGTTCTTGACGAGGGCGATGCCGACTTCGACGAGGTCGCGGATGATACTGTCGACGTCGCGGCCGACGTAGCCGACCTCGGTGAACTTCGTGGCTTCGACTTTCAGGAACGGCGCGCCGGCAAGCTTTGCGAGACGGCGCGAGATTTCGGTTTTGCCGACGCCCGTCGGGCCGATCATCAGAATGTTTTTCGGTAAGACTTCATCGCGCAGCTCGCCTGTCAGCTGCTGGCGGCGCCAGCGGTTGCGCAAGGCGATCGCGACGGCGCGCTTGGCGTCGTGCTGGCCGACGATATAGCGATCGAGTTCGGAAACGATTTCGCGGGGAGAGAAGTTGGTCATTGCCTGGCCGGTGGAAGATTGCGCGTGAACGGCATGTTCTGGAGCAACGGCAGCAAGCGTTGCCGCAGCGGATGCCAAAAGACGCCAAGGAGAAGAACGAAGCCGCCGACGAGGGCGAGCGTCAGGATAAAGGATATCGGGATGCCGCCGCGATCCGGCAAGCCGACGCCGCCGCTCAGGATGTCGTAGACGGCGACGGTGAACGAGGCGAGCGAGGAGACGAGCAGCGCCCGGCGGTCGATGGCGAGAGCGAAAATCGCCAGTAGGAGCACGGTCAGAATAATGATTGCGGATGTCGCGCCGCTGTTCGTTGCGTGCTTGATCAGCATGAGGGCGGGCGACACGATCAGGGGCGCGGCGACGAGATGCAGCCAGAAGGCGCAATCCGATAGGCGCGTGACGCGTTGCGGGTCGCGGGCGTCGTAGGCGAGCGCCACCGCAAGCACGATTAGGCCATAGCCAATCGCGGTAAGGGAGAAGCCGACGCCGATGCCGTAAAGGCTTCGCGCGGCGACCGCATATCCGAAGCAGGCGATCAGCGCGAGCGCGAATGGCAGGCGGAAGCGCAGATAATAGATCAGCGATGCGATCAGCGCGGGGATGCAGAAGACAAGCGTCGGATTTCGCCAGAAGGCCAGCTCAGAAGCGACATCCCAGTTCGATGTCTTGAGGTTGTCCCAGTGCAGCTGGATGACGACGGCGGAGGCCGCGAACACGACGAACAGGATCGACAGCGCCATGCCTGGCAGGACGGCGCGCAGGCGGGCGACCAGAATTTCGCTTAGAGCCCAGAACACCGCCGCGCCAACCGCCATCGTCGCCGCCCAGCCGAGGCCGAAGAAGGTCGTCGAAGTCGCGCCGAGCACGGCGCCAGCCACGAGCAGCACGCCGATCGTCAGGAAGACGTCGTTGAAGCCGTTGAGGAAACGAAAGCGTTCTTCGTCGGCAAGCGCGGGTTCGCCATCGGGGCCGATCGGGGGCGTGGACGAGCCGCGCATGGCGCGCAGTTTTTCGGCCTGCGCGGCGTCGATGACGCCAGCGTCGACGGCGGCCTTGAGGTCGTCAGGGGGTAGTTCATTGGCCATGATCGGGCTCTGCGCCGTTTATGAAGGTCGCGCGTCGAGGGTTTCGACCACGATGTTGCTGTTGGTGTAAACGCAGATTTCGGCGGCAATAGACATCGCCTTGCGGGCGATTGCCTCGGCGTCGAGCGGCTGGTCGAGAAGCGCGCGGGCGGCGGCAAGGGCGTAGTTGCCTCCCGAGCCAATGCCAGCGATGGCGTTTTCGGGCTCCAGGACGTCGCCGGTGCCGGTCAAGACCAGCGTCGTCGTTGCGTCGGCAACGATCATCATGGCTTCGAGGCGGCGCAGGAAACGGTCGGTGCGCCAGTCCTTGGCAAGCTCGACGCAGGCGCGGGTCAATTGTCCGGGGTATTGCTCGAGCTTGGCTTCGAGGCGCTCGAACAGGGTGAAGGCGTCGGCGGTCGCGCCCGCGAAGCCGCCGATTACGTCGCCCTTGCCGAGGCGGCGGACTTTCCGGGCATTCGATTTGATGACCGTCTGGCCGAGGCTGACCTGACCGTCGCCGGCAACTACAACCTTGCCATCCTTGCGAACCGTGAGGATCGTGGTGGCGTGCCAGCTCAAACTGCCGGAATTTTGCGTTTCATGCGTCATATGTATCGCGTCAGTTAAGCTCTTGGTGTCAGGATGCAAGGATATGATGCAAGGATATAGCGTCTAGATTTGCCTCGGCGACTCCCCTACGGGGAGCCGGCCGCCGAGGCGTTGTTCAATAGTTTGGCGGGTCTTGGCCTGCCGGGGCTCAAGCTGATAAACGCTCGGGCGGGCCTCGGCAACGAAAGGCTTTGTTGTCGACCTTGGCGGCTCGCTGAGAGAGCTGGCAGCCAGGGCCATCATTGGAGATTGATTCACGTGAAGCGCCAGGCGACGATCACGCGCAAGACGAAGGAGACCGAAATCTCCGCGACCGTCAATCTCGACGGTTCGGGCGCGTACGACATTTCGACCGGGATCGGCTTTCTTGACCATATGCTCGAGCAGTTGGCGCGGCATTCGCTGATCGACATCACGCTCCGGGCCAAGGGTGACCTGCACATCGATTTCCATCATACGGCCGAGGACTCGGGCATCGTTCTCGGGCAGGCGATCGCGCAGGCGCTTGGCGACAAGGCTGGCATCGTTCGCTATGCCGACGTCCATCTGCCGATGGACGAGACGCTGACGCGCGTCGCGATCGACGTGTCGGGCCGTCCGTTCCTGATCTGGAAAGCCGAATTTTCTCGCCACAAGATCGGCGAGATGGATACCGAGCTTTTCCGCGAATGGTTTCAGGCGTTCGCGCAGAATGCGGGCATAACGCTGCACGTCGAAAACCTTTACGGCGAGAACAACCACCATATCGCGGAGACTTGCTATAAGGGGCTGGCGCGTGCTCTCAAGGCTGCGATCGCCGTCGACCCGCGCCAAGCCGGTCGCGTGCCTTCGACGAAGGGTACGCTCTAAGGTTGATCGCGGAACGGAGTTTTGCTTTGCCGGTGTCGAGGAGTTTGTCTTCCGTGGTGACTTACACTGTTCATGAGCCGCCGGATGCCGGTTCCGACCGCGTCGATCGCGGCGTCGAACTCGAATTCGTCAAGGACGGGTTTTCGTGGCTGACGGCAATCTTTCCGCCGTTTGGATTGCTGGCCAATGGGCTCTGGCTTTTTACGATCGCGTATCTCGTGGGTGCGGTCGTTGTTGGATGGGCGCTCAGCGCATTGAAACTCGGTCCGCAGATCACCGGGTTCGTTTTTCTGCTGATCAATATTTACCTGGGTTTCGAGATTTCGACGCTGAAACGCTGGATGCTCGAGCGGACTGGGTGGCAGGCGCTGGGGGTCGTCACTGGCAAATCGATCGCTGAGTGCGAGCGGCGTTTCTTCGAAAGCTGGCTTCCGGCGCAGCCGATCATCGCAGCCGAAACGGCTGGGCCGTCGGGGACGTCGGTCCCGCCCATGACAGCGCGCGGCGGTTCGCGGTTCTGGCCATTCGGCGCGTGGCGCTGAGCTGAAAAGCAAATGCAGAACGTCGTTATCATCGATTACGGCTCGGGGAATCTTCACTCCGCCGCGAAAGCTTTCGAGAGCGCGTCGCGCGATAGCGGAGCCGACGCCACCATCATCGTCAGCCCGCGTCCGGAGGATGTGCTGGCGGCGGATCGCATCGTGCTGCCGGGCGTCGGGGCCTATGCCGATTGCAAGCATGGTCTCGAGCGCGTTCCGGGCCTGATCGCGGCGCTTGAAGACGCCGTGCGTGCGAAGGGACGTCCGTTTCTCGGCATTTGCGTCGGGATGCAGCTTCTGAGCGAGCGGGGACTCGAGTTCGCCGAGACACCGGGGCTTGGCTGGATCGGCGGCGAAGTGCGCGCCATCGAGCCGAAAGATCCGGCGCTCAAAATTCCGCACATGGGCTGGAATACGCTGAACGTCGTCAACGCACATGCGCTGCTCGACGGTATTCCGACGGGGCCGGATGGATGGCACGCGTATTTCGTGCACTCGTTCGGCCTGGTGCCGAAAGAGCGCCGCGTCATCGTCGCCGAGACGGACTACGGCGGGCCGATCACGGCGCTCGTCGCCGACGGCAATATCGCGGGCACGCAGTTTCACCCTGAGAAGAGCCAGAAACTCGGGCTCAAGCTGATCGCGAACTTCCTGTCGTGGAAACCGTAGACGCGGCGGCGGACGTCAATCCGCCGCTGACACGTCTAAAGAGCACTTCGCCGGTCATATTGTAATTGCTGAGACGGCTGTTGCTCGATGCGTCGAGGATGACCGCCTGCGCGGCCATGACGATGGTGAGTCAAAAAACGTCGAGACGTGCGTCAGGCGACATCCAACCTGCAGTTACCTCCAACGCTTCAGTGAGAAGGCGGGCGACGCCAGTTACCGCAGACTGAAAAGCGGTCCAGACGCCGCGCGGCAGCTGCCATGACGCTGCCGGTTCCTCGTCTTCGAGGCGTCCCTGCATCCATTGCATATGAGCAGCGACGCGCTGGTCGGCGCGGCCTAGCTCGTGCACGGCGAGTTCATCGGGGTGATCGAACAGGATGGCCAGGCGCCGCTTGATCTGATCGGCGCTGAGCCAAGTGCGCACATACCAGACTCCGTTGCCTACGGGCGCGTATTCAGAGGCGATATAGGGGAGTGAGAACGCGACCGCCCAGGTGTCCTGGTTGGGGGATTTCGGGGTGTGATGGACGAGATACGTTTTCATGGCTGTTTACCGGGGGGCGTTGGGGGGATCAGGGCAAGGGACGCGGAACGCAACTCACTAAAAACGCAAATTCGGCTCGGGTCGGCGCCGGTTCGAGAAAAAGGAGGCCCGGGATCGGGGGGATGATCCCGAGGCGCTCCATCATGGTCTTTGAGCGGGACGGACCCATTGGACGACGAAGGGGGGAGACGGTCCCGCCCCGCCCAAAGACCTGAAACTCAGCCGGCAAATTTAGCCGGCTCTGGCGAATGGCAGCTCGGGCTCCATCGGCTCGGACGCAAGCGTCTGCAGCGAGGGGAAGGCGATGATGTTGCCGTCCGGCGCGAGATCGAGACCGGGGCGGCGTTGGCGGAACCAGCGCAGCGAGGTGTTGGTCAGCACAGCGTCGCGCTTGGTCGCCTGGATCAGCAAGCCGTCATCTTCGCTAAGCAGCTCTCTGAGGTCAGCCTCAAGCTCGACTTCCTCGCGGTCCGACATTACGTACCAGGTGTCGACGAGCGGACGGGCCCACTTGTCGCCAAGCCCCATGATGAGCTGAGCGATGACGTGCTGGTTGCGGTTCGGCTTGGCGAGGTCGTACGAGATCAAGTAGGTGCGCATCGGGGGGCTCTCCTAGGCGTGCGAGGAAGGGTCGATACGCTACGGTGACCCGGGACGGCGACTGATTTAGGGCGCCGTGAACATATAAAGAACATGCCACGACTCAGCGCAGTTGTCCAGCACTTGTTCTGAAAATGTTCTTGTGAAGTTCTTAATATCGTAGCATGATCAACTCTGGTCGGGCAGGTGGAGAACGTTCGCCATTGCGTCACAAACGGGCGGTCCACGAGCGACAGTAATGAGGCAGGTATCCGCCGCGCGTATACCGGCCTCCCAGACGTTGGCTTCAGGTCGTCGAAGCTGCGTTAGAAGTGATAGTTGATGCCGACCTTTAGGGTCGTGTCGGAGGTGTCGATCTTTTTCAACGGCAGCAGCTTGCCGTCTCCCATCAGGCCGAGCTGGTAGGTATTGGTGCCGAAATCGGAATAGAGCCCTTCGACTTTGAGGGATACGCGCTGGGTAAAGAGCCACTCGAAGCCACCGCCCACGACGTAGCCGGTGTTCCATTGGCTCTTCTTGAGGCTGTAGGGACCGTGACCGCCGACAGAGACCGGACGGCACCAGCCGGCAATTACGGCCGAAGCGTCTGGCGGGCAGGACTCGCCGTATTCAAGGTCCTGGAAAGCAACGCCGCCGGTTGCGTAGGCGAGCACAGCAGGGGTCAGAAGGACACCGGCGCGCGCGCGGATGGTTGCGGTGTGCTGGATATTGGATGTTTCGACCAGGTAGTTGCCGTCGCGTTTCGAGTCTGAGATGTTGGCGAAATTGAAATCGCCTTCGACGCCGATCACAAAGCGGTCAATCTGATGGTTGTAGCCGATCGTGCCGCCGATCGTTGCTCCTGATGGGCTCTGGTTCGGAGGGCCGCAATCACCGCATGGGTTGGGCGGCGCCACATAGGGATTTTTACCCGGCCAATCCCAATTCCCCCAGGAATAACCGGCATTTAAGCCAGCGTAAAACCCTGTCCAATTGGAACCTTCGGCAATTGCCGGGCCGTCCTTCAGACTTCCCCGGTAGTCGTCGTCGGCTGACGCAGATTGCATCCCAACGACAAGCGCAGGCACGATGGCCGCGAACACAAATGACTTAATCAACGCACACCCCACACACTGGAACTCAACAAGATGTTAACAACTTATTAACATTATCCGTGAGCCGACAATGTCGATATGCCGTGGGTGGGAATATTGATCGGATCTCGTGTCGCCGATGCAACGATGAGTGCGACGGGCCGAAATTTACACGTCCGGAAATAGGCAGAGTTGGCCAGGGTGTGCCGCTAGAGGAACGCGGCGGTGGGGGCCGGGGTCGAACCGGACTTCAATTCCGGGGAAGCGAGCCTGGAATTCCTCAAGCGCCCGGGCACGGCTGCCGGGAAAGCGCGCTTCCTCCCAGATTTCGTAGAGGCGGCGTGGGTCGCAGGCATAGCGTCGCTGCAGGTCTACCGGCCGGATGCGGAGCCAGCGCGCGATCCAGATGTCAACGGCGTCGTCTTCAGTCAGCGGGCGTCGCGCGATGGGGGGCGGAGGCTCGACTAGGAACGCTGTCACCATGAAACGTCACACTTTGTGCGCTGCTATTCCCTTGCGGGAGCCGGCCGCCTCTTTGATTTGCGCGTTGCGACTCCGCTTCGCGGAGCCGGCCGCAACGCGCACTTGACGCCGCGCCCAGAAGACTTAAGGACCGAACAAAGCAAACTGATGGCCGTTGTGACTCACCAAACTGCGGTCACCGTTGCACTTTCCTTCTCCCTTGGGGTGAAGGTGGCCGCAGGCCGGATGAGGGACTTCGAGGCACGAAACAAGTCCCTCACCTGCCCTTCGGGCATCCTCTCCCGTTTCGGGAGAGGCAAGGGAACCCGATCTAGAAAGTACTGACTTGATCCTTTTTCCGGCGATTGATCTCAAAGACGGCAAATGCGTGCGCCTCAGGCTTGGCGAGATGGACGCCGCGACGGTGTTCAACGACGATCCGGCGGCGCAGGCGCTCGCCTTCGAGCGGCAGGGTTTCAAATATCTGCACATCGTCGATCTCAACGGCGCGTTCGCGGGCAAGCCCGTCAACGGCGCAGCGGTCGAAGCGATCCTGAAAGCGATCTCGATCCCGGCGCAGCTCGGCGGTGGCATCCGCGATCTGGCGACGATCGAGGCATGGCTCGACAAAGGCATCCGCCGCGTCATTCTCGGGACGGTCGCCGTGCGCGATCCGGCGCTGGTCAGGGAAGCCGCGAAGCGCTTTCCGGGGCGCGTCGCCGTCGGCATCGACGCCAAGGGCGGCAAGGTTGCCGTCGAAGGCTGGGCCGAGACGTCGGAGCTTACGGCTGCCGATCTGGCGCGGCGCTTCGAGGATGCGGGCGTGGCGGCGATCATCTATACGGACATCGAGCGCGACGGCATCCTCAAGGGGCTCAATCTGCCGGCGACGGCGGCGCTTGCCCAGGCGACGCGCATTCCGGTCATTGCGTCGGGCGGGCTGGCGTCGATCGACGACGTGCGCGAACTCATGAAGCCCGAATATCGCATGCTTGAAGGTGCGATCACCGGCCGGGCGCTCTATGACGGGCGCATCGACGCCAAGGAAGCCCTCGAACTTTTGGGAGCCGCATGAAGATTGGTGACAAGGTCCGCATCGAGCGGATGCCGGATGGCGTGCCGCCCGACAACAAGCAATTGCAAACCCTGTTTCGCAGCTGCCTCGGCAAGACGTTTCCTATCGTCAAGTTCGACGGGCCTCTCGTCGAGCTGCATGTCGGCGAAGTTTTCGGCAAGCCGGCCGAGTATCATCAGATCTGGCTCGATCCGGATCGCGTCAAGCTGGTCGAGGCCTGAACGTTGAACGTCACGCCGCAATCTGAATCGGCCGCACCGGCCGCATCCGCAACGCCGCCCGAGATCGCCCGACGCCGGACGTTCGCGATCATCTCGCATCCGGACGCCGGTAAAACGACGCTGACGGAAAAGCTGCTGCTGTTCGGCGGAGCCATTCAGATGGCGGGCGCCGTCAAGGCGCGCGGCGAGCGGCGGCGCACGCGCTCCGACTGGATGCAGATCGAGCAGCAGCGCGGCATCTCGGTGACGTCGTCGGTGATGACGTTCGAGCGCAACGGCATCGTCTACAATCTGCTCGATACGCCGGGCCACTCGGATTTCAGTGAAGACACCTATCGCACGTTGTCGGCGGTCGACGCCGCCGTGATGGTGATGGACGCCGCGAAGGGCATCGAAAGCCAGACGCGCAAGCTGTTCGAGGTTTGCCGGCTGCGCGACATTCCGATTATCACGTTCATCAACAAGATCGATCGCGAGGCGGAAGATCCGCTGACGCTGCTCGATCTCATTGCATCGGATCTGGCGCTCGATCTCGTGCCGATGGCGTGGCCGGTTGGCATGGGCACGGATTTCCGTGGCGTGCTCGATTTGATGAGCAACAAAATCCTGCTACCGGAAAACCGCGAGCGCGGCGCCTCGTTCGGACATGCGGAGCCGTTGAGCGCGCTTGCCGACATCCGCAAGATCGACGGCATCGACGAGCGGATCGCCGATCGCACGCTCGAAGGCGTCGAGCTTGCGCAGGGTGCGCTGCCGACGTTCGATCTCGAAGCATTTCGCGAAGGGCATCTGTCGCCCGTGTTCTTCGGCAGCGCGCTGAAGAATTTCGCAGTCGAGCAGCTTCTCGATGCGCTGGCGCAATGGGCGCCGGGGCCGTTGCCGCGCAAGGCGACGCAACGCACCGTCGAGCCCGGCGAAGATCAGGTGACCGGCTTCGTGTTCAAGGTGCAGGCGAACATGGACCCGAACCATCGCGATCGCGTGGCGTTCGTGCGCCTCTGCTCGGGGCGCTTCAAGCGCGGCATGAAACTGCTGCATGTGCGCGACAACAAGCCGATGACGGTTTCGTCGCCGACGTTCTTCTTCGGGCAGGGCCGCGAAACGGCGGATGAAGCCTATGCCGGCGACATCATTGGCGTGCCGAACCACGGCACGCTGCGCGTCGGCGATACGCTGACGGAGAAAGAGAGCCTGAAGTTCACGGGCATTCCGAACTTCGCGCCGGAGCTTTTGCGCCGCGTCGTCATTCAGGATGCGATGAAGGCGAAGCAGCTCAACCGGGCGCTCGACGATCTCGCGGAAGAAGGCATCGTGCAGGTGTTCACGCCGATCGCCGGGGGCCGTCAGATTTTGGGCGTCGTCGGACAGCTGCAGTTTGAAGTTCTGCAATCGCGCGTTGCCACCGAATACGGAGTGCCGGTAACGCTGGAGCAGTCGCCGTTCGAGCTGGCGCGGTGGATCGGCTCGGACGATCCGGCGAAATTGCAGAAATTCGTCGATGCGCATCGCGGCGAGATCGCGACGGATCGCGATGGGGCGATGGTGTTCCTGGCCGAGAGCGCCTGGATGCTGAAATACAAGGGCGAGAAGTTTCCCGACATAACATTCGCCGCGCTCAGGGAACGCGGCGAATAACAATTCCGGAAAGCAATTTTATCAGACGGAGATATTTGGACCGCGCGGGGCGGGTTCCTTGTAGCGGTGCTCGATCGAATCCAGCCAGGTCTTGAGATCATTCTCGAGGCTGTCCGTCTGAGCGGATGCTTTGCTATGCTGCAATTCCGTTACAGTCGCCTCGCTGTCGAGGGACCCGCGAATGGTGTCGTGCTGAGTGGAAAATTTCCTCAACTCTTCGGAGTGCTCGTCGACGGCGCCGTGCGCTTCGAGTTTCGTGCGCGCCTCAGCGATCCGGTCTTGCAGCGCCGACAGACGGGCGCGAAGGTTCAGCGGAGCAAAGTCTTCGACCATTGAGAGAATTCCCCTATGCAAGTGCAACTCCAGAGTTTCACGCAGTTATGCAAAACTCCACAACACCGTCGTGAGTAAAGAGTTCCTCTAGAAATTGGTTTATGTGCTCGACGGCGCCCGGAACCCCATGATAGCCGGAATCGCAACAATCTCTGAGTAAAAAGTATACCGTCATGCTGAAAGTCCGCATCATCCCGTGCCTCGACGTGAAAGACGGCCGTGTCGTCAAGGGCGTCAACTTCGTCGATCTCATCGATGCGGGCGATCCTGTCGAGGCGGCAGCCGCCTACGATGCGGCGGGAGCGGATGAGCTTTGTTTTCTCGACATCACCGCGAGCCATGAGAATCGCGACACGATCTTCGACGTCGTCGAGCGCACGGCGAACCGCTGCTTCATGCCGTTGACCGTCGGCGGCGGCGTTCGCACCATCGACGATATTCGAAAGCTGCTCGAAGCGGGCGCCGACAAAGTTTCGATCAACACGGCGGCGGTCACCAATCGGGCGTTCGTCAAAGAGGCGAGCGAGAAGTTCGGCGCGCAGTGCATCGTCGTCGCCATCGACGCCAAGAAGGTTTCAGGCGAAGGCGAGGCCAATCGCTGGGAGATCTTCACGCACGGCGGACGCAAGCCGACGGGGATCGACTCCGTCGCCTTTGCGCGCGAAGTGGCCGAGCTTGGGGCGGGCGAAATTCTTCTGACCTCGATGGATCGTGACGGCACGAAGTCGGGGTTCGACGTGGCGCTGACGCGGGCGGTGTCCGATGCCGTTTCCATTCCGGTCATTGCTTCGGGTGGCGTCGGGACGTTGCAGCATCTTGTCGACGGCGTGCGGGACGGACACGCGAGCGCGGTGCTCGCCGCCTCGATTTTTCACTTCGGCACGTATTCGATCCCTGAAGCCAAGACGTTCATGGCGAATGCCGGTCTCGCGATGCGGGTGGACGGCTGAAGGTAATTCCCTTCGCCTCGACTGGGCGAACTTCTAGATGCTGCCCCCAGCCCCCGCCCCCTCCCCGCGAGGGGAGAAGGCGGCAGGTTGCGCGGCGATCGTGCGTCAGGGCGCAGGGGTCTTGTCGGGGTAGAGGCAGATGTCGTTGATCAGGCAGCGCCAGCATTCGGGCTTTCGCGCTTTGCAGACATAGCGGCCGTGCAGGATCAGCCAATGGTGCGCGTGCAGCGCATAGTCCGGCGGCACGACGCGAAGCAGGTCAGCTTCGACTGCCAGCGGTGTCGTTCCTTGCGATAATCCGATCCGGTTCGCGATACGGAACACGTGCGTATCGACGGCCATCGTCGGATGACCAAAGGCGATGTTCATCACGACGTTCGCCGTTTTGCGGCCGACGCCGGGAAGCGTTTCGAGAACGTCGCGGTTGCCCGGCACCTCGCCGCTGAACTCGTCGACGAGGCGTCTTGAAAGCGCGATGACGTTCTTGGCTTTGGTGCGGTAGAGCCCGATCGTCTTGATCAGGTCGCGCACCTTATCTTCGCCGAGCGCCACCATTTTCGCCGGTGTGTCGGCGGCCTTGAACAGGGCAGGCGTCGCCTTATTCACGCCGGCGTCGGTTGCCTGGGCGGAAAGCACCACGGCGACCAGCAACGTGTAGGCGTTAACGTAGAGCAGTTCTCCCTTGGGCTCGGGGCACGCGGCGTGAAAGCGGCGGAAAACTTCGAGAATTTCCGCCTCCGTCAGGCGTGTACGGCGTCGTCCTTGTGCTGCCGATTTTTTGAGCGATCCGGTGGCTTTTACGGGGTTGCGCTGGGTCCTGGAACTCGCGATGCTCGACGGACTTTTATCCTTTAGTGCTTTGGCCATCGGAAAGTCCGTATTTCAAATTGCGGTTGCGGGCAACGACGTGAGTCAGAGAAGCCGAAAATGACGGACAGTCTCACAGAAATGCAATCCACAAACGTCACGCGATTTGTGTTGCATCCTTACCGCTCGCTGACCCCGCGCGGCTTCACGATTTTGATGACCGTGCTCGGCCTCGTCAGTTTCACGATCGGGATGGTATTCCTGTTCATCGGCGCGTGGCCGGTGTTCGGGTTCTTTGGTCTCGACGTCGCGCTGATCTATTACGCATTCAAGCGCAATTATCGTTCGGGCCGCCTCTACGAAATGGTGACGCTGTCGCCTGAGCTTTTGAAACTGACGCGCATTCATCCGTCTGGGCGCTGCGAGGAGTTTGATTTCAATCCCTACTGGGCGCGCGTTCGCGTTTCCATCGATCATCCGGACGGGCGGACGTCGATGCGGCTCATCGCTCAAGGGAAGGAAGTGCTGTTTGGTCAGTTTCTGACCGACGACGAACGGCGCAATTTCGCCGATGCCTTGACCGGCGCGCTGGTTACGACGCGCGGGTCGCTGTTCTAGAGTCTTTCCGTTCTCACTTTTCGAAAGCGCTCGATCTTTGTTTTTTCGTGCTTCTTGGCGGAAAACCGGTTCCCACTTTTCCGGAAGCACTCTCGTTCAATCGTTGAGCATCGTCAGTGCGGCGCGGCGGTCGCCGGGCTTCAGACGGAGGAACTGCGTGCGCGCCGCCTTGATGTCTTTGTCCGCACCCGTCTCCGACGCGGTCTTCAGGGCTTTCGTTGCGGCGTGATCGGCGCCGACGACGAATGCGAGCGCGCCGGACAGTCGCCCCATCATCGCCGCATCGAATTTGAAGTCTTCGTCTGCCATCTGATTTTACTCGAACCTGCCGCCGCGCTGCAGAACCTCGATCTTGTAGCCGTCCGGGTCCTCGATGAAGAAGAATTTTCCGAACGGCTTGCCGTCGTGGCTCATTGTCTTGATGTCCTTCGGCTGATAGCCCGCCGCCGTGATGCGGGCGCGCTCGGCTTCGAGATCATCGACGGCAAACGCGACGTGGCCGTAGCCGTTGCCGAGGTCGTAGGCGTCGGCGCGGCCCTTGTTGACCGTCAGCTCCAGCTCGAAATCGTTCTCCGGGTTTTTCATGTAAATCAGCGTAAAGTCGGGCCAGTCGCGGCGGTCCGAGACTTTGAGGCCGAAGCAATCCTCGTAGAATTTCACCGAGCGGGCTTCATCGAGCACGCGCACCATCATGTGGATCGCCTTGGCCATCGTCGTGCTCCTCCCGATGTGTTTCGGCTATAAAAAACGGTAGTTCGAGACTTCTTTTACAGCCAGGGACGCGCGGAATTGATGGTGGTCTCGAAAGTTGAGATCGCCTTCGATTTTTCCAGCGTCAGGCCGATGTTGTCGAGGCCGTTCAACAGGCAATGCTTGCGGAAGGGATCGATGTCGAACGTGATGACGCCGCCGTCGGGTCCACGAATTTCCTGCTTTTCGAGATCGATGGTCAGCGTCGCGTTGGCGCCGCGGCTGGCGTCGTCCATCAGCTTGTCGACCTCGCTTTGCGGCAGCTTGATCGGCAGAATGCCATTCTGGAAGCAGTTGTTGTAGAAGATGTCGGCGAAGTCCGGAGCAACGACGCAGCGGATGCCGAAGTCGAGCAACGCCCAGGGGGCGTGTTCGCGCGAGGAGCCGCAGCCGAAGTTTTCGCCCGCGACTAGGATCTTCGCCTGGCGATACTGCGGCTTGTTCAGAACGAAATCCGAAATCTCTTTTCCCGTCTCGGGGTCGTAGCGCATCTCGTAAAACAGGGATTTGCCAAGTCCGGTCCGCTTGATCGTTTTCAGGAACTGTTTCGGGATGATCATGTCGGTGTCGACGTTGCGGATCGGCAAGGGCGCCGCGACGCCGGTCAGAACCGTGAACTTGTCCATGCTATCGTCTCCAGTCAGCCGCGCCGTCGGTCAGGCGCGCAACGTATCCGCAAGCGCCCTGAAATAGCCCTCCGCCGCCGTCAGTCGCCGTGCCTGCGGAAAGGCGCCGAACTCCCGGATGGCAGCTTCGAGGTCAAAGGGCTTCAGATGTTCCAGGCGCCGTTTAACGCCAGCACGCTTGCGTCCGTCAAGATGCGCATCGAGCGCGGCCATGATGGTTTCGAGATAACCGGCGATGCGGCCCAGCTCGCGCGTCGCGGTCAGGACGGCCGAACGGTCGCCCGGAGCGGATTCGAGAGTACCCAGGGCGGCGGCCGCCCGCGAGAGGGTGGCAGCGATCTCTTCGGCATAAAGCGCCACCTTTTCGCGGCGAACCCCGTCGAGGCGGGCGGCTTCGCCCAGCCAGCGGTGGATCGTCTCGGCAAAGCTCGAAAGGCGTCGAAGGTAGTCGGCAAGCCGCATGGGCAAAATCCTGAATTCACGATCCAGGATTTTATGGCCGAGGCCGAGCGCGGGGATAAGATTTTGCCGGTGGGCGCTATTTGATGGTCGGGTCTTCGTAGCATTTGCGCATGTAGGCGCAACGATACGAGCCTGAGAAGTGCATGGCGTCGCCCTTGGCCGGGGAAATGAAGGTGCACACCTCCTCAAGGCCCTCGGGCTTCAGCCAGCCTTGGCGGCGGCCGCGTTGGACAGCGAAGCAATCTGCGGTTTCTTCATCGGGTCCACGAAACTGATGTCCGCATTCGTGGGCGTAGATCCACTGTTTAACGGGGGTCGAGACCTTCTCGAGGTAGCGCGGGTTCATGATCAGAAACCCGGGATAGGCGGCGCCATAATCGTCGAGCTTGTTATCGATGACTGTCGGCCGCTGCCCGCACAACTGCGTATTGCCGTCGAGCTTGAACTCGCCGGGTTTCAGGATGCGGCTGTCGCCGCCGACGGTCGAAACGTACTGCTCAGGTGTTGGAATGCCGTCGCCCAGGTTCTTCGCGTCCTGCGCATCGGCGCCGGGCGCAAGGACGAGTATCGCGCCCGTGAACAATGCCAAGGCGATCCGGTGAAACAATCCCCGCGCTTCCATCCCCGCTTCCGTTCTCAAAACGACCCCATCGATTTCGTGCCCGTCCCTACAACATGGCGCGAAACGCCTTATGGCTCAATCCCATCTAACTTGTGACGTGCAGGAGGTTAACTTCGAGTGTGCCGGCTGGCTTTACGCACTGGCCCCGGCCTCGATGCCCTCCATATCCTCATCCGAGAAGCCGAAATGATGGCCAATCTCGTGGACGAGCACATGCGCGATCAGAAACCCCAACTCTTCCCCGTTTTCCGTCCACTCGTCGAGAATAGCGCGTCGGTAGAGAAAAACCATATCCGGTTCGCGCGCACTCTCCATGACGCTTTGTTTCGTCAGGCTCACGCCCTGATAGAGGCCGGTCAGCTCGAACGGGTCCTCGATATCGAGACCGTCCAGAATTTCGTCGGTGGCGAAATCCTCGACGCGGATGAGAAGGTCGCCGGCGACTTCGCGGAACTCGGGCGGCAGTTTCTCCCAGGCATTCATTGCGAGCGCTTCGAACTCCGCGAGCGTTGGGGCCTTGGCGCCGGCCCAATTCACTGACACGTGCTCTCTCCTTCCCGTAACGTTACGCAACCTACCGAGATAGTGTAAGGAAGGGGGAATGGAAGGGCTTTCTGGTCTGGGCCCGGATTTGTTCATATTTGAGATCAAGCAGTCTTGTCCGCGATCACCAGCAATTCCTGCAAGGTGAAATGCAACGCGCCGGCTTCATCGGTGCGCGGTTTGAGGAAAGAGCGCAAATTTGGCGAATCGCCCGTCAGGATTCGCTGCAGCTCGGCGATCGTGCCGGACGCGCATCGCATCCGCGTCACCCACGACGAGAAATCGAGTTCTTTGCCGAATTGCTCTCTCGCGACAATCTTGAAACCGGCATCCTCAAGCAGGCCGATCCAGGCGTCCGGCGGTGGCGCAAGGCCATGACTGGGATCGCGTAATTTCTCGAAGGCATTGTAGGCGGCGCCCGCGTCGGCGATTTCGGTCTGTGACGTGCCGGGCAATTGCCGCGCGTCGGGGGCGACGTTGTCGACCAGGGCGAAGCGGCCTCCGTTCTTCAACACGCGGCGAACCTCGGTGACGAAGCGGCGCAAGTCCGGGAAATGATGGGCGGCCAGACGGCAACAGACGAGGTCGAAGCTTGCATCCTCGAATGGAAGCGCGCCAGCTTCTGCCTTGGCGGTCGACATGTTGGCGAGTTTTTTTTCCGCGGCGAGCTTCGACGCCTCGCTCAGCATCTCGTCGGTGATGTCGCTTGCAATGACCTGTGCAACGTGAGGCGCGAACGCTGCCGCCATGTGACCGGCTCCGGTCGCGACATCGAGAACCCGCCAATGATGCTGCGGTGCAGCAAGCGCTACGATGCGCGTGAGGCTTTCGCCGCGGGCATGGACATCCGAGGTGGCGTACGCGGCGGCCGAGGCGCCAAACTGCGACCGGACAAGCGCGGTGTCATCTTTCGTCACGATAGCCTCTGTTCCGAATTAACTGTTTCCTAAAATCCCTTTTATAGTCAGATGGCTCGGCCATTCATCTTAACACCTCGCAAGAACATTTGCCGCATCGTCGCGTAGCGGTTGCAAGCCTATGTTCCATACCACTTTTTTACGGTGCGGGTTCCCATAGCAGGTTGAGAATACACGATGTCGAAGACGCTAGCGTTTCGCCCCCGGCAGGACTCAATGCCGGTCGAAGAGGGCTCGTGGCACGGGAACAGCAAATCCTTCGAATTGCGCATTCTCGAAGACGATCATGACATCCGCGAAGCCTTGCAGCTTCGGGGCCGGGCCTATTCGGCGATCGGCTACGACATCGAAAAGCCGGATGGTGAATACACGGACCATTTCGACACCCTCGCGACGACGGTTTTGCTCGGCGCCTACGATAGCGGACGCCTCGTCGGTTCGGTTCGGTTGTGCTTCTCGCTTCCCCAGTCGCTCGCAACGCTTCCGTGCGCCTCGCATTATCCGGCGCTCAAGGATATGCATCGCTCGCAGAGCCATGGGTTCGTTGAAATTTCGAGGCTGTCCCTCGAGCCGGACGTCGCCAACATTTCCTATCGGACGACCCTCTATGCGTTTCTGGTGCGCGCATCGTTGACGGCAGCGATGGCGACCGGCGTTTCGATGCTGCTGATCGCGACCCGGCCTGATTGGGTCAAGTTCTATCGCTATATGCTAGGCTTCCAGCAGATCGGCGAGCCGGAGTTCTACCCTCCCGGCGATTTCAAGATCACGCTGCTCGGCGGCAGCCTCGAGCAGGCGCGCATGCGCCAGCGGCTGCAGAACCGCTTCTTCAAGATCTCGGAAGAAGAAATCGCCAGCATGCAGAACGCGATTGGGCGGACGTTGAGCCGCGCGGATCACGCCGAAGAAATCAAGATCGCGGTATAGTTTTTATTTGGTGGCGGCGACTTTCCTTCGGAAAGCCGGCCGCCGACGCCGTTGTTCCGGGCTAAGCCTGCCAGCTCCGCACGTCGACGAAGTGGCCTTCGAGCGCGGCGGCCGCGGCCATGATCGGCGACACAAGGTGCGTGCGGCCTTTGTAGCCCTGACGGCCTTCGAAGTTGCGGTTCGAGGTCGAGGCGCAGCGCTGGCCGGGCTTCAACTGGTCCGGGTTCATGCCGAGGCACATCGAGCATCCAGGCTCGCGCCATTCGAAGCCCGCCGCCTTGAAGATCTTGTCCAGGCCTTCGGCTTCCGCCTGCTCTTTGACGAGACCTGAGCCCGGCACGATCATCGCGTAGGCGAGGCGTGACGAGACCTTCTTGCCGTCGACGATTTTGGCAACGGCGCGCAGGTCTTCGATGCGGCCGTTGGTGCAGGAACCGATCCAGACGACGTCGAGCGGGATGTCGGTGATCTTGGTTCCGGGCGCAAGGCCCATATAATCGAGGGCGCGCTGCATCGAGGTGCGCTTGTTCTCGTCGATAACATCGGCAGGGTTGGGCACGACGCTGGTGATGGCGGTCACGTCCTCGGGGCTCGTGCCCCAGGAGACGATCGGCGGCAGCTTCGCGGCGTCGAGGCGGATTTCACGATCGAAGTACGCGCCGTGATCCGACTGCAAGGTTTCCCAGTATTTCATCGCCAGATCCCAGGCCATGCCTTTCGGGGCCTTGGGGCGATCCTTGATGAAGGCGAACGTCTTTTCGTCCGGCGCGATCATGCCGGCGCGGGCGCCGCCTTCGATCGACATGTTGCAAACGGTCATCCGGCCTTCCATCGACAGCGAGCGGATAGCGTCTCCGGCGTACTCGATGACCGAACCCGTGCCGCCCGCGGTGCCGATCTCGCCGATGATGGCGAGGATGATGTCCTTGGCGCCGACGCCATGCGGAGCGACGCCGTCGACGACGACGCGCATGTTCTTGGCTTTCTTCTGGATCAGCGTTTGTGTCGCCAGAACGTGCTCGACCTCGGAGGTGCCGATGCCGTGCGCAAGCGCGCCGAATGCGCCGTGCGTCGAGGTGTGGCTATCGCCGCAGACGATCGTCGTTCCCGGCAGAGTGAAGCCCTGCTCCGGTCCGACGACGTGGACGATGCCCTGCCGCTTATCAAGCTCGTTGAAGTATTCGATGCCGAAGTCGCGCGCGTTCGTCGCCAGCGTTTCGACCTGGACGCGGCTCTGCTCGTCGGCAATGCCTTTCGTGCGGTCGGTGGTCGGGACGTTGTGGTCGACGACGGCGAGGGTTTTCTCCGGCGCGCGCACTTTGCGCCCGGCCATTCGCAGCCCTTCAAACGCTTGCGGACTCGTGACCTCGTGGATGAGGTGGCGGTCGATATAGAGGAGGCATGTTCCGTCCTCGGACTGCTCGACCACGTGATCGCTAAAGATTTTATCGTAAAGTGTTTTTGCCATGTTTTTCAGGGGCCTTAACGGGCGTCGGACGGTGAAACCGGTTAGATAGCGTCAGACCGGTATTTTCGCAAATAAGCCGTGGTCGCAGGTTCGATAAGGAAAGCTTCGGGCCTCACCGTGACCGGCTGATCTTGGATACCAGAAAGTCGCGTAAAAGCTGGACTTTTTTCGAGGCCTTCAATTCCTCGGCGTAGGCGAAGATCAGGTTCAGCGACGGCTGCTCGATTTCCGCCAGCACGGGCACGAGATCCGACTGCGCGTCGCTCATGTAGTCGGGAATCATGCCGATGCCGATGCCGGCCTGGATGGCGTATTTGATCGCCACGACGCTGTTGACCCTGAGTGCCGCTTCGCGCGGCGCGGCGCCTTCGCGCCCCGCCGTTTCGATCCACGACATGGCGTCGAGGTGCTGAGCGGGAATGCCGGTATAGGCGATGATCCGGTGCTGATCGAGGTCGGCGAGCGTCTTCGGCGCTCCGTGCTTGCGCAGATACTGGGCCGAGGCGAAGGCGCGAACGCGGCTTTCGAACAGCGAGCGGCGGATCAGGTCGGCCTGTTCCGGTTCGCGCGTCCAGATCGCGACGTCGGCGGCACGCATGCCGATATCAACCTGATCGTCGTTGAGGATCAGCTCGACCCGGATCTCGGGATAGAGGTCGCCGAATTCCTGCAGGCGGGGCGTCAGCCAGATGGTGCCGAAGCCGATCGGCGCCGTGATGCGCAGATCGCCCGAGGGTTTCGAGGTCGAATCCGAGAGCAGCGTTTCGGCGGTCTGAAGTTTCGCGAACACCTCGGCGACGGTGCGATTGAGGAGTTCGCCCTGTTCCGTCAGAACCAGGCCGCGGGCGTGACGATGGAAGAGTGTGACCTTGAGATTGGCTTCGAGCGCCGAGATCTGTCGGCTGACGGCGGACTGACTCATATGCAGCTGTTCGCCGGCATGCGTAAAACTGCCGGCCTCCGCCGCCGCGTGGAAAATACGCAGTTTGTCCCAATCCATTTTCAACGCTTTCAGTGATTGGCCAGATTGCGCCAGATCGGGCACCGCTCGGAAGCGGCGCCGAAGACTAGCGAAACCCGGTTACGTTGCAATGTCGTGCCGGTCCGTGTCGTGCCAGTCCGTCGACGAATTATTCGGCAGCGTCCGCTTGAGCTTCGACCTTAGCAAGATACCGTTCGGCTTCGAGCGCGGCCATGCATCCCATGCCCGCCGCCGTCACAGCCTGACGGAAAACCTCGTCCTTGACGTCACCTGCCGCGAAGACGCCCTGAATCGCCGTTGCCGTCGAGTCGGGCGCGGTGATCAAATAGCCGGACGGCGTCATGTCGAGCTGGCCTTTGAACAGCTCGGTTGCCGGGGCATGACCGATGGCGACAAAAAATCCGTCGGCCGGAATCTTGGACGTCGCGCCGGTTTTGACGTTCTTCAGAACGACGCCGGTGACCGACTTTGGCGCCAGCGTGCCGACGATTTCCTCGACGGCGCTATCCCAGATGATCTCGATCTTCGGGTTCTTGAAAAGGCGTTCTTGCAGGATTTTTTCGGCGCGCAGGAAGTCGCGGCGATGAACGAGCGTCACCTTGCTCGCAAAGTTGGTCAGGAACAGCGCTTCCTCGACGGCGGTATTGCCGCCACCGATGACCACAACATTCTTGCCCTTGTAGAAAAAGCCGTCGCAGGTCGCGCACGCCGAGACGCCGTGGCCCTGGAAGTGCGCTTCCGATGCAAGTCCGAGCCAGCGCGCCTGGGCGCCGGTGCAGATGATCAGCGCATCGCAGGTGTAGGTATCGCCGCTATCGCCTTCGAGGCGGATCGGGCGGCCGCGCAGTTCCACCTTGTTGATCTGGTCCATGACAATATGGGTGCCGACGTGCTCGGCCTGGGCCTGCATCTGTTCCATCAGCCAGGGGCCCTGGATCGGCTCGGCGAAGCCGGGGTAGTTTTCAACGTCGGTCGTGATGGTGAGCTGGCCGCCGGGCTGCGAGCCCTGGATGAGCGTCGGGGCAAGCATGGCGCGGGCCGCGTAAATGGCCGCCGTGTAGCCGGCGGGGCCGGAGCCGAGGACGATCACCTTGGAATGGTGCGGTTTCTTGGTCATGATTTAAAGCTCCGGGGAGGGGCAGATAATTAGGGGACGGGGGATCGGAACGTCAATGACAGGCAGGGTTGGCGCGGCAATAGGGGCATCCGGCTGGCGAACGCGGGCGTCGTCCGGCCTATTTTGGGGCAAAATTGGGGGGTCGATCGCGTGATCGAAGCGACAGCGCCGCCGGCGCTCAGCATGCGTGAGCGAATCAGGGCCATTCTGATCGGGTCCTCCGGCAATCTGGTCGAGTGGTACGATTTCTACGTCTACGCGGCGTTCTCGCTCTATTTCGCCAAGGCGTTCTTTCCGGCGGGCGACCAGACGGCGCAGCTCCTCAATACCGCCGCTATATTTGCCGTCGGATTCCTGATGCGACCGGTCGGGGCGTGGCTGTTCGGGCGCATGGCCGACCGGCACGGCCGGCGCGTCGCGCTGACGACGTCGGTCCTGCTGATGTGTTTCGGTTCGGCGCTGGTCGCCGTTACACCCGTCTACGCAACAATCGGCATCGCGGCGCCCGTCATCCTGCTCATCGCGCGGATGATCCAAGGTTTTAGCCTCGGCGGCGAATACGGCACGAGCGCCACCTATCTTTCCGAAATGGCGACGGCCGAGCGGCGCGGATTCTATTCGAGCTTCCAGTATGTGACGCTGATCGGCGGGCAGCTGGCCGCCATGCTGGTGCTCGTCGTACTGCAGAAGTTTGTGCTGACGCCGGCCGAACTCGACGCCTGGGGCTGGCGCATTCCATTTGTCATCGGAGCAGGCCTTGCTGTCATCGCCTATGTCATGCGGCGCGATCTCGCTGAGACGGAAGCATTCAGCCGCGCGACGCGGCGGGAGGGTTCGCTCAAGGCGCTGTTCGCGCACCCGCGCGAAGTCGCGATCGTCGTCGGATTGACGCTTGGCGGCACGCTCGCATTCTATACGTACACGACGTACATGCAGAAGTTTCTGGTCAATTCGTCGGGCTTTTCGAAAGATACCGCGACGCTGATCTCGGCGTCGGCGTTGTTTGTCTACATGCTGCTGCAGCCCGTCGTCGGCGCATTCTCCGACAGGATCGGGCGGCGGCCGGTGCTGATCACGTTCGGTGTGCTCGGGGTGGCGTTTACGGTGCCGCTGCTCACGGCCATCCAGTCGACGAAAGATCCGCTCGCCGCTTTTGCGTTGATCGTCACGGGCCTCGCGATCGTGTCGTGCTACACGGCGATCAATGCCGTTGTGAAGGCGGAGCTTTTTCCGACTTCGGTGCGGGCGCTGGGCGTGGGCCTTCCTTATGCGCTGACGGTGGCGCTGTTCGGCGGCACGGCGGAATACGTCGCGCTATGGCTGAAGCAAGCCGGTCGCGAGACGGATTTCTTCTGGTACGTCACGGCCTGCATCGGCGTGTCGCTCGTCGTCTACGCGACGATGCGCGATACGCGCGACGAGAGCGCGCTCAACACGAGCGACGATCCTTAAATCAGGCGCAGCGATTTGAGGCTGGCGTGGCCGTGGCGGCCGACGATGACGTGGTCGTGGACGGTGACGCCGAGCGGCTTCGCGGCATCGATGATTTGCTTCGTGACATCGATGTCGGCGCGCGAGGGCGTCGGGTCGCCGGACGGATGGTTGTGGACCAGGATGATCGCGGTTGCCGATAGTTCGAGCGCCCGCTTTACCACTTCGCGGACATAGACCGGCGTATGGTCGACCGTTCCGCGACCTTGCACTTCGTCGGCGATCAGAGCGTTCTTCTTATCGAGGAAGAGAATGCGGAAATGCTCGCGGTCTTCGAAGCCTTGCGCAAGGCGGAGGTAATCGAGAACGCCGCTCCAGGACGACAGCGCCGGGCGCGATTTGATCTCGCCTCGGGTCAGGCGTTCCGCCGCCGTCTTGATCAGTTTCAGTTCCTGGACGGCGCGGTCGCCAATGCCTTCGATCTCTTTCAGCCGCTCTGGCGGGGCAGAGACGACCTCCGCGAACGAGCCGAAGCGGGCCAGCAGGCGTTTCGCGATCGGCTTCGTGTCGATGCGCGGAAACGCGCGAAACAAGATCATCTCGAGGAGTTCGTAGTCGGGCACCGCGTCGGCGCCGCCGTTCGTGAAGCGCTCGCGAAGGCGGCCGCGATGTCCGGCCTTATCGTCGGGTGTGGCTTGCGCCTTGGGCGCGCCGCCAAATAGCGCGCCTTGCTCCGCGGCACTCGCCTTGTCGTCGCCAGCCCCCTTGGAATGCGACATCGGCTTTGTCCGGTCAGGCGGCGGCGGGCAACTTGTAGGGCGGAAAGTCACATCCGGCAGGCGAAGCCGTGAAGATCTCGCATCCCGTTTCGGTGACGCCGACCGTGTGCTCGAACTGTGCTGAGAGTTCGCGATCGCGCGTGACCGCGGTCCAGCCGTCGGCAAGAATTTTGACGTGCGGCTTGCCGAGATTGATCATCGGCTCGATCGTGAACAGCATGCCCGGCTCCAGGATCACGCCTTCGCCCGGCTCGCCGTAGTGGAGGATATTCGGCCGGTCATGAAAGACCCGGCCCAGACCATGACCGCAGAAGTCGCGAACGACGCTGCAGCGTTCGGCTTCGGCGAACGTCTGGATCGCGGCGCCGATGTCGCCGGTCGTATTGCCGGGCTTCACCACTGCGATGCCGCGCATCAACGATTCATACGTCACGTCCATTAACCGCCCGGCGCGGCGCGAGACTTCGCCGACGGAATACATGCGGCTGGTGTCGCCATGCCAGCCGTCGACGATCAGGGTCACGTCGATGTTGATGATATCGCCGATGCGCAACGGCTTGTCGTTGGGCATGCCGTGACAGACGACGTGATTGATCGAGGTGCACGTCGCGTAGCGATATCCGCGATAGTTCAGGGTCGCAGGAAGCGCGCCGTGATCGAGGGCGAAGGCGAGCACCAGATCGTCGATCTCACTGGTCGTAACACCCGGCTGCACGACGGGGATGAGCATATCCAGCGCTTCGGCAGCCAGGCGACCAGCTTTGCGCATTGCCGCAAAACCTTCCGCATCATGCAGCGGGATTTTGCCGTCGCGGGTGGCGCCTCTGTTTACTTCAACGTTCGACATGTTGCTCCGGTCGGGAACTTATATGGCCGTGATTGCAATTTAGTGCCAAACTATCCCGCTACAAAAGAGCGCCTTTACCAATGGCGCCGTGACCACAGGAGGAAACCCATGTTCCAATTCCGCGCCTCTCTCGTTGGAGGGGTCTGTTGCGCCGGGCTGATGTTTCAATTCGCAAGCGTTGATATAGGGCATGCGACGTCGACGGTCGAGATGCTGAGCGCTCGTGACGCTGCCCGTGCTCCAACGAACCAAGACACGATCAAGATCGCACAGGATGACTCGGCTCCGCCTTCAACAGGCGGACAGGCGACGACCGATTTTTACGGTGGCAGCACGGCTCCGCAAAACCCTGCGTGGGCGGCCGAGGCGACGTTCAATCCCGACTACGCGGCGAATTCATCAAACGCGCCCGCGGCGACTGATGATACGGCCCAGTCCGCGCCATCAGAGAGCGAAACATCCGGGGCAACCGCTCCGACCCAGATCGCCGAGGATGCTGCTCCGCCTCCGACGGGCGGGCAAGCGACGACGGATTATTATGGCGGCTCGTCATCGCCACAAAATCCAGCATGGGCGGCTCCGGCCGAGATGAATCCGGACTATTCGAGCGAACCTGCGGCACCTGTCGAAGCCGCCCAGCCCGCCCCGACCGAAGCACCGGCTCCAGCTCCGGCTGCGGAAGAAGCGCCGCCGCCGACCGGTGGGCAGGCGACGACGGACTACTATGGAGGTAGCTCGGCTCCGAGCAATCCGGCGTGGGCGGAGCCCGCGAAAATGAATCCCGACTACGACGCGGCCGCTGCACCCGCCGCGACGGAAGCGGCGGCTCCTGCCGCTGATGCTTGTCGCGAAACCGTGGCCACCAACGCCAAGGCTGCGACGCTGCATTTCACCGAGGACAGCGCCGCCATCGTACAGGACAGCCGCAATAGATTGTCGGCTCTCGCCGATGCGCTCAAGGCTTGCGGTGGTGTTGCTGTAGAGGTTCGGGGCTTCACGGACAGCGTCGGCTCATCGGAAGGCAACAAGATCCTGTCGGAGCTTCGGGCCAAGAAGATCGTCGATTTCCTGACGGACGCCGGCGTCGAAGCATCGAAGCTGACGGCCGTCGGCAAGGGTGAGGACGATCCGGTCTCCGATAACGGCACGGCGGAAGGCCGCCGGTTCAATCGGCGCGTCGAGTTCGTGCTGTCGGGTCAATAGACCTGCGCATTTGGCAGATACGAAGCGGCGGCTTGATCGGCTGCCGCTTTTCGTTTGGCGCGATTGCTTTCGCGGTGGCTCCGCAGGCGCAAAACAAAAACGCCGGATACGAGATCCGGCGTTTCATTTCTTAGATGTCGATTTAACGCCGTCTTATTCCTTGGCTTCCTCAGCCGGAACTTCGGACGCCGTGAGTTCGGCGACGAGGCGCTGTGCCTGGCCGATCCAGTCCTGCTTCTCGATGGCGCCCTTGAGGTTCAGCGTCTCATCGATGTTGGCGATGTCTTCATCCGACAGGTTGGCGATCTGCTCGATCTTGTAGCAGTTGAGATGCTTCAGGCGGTTCTGCAGGTCGATGTCGATGGTCTTGATCTGGGTCAGATCATCGGCCTCGCCCTTCGGCTTCTTGAAGCCCTTCCAGGCCGCGTTGAGACGGCGTGCGCGCGCATCCGTGCGCTCGAATATGCGGGCGGCTTTACCGCGGCGGCCGCGGAGATAATACAGCTTCGCGCGGCGGACCTTGCCGCGGCGGAGGACTTCGATCTCGGCGATGTAGGGCGAGTAGATCGGGAAGACGCGCTCGACGCCCTCGCCGTAAGAAATCTTGCGAACCGTGAAGTTCTCGTTGATGCCGGCGCCCGAACGGGCGATCACGACACCTTCATAGGCCTGGAAGCGAACGGTCGATTCCTTCGCGACCTTCTTCTTCTTGTCCTTGGGGTCGGCGTCAGCCGACTCGATGACTTTCACCATCACCTTGACGGTGTCACCGGGGCCAAATTCGGGGATGCCACGCTTCGAAAGAATGGCGTCCATTTGCTCGCGTTCGAGCTGTTGGATAATGTTCATCTTGTTGATTCCGTTTCGTTTTTTGATGACGCAGAGGATCGGCTGGCGGCAATAAACACCGAACCGGTCGTGCAAGCCCGTGATGGGCCACCCGTTTGAGGGGAGTTATCGTTGGGCCGCTGATACTCGAAGACCCGGCCGTTGTCGAGTGGAAACGGGACGCACCCGATTGCATGTGCGACGGAAGGCGAGCGGGGAAAGTGGCTGCTGCCGGTCTACTTCAGCGTGTACGCGGTCAGCTCGTGCGTCGTGCTATCGCGGACGTGTCCGCTCTGCTTTTGAACGATCGTGCGTTTTACATATCGTCTGACGGCAGGCGCGTACCAGGATATCAGCGTGACCTCCTGATGACGGCTTGGGTCCGCGGCCGAAACGCGTTCGACGTCCATGATGACCTTGAACGCGTCGAACGTTCCGGCTTTCGTTGTGACTTTTTCAAGCGCAACGGTCTTCGACGTTCCGGTTATATTGAAGATACTTCCGGTTTTCAGATTTTGTTCTTGGTTTTTGACGCTCCATTCCTTGCCGACCGAGAGTGGCAGCTTGAAGCCGCTCGCGTCATTGGGAATCTTCCTCCAAAGATCGTTGCTGATGAGATCCCAGTCCTGATCGAAAATCGCGAAGTCGTTGCCTGGGCCGGTGCTCTTCGTTATGCGCGCGAAGATCTTGTCGGCGGTGCATTCCGTGACGATGAACGTCAGCTCGAATTTCTTGTCGCCGGTGATGTCGTCGGTGACCTGATACACCCAGCGATCGCCGGTATGGACAGCGGGTGATTGCGTCGCCTGTTTTGTTTCTTCCGCCGTAGCTAGGGTGGCGATCGATGTCAGAAGAAATGCGGCTATGATAAATTTCTTTAGCAATCTGGTTCTCCGTTCGCGAAGCTTTATGCCGCCGGTTATTGAAGAGCCCGACGTCACGGCGCTTGGGCGTAATCGACGAGTTCCTCGCTGAGGCTGGCGCGCAGGCGGCCCAAGCTGCGGACTGCGGTGATCCGCTTGACCCATCTGTTGATCGACGGCGCGTACCAAGTCGTGATTGTGGATTGAAAAGACTTGGCGGGATCGGCGGTGGCGGTCTCGCGCAATTCGGCGACGATTTTGAACGTATCGAATGTTCCGGCCTGCGTCGTGAAGCTTTCCTGTCTCACAACTTTCGCCTTACCGGTTTCCGCGTAGAACTCTCCCGTCTTCAAGTTCTGCAGTGACTCGGAAATACGCCACTCTTTGTCGAGTTTTAGTGGCGGCTCAATGCCTTCACCGCCGGTGCGGCGGTGCTTTTTCCAAACACCATCATCGATCAAGTTCCAATTGGGATCGAAGACCATAAGGCCGACGCGTTCGTCTCCGCGTCGCGTCACCCGGAGCGTAATTTCTCTATCGGTCACGGACGCGACGGCGTTGGTGTAGGTAAACTTGAGGTTGCCGGTTATTTCGTCGGTCTGGTCGTAGGTCCATTGATCGCCGGGCTTCACGCCTTCCGGCTCTTTCGTGGGAGTGGCGTCGTCAGCGACGGCCGAACCGACTTGGATCGCAAAGGCCAGCAAGAGCAAGCATGGCAATTTCATCACGAACTCGCCCCCGAAACCGCTGCCACGTGATCGGATTACGGATGGCTGGCTCGGCGGGTGAGATCAAGTTGGCCAGATGGCCTAAGAGCGTCGCATTTCTGTTCGCGTGTCGACGACAGGCGCGCGACGTCAGAGCCCGAAGGCGCTGCCGATGATGTCGCCAAGCGTTGCGTTCGTTTGCGCGGAGCGCCGGGAGGGGCTGTCCTGGCCACGCGACTTGGCCGCAACCGACGCAGGGCTGAAGCTCGGCTCGACCGGTGCCAAGTGATTGCGGCCCTTCTTGATTTTCGACCATTGGCCGTCGAGCGCCAGGGTCACCCGCTTTTCGTGGCCGTAGACGTCGTTGAAGGTTTTCAATTTGCCCTCGTCACTGACCCAGGCGGTGAAATAGACGAGGTGGATCGGGATTTCCTTCGTGATCGGAACCTCGTTGTTGAGCGGCCCCGAACGGTCGAGCTCAGCGACCTTGGCTGAGTCCCAGCCCTTGTCTTCCTTCAGGACCATTTCGGCGAGCTGCATCGGGTTTTGCACGCGCAGACAGCCGTGGCTCAGCGTGCGTTGCGCCGGGCGGAACATCCATTTGTCGGGCGTGTCGTGCATGAAGATCGTGTGCTGGCTCGGGAACGAAAACTTGACGCGGCCGAGGACGCTCTTCGGGCCGGGCGGCTGGAGAACGATGAAGTTGCGAATATCGGTCGATGCCCAATCGTATTGGCGCCAGTCGACGCGGCGACCGTCCTTGGTTTGGAGCTGCAGTCCATACTGGCGCATGAGCCCGCCGCCGCGAATGAGGCTTGGCCACAACTCGTTGACCATGATGCTTTCCGGGACGCGCCATGCCGGACGCAGCACGACGTATTTCAGAGGCCGCGAGAAAATCGTCGATTTCTTGTCGATCTCGCCAGCAACGATCTTGGCGGAGCGGACGATTTCGCCGTCCTTGTAGACGTACTGCATGAACTCGGGGATGTTGTTCAGCACATAGAAGTCGCCCATGTCGGGCCACATCCAGCGCCACATCTCCATGTTGGCGCGAAGGCGTTTGGCGGCGGGGCTGAGCTTCGCCAGGTTGCCGTCAGCGGGCAGCATCGTCACGTAGAGCTTGCGCAGCTTTTCAAATTGCGGCTGCTGCGGATGAAGGCCGCGAAGGTAAGCGTCCGGTTCGCGCGAGTCCGCCAGAGCTTTGATGACGGTCGCGGGTTCGATCCACTGCGGGCGGCGATCAAATTCGGTCGTCAGCATTTCGGCGGGATCGGGAATGCGTCCGCCACGTGCGAAGCGTGCATATTGCAGGGCCGCGGTCGAATACTGGATCTCGGCGTCAGCGAGCATGTCGGTGTCGGTCGCAGTCAATGCACCGTTTTCGAGTTTCGGAAGTTTGAAGGCGCTGGCGTCGAGGCCGTAGGCATTGGCGTTTTCGATTTCGGTGATCAGCGCTTTGGTTTCAGGCTTCAGGCCGGACGCGGTGACCCAAAGTCCTTCCCGGTGCCGCGCCGCGTAAAACTCGGTGAGCGCCGCCTGATCCATTTTTTCGCGCTCGTCGTCGGAAGCCTTCGTGGCCGCGAGCTTCGAACGCGTGACGCCGAGCACCGGATCGTCCGGCGTTGCCGTTGGCGCGGCAGCGGTCTCAGGAGCCGGGGTTGCTTCAGGGTTTGCTTCAGGCTGTGCAGCCGTTGCTTGAGCCGGAGCTTCGCTCGGCGACGGGTCCGCGAAAGCGGGCTGGATCATCGCCAAGGCCGCGATCGCGCCGAATAGACTACCTTTGAAGTTCCCCATAGCCCCGTCCCGATAGGTCACGCGCACACCGGCGTTTCTTACGGTTTCCGCCGCGCATGCCGTGGCGGGCGCCCGAATCTTTCCCCTGGACGCATTTGTCCAGGAAAATCCTGACCATGCAAAGGCGAAGGTTTGATGGCGCGCTTTACGGGCGCTTTTGGCCCTTCGGGTGTAGCAAATCGGGCCGCCGGGCGGCCGTCAATTTCTCAGACTGATCCTGCCGCCACGCCTCGACTTTCTTGTGATCGCCGGACAGCAGGATGTCTGGAATGGCGCGGCCCTGCCAGTCGCGCGGTTTCGTGAACTGGGGATATTCGAGCAGGCCGGTCTCGAAGCTCTCGCTGGCGAGGCTTTCGCTGGCGCCGAGGACGCCCGGAAGCAAGCGGACGCAGGCTTCGATCAGGACCATGGCCGCGACCTCGCCGCCCGCGAGCACGTAATCGCCGATCGAGACTTCCTTCAGCCCTTTCGCGGCGATGACGCGCTCGTCGATGCCTTCGAACCGTCCGGCGAGCAACTTCACTCCCGGGCCTTCGGCAAGACTGCGCGCCAGGCTTTGCGTCAGCGGCGTTCCGCGCGGCGACAGGTAGATCATCGGCGCATCGGGCGAGAGCGTTGCCGCGTGATCGAGCGCGGGGCCGAGCACGTCGGCGCGCAGGACCATCCCGGCGCCGCCGCCTGCGGGTGTGTCATCAACCTGACGATGCTTGCCGAGACCGAAATCGCGAATCTGGATCGTGTCGAGCGACCAGATGCCAGCGTCGCGCGCTTGCGCGGCGAGCGAAACGCCGAGCGGTCCCGGAAATGCTTCGGGGAACAGCGTCAGCACAAGCGCGCGCCACGGCGGACGTCCATCGCCGGAAGGGAAGTGGGGCATCGCATTGCTCTCGCGTGAAGCGGTCATCCCAAGCAGAATGCCCAGGATGACTCAAAAGGTCAGACGCCTTCGACGACGACGATGTCGAGTTTGCCTGCGCCCTGGCGAAGGGCTTTGGCTTCGGCGTATTCGGGTGACGTCGCATAGCCGTGGGCGTGCTCGTAGCTCGGGAATTCGAGAACGACGTTGCGCGACGTGCCATTGCCTTCGACGATCTCGTGGCGGCCGCCGCGCACGATCGGCTTGCCCTCGTACTTGTCGAGCGCGATTTTCGATTTCGCGACGTAGGCGGCCCATTTGTCAGGGTCGGTTACGGTGGCGTGGGCGATGACGTATCCCTTCGGCATTGCGGTCTTCCTGCTATCTGATGTTCGAATGCCGTGGCATAGCCGGTGCGAGGCGGCTTCGGCAACCCGTGAGGAAAAAGAAGGGAAACCGCGGCGGCTCAGGGGGTGAGCAGCGGTTGCACCGCGCCGAGGCTGGCGTCGCTGCTCTGGCGGGGCGGACGGCTGATGGTCGCCGTTGTCGAGCCCCAGCTCAAGCTCGTGAAAAAGCCGCCGATGCTCGAGCTTTCCTCCGCCGCTTTCATTTTCTTGCCCTGGGCTTCGAGGCTCGGATCGTTCTTGGCGAGGCGCTTGGACATGCGCGGCGACAAGGGTGCGAGGCGCTTGCCGATCAGCGCCGGGCACGCGGCATTCGGGTCCATGCCGACCGGCGTCAGCGAATTGACGACATAGCGCCTGGCGCACATGCCGATCTTCGGCGGCTCTCGCGTTTCGCCGAAATCATCATAGGCCTGTTTGAGCGGCGCCCAGGTGTCGCGCGCGGGATTGTCGGAGTGACGCTTGATGTTGGCGGCGGTCATGCGGAACGGGAACACGTGCACCGGAACGGACAGTTCACCCGCCGCGAGGGCATCGCGCACGAAAGCGTAGATCTCTTCGATCAGTTTGTCCGACATGGCGAAGCAGCCGACGCTGCGGCAATCCCCATGCACCATGATGTAGGCGCCGGTTCGTCCAAGGGCGCGATCGAGTGCGTTCGGATAGCCGATGTTGAAGGCGAGATGATATTTGCTGTCGGGTTTCATTCCGCTGGGTGTGGCCGCGTAGAATCCTTCGGGCGACATGCGATCGCCCTGCGTCTGCTTCGGGCCGAGGGTGCCGCCCCAGTTGCAGATCGGGAAAGTTTTGACGAGTGCGTAGCGGCCGTTCGGGCGCGCCTTCCAGACTTCGAGTTCCGACTCTTCCTTGAAGACGCGAATATAGACGGGCGCTTCCGGCACGATGTCCTTCATCAGGAGCGCGGCTTCGGTGGTGGCAGGAAGAGGTTTTGCGGCGGCGGGTTCCTCGGCGCGTGCCGTAGGGAGCGCTGGCAGCGCACTCAGCAAAAACAAAACTGCAGCGAGCCAATCCGCGCGCTTTCTTGTACGCCGCAACATCTGCCGTGAACCCCGCGTGACCTGTTCCCCGGACTAGCGCTTTAGCCTAGCCCCACAGACGGTTAACGCTTGGTAAATTGCGAGTGTGCGCTGGGCGTGGTCAGAGCTTGGCGAGGATGTGGCAGGCGCCTGTTAGCGGTCGTGTCGATGCCTGCGCGTCATGCGTTGGCGATACGGGCCAGGAAGGCTTCGGCGGCGGCTTTTGGATCTTTCGCAGCGTTGATCGGGCGGCCGACGACGATGTGATTGGCGCCGTCGCGGATTGCTTCTTCCGGTATCGTGATGCGCGCTTGATCGCCCGTATCGCCACCAGGGAGGCGAATCCCGGGCGTAACAATCAGGAATTCTGGCGAGGTCTTGGCGCGGATGGCGGCCGCCTCCTGCCCGGAGGCGATGACGCCATCGACGCCGGCGTTATGGGCGATACGCGCGCGGCTCAGCACCAGGGCGCCGGGCGTCAGCGGAATGCCCTGCTCATCGAGGTCGCTTTGATCGAGGCTCGTCAGGACGGTTACAGCGAGAATTTTCAGCTGCGAGTCGCCGCGTCCGCGTGCTGCAGCTTGCAGGGTTTTCGTATCCGGCCCGTGAACGGTGATGAAGTCGACGCCGAGTGCGGCGGCCGAGGCGACGGCTCGCTCAACAGTGTTGCCGATGTCGAGGAATTTCAGATCGAGGAAAACGCGTTTGCCTTCCTGCTTCAACTCACTCGCGAGCGACAGGCCGTCGGAAAAGACAAGCTCGAGCCCAATCTTGTAGAAACTCACCGTATCGCCGAGACGATTCACGAGCGCCCGCGCCGCATTGTAAGAAGGAAGATCGAGGGCGACGATCAGTTTGTCTTTGGGGTTCGTCATCGGCGTTATCCGTGCAAAACGCGGGCGGCGCGCGCGAGCTTCTGAATGACTGTTTTCAGTTGCTCCTGCTGATCCTTGTTTTTCAGGTGCCCGTGCTCGTCGTAGGCGTCGATCGCGCGCGGTAGGAGGAACTGTTCGGGAAGCACCAGCGCGCCGATGCCGGTCTCCAGAACCAGACGAAGCTGTGACAGGCCACGCAAGCCGCCCATGCCGCCGGGCGACGCGGAGCCGAGCGCAAACACACGCGTGCGATAGACTTCCATCGGCGCTTCGCTTTCGTCGCGGATATGGCTCACCCAGTCGATCGCGTTCTTCAGAAGCGGCGTGAACGAGGCGTTGTACTCGGGGCTGAAAATAAAAACGCCGGTGTGCGCCTTCATCAGGTTTTTCAATTTGTGGGCGTTCTCGGGCTGGCCCGCGCTCGCTTCGATGTCGCCGTCGTAGAGCGGCATCGGATAATCGGCGAGGTCGGCGAATGTCGAAGCGATGTTGTTCGCTTCGGCGATCTGGGCCGCGAGGCGCGCCAAGCGTTTATTGTGCGAGTTCTTGCGAGCGCTGCCCGCGAAGAAGAGCAGGCGTGGATCGGACTTGGTCGATGCTGTCATGGAGAGTGAAATTGTCCGTGTCGGATTGGCGGTCGGTCGGGCGGACCCTAGCCGAGGCAATGGGGATTAGGGAATGGGATTAGTGGAAAGGGGTTATAGCAGAGTTCGCGGCTCGGCTCAGCTGCTCTTGCCCTCGAAGAATTCCTTAACGCGGGAGAAGAAGCCAGCGCTTTCGGGGCTCGTTTCCTTGTGGCTCGCGCGTTCGAACTCTTCGAGCAGTTCGCGCTGGCGGCGCGTGAGGTTCTTCGGCGTTTCGACGTCGACCTCGATGTACATATCGCCGGTAACCTTGGCGCGAAGAACCGGCATGCCCTTGCCGCGGAGACGGAACTGCTTGCGGCTTTCGGTGCCTTCCGGAACTTTGACACGCGTGGTCGTGCCCTCGAGCGTCGGAACCTCGATCTGGCCGCCGAGTGCGGCCGTCGTCATCGAGATTGGCACCTTGCAGAAGATGTCCGCGCCGTCGCGCTGGAAGAACTCGTGCGGCTTGATGGATAGGAAAATGTAGAGATCGCCGGGTGTGCCGCCGCGAAGTCCCGCTTCGCCTTCACCGGCCAAGCGGATGCGGGTGCCGTCCTCGACGCCGGCGGGAATGTTGACGGAGAGCGTGCGCTCCTTCTGCACGCGACCGGCGCCGCCGCAATCCGCACAGGGATCGTCGATCATCTCACCGCGACCCTGGCAGGCCGGGCAAGTGCGCTCGATCGTGAAGAAGCCTTGGCTGGCGCGGACTTTTCCCATGCCGCCGCAAGTCGTGCAGGCCTTCGGCTTGGTGCCGGGCTTGGCGCCGCTTCCGGAGCACGTTTCGCATTTGACGCTGGCCGGAACGCGGATCTGAGCGGTCTTGCCGGCGAAAGCTTCGCTCAGCGTAATTTCGAGGTTGTAGCGAAGGTCGGCGCCTGCTTCGCGCCCTGTCCGTCCACCGCGGCCCTGGCCGCCGGCGCGCCGTCCACCCATGAATTCGCCGAAGAGATCGTCGAAAATGTCGGACATCGAGGAGGCAAAGTCGGGCCCAAATCCTGCCGGTCCGCCGCGGCCCATTCCGCCTTCAAAGGCTGCATGTCCGAACTGATCGTAGGCGGCGCGCTTTTGCGGATCCTTAAGCGCTTCGTAGGCTTCGTTCACTTCCTTGAAGCGGCGCTCGGCCTCTTTGTCGCCGGCGTTGCGGTCGGGATGGAATTCCTTCGCGAGATTACGGTACGCGGATTTGACCTCTTGTTCCGTGGCGTTTCGTTTGACGCTCAGAACCTCATAGTAGTCCCGCTTGGCCATGGTTTTATTGTTCTGTGACCTGTTGGCAAAAAAGGGCTGCCTGAGCCCCTAAAATATAAACACTATATTCGTTCGCCCTCGACCCAGCAGCGGCACCCTATGCAGGGATTTCCACTGTGTGTCGAGGGCGATGAGAGTGCGATCGACCGTTAGGCCGATTTCTTCCTGTCGTCTTTGACTTCCTCGAAATCCGCGTCGACGACGTCATCGCCGCCAGCGGATTTCTCAGCGGACGGCTCCTCGCCTTCGACGCCGGCCGCACCGCCCTTGGCTGTGTAGACGGCTTCGCCGATCTTCATCGCGACCTGCGTCAGCGCCGTGGTTGCGGAGCGGATGGCTTCACCGTCCTCGCCCGCGATCGCAGTCTTGGCGGCTGCAATGGCGCTTTCGATGTCGCCCTTGATCGAAGCCACGGCCGGGATCGACTCGTTTTCGGCGAGCGATTTCTCGGTGCCGTGGATGAGGGCCTCGGCCTGGTTGCGAAGCTCGACGAGCTCGCGGCGCTGTTTGTCTTCGGCCGCGTGCGCTTCGGCGTCCTTCACCATCTTGTCGATGTCGGCGTCGGACAAACCGCCCGATGCCTGGATGCGGATCGACTGTTCCTTGCCGGTCGCCTTGTCCTTGGCGGAGACGTGGACGATGCCGTTGGCGTCGATGTCGAACGTCACCTCGATCTGGGGCACGCCGCGCGGAGCCGGCGGGATGCCGAGAAGATCGAACTGGCCGAGCATCTTGTTGTCGGCAGCCATTTCGCGTTCGCCTTGGAACACGCGGATGGTGACGGCGTTCTGTCCGTCTTCCGCCGTCGAGAACGTCTGGCCCTTCTTGGTCGGGATCGTCGTGTTGCGATCGATCAGGCGCGTGAACACGCCGCCGAGCGTCTCGATGCCAAGCGATAGCGGGGTGACGTCGAGCAACAGGACGTCCTTGACTTCGCCTTTCAGGACGCCGCCCTGGATCGCGGCGCCGACAGCCACGACTTCGTCGGGGTTGACGCCCTTATGCGGTTCCTTGCCGAAGAGCTGTTTGACGACTTCCTGGACCTTGGGCATGCGCGTCATGCCGCCGACGAGAACGACTTCGTCGACCTCGGCCGCTTTCAAGCCAGCATCCTTCAAGGCCTTCTCGCAAGGGCCCTTGGTGCGGTTGATCAGCGTCTCGACCAGGCTTTCGAGCTTGGCGCGCGTCAGCTTCATCGTCAGATGCTTCGGACCCGACGCATCGGCCGTGATGAACGGCAGGTTGATTTCAGTCTGCGGCGCGCTCGACAGCTCAATCTTGGCTTTTTCGGACGCTTCCTTGAGGCGCTGCAAAGCGAGCTTGTCGGAGCGGAGATCGATGCCCTGCTCCTTCTTGAACTCGTCGGCCAGGTAGCTGACCAGGACCATGTCGAAGTCTTCGCCGCCGAGGTGCGTGTCACCGTTCGTCGACTTCACTTCGAAGACGCCGTCGCCGATTTCGAGGATCGAGACGTCGAATGTGCCGCCGCCGAGGTCGTAGACCGCAATGGTTTTGGCTTCTTTTTTCTTGTCGAGGCCATAGGCGAGCGCGGCTGCCGTCGGCTCGTTGATGATGCGCAGAACTTCAAGCCCGGCGATCTTTCCAGCGTCCTTCGTGGCCTGGCGCTGAGCGTCGTTGAAGTACGCCGGGACGGTGATGACGGCCTGCGTGACTTTCTCGCCGAGCTTGGCTTCGGCGGTTTCCTTCATCTTCTGAAGGATGAAAGCGGAAATCTGCTGTGGCGAATACTGCTTGCCGTGGCTCTCGACCCAGGCGTCGCCGTTGGTGCCTTTAACGATGTTGAACGGGACCAGCTTCAGGTCCTTCTGGACCTCCGGGTCGTCAAAACGGCGGCCGATCAAACGCTTGATGGCGAAGAAGGTGTTGGTGGGGTTCGTCACAGCCTGACGCTTGGCCGGCAAGCCGACGAGACGTTCGTCGTCGGCCGTAAATGAAACAATGGATGGCGTCGTATTCGCGCCCTCGGAATTCTCCAGAACCTTCGGCTTTCCGCCCTCCATCACGGAGACGCACGAGTTGGTCGTGCCGAGGTCGATCCCGATAACTTTAGACATTCTCGTCAATCCTTCTGAGTTGCGGCAGACCGGGTGGACCCTGTTTGGCATCCAACGTGCCCGCCCACGAGGGGCTCAAAGCACCGGTCCCCAGGATTTCAATGGTGTGACCGACGGTTATATAAGGAGCTGTTTTTCGCGTGCAACGGTTCAACCGCGCAACCGCACATCAACTTTAAAGCCACCGGGTCGCGAATTACCAGCACAAACCTTTTCCTCAAACACGTTCGATTTTGGGCCATTCTGCCGGAAATGATTTGATCCAAAACGCCGCTGCAAGGGTACGAAATCCTACGGATCTCGTCAGGCCGGGCTCTGCGCAAAGTCGTCACAGGAGCACGATCAAGCAGCCGAAGGTGGTTCGTTCGCGTCCTGTTTCGCGATCTTCGGACCGCCCTTTGAGACGACGACCATCGCCGGTCGCAGGCAGCGGTCGTCGATCAAATAGCCGACCTGGAAGACCTGAAGCACGGTGCCGTTCGGAACGTCAGGGTTCTCCTGCTCCATAACCGCCTGATGGTGATGGGGATTGAAGGGCTGGCCGACGGGATCGACCACGGCAATGCCGTGCCGTTCGAGGGCGCCGCGATAATCGCGTTCGGCGAGAACGACGCCGTCAAGCAAAGCTCCCAAGGCAGGATCGCCTTCAAGGGCGTCTTTCGGAACGGCGGCGATGGCGCGCTGGAAATTGTCGCCGACCGTCAGAATGTCCTTGGCGAATTTCGAGATTGCGTATTTCGCCGTTTCCTCTTTCTCCCTCTCGAGGCGGCGGCGTACGTTTTCGGTCTCGGCGACAGCACGCAGATACGCGTCCTGCTTGGCCGCGAGTTCAGCGGATTTGTTGTCGATCTCGCCCTGCAGAGCAGCGACCATCGCTTTGAGCTGTTCCGGCGTCACCTCGCCGTGCTCGGGCGCGGCGTCCGCGGTGGGTTCGTCAACCGGCTTGTTCTCGTCGCTCATGTTTCTCTTCGCTTGGGATTGATGGGAACCCGATGCGCACACGAACGGGTCCCGGGATATCGGCCGCTATGGCCGAAAAATCAAGGCGGTCGTGAACCGCAGTAGGTGCTTGCGCTCAATGAACCCTTAAGGAATGAGGCGGCTGACCAGCTTGGCCGTGTAATCGACCATGGGAATGATGCGGGCATAATTGAGACGGGTCGGACCGATGACACCCAAAACGCCGACCACATGACGGGTGTCGTCGCGGAACGGCGCGACGATCAACGACGATCCCGACAACGAGAACAATTTGTTCTCCGAGCCGATGAAAATGCGTACGCCGTCGGCCCTGTCGGACGCGCCGAGCAGCTCGACGATGTCCTGTTTCGCCTCGAAGGCATCGAAAAGCTGACGGATGCGCTCGAGATCCTCGGCTGCGGTCACGTCTTTCAGCAGATTGCTCTGGCCGCGGACGATCAGGCTTTTGCGGTCATCGGAGACGCCGGACCATTCCGCGAGACCGGCCGTGATGACCTTTTGCGCCAACTGGTCGAGTTCGGCCTTTGCCACATGGAGCGATTTTTCAAGCTCGATCTTGGCCTCGGCGAGCGTCATGCCGCGGACGTGGGTGTTCAGATAGTTGGAGGCTTCCTGCAACGCGGAGGGGGGAAGACCCTCGGGCAGCGCGATGATGCGGTTTTCGACGTTCTGGTCTTCATCGACGAGAACGGCGAGGCCACGTCCGGGCTCGAGCGGAACGAATTCGATGTGGCGCAGGCGCGCGACCTGCTTTTCGGCGAGCACGATGCCCGCGCAGTGCGAAAGGCCGGAGATCAACTCGCTGGCTTCGCTCAGCAACTGGTCGACGGACTTGTCGCGGCGGTAGGCGATCTGCGTCTCGATCTGACGGCGCTCTTCCGGCGTCACGTCCCCAACCTCGAGCAGGCCGTCGACGAACAGCCGCAATCCAAGCTGCGTCGGCAATCGTCCGGCGGAGGTGTGCGGCGACACGATGAGCCCAAGCTGCTCCAGGTCCGACATGACGTTTCGGATGGAGGCAGGTGACAGGGCTATCGGCAGGGCACGCGAGAGGTTGCGCGAGCCGACGGGCTCGCCGGTCGCCAGATAGCTCTCGACAATGCGCCGCAGGATTGTGCGCGAGCGCTCGTTAAGCTTCTGAAGAGGGCTTTTGCCGTCCAGCAGGGCTGCGGTCACGGTCTGATCGTCGATTTTCATGACTTCAGAGTCTAGGAAGACCAACGGCTTCCGTCAAATCGGCTTGCAGGGTTTCGGGCTTTAGGGTTGAAGGGCGGGGACGACTTCTTTAGCCTCCAGCAAAATTTCAAGGTTTTCAGGAACAATATGCGACCCTCCAAACGCAAGCCCGATGAGCTGCGCCGCGTTTCCATCGAGCGTGCAGTGTCTAAACATGCCGAAGGTTCTTGTCTGATCAAATTCGGCGACACGCATGTGCTCTGCACGGCCAGTCTCGAAGAGCGGTTGCCGCAATGGCTGAAAGGTCAAGGCCGGGGCTGGGTCACGGCTGAGTATTCGATGCTCCCGCGCTCGACGCACGAGCGGACGCGCCGTGAAGTGACGAGCGGGCATCCCTCGGGGCGGACGCAGGAAATCCAGAGGCTCGTGGGGCGGGCGCTGCGTGCCGTCGTCGATCTGCCGAAGCTCGGCGAGCGCCAGATCACGGTCGACTGCGACGTCATCCAGGCCGATGGCGGAACGCGCACGGCGTCGATCACCGGGGCCTGGGTCGCGCTGCACGATTGCATCCAGTGGATGAAAATGCGCGACATGGTGAAGGACGGCGTCCTGCGCGACCATGTCGCCGCCGTGTCATGCGGGCTTTATAAAGGCGCGCCGGTACTCGATCTCGACTATGCCGAGGACAGCAACGCGGACGCGGATTCCAACTTTGTCATGACGGGCACGGGCGGGATCGTCGAAATCCAGGGAACGGCGGAGACGACGCCGTTCACGGAAGAGCGTTTCGGAGACCTGCTGGCGCTCGCTAAAAAGGGTATCGGCGAACTCGTTCAACTGCAGAAGCTGACGGTCGCGTAAAAGCAAACGCTCGGGTGGAACGAGCATGTTCGGAGACTTCGCACTCGTGGCGGCAGCCATGTTCGCCGGAGCAGCGCTTTATATCAGCGTTGCCGAGCATCCGGCGCGCATGGACCTCGACGACGCTCCGGCTCTCGCGCACTGGCACGTCGCCTATCCGCGCGGCGCGATGATGCAGGCGACGCTGGCGCTCATTGGTTCCGTGCTCGGTCTTCTCGAATGGCTCGTCACAGGCAATGCTCTGTGGTTGCTCGGAGCGCTCGTGCTGTTCGCCAACTGGCCTTATACGTTCATCTCGATCATGCCGACGAACCGGGCGCTCAAGGCGACGGTTGTCGATCAGGCAGGGCCAGCGTCGCGAGCGTTGCTTGAAAAGTGGGGGCGGCTACATGCGGTGCGGACTGGGCTCGGCTTACTCAGCGCTGGGATTTTCTTATGGGTGCTGATCTGAGCGTACCGTCTCCGTCTCTCTCAATTCTCGAAACGGTCCTTTATGCGCACGATCTGGTCGCGATCGAGGACTTCTATCGGCGTGTGCTGGGACTCGAGCCTTTCGCCGTCGTCCCCGGCCGCCATGTTTTCTATCGTTGTGGAGAGCAGATGCTTTTGATCTTCAATCCGGACGCGACACGTCATCCTCCGAAGCCCGGAGCGCTGCCGGTGCCGCCGCATGGCATGGAAGGTCAAGGTCACGTCTGTTTTCGCGTGTCGGCCGAAGCCCTCGACGCGTGGCGAGCGAAACTTCCAAGGCTTGGGATTGAGATCGAAGCGGACTTCGAATGGCCGAAGGGCGGGCATTCGATCTACTTCCGCGATCCGGTGGGCAATTGCCTCGAACTGGCCGAAGCGCGCATCTGGGGGCTTTCATGATGCGGCGCCTGACGAACGGGTCGAAGCTTGTCGTCGCGAGCCACAACCCCGGCAAGGTTTGGGAGATCAACCAGCTTCTCGCGCCTTACGGTCTCAACGCCGTTTCCGCGGGCGATCTCAACCTTTCCGAGCCCGAAGAAACCGAGACGACGTTCGCAGGCAACGCGCGTCTCAAGGCGTTGGCCGCTGCGGAAGGGTCGGGGCTGCCGTCGCTTGCGGATGACTCAGGTCTCGAAATCGATTGCCTCGATGGGGCGCCTGGAATCTATTCGGCGCGCTGGGCGGGTCCGGGCAAGGATTTCGGCGTCGCGATGAAGAAGGTGGCCGACGAAATCAGCGCACGCAATGCTTGGGGGCCGCCTCACCCGAAAGCAAATTTCATTTCCGTTTTGTGCCTTGCATGGCCCGACGGCGAGACGCAGATTTTCGAAGGCAAGGTCTTCGGCCATCTCGTTTGGCCGGCGCGCGGCGGAAATGGCTTCGGCTACGATCCGATCTTCGTAGCGGACGGCGAGAGCAAGACGTTCGGCGAAATGGAGCCAGCCGAGAAATATGCAATTTCGCATCGGACGCGCGCGTTCGCCGTTTTCCGGGCAGCCATGCTGGACCATCTCACGCCGATCGAAGCAGGCGATATCTTGGCGCGCGGCCGCGATGTTGCGGCGCTGTCAGCGGCGGCCGCCAGTCTTTCGACGCGACTTGAAGCGGCGTCTTTTGTTGAGCGCCTGAAGGACGATCTCGGAACAAACGAAGCAGAGTGGGCGAACGCAACGCTTACGGATTATCTCGAAGCATTGTCGGCGCGGCTGAAGGATGCGTCCGCGACGGATGAACCGGCGTGGCGGCAGTTGGCGAAAGCGATGCTGGCAGCGAGTCAGAGCAATCGATGACCCATGCGCCGACAGCTTCTGTGTTCTCCCCCATCCCAGACCCCTCTCCGCAAGGGGGAGGGGAGAAGAGCGGGCATGCGGAGCAATCCTTTCCCGCGAGGGAGAGGGGAGAAGCGGAAGGCGCTTTTCGTAATGCGGAACCGGGCGGCGTGCGGTCCAACTTTCATGGCAGAGGTGGCGAGGGTGCTCGCGTCGTCGCATCGCCATTCGGCGTTTATTTGCATTGGCCGTTCTGCGCGCAGAAATGTCCGTATTGCGATTTCAATAGTCATGTGCGGTTCGGCGGCTGGGACGAAGCGCGATTTCTTGCAGCCTACATTCGCGAGATCGACGCGACTGCGGACCTGATCGGTGCGCGGACCGTTTCGAGCATCTTCTTCGGCGGCGGGACGCCGTCGCTCATGCAGCCAGCGACGACTGCTGCCATTCTCGATCATATCGCGAAGCGCTGGAGTATTGCGTCCGGAGCCGAGATCACGCTTGAAGCCAATCCGAACAGCGTCGAGGCAGCGCGTTTTCGCGGCTTTCGTGATGCCGGAATCAATCGTGTGTCGATCGGCGTGCAATCGTTGCGGGACGACGAGCTGCGCAAGCTCGGGCGCATTCACAGCGTCGCGGAAGCGAAGGCGGCGCTCGATGTCGCGCGCTCGACGTTCGAGCGTTTTTCATTTGATCTGATCTACGCGCGCCCAAAGCAGACGGCTGATGCGTGGCGCGCGGAATTGACGGAAGCATTAGATTTAGCGGGCGATCACTTGTCGCTCTATCAGCTGACGATTGAGCCGGACACGGCTTACGCGGCGCTACATGCGAAAGGCAAGCTCGTCATTCCCGACGACGACGCGGCGCGGGCGCTTTATGAAATTACGGATGAACTCACGGCAGCGCGCGGTCTCGCCGCTTACGAAGTTTCAAATTATGCGCGGCCGGGATCAGAGAGCCGGCACAATCTGCTGTATTGGCGCTATGGTGAATATGCCGGTATCGGTGCAGGCGCGCACGGCCGGATCATCGTCGCAGGTCAGCGCTCCGCGACGGTGACCGAACGCAACCCCGAAGCGTGGGCCGATCGGGTCGAAGCCTCGGGCACGGGTGTTGTCGAGACGACCGCGTTGACGCTCGACGAGCAGGCCGACGAAATGCTGCTGATGGGGTTGCGGTTGAGCGAAGGCGTCGATCTCGATCAGCTTGCGGCGCTTGGCGGCGTCCGGCCTGCGGCGCAGGTCATTGGCGGTCTCATGGCGATGGGGCTTCTCGATGCCGTCGGCGTGCCCAAGGCGGCGCAGTCCGGCGCTGAAACTTCGCCGGTCGATGACGGCGACATCATTCGGGGCTGCGCCGGGCCAGGGCTTGCGCCGGACGCGTTTGCCGTCCAGGCAACGGTGCCGGAGCGCATTCGTGTGACGCGCGCCGGGCGGCTCGTGCTTAACGCCGTTGTTGCCGAGCTTTCAAAAGGCTTCGTCCCGGCTGCCGCATAGACAATTCTTCGGACGCCATTTAAGCACGCCGGATGCTTCGGGGACTTTACGATTGGACGATGCGGAAGGCGGCGAGCGATAAGGCTCCGGCGGCGCTCGCGGGCGTGTCGTTCGTCGAAAGCTCGTTTTTCCCCATCCCGCCCGACATCATGCTGATCCCGATGATCCTCAGCCGGCGCGAGAAGGCGTGGTGGTATGCCACGATCGCGACCGTCGCGTCGGTGCTCGGGGGGCTTCTCGGCTACGCGATCGGCTATTTTCTTTATGACTCGGTCGGCCTGCCCATCCTGAAGTTCTACGGGCGGGAGCACGCGCTCGATAGCTTTATGGCGTTCGTGCGCGACTACGGTGTGCCGGCCGTGATCATCAAGGGCATGACGCCGATCCCCTATAAGGTCGTGACGATCGCGGCGGGCGTCGGCCATATGGATCTGCTGTCGTTCATTGGCGCGAGTATCCTGGCGCGGGCGATGCGTTTCTTCCTGGTTGCCGGGCTATTATACTTCGCGGGCGAGCCGATCCGGGCATTCATCGAGACGCGGCTGACGCTGGTGCTGACGGTCTTTTTCGTTCTGCTGGTCGGCGGGTTTGTCGCAGTCAGGTATATCTTCTAGGCGGAGCACGTCGCATGGCGCTTACCGGACAAGGCGAACGCGGGGTCGACTACCGCTACGGCGCCGTGGCACTGTTCCTGACGACAGGAGCCATTCTGGCGGCGCTCGGTTTCCAATATATCGGCGGGTATGTGCCGTGCATGCTCTGCCTGATCGAGCGCTACGCCTACTATGCTGCCGTCCCCGTTCTTTTCGTTGCCCTCGCCCTGACGTCCGGCAGCTATCGCGGCTTCGCGGCGCTGTTGTTCTTTCTCGTGGCTCTGGCCTTCCTCGCGAACGCTGGGCTCGGCATCTATCATGCTGGCGCGGAATGGAAATTCTGGCCCGGGCCGGTGACGTGCGGGGGCGGGGAGTCGCTCACCACCTCGGCCGGAAGCCTGCTCAACGACATCCAGGGCATCAAGGTCATGAAATGCGATGAGGCGTCGTTCCGCTTCCTCGGCATTTCATTCGCGGGCTGGAACGTCGTGTCTTCGCTGCTGATCATGGCGCTGGCCCTGCGCGCCGGGCTTGCCGCGAACGCCCGCCGCCGGTAGCGGCTGCGCAAAGCACCCTTGGACGTTGTCCACAATTCTTGCATCGCACGAAAACGTTGATTTCGTTGCATGCTCGATACTGTCAATCGAATATCATCGCACTGACAGAATGGCGCCTTCGCGTTGCCTGAATGTGACGGCTATTCTCTCTTCGTTCGCGGAACACAAGCTCGTTGAACACTCTTTGAACACTGGCCCGGTTGGCCACGTTTCTAGCGTCGAGGGAGTTTTCAGTGGCGTTCGAGTTGCGTCTTTCGGGATCGGTTCCCGAGCTGCCTGCCCTCGGTGGTCCTTCCGAGTGCGTTCGCGTCCCGTCTTTGAGTACGCGTTGCGTTGTTGCGTATCGTAAGCGTCTGTTGCGTAGCGTTGTGTCTGAGTGCGGACGGACGCCGAAAGAAGTTCTGTCCGGAACCTTCAAAAAACTAAGGCGAACCGCTTCGACAAAATCGTCGATGCGTATGTCCCGGCGGTTCGCCCGCACATGCCCTCGCGGCCCGTTACCGGGTGCTGGTTTTCGTGCGGTGTCGGAAGACGGTGATTGGCGTCCGGTTGGAGATATTGCGCGCGACATTCTGAGACGGGCTCAAGAGTCCTCGGCGAATTCGTCAGCGCGTTGAGTTTGAGTTTGATAGTGGCGTTCCGTGTCGGTGTGTGTGTGTCGTTGTTTGCGTTCGTCGAAACAAGATTTGGAAGGCAGCCAGCTTTCCCAATGAGCTGGCAGACACACGGAGCGTGATCGAGTTAGCCCTCAATCGAGACATCACCTGACAAGGTTTCGCGTAGTGGTGTCATAGCGCTCTGTGTGTCTGCCGCCTGCCTGGGAACACACAAGGCCCGGTCCAAGTTCCTTTTACTGTGAAGTTTTATGCGGAGCTGTAACATGACCCCCTCGGTTCCTGATTATCTCAATCCTATTCAATGGCATCAGGCCGTCGCCGTTAGCCGTCAGGAGTGCGCGCGCATCTTTCGCGATGGTGGCGCGCCGCAGGATGCGCTCGTGGCGTTCGGACTGAACGCGACAGATGTTGGGAGTTGGGAGCGCGCCGTCGATCTCATCGCGACGGAGATCTGCGCGCGGCCGATGCAGCGCGCGGCGTAATCCGTGATGCGAGACGCCGTCTAAGGCTCGAGCTCGGTGTCCCAGTAGAGATAGTCGAGCCAGCTTTGGTGCAAATAATTGGGCGGAAAAAGCCGCCCATTTCTATGCAGTTCGAACACTGTCGGCCGGTTCGGCTCGTGCGCCGGAAACATCCCGGCGACCTTCGGCATCATGCCGCCCTTCTTCAGATTGCAGGGCGCGCAGGCGGTGACGACGTTGTCCCAGCGGGTCTGGCCGCCCCTCGAGCGTGGAATGAGATGATCGAACGTCAGGTCGCTGTTATCGCCGCAATACTGGCAGGTGAAACGATCGCGCAGGAACACGTTGAAGCGCGTAAACGCGGGATAGAGCGCGGGCTTTACATACGTCTTGAGTGAAACGACGCTTGGCAGCTTCAGCTCAAACGACGGGCTTCTGACATAACGCTCGTATTCGGAAACGATGTTGACCCGATCGAGAAACACGGCTTTCACCGTGTCCTGCCAGCTCCACAGCGACAACGGATAGTAGCTGAGCGGCCGGAAATCGGCGTTCAGGACCAGAGCCGGACAATTATCCGGAATTGTCGCGTGAGCATTCACGGTTGCCATCAACCTCGCGGTTTTTGATCCGTCGAATCGCGTCTGCCTCGTCAAGGCGCCGGGATACTAGCCGCGCATATCAGTTCTGTGAAGCATCCGATCCTATGTGGGTTCGAGCCGGGATTTTTGCCGTATTTTAGGGGCTTGCGCGGTCATATGACGCGTCGATTGCCGAATGTTCCCCGCAGAGTAGCGACGAGGCGCCCGCGCAATCCTCCAAATAGTTTTTAGTCGCAGGTGCGAGCGGGTCACCAAGTCGACACTCTTCCCCGACAATTTTGCTGGCGTCCGCAAGCGCGTAGTTTGCGATTTCAAGCGGGCGGCGGCTTGCGTAGAGGGACCTTGCAAGTGGATGTGTTCGGGAAGCTGGCGCCGTTCGTGTCGGCGATTGCGGTTTTGTTTGTGTTTGCTGCTGCGTATTGGCGGCGCGAGGCACGGTCAGTCCTGCTTTCCGCGCGGCGCTCAGCCGGAAGGGCGGATGGGCGATGACGTCGACCACACGATTTGCACCGTCGCCCAATGGCCTTTTGCATCTCGGGCACGCGCTTTCGGCCATCGTTGCGCACGATACGGCGCGTCTGAACGGCGGACGGTTTCTGCTGCGGATCGAAGATATCGATCTCGAACGAAGGCGGCCGGAGTTCGTCGCCGCGATCTTTGATGATCTGCGCTGGCTTGGCCTTGCCTGGGAAGAGCCCGTCCTTGTCCAGTCCGAGCATTTCAACGAATACCTTGCGGCGGCGGACAAGCTGATCGGGATGGGACTTCTCTATCCCTGTTTCGCGACGCGCGGCGAGATCGCGGCGGCCGCCGATCCGGAAAAAACCGATCCCGATGGCGCGCCTCAATATCCGGGGCTTTGGAAGGGAACTTCGGGTGAGCAGATCGGTGCGCGCATGGCTGCGGGCGACACGCCGGCGCTCCGTCTCAATATGGATGCGGCACTGAAAGTGCTGCACGCCAAGCGCGGCGACAAACCGCTGACGTTCACCGAGATCGGTGAGGACGGCACGGCGCAGACGATCGCCGCGGAGCCGCATCGCTGGGGCGACACCATCATCGTCCGCAAGGACGTTCCGGCGAGCTATCATCTTTCGGTGGTGGTCGACGATGCACGCCAGGGCGTCACGCACGTCACGCGCGGCCGCGATCTCTTCGCGGCAACCGATCTGCAACGGCTCTTGCAGGAGCTTTTGGATTTGCCTGAGCCGCTCTATTCGCATCACCGCGTGATTTGCTGGGCGGATGGACGAAAACTGTCGAAATCAAATCAGGATATGGGATTGCGCGTCTTGCGGGACGAAGGCGCGACGCCCGCCGATATCCGGAAGGTCATTGGCCTCGCGTGACCGACATTTGATTCGGTGGCGGATATACTCGATTAAATCGTTGTGTCGCGGGCTGCTTTTTGAGCCTGGCAACTGGCCCTTAAGCCGAGGTCTGTTTATTGGCCGATTGAGCCGTGAAAAGCGGAGATTAAATCCGCTCGCCAAGGGAAAGGCTGCAAATCGGCTTTATCCTGATCGCTGTATTATTGGGTTCATTCGATAATCGGCCAATTTCCGTCGCTAAAAATAAATTGAAATAATGGCGACACCTATACTTGTGTATTTCTACAAATCACCTCAAATTTTAACGGCCCGCTTATATTTCCCCTGCATTCTGGTGATCATGCTCTATACATCGATAAAGCGGTTTGTCGGAGATTCGGCCCTCTTATCGGGGTTTTTGGCGTGGGTTCTCGGTGCGCGCCGAATTTGGCCGATCGCGAAACCGCAAAATGCCGATAATGCCCGGTATGTCGAACCGCGCCGGATG
>NZ_JBAYUV010000017.1:0-61651 GCF_041674905.1 Hyphomicrobium sp.
CAAGGTCGCCATCAGCGCCGTGTTTGCGATGAAGCCGCCGCCAAAGAACAGCGCAGTCTCCGAGCCGAAAAACGCCGCCGCCTCGGCTTCAAGCGCCTCATGTTCGGGATGATTGCCGCGCAGCAGCCGCGAACCTCCGGCGCCGACAGGAACGCCCCGCTCGATCGCCGCAACGACGGCATCCGCAAGCTCCCGCGACTGCGCGAGACCGAGATAGTCGTTCGACGTGAAATCGATACCGGACGGCGCGTCGAGCGACCTCAACCGGCCGCGGCGCAGCAAGGCGTCGAGCGCACGCTCATGATTGGAGGGCATCCTGTCGACCCGCGCAAGCCGCGGGCTCATGGTCTTGAGTTGGATCGGAGTCGAGTTCGAGTGGCGCGAGGCCAAGCTTGGCGAAAAGCAGGCTATCCTTGTCTTCGCCAGGATTGTCGGCCGTCAACAGCGTGTCGCCGACGAAGATCGAATTTGCGCCTGCAAAGAAGCACATCGCCTGCATTTCATCGCTCATGTCGGTGCGACCCGCCGAGAGGCGCACGAACGATTGCGGCATCAGAATGCGCGCGGCGGCGATGGTGCGAACGAAATCGATCGGATCGATCCGCTCGGCGTTTTCGAGCGGCGTGCCGGGGATCGCGATCAGCATATTGATCGGCACGCTCTCGGGATGCTCATCGAGATTGGCGAGCGTGACCAACATGTCGACGCGGTCCTCGCGCTCTTCGCCCATGCCGACGATGCCGCCCGAGCAGACCTTCATGCCGGCATCGCGCACGCGCGCCAGGGTATCGAGCCGGTCGGCATAGCTGCGCGTCGTGATGACCTTGTTGTAATAGGATTCGGAGGTGTCGACGTTATGATTGTAGTAGTCGAGACCCGCATCGCGCAGCCGCACGATGTCGTCATCGTTCAGCATGCCGAGCGTCATGCACGTTTCCATGCCGAGCGCCTTCACGCCTTCGACCATCGCGACGACCGTATCCATGTCGCGCGCCTTGGGACTGCGCCATGCCGCACCCATGCAATAGCGCGTCGCGCCCGCCGACTTGGCTTTCTTGGCCTCGGTAAGGACGCGTTCGACCTCCATCAGCTTCGAAGCCTTGAGCCCGGTTTTGTGATGCGCCGACTGGCTGCAATAGCCGCAGTCCTCGGCGCAGCCTCCGGTCTTGATCGACAAGAGGCGGCTCATCTGGACCTTGTTGGGATCGAAGGCAGCGCGGTGCACCATCTGTGCCCGGAACAGCAGGTCCATGAACGGCAGCTCATAGAGCGCCAGAGCTTCCGTGCGTGTCCAATCGTGACGGGGCGCGGACGCCGCACGGGGCGATGGGCGCGCGGACGTATCGAGTCTGGTCACGTTTGACGTCATGGGCTGGGCGGTCTCCGCAGGATCGATAGGTCCTGATTGCTGACTGTTTCTAGCGCGTCACGCCTCGCCCGCAACCACCAAAATGCCTCTGCCTCTACCCCGCCGCGGTGTTGGACGCGTCGCCGTTCAACCGCATTTGCCCGCGCCCGACCGGGCGAAGACAAGAGTCAAAATACATTTTAGTATCAATTGCATAGGTTTCCAAGGCCGTCGATGCCTTTGCGGCGCTTCACATCAGAGAGAACCGACCTTCAGCCTGCAAGAATTTCATGCCGGGCAAGGAGCCGATGTGCGCCCAGCTGCGTTTAGTGAGCGGCGTTTTCTAAAATCTTCCGGTTGCAGGTCGTCCGCATGAAGAAAGCAGTTCGATTGGGGCTTCTGACAGAAGCCCTTCAAGGCGAGGAAAGTTTTGTCAAACGGGGGTTCACGGCAAAAAAATCAGCCGACAGCCTTCTGGTCGAACGCGACGGGCACGTTCGCGGGATTTGGACGATAGCCAAGGATCGCTTCATTTGGACGGCCGGAGGCTACAGCCAGCCGAGCTTCAGTACGGCTTCACTGCGGGAAGCATTGGAATACACGTTAACCGAGATTTCCAAGCGCTGACACTTGGGCATTGAGGAGCAAGGCGCGAGAAAGCGCTGTCTAATTGAGATCTTCCGGAAGCTCGGGCAGGATGCTGAACGGAACACCGTCCTGGTGCAGCGACTGCGCCTCTTCAGCGGTGGTGCTGCCGCGAATGTTGCGCTCTTCCGCCTCGCCGAAATGAATTTTTCGCGCTTCCTCCGCGAACCGCCCGCCGACGTCCTCGGAATTTTCCAGCACCGCCTTCTTGAAGGCGCGAAGCGCGGTCGCCAGGGGCGGCTGTGACGGAGCGCTCGGCGCGGCGGCAGCTGGCGCATGCTCCGGTGCCTGCACATCTCTGTTGCCTCGCCCGGTCACGACGGCAGGCGCCATGGGCAGCTTGTTGATTTCGGCTGAGCCGCACAAAGGACAAGCGAGATCGCCCGAGCGCGACTGGGCGTCGTAATCGGCGATGCTAGGGAACCAGCTTTCGAACTCGTGGCCGTCAGCGCAGCCAAGGCGGTACTTGATCATTTACTTTCTTATCGTTTCGAGCTGCGGCCGCCGCTCCTCGACAATGTCGAATATCCGGTCGTGCGTCAGAGATGGGATTTTGCGCCGGACTTCGTCAATGCGGTGCGTGTCGATGTCGCCGATCACGACGCCGGGGTCCGTACCGCCTTCGCCGATGATCTCGCCCCACGGCGAGATGATGAGACTGTGCCCGAACGTCTCGCGGCCGTTTTCATGGCGACCGCCCTGGGCTGCCGCCAGCACGAAAGTTTCGGTTTCGATGGCGCGGGCCCTGAGCAGCGTATGCCAATGCGCTTCGCCGGTGATGCGTGTGAATGCGGCAGGCCCGGCAATGAAAGACGCTCCAGCTTTGGCGAGCGCACGGTGCAGAGCCGGGAAGCGCAGGTCATAGCAGATCGTCAGCCCCAATCGCCCCCACGGCAGCTCGGAAATGACCGCGTTGGAACCCGCTTGGTAGTTGACGCTTTCGCTGTAGACCTCGCCCTTGCCGAGATCGACGTCGAACATGTGGATCTTGTCGTAGCGCGCGCTGACGTCGCCATTGGGCGCGAAAAGGTAGGAGCGGTTCGCGAGACGCCGCTCTCCGACCTTCACCGCCATCGAGCCGATGTGCAGCCAGATTTTCTTATCCGCCGCAGCCTGCGAAAACGCCGCGAGAGCTGTGTTGCCCGCTTCCGGTTTCGTCTCGGCCATCAGCCGCTCGGTATCGACCTCCATCAGCGTCGTGCATTCCGGCGTTTGCACGTAGGACGCCTGTTGCGCGGCGGCTTCGCCAACCAGCGCCAGAGCATCCGAGACGTTGCGCGCAACATCGCGCCCGGCACGCATCTGGACAAGCGCCGCCCGGAACACGGTCTTGGACGCCGTCTTCGACGGGGAAGTCATTGTCACGATGCCGATGTCGTTTGTGCGAGAAGCGCGTCGAGCTTGCCCGAGCGTTCGAGATCGAGGAGATCGTCGCAACCTCCGACGTGGACGCTGCCGATCCAGATCTGCGGGACGGTATTCCGGCCTCCCGCGCGCGTACTCAAGTCCGCGCGCAAATCGCCTCGGCCGGTCAAATCGATTTCCTCGAAGGCCGCGCCTTTGCGTCTCAGCAGATCCTTTGCCATGTGGCAGTAGCAGCAGTTCCCAGCCGTGTAGACCGTCACCTTATGCATCACGTCGGCGCCTCTCCGTACGCCTCCCAAATCGTCCGACTCGAAACTACCGCGTTCGCGAGGTCATGCAACCTGGATTGCGACATTTGCGCGCCTTTGCCACGGTTTTTCGGCCTCAAGATGAACTGTTGGCAACGATTGCAAGCGCCAGAACATCGACGCGCCGCGCGCCCGCCCGTTTCAGCGTCAAAGCCGCGGCCGACGCCGTCGCCCCAGTCGTGATGACATCGTCGATTAGAACTATGGCTTTTCCGGATACGGTCGCGATTTCGCTCGCCGGCACGCGAAACACGCCTGACACATTTCGCTGGCGCTGGGCGCGCGTAAGACCAACCTGATGCGGTGTCGATCGCGAGCGGACGAGCGCAAACGGCCTCACCGGCTTCTTCGCGATACGCCCCGTATCCGCTGCAAGAATTTGCGCTTGGTTAAATCGGCGCGTCAACAGTCGCCAGCGCGCGAGCGGCACCGGGACGAGCACGTCGGCTTCGTCGAGCAACTCGCGCCCGGCTTCCATGAGCCATCGTCCAAAAAGGTGGCGTGCGTGATGAGTATCGTGGAATTTGAACGCGTGAACGAGGTCCCGCATCACGCCGTCGAAACTCGCGACGGCGCGCGCCCGGTCGAAGTTCGGCGGGTCCGCCACGGCCGCCGCCGAAACCATCCGCCCGCCGGTATCGTAGGGCAGCGGCAGACCCAGGCGATCGCAAAGCGGCGGCCGGACGAAATTGACCTGTCGCCAGCACGCCGGACAAAGCGCATCATGCGCCGTAATGTGAACACGGCAGCCAAGGCAGAGCGGCGGTAGCAAGACGTCCAGCGCCGAGCGCCCGGCGCGACCGAAAGCGCGAAAGAGTCGCGCAGCGCCAGCCTCGGACGCCGTGCCATCTTGCGGCGCGAAATTTGGCTCATTGGTCGTCGATCGTGCTGTCATTGCCGCAACTTAGCGCAATGTCGCATCGGCAGCGAGAACTTCATGGACGGATTGCGATGGCCGGCGCGCCGCAGATTTTCGATCAGGAACTGATCCGGGCGCGGCGAAACCGTATTGCGGCCGAAGGCAATGCAGCGGCGAGCGATTTTCTCCTTGCCCGCGTTGCCGACGACTTTGTCGAGCGGCTCGCCATCGTGCGTCGCGAATTCGCGCTCGCCGCTTGCATCGGCTCCTACCACGGTCTGCTGGCCGCGCGGCTTCGCGAGTTGCCGAGCATCGGCGACATCATCGATGTCGAGGCGTCGGAGCGCTGCCTCGATCTTTCGACGGCGCGGAAGGTGGCGGCGAAGGACGACGCCTTGCCATTTGCCCAGCAAAGCCTCGATCTCGTCGTGTCCGGACTTTCGCTGCATCTGATCAACGACCTTCCGGGCGTCCTGGCACAGATCAATCGCGCCCTGAAGCCGGACGGGCTGTTCCTCGGGGCCCTCCTTGGCGGCCAGACACTCAAGGAATTGCGCGAAGCTTGGCTCTTGGCCGAAGAGGAATTGTTCGGCGGAGCCTCGCCCCGCGTCGCGCCGTTTGCCGACGTGCGCGAATTAGGCAGCCTGCTGCAGCGCGCTGGTTTCGCCCTTCCCGTCGCCGACAGCGACCCGGTGCGCGTGACGTATGAATCGCCGCTGGCGCTGATGCGTGATCTGAAGGCCATGGCGGCCAGCAACATGCTGATCGAACGTAGCCGGGCGCCGGTCACGCGCCGCCTGCTGCTTCGGGCGGCGGAAGTGTATCAGGAACGCTTTGGCCTTCCGGACGGCCGCATCCCTGCAACCTTCGAGATCATCACGCTGACCGGCTGGGTGCCGCACGAAAGCCAGCAAAAGCCGCTGGCGCCGGGCTCGGCAAAGGTCCGTCTGTCCGACGTGCTGAAGCCTAAGCCAGAAAATCCCTGAGCCAGGGAATAAGCGGCTCGTCCGCCGGCGGCATCCGGTAGCGCGTCAGATGCAGCGCCCGGACCCATTCGATGGTTTGGCCCTCGCGCGGCGCGATCTCGCCGTCCCAGGTGCGGCAGACATAAAGCGGCATCAGAAGGTGAAAGTCGTCGTAGGCGTGGCTCGCGAAGTTGAACGGCGCGAGGCACGTCCGGCAAAGCTCGATGCTGAGTTCTTCCTTGATCTCGCGGCAGAGCGCATCCTCCGGCGTCTCACCGGCTTCGATCTTGCCGCCCGGAAACTCCCAGAACCCCGCCATGGATTTATTGGCCGGGCGCTGGGCGATCAATACGCGCTTATCGTCATCGATCAATGCGACGGCGGCCACCAGAACGAGCGGCTTCGTCATCGCCGCCTCAGCACGTAGGCCGTTTCCTCAAGCCGAGTGACGCCGCGCCGACGCAGATTTCCGCTATCCTCCAGCCCGTCGCGCGCTTCGAGCACCTGGATGTCGAATGTATCGCCGTAAAGACGTTCGACCTCATCGCGCGTCACCGCGAACGGTGGACCGGACATCTCGTGCTCGGGATACTCGAGTGCGACGAGGAAGATGATCGCCGTGCTCGGGATAATGCTGGCGAGCTTCTTGGCGTAGCGCTCCCGAAGGTCGGCGGGCAACGCGATCAGCGCCGCACGGTCGTAGACCGCCACGACATCTCGCACCATCTCGGCCGACGTTTCGAAAAAGTCGCCGCGATAGAGATTGAACGGCCCGGCCGAAAAGACGTCGAACGGCCCGTCTGATCGGATTTCGGGTGTCTGTCCGCCATCCTTGAAGAATTCCCGGACCGCGACGTCGGAAAGCTCGACCCCGATGACACGGTGCCCCTGCGTCGCAAGCCAGACCATGTCGTGGCTCTTGCCCGCCAGCGGCACGAAAATCGTGCTTGCGACGGGCAAATTAAGCGTCGGCCAGAAGCGTTTCAGCTGCTCGTGAACGTGGGGCTGGTGAAAACCGATATCACGCCGCTTCCAGCGCTCCGTCCAGAAAGCCTTTTCCATCCGTCTTTACGTTTAGCTCCGATAGTCCGCGTTGATCGACACATAGTCGTGTGTCAGGTCACAAGTCCAGACCGTCGCCGAAGCCTTACCCACGCCGACAGCGATGCGGATCACAATTTCGCGATTCTTCATGTAGGCCGCCGCGGTCTTTTCGTCGTAGTCCGCGGCCCGTTCGCCGTCGCGCGCCATGCAGTGCGGGCCAAACCAGATGGTGAGTTTGTCGCGATCCGCCGCTTCGCCGGATTTCCCGACCGCCATGACGACCCGGCCCCAGTTGGGGTCTTGTCCCGCGATGGCGGTTTTGAGAATGGGCGAGTTGGCGCAGGCCAGCGCGATGGCCCGGGCGGCTTCCCAGGACTTCGCGCCCTCCACCTCGAACGTCACGAACTTCGAAAGTCCCTCCCCGTCCTTGGCCACCTGGATGGCGAGGTCCTGCATCAGATCGTGAAGCGCGTCAGAGAACACCTTGAGCTTCTTGGACTTCGCCTTCGTGACGGGTTTCTGGCCACGTTCCGCGGCATGGCCCGTCGCGAAAACGAGGCAGGTGTCGCTGGTCGACGTGTCGCCATCGACCGTCATGCAGTTGAAGGTCGTCTTGACATGTTCGCCGACGAGATCTTGCAGCACGTCAGCCGGGATCGCCGCATCGGTGAAGATGAAGCACAGCATCGTCGCCATGTCGGGCGCGATCATGCCAGCCCCTTTGCAGAAGCCGTTGATCGTCACTTCCGTGTTGCCGATCAGGGCCTTGCGCGTTGCGAGCTTGGGATAGGTGTCGGTCGTCATGATGGCGCGCGCGGCGGCTTCGAACGCATCGGGCTCCGCGCGTTCCGCGAGGCCTGTCAGGAGACCCGCGAATTTCGTCGCGTCGAGCGGCTCCCCGATAACGCCGGTGGAGGCGACGAAAACGTTGTGCGGCCGGCAGCCAACGGCTTCGACCGCATGCTCGACCGTGATATCGACGGCCTCATGTCCCTTTTTTCCCGTAAACGCGTTGGCATTGCCGGAATTGACGACAAGCGCTCGCGCCGTGCCCCTCTTGAGGTGCTTGCGGCAGAGAAGCACCGGCGCAGACGCCGTCTTCGATTGGGTCAATACGCCTGCGACCGAAGTGCTTTCATCGAGGATCGCAAGCAGCAGATCGGTTCGCTTTTTGTAGCGGATGCCTGCCTCGGCGGTGGCGAATGCCACGCCGTCGATGGGCGGAAGCTCGACAAGAACCGCTGGTGCGAACGGTGAAACGCTAGAGACTTTGCCCATGGGAACCTCCGCTGTGGCGCGAGGCTCCGTGAAACAGATCGGGCCGCCATAATCAAGCGGCCCGATCCAGAAATCGAACGGTTACGCGTCGCAGCGGCCGTTATGGTTTCGGCGCGTCCTTCAGAGCGTCCGCTGCCGGGGCCGCTTGAGCCGGAGCTTCCGCCGGTGCTGTCGCAGGCGCGGCGCTCGGAGCGGCCTGCTTGGCGACCATCGCATTGCGCTCGTCGATCGACTTTTTGATCTCCGGATCGACGATCTCGATCTTGGCGTTGGCGCGAAGTTCGGTTGCCGTTTTTTGAGCCTTCTGCAGCAGCAGCGATTGCGCGATCCGGTCCTTGACGATTTCGAAGGCGGGCGGCTGCTTCGTCCGGCTGTCTTCGAGCTTGACGAGATGCCAGCCGAACTGGGTCTTGATCGGAGCGGAAACCTCACCCTTCTTCAATTTGAAGACGACCTCTTCGAACTGCGGCACCATCTGTCCGTGGCCGAAGTAGCCGAGATTGCCGCCGTCGTCCTTCGAACCCGGATCCTTCGAGTTTTCCTTGGCGAGCTGCGCGAAATCCGCGCCTTTATCGAGCTTTTCCTTAAGGGCCTTGGCCTGCTCTTCGGTTTCGACCAGGATATGGCGTGCCGAAACTTCCTCTTCCGGCTTCAAAAGCTTCACCTGATCGTCGTATATTTTGCGCGCGTCGGCGTCGCTGACGGCCCCTCTGATGACCTTCTCGAAATAAAGCTCTCTCAGCGCCCGGCGCTTGAGATAGGCGAGACGGGTCTCGAAGTCGGGGCCCTGGTCGAGCTTTGCCTTTTCGGCCGCTTCTGCAAAAAGCTGATTGTCGATAAGGAATTCGAGCAGCGAGGTGCGCTTCTGCGCGCCCGGCATCGTTCCCATGTCGCTGCCGATTTCGCTTTCCGCGACGGCAAGGTCGCCGTCCGTGATCGGCTTTCCGTCGATGGTGGCGACGACTTTATCTTCGGCGAAGGCCTGCGTGGCCGGCGCGCCCAGAAGCGTGATCGCAAATGCGACCGAAAAGGCGGTAGGTAAGATGCGCTTCATGGGGGTAAGCTCCGAAGTTGGGATGAGAAATGCCCGCCAGACTTATATTCGGCTCATGGCCGCTTTAGTCCATACATGCCTGGAAGCAGACGGGCCTCGATAACGGCCCGAGGTGGGAAAACCAAGTTAATATTTGAATAGAGCGGCAAAATTTGAACGCTGGGAGAGACGGTTCTGAACATTGACAGCCGGGGGGACGAGTTCTTATGTCTGCCCCCAGATCGGCGCGGGTTTCGGCCCGTTCGAACCACGTGAGATTGCCGAGGGATCGTGATGCAGGCGTGGCGGGGAATGGCCCTTGCCGCGCATTTTTTGCTGAACGGAACTTCAGGTGAACGCAACCCTTGCTCGGACGCGCTGAAGCGTGCGGGCTGATGCTGACGTTAGGACGGATTTCAAGATGCTCTCGTTCGGTGGTTTCGCTTCGAAAATCTTTGGTTCGTCGAATGAACGCAAGGTCAAGGGCTTCAGGGCCCGGGTCGCCGCCATCAATGCGCTCGAAGACGAAGTGCAGGCTTTGACCGACGACGAGCTGAGGGCGCGGACAGACGCTTTCCGCAAGGAAATCGCGGAAGGCAAGACGCTCGACGATCTGCTCGTCCCGGCCTTCGCCACGGTTCGCGAAGCCGCCAAGCGCTCTCTCGGACAACGTCACTTCGACGTCCAGCTGATCGGCGGCATGGTTTTGCATCAGGGCGACATCGCCGAAATGCGAACCGGCGAAGGCAAGACTCTGGTCGCCACGCTTCCCGTCTATTTGAATGCTTTGAACGGCAAGGGCGTGCACGTCGTCACCGTCAACGACTATCTCGCTAGTCGCGACGCCGAATGGATGGGCCAGGTTTACCGCTTCCTCGGCCTGACCGTCGGCGTCATCATTCACGATATGTCGGATGAACAACGCAAGCTCGCCTATGCCTGCGACGTGACCTACGGAACCAATAACGAGCTCGGCTTCGATTATCTTCGCGACAACATGAAGATGAACCGCGAAGAGATGGTGCAGCGTCCGCACGTTTACGCGATCGTCGACGAAGTCGACTCGATTCTGATCGATGAAGCGCGCACGCCGCTCATTATTTCCGGTCCGCTCGAAGATCGCGCCGAGCTTTATCAGACGATCGACGAGTTGATGAAGGTCGTCGAGCCGGGCGACTTTGAGCTGGACGAAAAGCAGCGCCAGGTGTCGTTCACCGAGGCCGGCAACGAGAAAATGGAAAACGTTCTCGAGAAGGCTGGCATGCTCAAGGGCACGCTGTACGACATCGACAACGTCACGATCGTTCATCACCTCACGCAGGCGCTGAAGGCCCATAAGCTGTTCCAGCGCGACAAGGATTACATCGTCAAGGGCGACGAAGTCGTCATCATCGACGAATTCACCGGCCGCATGATGCCGGGCCGCCGCTATTCGGAAGGCCTGCATCAGGCGCTCGAAGCCAAAGAGCACGTTGAGATCCAGCCCGAGAACCAGACGCTCGCCTCGATCACGTTCCAGAACTACTTCCGTCTTTATAAAAAGCTTGGCGGCATGACCGGCACGGCCCTGACGGAAGCCGACGAGTTCATGGACATCTACGGTCTTCAGGTCATCGATATTCCGACGAACCTTCCGGTCAGTCGCGTCGATGAAGACGACGAAATCTATCGCACGCAAAAGGAAAAACTCGCGGCGATCGTTCAGTCGATCGCGGAAGCCAAGGATCGCGGCCAGCCGATCCTCGTCGGCACGACGTCGATCGAGAAGTCGGAGCAGCTTTCCGAACTTCTGAAAGACCACAAGTACCTTCGCGATCTGGCGCACACGCTCGAAAAGCAGGCGAGCGAACTGAAGCCCGGCAAGGACGATGATCTGCGCAAGCACTTCACCGATATGGCGGCGCTGTTGACGAAGTTTGCCACCGAGTCGAAGGGCAAGAAGCAAGCCGTCGAGCACAGTGTTCTGAACGCGCGCTACCATGAACAGGAAGCCAACATCGTCGCCCAGGCCGGCGTTCCCGGCGCGGTGACAATCGCGACGAACATGGCCGGTCGCGGCACCGACATTCAGCTTGGCGGCAACGCCGAGTTCCGGCTGCGTGACTGGATTGAGGAAGAAACCGCGAAAGGCTCTGCCCCCGACGACGCGGCAATCAAGAGCAAGCGCGCTGAGCTTGTTGCCGACGCCGCGGTTAAAAAGCAGAAAGCCCTCGAAGCGGGCGGCCTTTATGTTCTCGCCACGGAGCGCCACGAGAGCCGACGCATCGACAATCAGCTGCGCGGCCGTTCCGGCCGTCAGGGCGATCCGGGCCGTTCTAAATTCTATCTCGCGCTCGATGATGACCTGATGCGCATCTTCGGCTCCGAGCGCATGGACAAGGTGCTCCAGACCTTGGGCCTCAAGGAAGGCGAGGCGATCACGCATCCCTGGATGAACAAGTCGCTCGAGACCGCGCAGAAGAAGGTCGAGCAACGCAACTTCGACATCCGCAAGCAGATCCTGAAGTACGATGACGTGATGAATGACCAGCGCAAGGTCATCTTCGATCAGCGTCTCGAGATCATGGGCGAGGACGATGTTTCCGAGACGGTCGTTGAGCTTCGCAACGAGCTTATCGATCAGCTCGTGACGCGCTTCATTCCGCCGACGGCCTACGCCGAGCAGTGGGATACAGCGGGCCTCAAAGAACAAATCAATGAGATCTTCGCTCTCGATCTACCGATCGAGGCCTGGGCGGCCGAGGAAGGCATCGCGGACGAAGAAATCAAGGAACGCATCAGAGCCGCCGTCGAAGCCAAGGTCGAAGCCAAGACGAGCGAACTCGGGCCGGAGCTTTACCGCCAGATCGAAAAGATGGTCCTGCTGCAGACGCTCGATCACCTGTGGCGCGAGCATCTTGTGACGCTCGAGCACTTGCGCCAGGTCATCGGCTTCCGGGCTTACGGTCAGAAAGACCCGCTCAACGAGTACAAGAGCGAAGGATTCATCCTGTTCGAGAATATGCTCGGACGCCTGCGCGAAAACGTGACGGGTCAGCTGATGCATGTCGAGCTTGCACCGCCCGAGGATCAGCCCGCACTTCAGCCGGTCGATCTGCCGCCGATGATGGCGCATCACGTCGACGCAACGACCGGCCTCGATGAATTCGAGCAGAACCCCGAGCTTGCTATGGCCGACGCCGCGATTGCCGGCGCGCGGGCCCGCCGCAACGCGCCGCCCGAGCCCGAGAAGCGCGCACCGGTTCAAAGCCGCCGTGGTGAAGGCGCCGTCGATCCGAACGATCCGGCAACCTGGGGCCGCGTTTCGCGCAACGCCCTTTGCCCGTGCGGCTCAGGCAAGAAATACAAGCATTGCCACGGCAAGATGGACTGAACGCGAAGGACTGATCGAAGATCAGTCCTTCCGCATTCGCCGTCGTCGGACCTGTTTAGTGGCCGCTCGTTTTCGTGTCGGCGGACGCGTGGGCGTCACCCGGTTCGCTGCTGCCATGCCCATGCCCACCCGCTGCGATGCGGTCCGAGAGCGCCAGCAGCACGCTCGAGACCACGAACACGATGTGGATGATGACCAGCCAGAACAGCTCTTTCTCACGCTCGGGCGTCACGGTGCCGAGCGACATGAACTGACGCAGAAGCTGGACGGCGGAAATCGCGACGATCGACGACAGCATCTTGAGCTTCAGGGCCGCGAAATCGATCGTGCCCATCCATTCCGGCCGGTCGCCATGGGTGGAATGATCCATGCGCGAAACGAAATTTTCGTAGCCCGAGAAAATTACGATAATCAGCAGCGACCCTGTCAGCGTCAGGTCGACAAGCGTCAGAAGGCCCAGGATTACGTCGGATTCGGTTGAAACGAACGCGCTCTCTGCGAGATGGAAAAGCTCCATCAGGAACTTGATGAGCAGTATGAAAAGCGCCAGCGCGAGGCCGAAGTAAAAGGGCGCCAGCAGCCAGCGTGAGCTGAACAGCAGGTTTTCCAGAAAAATTTCCACGCGCTTGATGACGGTCTTTTCTGCCATGTGTACGAAGCCTTTCGCAGTTGCGATACGACCCATCTATCGCAAGCTCCACCACGCCGGGCAAGATCCGTCGTGCAGATGCGAGATCAGCACCAAATTAGCGCGAGATCAGCGGATCAGCGGCCAGGAGAACATGGGAACCGCCGGTGCCTCGCTATCGAGACTCGACTGCACTTGCGGAATGGGCCGCGCCGTTTCCGTCGATTGCGCCGCGAGCCGTGGCGCCAACGCTGTCGGATAGGGGACATCCCGCAGCCACTGATCCTGCTCGCGGATCGCGGTCAGCGTCGGCCCGCACGCCTCGAGCGGCCCGGACGACTCCCGCGCCTGCGTTTCGCGGAAAATATAGCGACCGCTGCATACGCCGATGATGGGCGGCCGCTTCGTTTGCTCGAAGAGATCGTACCCTTCCTTGAGATTGGTCCAGAACGCCTTCCAGGGAGAAGCGTCCTGCGCCGTCATATTTTTGTCAGTCATGCGAAACGGAAACACGTGCACCGGCACGATCTGTTCGCCGCTGTCCATCGCCGCCGTCGTCAATTGATGGATTTCGTCCGAAACCGGGTTCGTCATTGCGAAACAGCCGATGGACGAGCATCCGCCATGCACCAGGATGCTCGACCCGGTGCGCGCCTGCGATTGATCGAGGATATTCGGGAATCCGAGATCGAGCGATCTCGGCCAACGTCCCACGTGGCGCGTCTGCGATCGGGATAGCGTGTAATAGCCTTCCGGAGCCTGCCGGTCGCCGTCGCGCAGCTTCGGCCCGAGCGTTCCGGACCAATGGCAGATCGGATAGGTCGCGAACAGGACGTAGTTGCCGCCCTTCTGCTTCCAGATCTCAAGCTCCGACTCGGTCTTGAAGACGCGGATCAGGATCGGATCGGCGAGGGTGACGCCCTTGTCGCGCAGCCGTTCCTGCAGGAACGCGACATTCGGCGTGCCTGGCAGTGGCAAGGCCCCCGCTGCCGCGGCCCGCTGGCGCTCGACCCGGTCAGCGGCGACGTCCTTGAGTTCGATGGTCAGCGCGTGCGCGGCGCCGACGCTGGCGATGGCAAATGCCAACGCCGCCAAGGTCGTCCTGTGAAATGAGCCTGAAAGTGACATGGATGGTTCGCGACCGAATATCCCGCCTGCGCGCAGCGGAGATAGTATCGCTCACCATCTTCAAATCGAAGTGTCTTTTTGCCAACACCGGCGGCCGAAAACCAGTCTCGCGGCGCGCCCAGGTCGGATGCGCCGCGAGCCGATCAACTTACCAGCCGTAGTAGCGGCGGCGCCACGGGCGGACGTAGTATCCCGAATAGGGATAATAGGCCGGGCCTGGCACAAAGCGCGGCGCGGGCACGGCGTAATAGACGACCGGCGGTGGATAATACGCATAGTCGTAGGGCGAGGCGTAATACGCATAATAGCCGGGGTCATAATAATACCGGCGGCGATGAGTGACGTTCAGAACACCGCTCTCATGGGGAGCCGCATTCTGTGCCGCCGACATCAGTCCCGCGACGCCTGCCGAAGCTGAGGTCGTCGCGCCTCCCAATCCGGCCAAAGCGGCCGCCATCAGGGCCGACGCAAGCCACGCCTTACGCATTACCAATCTCCATCGTAAATCGATAAGGCGGATATAGCGCGTTTTTATATCACCGGCTATTCAATTGCGGCGCCGCGTAAAGTAAATGTGAAATGGAATTAATAAATTCGGAATTGGCAACATATTGATTCAATGCCGAATTAAATATGAACTGCTGACGCAGGCGGACGTTACCCCTTGGAGCACCCGGGCTGAACAGGTTCGCTGTCCAGGTTGCCCGCTGTTCCGGCTTGGAATTGATAGCGCCCATTGCAGACCGAAACTTTCGGCGGCACGGCATTCGCCTCGAAGAGGTCGTGTCCGGCCTTGAGATCGCGCCAGAAGGCAATGTCCGGGTCGCGCGCATGTGCATCAAGCTCGGCGTCCGACATCCGGAACGGATAAACCTGGACCTGGAAACGCTTCTGTCCGCCTCCGAGCGCCGCCGTCACGAGCTGCCAGATCTCGGACATCTGGCCGTTGGTCATCGCGAAGCAGCCAATTGATCCGCAGCCGCCATGCACCATGATCAGCGATCCCGTGCGCCCTTGCGATCGATCGAACGCGTTCGGATAGCCGAGATTGAACGAGCGAAACCAGCGGCTGTTCGGATTGAGCGCCGCCGCGTCGACCGTATAAAATCCTTCAGGCGCTTGCCTGTCGCCTTCCACGAGCTTCGGGCCAAGCCAACCGGACCAGCGGCAGATCGGGTAAGTTACAAAGCGCTGGAACGCGCCGTCGCGCTGCATCCAAAGCTCGAGTTCGAACTCTCTTTTGAAGATTCGCACGAGCACCGGAGCACCCTCTTTCAACCCCTGCGCCGCAAGCCGTTCCGAAAATCGTGCAAGGTCGGGCTGCCCCGGCATCGGCAGGCCATACTCGGCGCGCCATCGCCGCTGTGAGCGTTCGTAGCGGATCAGTCCATCGTCGCCCAAGATGCGCGGCATCCACAGCTGCGCGAACTCAATCGCCGCGACGCCTGAGGCGACCATTAGGACAAGGCCGAGTAACATCGCTCCGGCCCAACGCTTCCGGGGTTGTCTCGAGGTTCGCGGCTGCGTGGTGATGTCAGGCATTGATGGCCCGCCAAAATCTAGTTGGCGTTGGCAACAGGCATGCCCGGCATGCTCTGAATCGGTTGCTGACTTTGGCGTTGCTTCGCGGCATTGATGTCGGCAAGCGTGGGCTCCAGATCGGGATTGGCGATGCCCTTGAGCTTGTTGCCCTTTGCAACGGCGACCTCCGTAGGCTCAGGAAGCGGCGTGAACGCCGTCATCGTCGGCCGTGAGAACGGCGGGCACGGCCCATCCGCGTCGGGTCGGCTTTGCGGCTGCACGCCGACGACATACCGGCGCTCGCACACGACGACGTTCGGCGGCACGCGGTACTTCTCGAAATAATCGTAGCCCTGTTTCAGCGTCTTCCAGTAGCTCAGCCATTTGCTGTTCTTTTCGCGCACCATGCGCGCGTCGGTCATCCGGAACGGCAGCGCCTGCACTTGGAAGCTCGATTGACCCGCCTTCAACGCCTCGCGCGACAAACCATAGATCTCTTCCATCAGCGCGTCGGTCATCGCATAGCAGCCCGCCGACCGGCAGTTGCCATGCACCATGACGGAATCTCCCGTACGATTCCACGACCGGTCGTAGGCGTTCGGATAGCCGAGATTGAACGACAGATAATATTTCGAATTCGGGTTCATCAGCCCCGGCGTTACCGAATAGAACCCTTCCGGCGCCTGCCGGTCGCCGTAACTCAGCTTTGGTCCGATCTCGCCGGACCAATTGCAGATGGGGTATGTCTTGAAATGGTAGAAGCGCCCGTCATCGCGCTGCTTCCAGATTTCAAGCTCGGACTCTTCCTTGAAGATGCGCACGAAGATCGGCGAGCTGGGCTGCATCCCCTTTTTTGCCAAAAGCGAGATGGCGTCCTTCGACAGCGGAACTTCCGAAGGCGGCGGGATCGTGGGCGTATTGGAGCAGGCCGCGAGCATGACTATGCCGGCCATGACGACCGTCTGGACAGCAACCCTCCACGTCAGCGAGACGCGCGTCAGCACCAAAGCGCCTTTCCCGAACTAGTTTCCCCGTGCCGCGGGTTGGCGGACGAATAACGCAACAGACTCAACGACTACTGGAATTCGGCGAACACCCTGTCAACTCAAGTATCGTGTCCGAAGGTGGGTGTCCGAAATCGCGTGCCCCAACTATCGTGCCACAATGCGGCGCGGGCGGGACCAGCCCGCAAACGGCCACTCAGCCGCGACCCCGTCGCTTATCGCCCGATCGATAAAAAGCGCTCGTGACGCTGCGCCCGGATGTCGTCGGCCGATTTCCCGTCGAACTCGGACAGCATCCGCGCGATCGCGTTGCCCGTCGAGATAATCACCGATTCGCGGTCTCGATGCGCGCCGCCTGTGGGCTCTTTCACAATCGCGTCGATGACGCCGAGTTGATCCAGGTCCTGTGCCGTGATCTTCATGTTGGTCGCGGCTTCTTCCTTCTTGTTGCTGTCGCGCCAGATGATCGACGCCGCGCCCTCGGGCGAGATCACCGAATAAATGGCATGCTCGAGCATAAGAATGCGATTGGCCGTGGCGATGGCGATGGCGCCGCCCGATCCGCCTTCGCCGACGATGACCGCGACGATCGGCACGCCGAGCCGGAGGCAGCATGCCGTCGACCGTGCGATCGCTTCCGCTTGGCCGCGCTCCTCAGCGCCGATGCCGGGGTACGCGCCGGGCGTGTCGACGAACGTGACGATGGGCAGCCCGAAGCGGTCGGCAAGCTCCATCAGGCGCACGGCCTTGCGATACCCCTCCGGCCGCGCCATGCCGAAATTGTGCTTGATGCGCTGTTCGGTGTCCGAGCCTTTCTCGTGCCCGAGAACGACGACCGACCTGTTGCGGAATTTTCCGATGCCGCCGACGATCGCTTCGTCCTCGGCGAAATAGCGGTCACCCGCGAGCGGCGTGAAGTCCTCAATGAGCCCATTGACGAAATCGAGCGCGTGCGGACGTTCAGGATGCCGTGCGACGAGGGTTTTTTGCCAGGGCGTCAGGCGCGCGTAGGTATCGACGAGCGCCGCCTTGGCTTTCTGCTCGAGCTTGGCGATCTCGTCGGCGATCTGCGGACCCTTGCCCTCGACGTGCAGCGCCTTGAGCTCCGCGACCTTGCTTTCGAGCTCCAGGATCGGCTTTTCGAAATCGAGATAGGTGCGAAGGGCGGTCGAAGCGTTCACGGGGCTGAGATCTTTCGAAGTTGCAACTGAAGCGTGCGGCGACCGGCTCGCGCATCCGGCGCGGGCGACATTCGCCTTGGCGTCCGCGACCTGTCAAGGCGAAGCGGCATCTTGCGCTAACGCGTCGCCGCAGCAACCGCCATTCCGGGTTAATTATCGCCCTCGGACAGCCTTTTTACGACAGGTACGAGGGCAAACATAAGCGCAGCAGCGGCCGCCACAATCCCGGCCTGCGCCAAAAACGACAGGACGAGCGTATCGGGATCGCTCGCCGTGAAGGCGCCGCCGATGTCGCCCGCGAGCTTGTTGCCGAGCGCCGCCGCGAGGAACCAGACCCCGAGCACGAGGCCGGTCATCCGTGCGGGTGCGATGCGCGTCATCGTTGCGAGCCCAACCGGGCTCAGCAACAGTTCGCCGATCGTGAACAGGAAGTAGAGCCCGATCAGCCAGAACGGCGAGACGCGCCCTTCGGCGGCGTAGCCCGCCGCCGGGATCATCAGCAGGAAGCCGCCTGCGAGAAAGACGAGCGCCAGCCCGAATTTCCCCGGCGCTGACGGCTGTTGCGCGCCAAGCTTCAGCCACAGCGCGGCGATGACCGGCGTCAGCAGGATGACGAAGACTGGATTGGCCGACTGGAACCAGGCGGACGGAAATGCGAAGCCCGCGACGTCGTTGCGGGTCAGTTGATCGGCGAAGAGCGCCAGCGTCGTTCCGGCTTGCTCGAAGATCGCCCAGAAGATCATCGCAGCGATGAAAAAGATTCCGACGGCGGCGAGGCGGCGTGCATCGGGGCTCGGCCGCGAAGCGCCATACAAGACGCCGATAAGCGGCACGATGATGAACAGCCAGCGCAGCCAGCGGAATCCCGAAACGTCCGACAACAGCGCCAGCGCTAAAAGGCCGAGCGTCGCGAGAACGATGTAAAGCGTTTGGCGCTTGAAAGGCGGTTCTCGCGTCACGGGGATGGGATCGGGTTCATCCAGCCCGTGCATTTTGCGCGCAAACAGCAGCATGGAAATCGTCATGCCGACGCCGGCCGCCCCAAAGCCCCAATGCCAGCTGTGGATAGGATCGAAGCCCGCCGCTGTCAGCCAGTTCTTGAATGTCGCGCTCTGCGCCAGAAATCCCGTGACGATCGGGGCGAAGAACGCGCCGATGTTGATGCCCATGTAAAAGAGCGAGAAGCCGGAGTCGCGCCTGAGATCGTCGCGTGAATAAAGCGAACCGACGAGCGCGGAGATATTCGGTTTGAAAAGCCCGGTCCCAATCGCGATCAGAATGAGGCCCAGATAAAACGTCGTGAGCGTCGGAATGGCCAGCGCGTAATGGCCAGCCGCAATTGTGAGTCCGCCGAAAAGAACGCTGCGTTTTGCGCCGAGCATCCGGTCGGCGATGAACCCGCCGGGTACGGCGAGCAGATAGACGGCCATCGTATAGGAGCCGTAGATGCTTCCCGCGTTCGGCGTCGCGAAACCGAGCCCGCCCGCTTCGACCGGCGCCACCATGAACAGGATTAGAAGCGCCCGCATTCCATAATACGAGAAGCGCTCCCACAGCTCGGTGAAGTAAAGCGTCGTCAGACCTCGGGGATGCGCGGCAAACCCCAGGACTCGGTTCGGTATTTCGGGAACGACGGAGGACATGAATCTAAGACGCATGATGACGGCCTGAGCGCAAGGCTTCATGCACCTCTATCGCCGGACATGACCTTGCCCATCCAGTCGTCGATTGTCGTCGTGCCGAGGCGCTCGACTTTTTCGCGCTCATCGGGCCTGACGACATCCTGCATCGCATCGATCCGCTTCCACTCGCAAAATGGCGTTTCATCTTCAACGCCCGGCGCATAGCGCGAGTTTTCGATTTTCTGGAAGCGATGAACGTAGCGCGGGCAGTTCATCCAGACTTCATGGATCGAAACCTTCACAACCATCTCGGCTTCCCTGAAGGCTTTGACGTCGTCGCCGCCGACGATCAATTCGGCGCGGCCTTGGGCGCGCAGCCGGAACGGCTTCTCGAAATCGATGAACAGCATTCCGATTTCTGCGTTCCCCGATATGTTGCCCATCGAGAGATACATGCCGTTGCCGTCGTAGCTCGGAAACATCAGGGTCGTATCATCGATGACACGCACGAAGCCTTTGGCGCCGCCTTTGTAGGAAACGGTCGGCCGCCCGTTGTGGTCGACGGTCGAGAGAAAAAACATCTCGCGGCTTTCGATGAACGCTTTCGCCGTCTCATCGATCTCGGGCTTTAAGGCGACAGCCTCGATGCGGTCGGCGAGCGCCCGCGTATCGAAAGCCATCTGGAGCGTGCGGTGATTGTCCCCGAACAAGCGGCTCATGCTATCCTCCCTTGCGTTTTGCGCCTTGTTTTTTTCAACTGGCGGCGCTGGGAAGTCCCAAGCCGCCTTATTTTACTTTAGCCAGCGGATGATGCGTGTTGACGAGCGCCTTCAGACGCTCCTGCAAGACGTGCGTATAAATCTCCGTCGTCGAAATGTCAGCATGGCCGAGCAGTTGTTGAACGGTTCTGAGGTCGGCGCCGCGGTCGAGCAGATGGCTGGCGAAGGCGTGGCGCAGCACATGCGGCGATATCCGGTCAGGTCCGATGCCTGAATCTGCGGCGACATCCTTGAGATCCTGCGCAAACCGTTGCCGCGTCATATGACCGAGCGCCGACTTTGACGGAAAAAGCCATGGCGAATTATCGAAACGTCCGGAAACTTCAAGAAAACGATCGAGCGCTACCCGCGCCGCAGCATTGAGCGGCACGAGCCGTTCGCGTCCGCCTTTGCCCTTGATCGAGAAGACGCGCTTATCGCCACGTAGAACAGTTCTAGGCAAGCCGACGAGTTCCGAAACGCGCATCCCCGTGGCGTAGAGAAGTTCGAGCAGGCAATGAAACCGCAACGCCCGGAATAGGGCGCGCCCTTCAATACCCTCGCAGCGTTTCTGCGACGCGTCGAGCAGCCGGTCAACTTCGGCGATGCTGAGCACTTTCGGCAGCGAGCGTTGCTTTTTTGGTCCTTGCAGCCCGGACGTCGGGTCCGCGTCGATCAAACCTTCCGCGAACAGGAACCGGTAATATTGCTTGATCGCCGACAAGCGCCGCGAGCGCGATGTCGGCGCCTGACCCGCGTTCGCCATCGCGGCGATGAAGCCCTGAATGTTTTGCGTCCCCGCCATGAGCGGCCCGACGCTCGCCTCGGTAAGATAGTCGAGGAAACTCTCGAGGTCGCCCCGGTAAGCTTCGATCGTGTTGGGCGACGCGCCGCGCTCGGCCACGAGCATGTCGAGAAACGCGGCGAGATGACTGTCTTGCGCCGGGGCTGACGCCATATCCGCTCTCAATTCGTCGCGAGACGCGGCCACGATGACAACAGCGCCTCCAGGCCAAGCCGCCGCGCATCCGGCTCGAGCCCGGCGCGCTTCAGCGCACGAATGCTGTCGCCGAGCGCGATCAGGTTTGCGTCTTCAGCGCCGTTCGGCCCAAGCGCTTTCATGACCAGCAGGACCGTATGCCCGAATTCCTGCTTCTTGGAGGCATCCTGCAGTTCGGTCAGAACGCCGGTTTCCGGCAGATAGCCGGAGGTCGGCTGCGGCGCTCTGTTGGCGGCTTCCCACAGCGGCAGCGGCACGACATAGTCGAGCGCTTCGAGGACCGTTGTCAGCCGATAGAGCGCCGTCGCCGGGAATCGTCCGTTCGCTGCCAAATCCTCGAGCGCCGAAAAACTCCGGCCGCGCTGGGGATCTTTCGGATCGGCGATGTCGAGCAGCGCCCGCCAATGCCCGAGACTGCCGGCGCTGCCTGGCTCGTCGCCGAGCCTGATCCATTCGCGCGCCATGTCGTAGCGGCCGGCTGCAAGACCGATTTCGACGCCCGTTTCGGAAAACCAGCTGAGTTCGGGCTGCGCCCGGATTTCAGCGGCTGCCGGAGCCACCATCTTGGCGGCGATCATTCCCATGCGCTGACGGTTCGAGTCGTCGAGAAAGGCGCGGATCAGCCGCGTCTTGCGCATCGGCGTGCGCTCTTCGACGGCGGCCTTGAACAATGCCGCCCGCCGCGCGACGCCCTGCGGTCCGCGCCCCGCGAGAAGATCATCGGGTGAAGCGGCTTCGGCATTGACGCGATAGATGCTCGCCAGCGCCTCGGGCGAAAGCGCGTTGAGACGCGCGGCCGCTTCGGTGGAAGGAAGGCCGAGATCGACGGGCGTCGACGGATCGGTCGCGAGCGCGATGAGCAACGCGGGCTCGCCCTTGTCGAGAACGTCCTTGTGCGACAGGCCACCGACCCGTTCCGCGATCCGGTAATCGAGCAGCGAAATCTGTTTAACCGCCGTGTACTTCGGCTTCGCCTTGATCGACAGCGCATCGAGTGCTTCCAGCCCGAGCGATGCCTGGACGCCTTCCTCGCGCGCCATGTCGGCCGCGAGCCCGGCGCCGGATGCGTCATCGCGAATGGCCGAGCAATAGCCCGCCATCATGATGGCTTCGCCTTTGAGCCGTGCCGGAATGCTGCCTTTGGCGCGCACCGAGCGGCCAACGAGATCGCACGCCTGATCGGATTTGCCTGACGCGAGTTCGTTGCGCGCTTCGAGCGTCAGCAGAAGCGGGCTTTCGTCCGCGCCCTGCGGTGCTGCTTCGCCGGCCGCGTCGCGCGCGAGGCCCGAACGATAGAGCGCTTCGAGCCGCAGCGCGGTGAAATCGGGGTTGGAGCTATCGCCCGATTGCGACGTGATCAGGCGTTTCCAAAGCTCATGCAGCGCAGCTGAGCGCGGCGGTATTTCGATTGTGCCGATGAGTTTGTCGAGCTTCGCGACATCGAGCCCGCGCCATAGCTCATAGGGCAAGCCCGAGCCGTCCGACGACATGACGGGCGCCAAGTCGTCCTTTTCGACGGCCGTCGGAAGCGCGCCGCGCTGCACCGCATTCTGCGGAGCGGACCGGCGGCCGACGGAGCTGCCAGCAGAGCTGCCACCGGAGCCTCCCCGAGAGCTACCATCGTACGGCGTATCGAATCCGCGATCTGGCGGCGACCAGGCATTACCGCGATCCTCGCGGCCGCCATTGCCCTGAGGCGCGCCCATTTGCGGAAAGTATGTTTGCTTGTCCGCCGGCGGAGAATAGGCGTCGTTCCGGTCCGGGCGCTTCTTGGATGATTTGGTGGGCGGCGGCGCTGCGGACTCATCCTGCGCCCGAGCGCTCCCGCTCTGTCCCGGCAACATCAGAGCGGCCAGCACCGCGATTTTCGCGGCCATCGTGAATCGTCGCGCGAAGGGGTGTGGATTACCCATGACTGTTCAAGGCCGGATTTTTACGCCCGAGACGGGCTTGCTGATCGTCTGCTGTTCAGGCTCGAAACGGGTCGCCAGAATGTAAAGCGCGCCGAGAACCAGCGCGGCGAGCATGCAAAGTACGAACAATAGCCGGAAAAGGCTCGGCATTTTGGCTTCCCTATTTCCCCTGCTAGGTGGCCATCTTTATTGGCGCGATTATGACTCTCACCGGTACATCATCATAAGATTTGCATTCTGCGCCCGGCAGTCACGCTCCCTCGCGGCTTTATCGGCACGTTTCCGGTTTGCGGGCCATTTCGGTTCATGGCATGACGGCGCGCCAGCCCCACCGCGGCACCTTGCGCCAAAATTAGCCGATTCGCCTGCCCGATCGGCCATCCGGGACCGAGATGACGGAATCTGAAGTCATAGAGAGTGCCAAAAAGCGTCTTGGCAAACGCTCGATCGTGCTCGTCGGTCTGATGGGATGCGGCAAATCTTCGATCGGCAAACGCTTGGCGGCTCGGCTCGGCCTGCCGTTCATCGACGCCGACGAGGAAATCGAGCGCGCCGCCGCCAAGACCATCAACGAAATTTTCGCCGATCACGGTGAAGCGCACTTCCGCGACGGCGAACGCAAGGTCATCTCGCGCCTTCTGAGTAACGGCCCACAGGTGCTGGCGACGGGCGGCGGGGCTTATATGCATCCTGACACACGCCAGCGCATCCGCGAGAACGGCGTCTCGATCTGGCTCCGCGCCGATCTTCCCGTTCTGATGCGCCGCGTGATGAAGCGCGATACTCGGCCGCTATTGCGCGAAGGCAATCCCGAAGCCACGATGCGCAAGCTGATTGAAGCCCGTTATCCGATCTATGCCGAGGCCGATATGACCGTTGAAAGCCGAGACGAGCCGCACGATCTGGCCGTCAACGAAATCGTAAACCGCCTCGCGACCAGCGCCGCGGTGCCGACAGGCCCGGTGCAACCGCCCAGTCCGTCGCGCAGCGTGCGCATCGAGCTTGGCGACCGCTCTTACGATGTTCTGATCGCGAGCGGGCTGCTGGCCGACACCGGCGCACTCATAAAATCGCGGCTCGGCACCGTGAAATGTGGGATCGTGACCGACGAGAACGTCGCCCGGCATCATCTTGCAACGCTCGAAGACAGCCTCAAATCGGAAGGACTGTTCGCCGGTTCGATCGTGATGACGCCGGGCGAAGGGACAAAAAGCTTCCGCGATCTGGCGATCCTTTCGGAACGCCTTCTGGAACTTGGCCTCGAACGCGGCGACCTCGTCGTGCCGCTTGGCGGCGGCGTCATCGGTGACCTTGCGGGCTTCGCGGCGGGCATCCTCCGTCGCGGCATCCGCTTCGTGCAGATCCCGACGTCGCTCCTGGCTCAGGTCGATAGCTCCGTCGGCGGCAAGACCGGCATCAATACGCCGCAGGGCAAGAATCTCGTCGGCGTCTTTCATCAGCCGAGCCTCGTCATTGCCGATACGTCCGTGCTGACGACGCTGCCGTCGCGTCAGATGTGCGCCGGTTATGCTGAAGTCGCCAAGTATGGTCTGCTCGGCGACGCCAAATTCTTCTCATGGCTCGAAAATAATTGGCAGGGCGTCTTCGGCAACAATGGCCCGGCGCTGACCAAGGCCATCGAGACGAGTGTTGCCGCCAAGGCTGCGATCGTCGCGCGCGACGAAATGGAGACCGGTGATCGCGCGCTGCTCAATCTCGGTCACACCTTCGGCCACGCGTTCGAAGCTTGGACCGGCTATTCCGATAAGCTGCTGCACGGCGAGGCCATCGCGGTCGGCATGTGCTTGGCGTTCCGCCTGTCGGAAGAGCTGGGTATCTGTCCCGCAGGCAATGCCGATCGCGTCACCGCGCATTTCAAAGCCGTCGGGCTGGCGACGAAGATCGCCGACATTCCGCAGGCAGCCCCCGATGCGGACGAGCTATGGCGCTTGATGGGCCAGGACAAGAAAGTCCGCGGCGGCAAGCTCGCGTTCATTCTGGCCCGCGGAATCGGCGACGCTTTCGTCTCGCGTGACGTCCCGCCGGAGACGGTAAAAACCTTTTTGAAGCGGGAAATCGCCCGTTAACAGGCTGATACACATGGATCGCGACAGGTGTGCTAGATTAGCCGGCCATTGATTTCTGATCTCGGGAAGCCGGCCAGTTTCATGTCTATAGTACTCAGCATCATTGCCATATTCATTCTCATCGTCCTCTCCGCGTTCTTCAACGGCAGCGAAACCTCGCTGACGGCCGCGTCGCGCGCCCGTATGCATTCCCTCGAGGAAGACGGCAACGTCAGCGCCGCTCTTGTCAACCGCGTGCTGTCGCGACCGGAGAAGATGATCGGCACCGTGCTGCTCGGAAATACACTCGTCGACGTTCTTGCCGCCGCGCTCGCGTCCAACGTCGCCGTTCACCTCTATGGAGAGGTCGGCGTTGCGTACGCGACGGGTCTGATCACCATCCTCATCGTGATTTTCGCGGCCGTGCTGCCGAAGACCTATGCACTGGCCTATGCGGATCGCGTGGCGCTCATCGTGGCGCCGCCGATGCGCGGCCTGATCTACATTCTGACGCCGTTCACGAAGGCGATCGAATACGTCGTCCGCAATCTCTTGAAGCTGACGCCGGGCAAGGCCGACGACGAAGCCAACATTCTTGCGGCGCACGAAGAAATTCGCGGCACCATCGACCTGCAGGCGAAGGAAGGCACCGTTGCGAAGGGCGACGCGGAAATGCTCGGCGGCGTTCTTGATCTCGGCGATCTGCAAGTCGCCGACATCATGGTTCATCGCACCAAGATGGAAACGGTGAATGCCGACGATCCGCCGGCCAAAATTCTCGACCAGCTGATAAAATCTCAATTCACCCGCGTTCCGATCTGGAAGGAGGAGCCGGAGAATATCGTCGGCGTGCTGCACACCAAGGATCTGCTGCTGGCGCTGTCGCGCACCGGCTGGGCGCCCGATACGCTTGACATCATGAAGTCGGCGAGCACGCCCTGGTTTGTGCCGGATACGACGAGCCTCAAGGACCAGCTCAACCAGTTCCTGAAAAAGAAAACACAGATGGCGCTAGTCGTCGACGAATACGGCGAGGTGCAGGGCCTCATCACGCTCGAGGACATCCTCGAGGAAATCGTCGGCCAGATCACCGATGAGCACGACAATCCCGACAGCCACATCCGGATGCAATCGGACGGCACGGTCAACGTCGACGGAACGGTGGCAATCCGCGATCTCAATCGCCATCTCGACTGGGACCTGCCGGACGACGAAGCGACGACCATCGCGGGCCTCGTCATCCACGAGGCGCAAACGATTCCCGAGCCCGGACAGGTGTTCACATTCCACGGCTACCGTTTCGAAATTTTGCGCAAGAGCCGCAATAAAATCACGGCAATTCGCATCAAGCCGCTGACAGCGATCGCAGGAACGGCGATCGGCGTGCCGCAGCAGAAAGCTGCGCGCGGCTAATTCTTATGGCCGTCCCGAGAAGCCGGGCGGAATGGGCTCGCCCGGGGCGACCGTTGCAAGCGCCAGCGCGTGAATGCCGCCACTGATCTCGTCCTTGAGCAGATCGTTGACGATGCGCTGGCGCTCGACGCGCGATTTTCCCTCAAAGGCGCTCGAGACGACGAGGATGCGAAAATGACTTTCACCCGTACCGGGCGAGCTTCGATGCCCGGCGTGAAGGACCGATTCGTTAATGACGTCGAGTCGCGTGGGACGCAGCTCCAGCATTAGTTTTTCGCGCAGGATTTCGGTGACGGATCGTCCCATGTTGCTCTCTTTGACTGCCGGCATCTTCGAACAAATATAAATGCGCCGTGAAACGACATGTTAAAGCCTTGCCAGCACAGTTGGCGAAGAAATCAACCGGAATTCTTGACGCCTTGTTTCCAACGAAACGAACCATCATAATCACCGGCCGATGAAACTGACCTCAAAATACTTCGACAGCATCCGCGTGTCGTCCAAGCGCTCGCAAGGCGCCAAGAAGGAGACGCGTGCGCCTCTCTGCCAATGGAAGGGCTGCGAGAAGCCCGGAGCGCATAAGGCGCCGAAGGGGCGTGGCCGCGACGGCGAGTATTTCCACTTCTGCGTGGATCACGTGCGCCAGTACAATCAGGACTACAACTATTTCGACGGCATGAGCGACGCGGAGGTCAACAGCTTCCGCAAGGATGCCCTGACCGGACATCGCCCGACGTGGAAGACGGGCGCCAACGCCTGGGCGCACGGCACGCGCGATGGCGCTCGCACCGAGGAAGCCGCCGCCCGCGTCGCCGAAAGCACGACGAGGATGGCGCGGAAAGTCAGATCGTCGCGCACTGCGCCGTCGTCCTTCCGCCGCCAGCTGAAGCCTCTGGAGCGCAAAGCGCTCAAGACCCTCGATTTGGGCGACGATGCAACCCGCGAGGACATCAAGGCCCGCTTCAAGGAGCTGGTGAAGGTTCACCATCCCGACGCCAACGGCGGCGACAGTCGGTCCGAGGAAAAGTTGCGTGAAATCCTTCAAGCCTATAACTATCTGAAGCAAGCAGGCCTGGTCTGATACCGGGCCGTTGAGCCGCGTGCGATTGAGCCTCCCAGATCGCAGCGGCCCGAAGCCCCTGAGGCGGCTGGGCGGCATTCATCGGGAATTGAATTTTGATGCGCACGACGACGAGCGCTCCGGGCGCGCAACCTGCGAATTTGCCGGACATGAAATTGTCCGTGCGTCAAGTCTTCGGCATAGACAGCGATCTTGAGGTTCCCGCCTACTCGAAGGCGGAGGAGCACGTTCCGGATCTCGATCCCGATTATCTTTTTAATCGCGACGTGACGCTCGCAATTCTCGCGGGCTTCAAGCACAACCGCCGCGTGATGATCCAAGGCTATCACGGCACGGGCAAGTCGACGCACATCGAACAGGTTGCGGCGCGCCTCAATTGGCCATGCGTCCGCGTCAACCTCGACAGCCATGTGTCGCGCATCGATCTCGTCGGCAAGGACGCGATCGTGCTACGCGACGGCAAGCAGGTGACGGAATTCAAGGAAGGCATTCTTCCTTGGGCGCTTCAGACGAATACCGCGCTCGCGTTCGACGAATACGACGCTGGCCGTCCCGACGTCATGTTCGTCATTCAGCGCGTGCTTGAAGTCTCAGGTAAGCTGACGCTGCTCGATCAGTCTAAGGTGATCCGCCCGCATCCGGCGTTTCGCCTGTTTGCAACGACGAACACGATCGGCCTCGGCGACACGTCCGGCCTCTATCACGGCACGCAGCAGATCAACCAGGGCCAGATGGACCGCTGGTCGATCGTCGCGACGCTGAACTATCTGCCGCACGATGACGAAGCGAAGATCGTGCTGTCGAAGGTCAAGGCCTTCGACAAGACGGACGCCAAGCGCAAGCAGGTTTCGCACATGGTGCGCGTCGCCGATCTGACGCGTTCCGCCTTCATCAACGGCGATCTGTCGACGGTGATGAGCCCGCGCACCGTGATGACATGGGCCGAGAACGCCGAGATTTTCGGCGATATCGGCTTTGCGTTCCGCGTGACGTTCCTGAACAAGTGCGACGATCTCGAAAAGCCGCTGGTGGCGGAATTCTATCAGCGCTGCTTCGGCGAGGAGCTTTCGGAAAGCACGGCAAACGTCGCGCTGAGCTGATCTTCTCTACTGAGAGACCTGCGCCGAAGCATGGGCCGAGACATTCCCGATGAGTTCACCTCCGAGCAAGCGTCGTGAAGCCCCGTCCGAGCCGCTGAAGCGCGTGCTCGCACCGGCCGTTCGCGCCATTGCCGGAGACGGCGCGGTCGAAGTGGATTTCGGGCCGGGCAGCGGCGATGTCTCGGGCAAGTCGGTTTACATCCCCGAGCCGCCACGCGCGCCGACTGCGAAGGACATCGCACTGGCGCGCGGCTGGGCTGACAGCCTCGCCCTGCAGATCGGTTGCCACGATGCCAAGATTCACCGCCGGATCGCCCCGCCACCCGGCCCCGCGCGCGCCGTCTTCGAAGCCTCCGAGCGCGCTCGTGTCGAAGGGCTCGGCGCGATGCGGATGCCGGGCATGGCCGCGAACCTGACCGCGCGCCTCGAAGACCAATATAGCCATGGTCGATTCAAGACGGTGCTCGATCGCTCGGAAGCGCCGCTCGAAGACGCGCTCGCCTTGCTCATTCGCGAACGCCTCACCGGCCTGCCGCCGCCGCCATCGACGAAGGGTCTCGTCGACATCTGGCGGCCGACGATCGAAGCCCGGGGCAGCACGCTTTTGGACCGTCTCGGAAGCCTTTCGGAAAATCAGGAGCAGTTCGGTCGCCAGATCCGCGATCTGCTCAAGATTCTCGACCTCGTCGATCTGACGGACGAGCCGCAGCAGGGCGAAGACGAAAACGAGGGCGAGGACGGCGCCAAGGACGGCGCGACGGACGAGTCCGAAGACGCCAACGAGGAAGGCTCCGACGGCCAGGATAAGGAGAGCGAAGACCAGTCTTCCGAAGGCGATCTCTCTGAAACCGAGGAGATGGTCGATTCGGGCGATACTGAACAGCAGGAGATGGACGAAGAGAGCCTCGACGACAACGAGGCGCCCGCGCCTTGGCGTCCGAACATGACTGTCCTCGAGAACCCCGAAGCGTTCGGCTACAAGGTTTTCACACGCGCCCACGATGAAGAAGTCGGCGCCGCCGAGCTTTCGACGCCGGAAGAATTGGAGCGTCTGCGCGCTTTCCTCGACAAGGAGCTGAAGACGCTTTCGGCGGCGGTCGCCAAGCTCGCCAACAAGCTGCAGCGTAAACTTCTCGCGCAGCAGAGCCGCGGCTGGGACTTCGATCTCGAAGAAGGCATGCTCGACGCCGCGCGCCTAACGCGGGTTATCACCGATCCGACCGGCGCGCTCTCCTACAAGCGCGAGCGCGACACCGAATTCCGCGACACCGTCGTGACGCTGCTTCTCGATAATTCGGGCTCGATGCGCGGCCGCCCGATCATGGTCGCCGCGTGCTGCGCCGACATTCTCGCGCGCACGCTGGAACGTTGCGGCGTCAAAGTCGAAATTCTCGGATTCACAACGAAGGCGTGGAAGGGCGGTCAGGCGCGGGAAGAGTGGCTCGCCGCCGGAAAGCCGCCGACGCCGGGGCGGCTGAACGATCTGCGCCACATCATCTACAAGACAGCGGACGCGCCGTGGCGGCGCTCGAAGAATTCGCTGGCTCTGATGATGCGCGAAGGCCTGCTCAAGGAAAACATCGACGGCGAAGCGCTGGCGTGGGCGCATTCGCGCCTTGTCGGCCGCCCCGAGCAGCGGCGCATCCTGATGATGATTTCAGACGGCGCGCCGGTCGATGACTCGACGCTGTCGGTAAACAACGGCAGCTATCTCGAACAACACCTGCGCCAGGTCATCAACGAAATCGAGAACCGGTCTTCGGTCGAACTCATCGCCATCGGTATCGGCCATGACGTCACGAGATATTATCGTCGTGCCGTGACGATCACCGATGCGTCGGAACTCGCGGGCGCGATGACCGAAAAACTCGTCGAGCTGTTCGAAGAAGATTCCAAACTGGAAAATGCCTCGCAGCCCGCGCGGCGACGCGCGCTGATGCATTGAGGCATGGTGACGTTCGCAAACAGCATGCGCGCCGCTGTTTTCTCCGTGGCCTTCGGTCTTTACCCTCAAATCGTATTGGCGGACGCCAAGCCCGATATCGCGTCGCTGAAAGCCGGCCCGATCACGGTCGACGCGGCCATCATTCGGAATTTCGAGCGCACGGAGATGGGCGGCCCGACGTCATCTTCAACGTCGACGGCGGGAAAACTCACGTTTCGTGGCGGCTTGGTCCTGACGTCGCCCTCGCCGAACTTCGGCGGCTGGTCCGGCCTCGTCGTCGGCAAGGATGCGAAAACCTTGCTCGCGATTTCCGATTCCGGCGTCTGGATGACGGGCAGGATCGTCTACGACGGTCGACATCCGGTGGGCATTGCAGATGCGCGCCTCGGACCGCTGCTCAATCGTGACGGTAGGCCCATCGGCCGGGAACGCGATGCGGAAGCGATCGCGCTCGAAACGGGTAGTCTTGAGCAAGGCTCGGTGCTCGTTGCTTTCGAGCGTAAGCATCGGATCGATCGCTATGTTTGGTCGCCGCACGGTTTGGCGGCCGGTCGCAGCACCGTGCCGCTCCCCGCCGAGGCCCGGCTCATGCGCTCAAATCAGGGCCTCGAAGGCATGACCGTCATGCGCGGCGGGCCGTACAAGGGATCGGTGATCGCGTTTTCGGAACGGCTTTACGATCGCGCGCGCAACCACACGGGCTGGCTGTGGACGTCGCACGGCCCGGCGACGCTCCATCTGAAGAACATCGCCGACTTCGACATCACCGATCTTGCGAGCCTCGATGACGGAACGCTTTTCGTTCTCGAACGTCGCTTTCGCTGGACGGAGGGCGTGAAGATGCGGCTGCGGCGCATTTCACCCGATGAGCTGAAGCCCGGCCGGGTGATCGAAGGCGAAACGCTGATCGAAGCCGATCTCACGGCTCAGATCGACGACATGGAAGGCTTGTCGGTTTCGCGGCTCGACAGCGGCGAAGTGCTGGTCACGATGATGTCCGACGACAACTTCAATCACATTTTGCAGCGAACGATCCTGCTGCAATTCACCCTCAACGATCGCGGACAAGCAAAAGCCCGGCCGCAGGATTGATCCCGGACCGGGCAAAATTCTCAATCGTCTAAGGCTTGGCCCTTAGGCCGCCTTCTCCGCCTGCGCCTTCTGAAGCTCACGCTTCAGCTTCAGGCACGCCGGCGAAAGCTCGTCGTTGTCCGCCTTGAGAAGGAAGGCATCCAGACCGCCGCGGTGCTCGACCGACTTCAGCGCCCGCGCCGAGATGCGCAGACGGACTTTGCGGCCGAGCGCGTCGCTGAGCAGCGTGACGTTGTGCAGGTTGGGCCGGAACTTGCGCTTAGACTTGTTCTCGGCGTGGCTCCTGAGTTGGCCTGACAGCGGCAAAGTGCCGGTCAGCTCGCAGCGCCTGGTCATGACGATCTCCTACGCCGCACCCAGATGGGGCGGTCTATCGAATGTCTGCTGTTGCAGAAAAAATGCGCCCCGTCAGCAGGGCTCACGGGGTCTCCAGCGCGGTGTATAATTGAGGGGCGGGTTAGCCGTCAAGCAGGGCGGCGCAATTGATCTGACCCGGAACCCTTCGCCGCGACCGCCGCTTTGGGACGTGTTCAGTCGCGCAGGGATAACGGAGCCGCGACCGAAAGTCCAAGAATCGACGCAAAGGCGGCCTAACGCCGGGGTTAGTACACGGGGCGCAGGGAAGAACCTATGGACAACTCCACAGCCGGCGGGCGTCGGCGCTTCGCAGGCTCGAGCGTGCTCGCTGCCCTCATTGCGGCTCTCGTCGTTGGACCAGCAACGGCACGCGACGTGGCCTGGCCGAACCAAGTTAACGCACGCTATCGCCTGACCTTCAATGGCTTTGATGTCGGCGTCTACAACTTCACGTCGAACTATAGCGGCGACACTTATTCAGCGACCGGCAAGACCGAAATCTCGGCTCTATTCGGCGCGTTCAAATGGACCGGCACATTTACCGGAAGCGGCGCGGTCGACAAAAGCGGCCCGCGCCCGGTCGCCTACCAGATGAGCTATAAGACGAAAAAGAAACTGACGTCGGTGACGCTCGGGTTCGATCCGGCCGGCGTCAAAACGATCGCCCTGGTGCCCAACAAGCCGCTCAATCCGGAAGCGATCAAGGTCACGCCCGACAACCTGAAGAATGTCTTCGACCCGATTTCCGCAACGCTCGCGATTTCGAACGCGACCGGCTCCGATGCCTGCAATCGAACCATTCCAATCTTTGACGGCAAGGCCCGGTTCGATCTTCGCCTGTCTTTCAAGGGCCACGAAACGGTCAAGGAGGAGCGTCCAAGCGGGCAGCCCAAGGAACTCACGGTTTGCCGCGTCAAATACGTTCCAATTGCCGGGCATAAGCCGAAGGATTTCGACAAGCCCTGGATCGACTACGATCATATCGAGATCGCGTTGCGCGCCATCCCGAGCGCGGGCATTTACGTGCCCTATCGCATTTCTGTTCCGTCCACCGTCGGACCGGCGGTCATGACGGCGGAACAAATCAACATCATAGCGGCCGATAACGCTCAGATTGCACTCAGACGATGAGTTCAGACAATGACCGCCGCCAATGAATTCTGGCAGAGCCGGACCGATTAACGAGTGTGGAAGATCAAGGCTCCGAAGGGAGCACGCAATATCCCCTTGATCTCACGGCCCTGCTCTGTAATGCCAGGGTCTGATCCGGAGTCAGGTACGATATGATAAGCGATCTCGAAGCCCGCATTCGCAATGTCACCGCGGTGCTCGGTCCGACCAATACCGGCAAGACGCATCTCGCGATTGAGCGTATGCTCGGCCACAACAGCGGCATGATCGGCTTGCCGCTGCGCCTTCTGGCGCGTGAGGTCTATGACAGGATCAAAACGCGCGTCGGCGTCGAGAATGTCGCCCTCATCACGGGCGAGGAAAAGATCAAGCCCGAGCGCGCCCGCTATTGGGTCTCGACCGTCGAAGCGATGCCGCGCGATATCGATGTCGATTTTCTGGCGATTGATGAAATCCAGCTCTGCGGCGATCCCGAGCGTGGCCACGTCTTCACCGACCGTCTGCTGCACGCGCGCGGACGCTCGGAAACATTGCTGCTCGGCGCGCAGACGATGCGCGAGGCGATTTCCGATCTGATCCCCGGCGCCAACTTCATCTCCCGCCCGCGCTTGTCGAAGCTGACGTACACGGGCGAGAAAAAAATCACGCGCTTGCCCGCCCGCTCGGCGATCATCGCGTTCTCGGCGCAGGATGTTTATGCCGTTGCCGAATTGATCCGCCGTCAGCGCGGCGGCGCTGCCGTCGTTCTCGGAGCGCTGTCGCCGCGCACGCGCAACGCCCAGGTCGCGCTCTATCAGTCCGGCGACGTCGAGTTCATCGTTGCGACCGACGCGGTCGGCATGGGGCTCAACCTCGATATCGACCACGTCGCATTCTCGGCCTTGAGAAAATTCGACGGTCAGAACCATCGCAATCTGACGCCGGGCGAGATCGGCCAGATCGCGGGCCGCGCCGGACGTCATATGAACGACGGAACCTTCGGTGTGACGGGCAGCGCCGAGGCGCTCGATGCCGATACCGTCGAGCGTCTTGAAACACATAGCTTCGATAGTGTCCGCACGTTGCAGTGGCGCAATCGCAATCTGGATTTCAGCTCGCTCTCGGCGTTGCATGAATCGCTGCGGCAGTTGCCGCGCGAGCAACGCCTGACGCGCGCCCGCACCGCCGACGATGTCGAGGCTCTCGAAGCGCTGAGTTCCGATCGCGAAATTTCCGATATCGCCACGACGCGTGACAACGTGGCGCTGCTTTGGGACGTCTGTCAGGTTCCGGATTACCGCAAGATTTCCAGCCAAAGCCATGCCGAGTTGATCTCAAATCTCTACCGGCATTTGACCTCCGGAACGCACAAGATTCCGGAGGACTGGTTCGCCAAGCAGGTGGCTTTGGCGGATCGCACCGACGGCGACATCGATACGCTTGCGACGCGTATCGCCCACATCCGGACGTGGACGTTCGTCGCCAACCGGCCAGCCTGGCTGAGCGACCCTGTTCAATGGCAGGAGCGGACGCGGGCTGTAGAAGATAGTCTTTCCGACGCACTCCACGAATGCTTGACGCAGCGTTTCGTTGACCGCCGGACCAGCGCACTGATGAAGGGCATGCGAGACAAGGAAGAGTTGACGGCGGACATCGCCGAGGACGGCGCGATCACGGTGGAAAGCCACTTCGTCGGCCGCTTGAAGGGATTTTGCTTCACGTTGGATTCGGCCGGCGACGGCATCCACGAGCGCGCGACGCGGCAGGCCGCGATGCAGGTCGTTACGCGCGAACTCGGTATGCGCGCACGCCGCGTATCGGCGGCGCAGAACGATGCGTTCAAGCTGACGCGCGCAGGTGTCGTCGTCTGGCGCGACGAGGACATCGCGAAGCTCGACCGCTCGGAGGACCCGCTGCAACCCGGCCTGTCCCTCATCGCCGACGAAAACATGAGCGAATCCGATCGCGAAAAGATTCAGGCGCGCCTGAAAACCTGGCTCGACGATATGATCGGCGAAAAGCTGAAGCCGCTCGTCGATATGGCAAAGACCGGCGACCTGCAGGGCCTCGCCCGCGGCATCGCATTTCAGCTGAAGGAAAACCTCGGCGCACTGAAGCGCGAGACCGTCGCTGACGATGTCAACGCGCTCGATCAGGCCGCGCGTGCCGAGCTGCGCAAGTACGGACTTCGATTCGGCGCTTTCAATATTTTCTTCCCCGTCATGCTGAAGCCCGCGCCCGCCGACCTTGCGGCGACGCTCTGGCTCCTGAAAAACGGCTCAGCCGTGACCGGCGTGCCGCAATTGCCGCGCCCGGGTCTCACCTCCGTCATAACCGACGCGACAGTGCCGGAAACGCTCTATCGTGCGCACGGATTTCATGTGTGTGGGCCGCGCGCCGTTCGTCTCGACATTCTGGAACGTCTGGCGGATCTGATCCGCCCGCTGCTCGCCTGGCGCTCGTCTCCGGAAAGGGGCGACACACCGCCCAAAGGCTCGACCGGCGACGGCGGCTTCAAGGCGACGGACGACATGATGTCGATCCTTGGCTGCTCGTCGGGAGAGCTGGGAGAAGTCCTGAAGTCGCTCGGCTTCCGGCTCGAGCGCCGTCCGATCGCCCCCGCACCGGCGGCAGCCCCGGCTGTTGCCACGGTCGACCTAACCGCCGCCGCGCCTGATGCACCTGACGCGACTTCGGAAGCTGAAGCCGCCCCGCAGCAGCCCGCCGAAGAAGCCGAAACTGCGGTCTCGACGCCAGCCCTGCCCGCCGAAGCCTCCGAGTCTCAGCCTGCGGCGCCCGTAGCGGCCGATAGCACCGAAGCGCCCGCCGCACAGGAAGCAGAAGCCGAAGCGCAAGCGGAGCAATTCGAAGAGATCTGGCGTCCCCGCCGCCACCATCGCCGCGAAGGCGGGCATCGTGATCAACGCGACACGCATCAGCGGCGCGGCAAGCCGCGCTTTGATCGCGGTGCGCCTGTCGTCACGACAACCGCCGAGGGAAGCGCCCCGCCCGCCGCCACTCCGGTTGGCGATGCCAACGTCAAACCCGATCAGCAGTCGGCCCGCCCGCGCTTTGAGCGCCACGACGGCGGTAAACCGCGTGGCGATCACGAGAAGCGACCCAACCGCCCGGCCGATCATCGTCAAGGTGATCATCGGAAGGGCGATCATCGCCCCGGAGATCACCGTCAGGGAGATCACAGGCAGGGTGACCATCGCCACGGCGAAGCCCGCCGCCGCGATGAGCCTCGCCGCTCGCCGCAGGTTGTCACCGCCGCGCCTCCGAAGTCAGGGTCCGCCGACTCCTCGTCTCCCTTCGCGGCCCTCGCCGCGCTCAAGGCGCAAATGGAAAAGCGCAGCGAAGGCTCCGGCTCGACCTGATGGGTCCGGCGGACGTCAACTCCGGTCAGCGCATCGATCAGTGGCTCTGGTTCGCGCGCATCACCAAGTCCCGCACGCTCGCCCAAGATCTCATCGCTCGCGGCAAGGTGAGATTGAACCGCGCTAAAATCGATAAGCCGAGCACGCTCGTGAAGCCGGGCGACGTGTTGACCTTGGTCGCTGGGCCTGCTGTGCGAAGCCTCGAAATCGTCGCGATAGGCCAGCGTCGCGGGCCTGCCGCTGAAGCCCAGCTGCTGTTCCTCGATCATACGCCACCGGCGCCACGGCCCGGGGCGGCGGAGATGTCGCTACGACCGGCGCAACCCGCGATCCGGCTGGAAGGCGCGGGCCGGCCAACGAAGCGGGATCGCCGCCTGATCGACAAGCTCAAAGGTCGTTCGTAACTGTGACTCCGCTCCACCTAGGCAATCGGTCCGCCTATGCTAAAGAAGGCGCCGCCAATGTCCGCGCGAACCTTTGATTCGGCAGGTCCGGCCACAATCGCGCACCAGGGATCCCGCCAGGAAACCGTATGACCTACGTCGTCAACGATAAGTGCATTAAGTGCAAGTACACCGATTGTGTCGAGGTCTGCCCGGTCGATTGTTTTTACGAAGGCGAGAACATGCTCGTCATCCATCCCGACGAGTGCATCGATTGCGGGGTCTGCGAGCCCGAGTGTCCGGCTGACGCCATCAAGCCCGACACGGAGCCTGGGGTGGAGCGCTGGCTTGAACTAAACCGGCAGTATGCAGACAATTGGCCCAATATCACCTCCAAGAAGGAGGCGCTGCCTGGGGCGGACGACATTAGGGATGAGCCGGGCAAGTTCGAAAAATATTTCTCGTCAAAGCCAGGTTCCGGAGATTGATTCTCAGGTTTCTGCAAATTTTGCGCTTAAATTGAAATAAATACCTATGCTTAAAAAATGATTCCGTGCCGTTTTGGCGCGAATTTTAAGCTCGACCAGATTGTCTCATGAGGTCGGCCTTCATTTGCGGGCAGAATTATGCTAGAGTCTTTCTCGATGGCATTATGTCTGCACAAATCCGAAACGGCTGCGAACAAAAGAAGGTCGCCTGACTTTGCGGGCCGGCTTTCAATGAAACGTTATGGGGCGTCACACGGCCGGTTCAAAGTCGGCCAGTTCAAGGTCGGACGGAGTTTGCAAAGCTAGGCCACAATGAGCGCGCAGGGGACGGCCTTTCCTTCCAGGAAGGGTTTGGCTCGATGCGCGCGTGTCGTCGGCGACAGCCGATGGCACTGATGCCCGCCCACCAGGGCGGCCTTACGAGCCGGTCCCCCGGCCATGCTCAGTACGCGAGAGTGAGAAAAAATATGGCGCAAAAGAAGAAAGCTCCGGTCAGCCCCAAGTCCGCAGCGAAATCCGCGGTCGGCAAGGCTGTCCCGTTGAAGGCGGCTGCGAGCTTGCAGAAATCTGCGAAGCCCGGCAAGGCGAAGGCTGAGGCCGAGACGAAGCCGTCACTCAGCAAGCAGAAGAGCGCACAACCCGTCGCATCGGCCAAGCTGGCCAAGAAACCGCAGCCGGCCGCCGCCAAGGTCGAGCCGGTCGTGACCAGGAAGCCCGTTTCACCCTCTCAGTTCGCGGCAAAAGCTGCAGCGGCCGCACCGCAGCGTGCGATGACGGTTCCTGCCGGCGCCCACAAGCCCGCTGGCCAGAAACTCACGTCGGCTGTCGCGCCTGCAACCCAGCCTGTGACGCCCAAGGCGCTTGCCGAGAAATCGGCTGCCGCGCGTCAGCTTCTCGCCGTGCAGAAGAAGCCGGTCAGTCAGCGTCACGGCTTCAAGGCCAATGAGTTCGTTGTTTATCCCGCTCACGGTGTCGGCCGCATTGTCGGCATCGAGGAGCAGGAAATCGCCGGCATGTCGCTCGAGCTTTTTGTCATCACCTTCGACAAGGAAAAGCTGACGCTTCGCGTCCCGACCGGCAAGCTCGCAAGCGTCGGCATGCGCAAGCTCGCCGACGAAGGGCTCGTCAAGAAGGCGATGGAGACGCTCAAGGGCCGGGCGCGCGTCAAGCGCACGATGTGGAGCCGCAGAGCGCAGGAGTACGTCGCGAAGATCAACTCTGGTGATCTGATCTCGATCGCCGAAGTCGTCCGCGACCTCTATCGCTCGGAAGCCCAGCCGGAACAGTCGTACTCGGAACGTCAGCTTTACGAGGACGCTCTGGATCGCATGGCGCGGGAGCTTGCCGCCGTCGAAAAACTCGATGAGCGTGGCGCCGTCCAGTGCATCACGGAGATTTTGTCGAAGAGCGCCAAGGGTCGCCGCTTGGCCGATAGTGAATCGGTCGGCGAAGCCGCATAGAGTGCTTCCGGAAAAGTGGAAACCGGTTTTCCGGCCAGTTTTCCAATAAGAAGTACGACAGAATAAAGAGCTAAAGCCTTTCCGCGATTTCACCAAAATCGGAAAGGCTCTGACGCTCCGAGATAGCTTCGTCTACAAATTTACAGCGCCCGGTTCCGCACCTTCCGTCGGATCCGGGCGCAACTGTTTGGCGGGATCGGGATCTGCGGGCGTGCTCGCAGGCTGCGCGTCGTCAGGCGATGTCGCTGCGCTGACGTCTGCGGGGCTGGCGCCGCCGTCCTTGCCGTCAAGAAATTCGATTTGCGAAACGTCGGCAATATCGATCAAGGGTCCGTTGCGCCGCTCGATCCAGCCCCGCACGATGACGGATTTCGATTGCAGTGTATCGAGCGTGCGCGCCAGCTCCGGGTTAGCGCCGAGCACGGCTTTTCCGATGCGGACCGTGAAATCGGATTTCCAGTCCGTTCCGAAGTTGAGATAGGTCGTCGTTTTCGTTCGCCCGACGGACGCGACGGTGCCGATCACGCGCTCATATTTTCCGCGCAGCTTCAAGAGCATGCCAGGCTGCTCCGCCGGCATCGGCCGGTAAACGCCATTGCTCCAGAGGCCGAGTCGCTTGCGACGTGCCTCGGCTTCGTGTGCGAGAAGCTCGCGCACGCAAGAGAAACTCTCGGGCACGCCATAGGCGCGAGCCTGTCCGGCGGCGAGCATCGTGCCTTGCACCCATTCGGACCGGCCGCCCGCTTCGAGAAAAACCTGCGCCAGGAAGCGGCCATATCGATCCTTTTGCCGGCCTCCGAAGGCGAGCTTGATCCTTTTGCCGAGCACCAGATTTGAAAGCGTCTGGAAGGATTGGATTTCGGGCGGCCACGCGCCGGCTTCCGCTCCGGCATCCCGCGCGCGAGGCGCCAGCGCCCCGATCAAACGCACCGCGCTACCGTCGTCGAGGATGAGCGTCTCGCCATCGAGCACGCGCGCGACGGTGCGCACCGGACCGGGATCGAGAATGCAAGGCGCTGGCAGCTTGCCGCGTGCAGGCGCGTCATCCGCGATCGCGATCGCCGGCAGTGCCGCGCTCATGAGAGCGCCAAGGCCAGCAAGCCTCGCAATGATACGCGCTCTCGAACATCGCCCCATGACGGGAGGAAATCACAGACGCCAACGCGCGCCAAGCCTCTCGCAACACGAGACCCGCGATCAATGCCGTGAACGAGTCATGAGAGGCGGGAAAACGAAAAAGCGTCCGATGGGGCGCGACCGCGAACGGCCCTCGCGGGACCCGCTGAGCTTCGCAGCCTCCCGCACGTTCGCGGTCACACGTCGTCATACGATGGATAAATGTCAAATTCAATCATAAGTTGAATATATGGGTGATTGCATGCTTTTAGGGTTGCTCCTGCAACAACAGAGCCCGCGCAGCCACTCTCTTGACCCGCCGCGACGCTCACAGCATAGCTTGCGGCCACGCGGACAGTGCGGCGCAACCGCCGCGATCTGTCTGGCCCCGTAGCTCAGCTGGATAGAGCAACGGTTTCCTAAACCGTAGGTCGCAGGTTCAAATCCTGCCGGGGTCGCCAACGCGCCGTTTTCGAAACGTCACGCCACAACCGTGCACATCACTGCGGTCGCGCATCGCGCGCCGCTTGAGCGATCTTGTTCTGCTTGAGAACGCTGCCGACTTTTCCGCGAGGCAGAACCCGGCGGCGCCGCACACTCTCTTGCGACTGCATGCCTGTTCCCGATGTGCGGCTTGCAGGAATGGCCGGTTTGAAGTTCGAGGCGCGACGTTGCGCAAGTGCTTTATGCGCCGCTTCCACGTGCTCCATCCTGGCTTCGAGCTTGCTCAGCCGGGAGAGCTCTTTCTTCACACGCTTCAATGCCGCCGCGAAAAGCTGCTTGCGGCGTTGCGGCTGCTCGACGCTACCCGGAAAGCTCTTGCCGCGTGGCTCGGACTTACCGCGGGTTTCGCGTTGTTTCTGGCGCGTCAAAGTTCGCGCCTTGTCGCGCATGTCCCGTAAGCGCGTTTGCAGCTCGGTCAATTCCTTCCGGCTCAGATCATAAATTTCCGGGTGATGTGTGGAGCGAAGCACCGCAATCTCATCGGAGTTTAGAAGGGCGCGCTCAGTTTTCGCCGACATCGACATGATGAAATATCTCTACGCAGCTTGCGAAATGGGCCTGTCGGCACCTTACGCTTTTCGGCGGCTGAGACAGCTGTCTGTCAGCGAATTGTAAGATGCAGGGTTAAGAATTTCGCCGGTCTTTACGGCGCCGGACGACCAACCTGTGATTGCTACGGCAATCGGAGTTAAGGGGAATTGCACGCAGGGAACCACCAACCTTGCATTCGCCGGAAAACATCAGTTATCTGCTTTAGTCGCATGGCGTCGCCCGCCTAAAGATATAACGTCCTGAAATACAATCTGGATTTGAAACCCGGTGAGGAGCATCAGAGTTTTACGCTCGTCAACGAGAGGTGCCAGTTCCGATGACGTCGGACACGCATGCGGCGTCCACCGAGGCGTGGCCGTTTCACGTGGGGCTTGGCGCTGATGGCCGGCAAGATCGAGGTCACGATTGCGGATCAGAACCCGGTCGTCCGGGCGGGTCTGGAAGCGCTGGTGCAACGCGATGGGCGTTTCAGCGTTTGCGGCGTTCATGCCTCGGGTGAATCCCTGCTCGAAGCCCTGAAGGTCAAACCCATCGAAATCGCCGTCATCGGTTGGGCGCTGCCGGACATGACGGGCGGCGCCGTGCTCACGCGCTTGAAGCAGGAGAAGTGGCGAACGCGCGTCGTCATCTACACGGGCGAGCGCAGCAGTGACGTCCTGAGAAAGGCAATCAAAGGTGGAGCGTGGGGCTTCGTCTCGAAAACGGAAGAGCCGCAAGTGCTGCTTGAAGCCGTGGTGTCGGTCGCGCGCGGCCGCTTGTCGCTACCCTACGTCGATATCGATTTGCTCAACCACGATCCGCTGGAGGGACTAACTGCGCGCGAGCGCGAGTTGCTCGCTGCGCTTGCGAACGGCTGGACAAACCTGCAGATCGCCGCCCGCACCGGAATTTCTCGCAACACCGTGAAATATCATCTGAAAAATTTATACGACAAACTCGGCGTGTCGAATCGCGCGATGGCTGTTGCGCTGCACGTTTCGGTTAACCGTAACGATCACGCCTAGCCGAACATCCTCGCCCCACTCGAGTGGCGATTGCGATCTGCACATAAAGCCGCAGCGGTGGGTAGCCTATGCTGCCCAACGGGGTGTTGTTAGTTTTTCGTTCGCACCCTCACTGTCCCCCTGCTAGTTAGAACTGACGCCCGCATCTGCGATCGGGCGGAAGGATCAGCAAAAGCACGTCGGATCTCGCGTCCCTGCAATCGTAGGGGACCGTCCGGCTTGGCTCAACGCAGCGCGGAGAAACGCTCATGACCGTTACGCCTCACCTTTTTATTCCCGGCCCGACCAACGTCCCCGACGCTGTGCGCATCGCAATGAACCTTCCGATGGAAGACATGCGCTCGCCCGAATTTCCCAAGCTCACGCTGCCGATTTTTGAAGACCTGAAGAAGGTTTTCAAAATGAAGGACGGCCGCGTTTTCCTTTTCCCGTCGTCAGGAACGGGCGCATGGGAATCGGCGATCCAGAATACGCTCGCAGTTGGCGACAAGGTTCTGATGAGCCGCTTCGGCCAGTTCTCGCTGCTCTGGGTCGATATGGCGGAGCGCCTCGGCTTGAAGCCTGAGGTTTGCGATGAAGAGTGGGGCACGGGCGTCCCGGTCGAGAAGTACGCTGACATTCTCGCCAAGGACAAGAACCACGAAATCAAAGCCGTGTTCATCACGCAGAACGAAACCGCGACCGGCGTCGCGAGTGACGTGGCCGGCGTTCGCAAGGCGCTCGATGCTGCCAAGCACCCTGCTCTTCTCTTCGTTGACGGCGTTTCGTCCGTCGGCTCGCTCGACATGCGCATGGGCGAATGGGGCGTCGATTGTTGCGTCTCCGGCTCGCAGAAGGGCTTCATGCTGCCGACGGGCCTCGGCATCCTTGCCGTCAGCCAGAAGGCGCTCGACGTCAACAAGAGCAAGAACGGCCGTATGAACCGCTGCTTCTTCTCATTCGAAGACATGATCAAGACGAACGATCAGGGCTTCTTCCCCTATACGCCCGCGACGACGCTGATCCGCGGTCTGCGCACCTCGATCGACCTGCTTCTCGGTGAAGGCATCGACAACGTCGTTGCGCGCCACCATCGCCTCGCCTCTGGCGTGCGCGCCGGCGTCGAAGCCTGGGGCCTGAAGCTCTGCGCGAAAGCGCCGAAGTGGCATTCCGACACCGTGTCGGCGGTTCTCGTGCCGGACGGCATCGACAGCAACGCCGTGACGAAGACGGCTTACTATCGCTACAACACCTCGTTGGGCCTCGGCCTGAACAAGGTCGCGGGCAAGGTCTTCCGCATCGGCCATCTGGGCTCGCTCGATGAGTTCATGGTTGGCGGCGTTCTGTTCGCGGTCGAGATGGCGCTCAAGGATTGCGGCGTCCCGGTCAAGCTTGGTTCGGGCACCGGCGCAGCCGCCGAGTACTTCACCAAGAACCCGGTCAAGTCGGCGACCAGCAAAGAGCCGCTGAAAGCCTAAACCAGACAATGCCCGGCCGCCCGAAGCGGCTGGGCATTTTTGCGTCGTATCGCACTTTCGTTGGTTGATCGGCGCTCTGCATTCTGATCTTTTCGCAATGAAAAAATGATCGTTTCACTTCGCTAGGAAGGCGACCCCCAAATGAGCTATACCCTCTACCCCAATCGCAAGCAGCGCCTGCAACGTTCCTACCTCGCTGTGCCGGGTTCCAACCCGAGCATGATCGACCGCGCCATCAAGAGCGCCGCCGACTACGTGTTCCTCGACTGTGAAGATGCCGTTGCGCCGCCCGAGAAAGAACAGGCCCGCAAAAACATCATCCAGGCGTTGAACGACCTCGACTGGAAGGGCTCAGGCAAGAGCGTCTCGGTTCGCATCAACGGCCTCGACACGCACTATTGCTATCGCGACGTCGTCGACATCGTCGAGCAGGCGGGTTCGAAGCTCGACACCATCCTCATTCCGAAGGTCGGCGTGCCGGCCGACGTGTACGCCATCGAAAGCTTCGTCAGCCAGATCGAAGTCGCGAAGGGTCTTCCGCACCAGATCGGCATGGAAGCTCTCATCGAGACGCCGCTCGGCATGGCCAACGTCGAGGCGATCGCGTCTGCAAACAGCCGCCTTGAATCGATGCACTTCGGCGTCGCCGACTACTCGGCCTTCAACAAGGCCCGCACCGTCGTCATCGGCGGCTTGAACCCCGACTATCCAGGCGACCAGTGGCACTTCCCGCTGTCGCGCATGACGGTCGCCTGCCGCGCGTTCGGCCTGCGTCCGATCGACGGCCCGTTCGGTGGCATCGACGATCCGGAAGGCTACAAGGCCGCCGCGCGCCGTGGCGCAGCTCTCGGCATGGAAGGCAAGTGGGCCATCCACCCCTCGCAGATCGATCTGGCGAACGAGATCTATTCTCCGACGGCCAAGGAAATCGAACGCGCCGAGCGCATCCTGGTCGCTCTCAAGGAAGCTGAAGCGCAGGGTAAGGGCGCGGCATCGCTCGACGGCAAGATGATCGACGCGGCATCTGAAAAGATGGCGAAGAACCTGCTGGTGACGGCGGCGGCGATCAAGGCCGGCGATGAAGCTCGCGCGAAGAGCAAATAACCAGAAGCCGGAAACGACAAGCCCCATCCCGAGGAGTCCAAAGACATGGACATTCATGAATACCAGGCCAAAGAGCTTCTTGCGAAGTTCGGCGTGCCGATCGCCCGCGGCGGACTTGCCTACAGCCCTGAACAGGCCACCTATCGCGCCAGCGAGCTTGGCGGCACCGTCGTCGTCAAGGCGCAGATCCACTCCGGCGCCCGCGGCAAAGCCGGCGGCGTCAAGGTCTGCAAGACGGAAAAGGAAATCGAGGATGCCGCCGAGTTCATGCTCGGCCGCAAGCTCGTCACGCACCAGACGGGATCGGCCGGCAAGCTGGTCTCGCGCCTCTACATCGAGGAAGCGACGAACATCGATCGAGAAATCTATCTCGGTTTCGTGATGGACCGCGCTTCCGAGCGCATCGTCGTCGTTGCTTCGGCGGCGGGCGGCATGGACATCGAGGAAATCTCTGCGTCGCAGCCGGATACGATCATCCGCGTTGCCGTCGACCCGGCGGTTGGCATGCAGCAGTTCCAGGCGCGCGAACTGGCTTTCGGTCTGGGCGTCGACCCTGAGATCGTCAACAAGCTCGTGCCCGCGATCATGGGTTGCTATCGCGCTTTCCGCGATCTCGATGCGATAATGGTCGAAATCAATCCGCTCGTCATCACCAAGGAAAAGCAGGTCCTGGCGCTCGACGCCAAGATGTCGTTCGACGACAACGCGCTGTTCCGCAGGCCGCACATCGCGGAACTCCGCGATAAGAGCCAGGAAGATCCGCGCGAAACCTACGCCTCGGACCGCGGCCTTTCCTATGTCGGTCTCGACGGTGACATCGGCTGCATCGTCAACGGTGCTGGCCTCGCGATGGCAACGCTCGACATGATCAAGCTGGCTGGCGGCGAACCCGCAAACTTCCTCGATATCGGCGGCGGTGCCTCTCCCGAGCGCGTCACGAAATCGTTCAGGGCCGTTTTGCGCGACAAGAACGTCAAAGCCATCCTGGTCAACGTCTTTGCCGGCATCAACCGTTGCGATTGGGTTGCCAAGGGCGTCGTCGACGCCGTGAAGGAACTCGAGATCAAGATGCCGATCGTCGTCCGCCTCGCAGGCACCAACGTCGAGGAAGGTCGCAAGATCATCGACAACAGCGGCTTGACGGTCATCAGCGCGGAAACCCTCGCCGATGCTGCCAAGCAGGCGGTCGAAGCGGCCCAAAAAGCCTAAGCCCGGAGAAACGTACCAATGGCAATCTTTATCAATGAAAAGACGCCGGTCCTGATCCAGGGCTTCACCGGCCGCATCGGCACCTTCCACGCCCAGGAAATGATCGACTACGGCACGAACGTCGTCGGCGGCGTGACGCCCGGCAAAGGCGGCACATCGCATCTCGGCCGTCCGGTCTTCAATACCGTCAAAGGTGCCGTCGACGAGACGGGTGCCGAGGCGTCCATCGTCTTCGTGCCGCCGCCCTTCGCGGCCGACGCGATCATGGAAGCTGCCGACGCCGGTATCAAATACTGCGTCTGCATCACGGACGGCATTCCGGCTCAGGATATGATCCGCGTGAAGCGCTACATGCGCCGCTACAAGAAAGAAGCGCGCATGATCCTGACCGGCCCGAACTGCGCCGGCACGATCTCTCCGGGCAAGGCGATGCTCGGTATCATGCCGGGACACATCTACCTTCCGGGCCGCATCGGCATCGTCGGCCGCTCCGGTACGCTCGGCTATGAAGCGGCCGAGCAGCTGAAAGCTCTTGGCATCGGCGTCTCGACGTCGGTCGGCATCGGCGGCGACCCGATCAACGGCTCGTCCCACCGCGACGTTCTCGAGCACTTCGAGAACGATCCGGAAACGGACGCCATCCTGATGATCGGCGAAATCGGTGGTCCGCAGGAAGCCGAAGCTGGCCTCTTCGCCCAAGAGCACATGAAGAAGCCCGTCATCGCCTACATCGCCGGTCTTTCGGCGCCGAAGGGCCGCCGCATGGGCCACGCCGGCGCCATCGTTTCGGCATTCGGTGAGTCGGCTGCCGAGAAGGTCGAGATCCTGAAGGGCTGCGGCGTCGCGATTGCGCCGACCCCGTCGGAAATGGGATCGACCGTCGCGCAGGTTCTCGGCAAGCTGAAGAAGGTTGCCTGATCTTCGCAAAGACCGGAGCGGCCTCTCCGCTCCGGTCTTTGCACACTGAGCCAAATGATTTTACGCTTGAACGTGGTCCCGCACCGGGAACGCGGAGGCTTGTGGCATGCAGGATACGACGCGCGTGGAAAACTTGGCCGAACTCGATGAACTCGAGTTGATCGAAGAGTTGAAACGTCTGAGGACTCAGATCCCGGACAATCCCTCGCTCAATCCCATTCTCAACGTCGCCTTCGATCTTTCGCGGCGTCTTGAGTCGCAGGCGGTGTCGTTCGACGCCGTCAAAAATCTTGCGGGCCGGTTGATGGATCGGGCCTGCGTTCGTCGTGCCCGGCGCTTGCGCGAAAAGGTCGGCTATGTCGATCAGGCGACGACGCTCAAGGATTTCACGTCTTACGTCGAAAAGACGGCAAACGAAGCGGCGGGCTCGATCGAAGCCTTCGCGCAGCGCTGGTCGCGCGCGCGCACCGGCATCGTCATGACGGCGCACCCGACGTTTGGTCTTTCCGATGCGCTCTATCGCCGGATGGTTGAAATTGCCGTCGCCGATCCCTCCGCCAAAGAGGTCGCGATCGGCATTCCTCATCGTCCCGAGGACACGCTGACGCTGCAGCATGAACATAAGTGCGTGCAGGACGCGATCCGCAATCTGCGCAACGCCTATGAAGAGCTGCTGCATGCGTTCTTCAGCGTTGCGTCACAGAAGTTCGGCGAAGCCGCATTCAAACTGCGCCCGAAGTTGGCGACGATGGCCTCGTGGGTCGGATATGATCTCGACGGCCGCAACGATATTTCCTGGACGTTTTCCTTCCACGTGCGCCTGCTCGAGAAAAGAGCGGCGCTGGTCGACATCCGCGAACGGTTCGTCGTCCTGAAGCACAAGCTTGACGACGCCGATGGTCCTCAGCGCATCGCGCGCCAGATCGTCGGCAAACTCGATCTCGGCATTGCCGCGGTCGACGAGCAGATCAAGGCGATCGAAGGCTTCGAGCACGACCACGATTACCTCGCGAAAGCAGCGAACGTCATCACCAAGTCGGACGGCTATAACCTCCTGACGGTGGAGCCGCTGCAAACGCTGTTCGAGCAATTGATCGATTCGGCAGAGGCGCCGCAGGTGAAGCGCGCCATCGCGGCTCTGTCCGGCCTCGTCGCCGCAACCGGGCTCGGCACGTCGCACATTCATCTGCGCATCAATGCGCTGCAGTTGAACAACGCGTTCCGTGCCTACGTCCACGAGCCCTGGACGCGCGATTTGACCGAGCGTCAATCGCTGGCACGTATCGTCGAAATGATCGAAAATTGCCCGCAGGAGACGGTCAATTTCTCGACCCTCGACCTAGAGACAGCGACGGCCATCCGTCAGTTTGCATTGACCGCACAAATTCAGAAGCATGTCGATAGGGAAACGCCGATCCGCTTCCTGATCGCCGAGGCGGAATCGCCCGCAACGATTCTGATCGCGGTCTTCTTCGCCAAGCTTTTCGGCGTCGATCACATCACCGACATCTCGCCTCTGTTCGAAACGCCGTCGGGTCTTGAAAACGGCGCGCGCATCATGGAGCGCCTGGTCGAGGAAGATACCTATCGCAATTACGTTCAAGGCCGGAAGCGTCTCAGCATCCAGACCGGATTTTCGGACGCCGGGCGGTTCATCGGGCAAATTCCGGCGACGCTGGCAATCGAGCGTTATTACGATAGCCTGTCGGCACTGGTCGCGAAGGCCAAGCTGCAAGACGTCGAAACGCTGATTTTCTCAACGCACGGCGAGTCCATGGGGCGCGGCGCCCATCCTGGCGACCTTCATCAGCGTCTGCATTACTTGATGACGGATGCGTCGCGCCGCCGCTTTGCCGACGCCAAGATCCCCGTGAAGCACGAAACGAGCTTCCAGGGCGGCGACGGCTATATGACCTTCGGCAATCGCGCCTTGACGACCCGGGCCTTGGCGACCGTCGTTATCGACGGCGAGCTACCTGAGGCGACGGTCGATCCGTTCTACACCGAGCAGAATTTCAACCTCGACTTCTTCCTCCGTCTGCGGTCTTTCCAGCAGAAGCTGTTTGCACATGAAGGCTATCGCGCCGTGCTCGGCGCGTTTGGTGCGAACCTGTTGTTCAAGACCGGATCGCGCCCGGTGAAGCGCCAGGGCGAGCATACGTCCGATCGCGGCAACCCGGCGCGTATGCGCGCCATCCCGAACAACGCCATCCTGCAGCAGTTCGGATATCTCGCAAACGTCGTCGCGGGGCTGGGCGTTGCGGTCGGCAGCGAGGTCGATCATTTCAACAAGCTGGCCCGGTCGTCGAAGCGTTTGCAGTCGATGCTGGCAATGGTCGCGCACGCCAAGACGATTTCAAGCCTCAACGCCATGGCTGCCAACGCCAAGGTCTTCGATGCCGGGTTCTGGGCGGCGCGCGCCTCGTGGGGCCGTGAGCAGGCGCTGGATGCGGCGTTCCGGACGCTGGCGACGCATCTGTTGCCAGACGATCGCGAGAGCGACATTGCCGAGCTTGTGCACCTGCTGCGTCTCGATGCGATCGATCTTCACGCCATCCTGACCGATCTCAACATCGAGGACGGGATGACGCCGGACGAGAATCGTCTTGAGCTCGATCTCCTGCAGGCGATCCGTCTCGCGGTGATGATGCGGATATTCATCCTCGCAGCCCAACTCCCGCGGTTTTCACCGCAGGATGGCCTGTCGCACGCGCAGGTCCTGGAAATGGCGCTCGGCCTCGATATTCCTGACGTTCTCGCCGTTCTGCGCAAGGCGTTCCCGCATTCGAACAGGAAGATCGGCGAGAAGGACGAGTTCAACGAGCAGGCGAGCTATCGTCCGCGCGGCGTCAACGACTATGGCCGTCTCGAAACGGAAATTCTGACGCCGATGGAAAACTCGTACGAGTTCGTGCGCGAGATCGGCACCGGCATTTCGCATCACTTCGGCGCCTTCGGTTGAGCTGCGGCGCGAAGTTCGGTTTCAGCGGCTTTTGCTGGCTCGGCGGCTTGCTAGAGGGCTTCCGGAAAAGTGGGAACCGGTTTTCCGGTAAGAAGCACGACAAAATAAAGAGCTAGAGCCTTTCCGCGATTCCATAAAAATCGGAAAGACTCTAGCCGCATTTCTGTTTGAAGTCGCCTGCATTCAGCGCAAACACTTCGCCCGCGCTCGTCTCCGTGTCGAGCCAGAGAAACGGCAGGTCTGGACGCGCGGCATCCAGCGCCTCCTGGCCGGTGCCGATTTCGACGATCAGATTTCCGTTGGGTTCGAGCCGTTCGCCTGCGCTCTCAAGGATGCGTTTGACGAGATCAAGCCCGTCAGCGCCTCCGAGATGGGCGAGCTGCGGCTCGGCACGATATTCCGGCGCAAAGGCTTCGACCTCGGCGGCCGCAACGTAGGGCGGGTTCGAGATGATGAGATCATACGAACCGGCGGGAATTCCATCGAACAGATCGGCCTTGAACGTCCGCACGCGTCGTTCCAAGCCGTAGTCGCGAATGTTGCGCTCGGCGACCGCCAGCGCGTCTTCCGAAATATCGCTCGCGTGAACTTCAGCGTTGGGAAAAGCTTCCGCCGCAAGGATCGCCAAGCAACCTGAGCCGGTGCACAGGTCGAGCACGCGTCCGACGTTGTCGGCATCCGGCACGATAGACGCGAGTCCGTCGCGCGCAATGAGTTCAGCGATGAACGAGCGAGGGACGATGACGCGCTCGTCGACGTAGAATTTGCGCCCCTGAATATAGGCGGCATTCGTCAGGTACGCGGCAGGCTTGCGCGTCTCGATCCGGCGCGCGATGAGAGCGCTTAATGCGGCGCGCTCGTCCCGCGTCAGATGGCAGTCGAGCCACGGACTAATGTCGTCGATCGGCAGCGCAAGTGTTGAAAGAATGAGGAATGCCGCCTCGTCGACGGCCGTTTCTGTCCCGTGCCCGAACACGAGGCCGGCGCGCGTCATGGCCGTGACGGCATACCTTAGCCAATCCCGGATCGTAACCAGGTCGTCGCTGTGCTGCGGGGCGCGGTCCGTCATGAAGCCCTGAGCCGCATCGTTACCTCGTTGCGGGCAGCTCGTCGAAACGAATCAGCCGTCGCTCGGCTTCGTCCCAAAGCTTCAGCCGCGCGCAGCGGATGCTGTCGCGCAAGGAGAGCTGGTTGATCTCCTGCAACTCGGGACTGGCGTCGAGGCAAGCCATCAGCCGATAATTCGGAATCATGCTGTTCAGGTGATGAATGTGGTGCAATCCGATGTTGCCGGTAAACCAGTTCAGCACACGCGGGAGTTTGTAATAGGATGAGCCGAGCAGCGCCGCGACTTGGAAATCCCAGCCTTCCGCTTTGTCCCAGGTCGTCTCCTCGAACTGATGCTGAATGAAGAAAAGCCAGCCGCCGGCCGCCGACGCGATGTGAAGGATCGGCAGCCCGACCCAAAGCACGTTGCTCCATCCGAAAAAGTAAAACAGCGGTGCGTAAAACGCGATCAGCCCGACGTTGAGCCCAAGCACGCTGCGCCACGTCTGGCTTGGCGCCAGCGCATGCACCCAAGGCAACCGCTGCAGAATGACGAAATAAGTCGGCACGCCGATGCCGAAAAGAAAAAGCGAATTGCGGTAGAGGCGATAACGCAGCTTCTGCAGCGGCGGGAGCGCCAAATATTCGCTGACCGTGAACGTATCGATGTCGCCAGCGCCGCGCCGGTCGAGGTTGCCCGACGTCGCGTGATGCTGCGCGTGTTCGCGTCGCCATAGTCCGTAGGGCGCGAACGTCAGCACGCTCATGCAGCGGCCGACGAAATCATTGGTGGGACGCGATGCGAAGAACGATCCATGCCCGCAATCGTGTTGAATGATGAAGGCGCGGACGAGCAGCCCGGCGGCAGGGAGCGCGAGAAGAAGCGTCGCCCAATAGGCGTGCTCGACCGTGGCGAACATTGCCGCGATGACGAGGACGAGCGGCACCAGCGTGGTGATAAGCTGTTGGACCGCAAGACGGGGCACCGAACCACGATACTTTTGACAATGCGCAGCCAGCCGGCGCACACGCTGCTTCTGGCTTTCCGGCATGACGTCCGGGCCAACCGCGCCCAGTCGCGCTCCGTGTTGATCGAGTTCGGCACGGCTCTCCGCATGCAGCGGTTGCTTTACGCTCAGGTTCAAGACGTCGGTCCCCCCAAAGTGGCTCGGAAAGTCGTCCACTCGTAGATTTCGGGTAGCATATTCATCCAAAGTCGCAAAACGGCGTTGACAATGCGATCAGAAAAATTGCGTGCGTTACTATGCGTGGTCCTGAAGGCGCGGCCGCAGAATAGGTCGAGTGTCGCCGTCGCGATGAAAAAGGGAGCCGATTATTTACCGGCTCCCTCAATAGTGAGTTTATGTCTTTTATGTGAATAAGCCTAGTGTTGGCCCCAGATTTCAACGATCGCCGATCCCTTGCCCTTGGCGGAGGAGTCGAAGAACCTCGAGCGGTATTTAGCTTCGATGTGGTCGATCGGCTGACGGCGCTGGCCGCTGAGATCGATCGGTCCATAGGTTCCACCGGCGTCGACACGCGTGCGGATCGGCACCGTTTCATCCGAACCGTCGGAGTAGAAAACTTTGAGCTCGTTAAGCGTAATCGCACGGTCGCGCGCCGTCACGCGAAGCCGCCGGAAGCCACCCTCGTTGCTGGCGATTGGAATGACGTCCTTGTCGAAGCCGACGAAGCCAGCCGTCTGGGCGCCGAGCAGCAGCCAGCCTTGATTATACTTACGCCCTTCGCCGTTCGGTCCGAGCCAGCCCGGTGCATAACGGCCGAATATCTCGATGCGCGCCTGCCCGTTGAAGTTCGGACGTGAGCGATAAACGAGCTGAATTTCCTTGATGAAGCGGTCGCCTCGAAGGTCGATCCAGTTCGTGCGCGAATTCTTCGGAATGTCCGCGTTCACCGCCAGCGCGTCGCTTTCGCCGTTGTTGTAAACGACCTTCAACTCGCTGATGTGGATGTCGTTATCGAGCACGCGCAGGCGAATCTTCGCGAACTTGCCGACTTCATTGCCGACGCGGATGACGTCGCGGTCAGTCAGGAAGCCGACGTACTGGGCGCCGAACAGCACGTCGCCGCCGGCCGTCGCTTGTCCAGGTGTCGTCGGAGTGGCGACGGGAACCGTCGGTTTCACCGCGAGATCGTCGCCGCGATTGCGCCCGCTCGAGACGAGATGTTCCGAGCGGTCGCGATTATCCGAATATCGCCCGTCGTCGCCACCGGCGCGATCCATCCGCCGGCCTTGCCGGTCCTGGATGCCGATGATCTGCAGCCGCCCGCGTCCGTATCCGGGTTCCTGCGTGATCTTGATCTGATCGATGAAGCGGCTTTCATACGTCGGGTTGATCGGACGGCTGCGCTCGCCCCAATACATGTCGATTTGCCGGTCCTCGCTCCAGACCGTGCCGTCACTGTAGACGATCTCGACGCGCCGGAGATCGAAGAGCTTGCCCATCGAATTCTTGATGCGGATGCCCTTGTAGGCGCCTTTCGCCTGGCGCACGTCGATCGTGTAGCGGTCGAGCGAAAGATCGACATCCGATTCGGCGATGACGATGAGCTGATTGTTGTGATGCTGGTGGTAACGATGCCAGCGTCGCGCATCGGCGCTCGACAGCATCCCCATCGCCAGGACTGCGGATAGCCCCAGTACCAGTCTACGAAACATAACTTGACCCCTCTGGTTCCTAAACGCCCGTGCCCCGATCGCGCGGGCACTTTAGCGATGAAGAGTCAAAAAGGCAGCGGGCCGAGTCCATTTCCCTGTTGCCGCAACGCGTTCAGCTCGCCGATGGTGTGAATCTGCAACACAAACTTTATACCCACGGTTAGGGGACTTAGGACGTGGCACTCATTTGCCTTGCGAGCCGTGAGCAGCCGTTTGCTCGCTGCGGTTTCCGTGTCGGCAGGCGACGCGTGACCGTTGCAGTTTTGCCAACTGCGTCGGGTAAACAGGCACGACTTGACATAAAAGCGCGAATCAGTTTCGGCGAGATCTTGAAATTCGCCGCGATATCGGGATCTAATAAAGGGAATAGAGCTTTCGCCGTCCCATTCCCCCATTGGCGCCGGTTCTAAGTTTACGCCCACGGTCTTCCCCCGACCGTGGGCTTTTTGTTTCTGGCGACGTTCGCGGCAATCTACGAGCGGCTGGAGGATACGAAGCCGGCGGCTTTCGCTTCGTCCTCGCTGCAGAACCAGCGCTCGCCCTTGTTGGTGCGAACCTTCGCGCGGTCGTAATCGGCCGCCCACGGCAGCGCATAGAACTTGGATGACGCGCGGACGAATCCCTTGATCGGACAGCCGTCCGGGGCGCCGCGCTTCGCGTCCTGCCACTGCTGATCCCGCCATTCCTGCGGCCGCTGGATTTCGCCCTGCCAGATGCCTTTCTTCGCGTTGCGCGCCGCCTCTTCCTCGCTGCCGAGCGAGCTGAAGAACGAGCTGACGGCGAAGACGTAACCGTTGCGCACGAGCTCCGTCGCCACGTCGGACTCTCCGACGCTGCACTGCGCCGATACATATCCGTCCGCGTCCTGCCCCGACGGCGTGCAGGTGACGCGCTGCCCCCGGACGACACGCGCGAGCCCGGATTTGGCGGCCGACGCGCAATCCCAGCGGCGGCCATCGGCGCGGAAACAGGGCTGGCGCGATTGTGGAGCCTCGACATTGGCGACGCGCACCACCACGCCGTCGACGCGCATCAGGTCGCCCGCGATCGCTATGGCGCGGCCGGACAGTTCGGTGCTGACTGAAACCAGCGCCGGGCCATCCGCCGAATGCTCGGCGACGGCAATGCCATCCGCGCTTCTGAGCATCGGGCCGCCGAAATAAATCAGCCCGAGCGCCGCCGCCGCGCCCGCGATGTGGCGAGGCTTGACCGGCGATTTCCGCGCGACGTCCGGCAGAAGCCTTGCCTTTGCGCGCACCGCGTCGGCCGGGCCTTTGAAGGCGTCGCCGAGCGCAATGCCGAAGCGCCCGGCGAGTCCGCGAAACGCATCGGCGATGACCGCAAACAGGAATTTCGACCAGCGCGTCGCCAGATGAAACGCGGCGGCGGCGAAATCGAGAAGCGCTTCGATGATGATCGAAAGGAGCTTTGAGAACTGCGAGCCGACGAACGAGGCGCTCGCGCGGCCCGCGTCGGCCCCGGCGTCGGCCGCATTCTTCACTTTTTCGACGGCCGCAAGGCGCGCATCGTCGATACGCCGCTGGCGATCGGCGCGCCGCACCAGCACCGTGGTGCGTACGTATTCACGCCATTCAAAGCCTTCGCTGCGCCTGCGCCAGCCGAACATCCTGGCAATCCTCCCCCGCACGATTCGCGCGTGAATATTTGGAACGAAGTATGGCAGTCCTTTGTCGCGAGCGGGACTGCCCACATCTCGCGGCGGATTGCGAACGTCTTTGCCGAATCAATCCCGGCAATATCAATCCGACAATCCGGGTCAGTGGTAGCCTTCGCCGGCCCGAACTTTGCCTCGGAATGTCCAGTATACGAAAATAGTGTAGCCGAGAATGACCGGCAGCATGATGAGCGTTCCAACGAGCAGGAACAACTGCGAACTGGGCGCCGCCGCGGCTTCCCACACCGTCAATACGCCGGGCACGAGATACGGCACGTTCGAAATTAGAAGCCCGACAAGCCCCAGCAGGAACAGCGCGACGGCTGCAAGAAAGGCCTCTGCGTCCTTGCCGATATTTTCGATGCCGTTCCAGCATCGCCACGCGGCGTAGAGCGACAGCAGCGGCACCGGCGCAAACAGCAGGAAATTTGGCCACACGAACCAGCGCTCGGCGATGCGCGGCACCGAATACGGCGTCCAGAGGCTGACGACGGCCATCGCGGCGAGCATGGCGAGCAGCGCGACCTTGGCGGCGTCGCGCGCCCACTCCTGCAGATCGCCGTCGGTTTTGTAGATCAGCCACGTCGTCCCCAGCAGCGCGTAGCCCGCGATCAGGCTCAGCCCGCAAAAGAGCGAGAAGGGCGTCAGCCAGTCGAACGTGCCGCCCGCGAAATGCCCGTCCTGTGTCGTAAGCCCTTGCAGCAGTCCGCCGAGCACGACGCCCTGTGAGAATGTCGCAACCACCGCGCCCCAGGAAAACGCGAGGTCCCAGAACTCCTGGCGCGGCTTCGCCACCCAGCGAAACTCGAACGCGACGCCGCGAAACACCAGCGCCAGCAGCATCACGATGATGGGAATGTAGAGCCCCGACATCACGAGGCCATAGGCCTTCGGAAACGCAGCGAGCAGGCCACCGCCGCCGAGGACGAGCCACGTCTGGTTGCCGTCCCAGAACGGCGCGATGGTGTTCATCATGACGTCGCGCTGGGGCTCGCGGCGCTCGAAGTGAAAGAGAATGCCGAGCCCCAGACCAAACCCGTCGAGGATGACGTAAAGCGTCACGGCGGTTGCGAGGATCGCGGCCCAGATGAGCGGCAGCGCGTAGGAGAGCGTATCCATGATGCTAGTCCTCCGATCCGAGCGCGCTTCTGGTTGCATCCTGCGCGGCGCTGAGCGGCCGTGCCCCGACCGACGGATCGCCTTCAGGCGCGATGGCCTTGCCTTGCGGGCCTTTCTCGATCAGCCTGTTGATGTAGAGAATGCCCATCGAGAACACGCTCGTATAGATCAGGACGAACAGGATCAGCGTCGTCAGCACCGCGCCGAAAGCGACCGGCGAGACGGCATCGGCCGTCTTGAGGATTCCGTAGACGAGATACGGTTGCCGTCCAGTCTCCGTCACCCACCATCCGCAGACGATCGCGATGAAGCCGAGTGGCCACGCATACGTCAGCGGCCTGAGATACCATTGCGTCGAAAACACCGTGCGCCGCCACCACAGGAAGGCGCCGACGAAGCCGATCGCGATCAGCAGCAGTCCGACTCCGACCATCACCCGGAAGGCAAAGAACACCGGCAGCAGCGGCGGCCGTTCCTCCGCCTTGAAGTCCTTGAGCCCCGTAAAGAGCCCATCGTAACTGTGCGTGATGATGAGGCTGGCGACGTGCGGAATGCCGATTTCGAAATGGTTTTTCTCGGCCTTTTCGTCGGGCCACGCGAACAGCAGAAGTTCGCCGGGCTTGCTGCCGTCCCAATGCCCTTCCATCGCCGCGACCTTTACCGGCTGATGCTCCGCCGTGTTGAGGCCGTGCGCGTCTCCGATCACCAACTGCAAGGGCGCCAGGATCGCGACCATGCCGAGCCCCATGCGCACCATTGTCTTGGCTTCTTCCAGAAAGCGGCCCTGGCAGAGGTAGCGCGCGCCGACCGACAGCACGACGACCGATGTCGTCAGGTACGCGGCGGTGAACATGTGTGCGAAGCGATAGGGGAAGCTCGGATTGAAAATGATTTCGAGCCAGCTGACGGGGAAAGCCACGCCGTCCTTCATTTCGAAACCCGCCGGCGTCTGCATCCAGCTATTGGCGGCAAGAATCCAGAATGCGGAGAATGACGTGCCGACCGCGACCAGGATCGCCGACAGCACGTGCAGGTTCGGCGGCACGCGCTGCCATCCGAACAGCATGATCCCGAGGAACGTCGCTTCCAGGAAGAACGCCGTCAGCACCTCATAGCCGAGCAGCGGCCCCATGATGTTTCCTGCGACGACCGAAAATTTCGCCCAGTTGGTTCCGAATTGATAGGACAGCACGATGCCGGAGACGACGCCCATTGCGAACGAGACGGCGAAGATTTTGGTCCAGAAGCGCGCCAGCCGGTGAAAGTGGTCTTCGCCCGTCATGCGCCAGCGCACCAGCAGCGTCGCGATGAACGCCGCAAGGCCGATCGTGAAGCTCGGGAAGATGATGTGAAACGTGACCGTGAAGGCGAACTGGATACGTGCGAGCAGAATGGCATCGACGTCCATGAGCGGGGTTCCTCCGGCGACTCGATTGCGGCGGCATCATGCCGTCATCCGTCCACGTCGTCGAGGCTCAGAACCCATGTTTATCGTTAGGCTTTAGTTGCCCTGGGCAATCTGTGAATCGGGAAGCGTCCAGAGACGTAAGACGCCGTCCAGGCCGCCCGTCAGCAAGATGCGGCCGTCGTTCGTGAACGCCACCGTTCTCGCGCCGGAACCGATACCCGGCAAGGCGAGCAATTGACGCGAGCGTTTCAGGCTTCTGATGCGGACATTGCCAGCCTCGTCGGCGGACGCCAGCATGTCGTCGCCATTCGCGAGCGCCAGCGATGTGATGCGTTTGTTTTGGCCGGCGAATATGCGTTGGACTCTACTCGAATTCAGTGACAGCACTTTGATGGTGCCATCCAGGCCGCCGACGGCAAGCGTTGCTCCGTCGGGCGAAAATGCGAGATTCGAAATGAAATCGGAATTGTTGCGATAAGTCCGCCGCGAATCCCGGGTCTCGACGTTCCAGATCTTGACGCTGCGGTCGGCTCCTCCTGACGCGATCCATCGGCCCGCAGGGTCGGCCGCGACGGCTTGCACCGCGTTCTCGTGCCCTTCGAGAATGGCGCTCGGCGCACTTTCCGATGCCGTTTCCCAGATCGCCAGCATCCAGTCATGGCTCGCGGCGGCCACGCGCTCCTCCGAGCCGACGAACGTCACCGCCCAGATACGCGCGTCATTCCGTTTGAAGCGATAGAGGCGGCGCTGGGTATCGAGATCGTAGATCGCGACCGCGCCGTTGGCATGTCCGGTGACGACGCGGTTGTTGCGCACCGCGAGAGACGTCGCCGCCCCATCTTCGAGCGCGATGACCCCCTTCGACTGATGCGAATCGAACGACCAGATTTTGAGTTCGGGCTGGTGCGAGGCGGTGACGATCAACCGGCCGTCGCCGCTGAGAGCCAGTTCCTCGATCGCGGCGTCGTGCGCCTTGATCTCCGCGACCTGCTTGAGTGCGGGCTCGGCAGCAGTGGGGATGCCGATCGCACCGGTCGTGATTCTCGACTCCTGCACCCGGAGAAACTCCGGAATACGGTCGTGAAAGGCGAACCCGATGCCAGCGAGCGCCGCCGCGATGATGATTTTCGATTTGAGACCGCGCGTGAGAGGACGGCGGCCGACGTCCGGCTTTGGCCGGAGCTTGGATTTCGACCGCGCTTTCTCGGGCGCCGGACGTGGGGGCGGCGGCAGCGCCGAAGCTTTTTTCTCCGGTGCCTTCTTTTTCTCGGGCTTGGCTTTTTCCGGCTTCGCTTTCTCGGCCGCAGGCGGTTTTTTTGCAGCCACCGGCTTGGCTGCCGCAGCGGCGACGGCAGGGGCCGCCGCGTCCGCGGGCTGCTTCAGCGCGTCGAAGAAATCGAGAAGCCCACCCTTCGGGCCTGGCGCGTCGGGCGGCGGCGGAACGACCGTGTTCACGACCGCCTCGGCAGCCTGCTTTTCCTCATCCTTCCGGCGATGAACTTCCGTCTTGTCCTTGAAGCGCTGGAAGATGCCGGGCTTCGGCGGTTCCGGTGCGAGCAGCGCTCCACGCCAGGCCGCGACCGATTTCGGTCGGCCGTCGACGGGGAGCGTCAAAGCCTGCTGGATGGCGTCGAGAAATGTGCCGCGATAACCGCCGAGTGCCGCTTCGCGAACCGGCACCATCTCATCCTTCAGCATCCGCGACGGAGTGTCAGGCGGCCGTTTTCCGGTCACCGCATGATAGAGCGTCGCCGCGAAAGCATAGATGTCCGTCCAGGGCCCTTGCTGGCGGCTCGTCTCGGCGTATTGCTCGTAAGGGCTGTAGCCGGGCTTGACGAGGGCCGACACTGTCTTCGTTTTCGAATGCGCGGCGATATCGCTGCGCGCTGCGCCGAAATCGATGAGCACCGGATCGCCACCAGTGCGAATGATGATGTTATCCGGCGCGATGTCCCGGTGCAGGAAATCGGCGTTGTGAATGATCTCGAGCGCATCGAGCAGCGGCCCGACGATCGCATCGAGCTCCTTCTGCCGAGGTGCCCGGCCGAGATCCTTCAGCCAGGTCTTGAGATTTTTTCCTTCCTCAAAGTGCAGCACCATGTAGGCGGTGTTGTTCGCGCGGAAGACGCGATGCACCTTGACGATATTGCTGTGATTGAATTTCGCGAGCGTCTGCGCCTCGTCGACGAAGCGGTCGAGGCCCCAATTGTAATCGCTGGTCGAGCCCGCCGAGCGCGGCGTCGCCTCGAGGTTGTCCGTGCGGCTCGCGAAATCGCTCGGGAAATACTCCTTGATGCTCACGTGCCGCGAGAGATTTGGTTCTTGGGCAAGATACGTGACGCCGAACCCGCCCGCGCCGAGCACGCGCACGATTTTGTAATCGCCCGCGAGTTCGGTTCCGTCAGGTAAAGCGACAAGCTGCGTCATGATCCCCACGCGCGATATCGCGCTTGCGGTTGTTTTGCCCTACGTGCTGGCGTCGTGGACTTGAAGAGACCAGCCCGAGTCTCTTGTCTCTGCTTTGCTCTCATGACGCAAGAATATGGCGCCTCGACGGGTGATGAACGCCGGATGAATAATTCTCTACGGTGTCGCTTTCCGGCCATGTTGCCGCCGCCATGCTTGCACCACAGTGCGTGAATGCGATTCGGGCATAAATCATGAGAACGACGCAGTCGCGATCGGGCTTGTGGGCGATCGGGGCCGGTTCGGCTCTCGTCCTTTTTCTCCTCTCGGCCCCCGCGGCTCAGCGGTTTGGCCCCGCCTACGTGTTCGACGCCAGCACGCGGGTGCTGCGAGCAACGAAAACCGCGATTCTCGAAGGCTACCGCGTCGCTCCGGCTTTGATGCTGGGCCTCGGTCTGGCGATCGGCTTTCCACTTCTCACCGTCGCCTGGCGGATCATGCGCGAAATCCGGATGCCGGCGGATGCAACCCGCCTTTACAGGCCCGGCCGTGACGACGGCGAAGCCGAGGTCGAGCTGGACGACGAAGCCGTGCCGCACGCCCATCAGCCCTATGTCGAGGTCGCATCCGGTGGCAAAGGCATGCGCTACGCCATCTCGGGCGACATGCTGCGCATCGGACGTGAGGACGACAACGACATTCGCATCGCGAATAGCGCTGTTCATCGTTATCACGCCGCAATTTATCGCGAAGACTATAACGACTGGCACATCACCGATTTGTCGGGCGTCGAAAGCAACGGTCTGATCGTCAACGGCCGGCGCCGCTGTGAAGCGCGCTTGAACGACGGCGATCTTATTGAACTCGGACCCGGCAGGCTGCGTTTCCGCTCCGGTTCCGCCTGAGCCGCGGCTCTCGGTCCCGTTCTGAGTTCTCAGTTCACGCGTTGAGGCACAAATTCCGCAGCACGGGCGTCGCCGTGCGCGACAAACCATGAGGAGAGAGACGCATGGCGGTAGAGGGCGAGACGACAGCCGGCCACGAAGCGAAAGCCGCGAAGGCGCACAAGTTCCTGGGCTCCCTGCGTGATGCCTTGATGGCGGCCGGCCGCGACGACGCCCCGATCGAAATGGCGCAGCCGCCGAAACCCGCGACCGCTGCAACACCTGCAGCCGCCGAACATGCCCCGCCGCCTTTGCCGGTAAAACCGCCGAGCCTGAGCGCGGAAGAAGCCGCACGCCTCGCGCGCACGGCGCCCGAGCCGGAACCGGAGGCGTCCGAACCGCTCGACGCCGCCAAGGATTCCGACGTGCCCCCGACAACGCGCGTCGTCCGCCCTGAAAACCGCGTGAAAAAGGTTGAACCCGAGGCCGAGGATGCGCCCGTGCGCACCGTTCTGGTCCGTGGCCGCCGCCAGATCGAACGCGGCGTTTTCGAGCGTGACCCGGTTGTTGGCTTCCTGATCGTGGTCGGCGGCCCGGGCCTTGGGTCCTACCGGCCGATCTACGAAGGCAACAACACGGTCGGACGCTCGAAAGAAAACCGGATTCCCCTGGATTTCGGCGACGACGCCATTTCCAACGAGGCCCAGGCCTATTTGCGCTACGATTCGAGCGATCGGTCTTTCCTCTTCGTTCCAAAC
>NZ_JBAYUV010000018.1:0-60007 GCF_041674905.1 Hyphomicrobium sp.
CGGACAGCAGGACGAATATCTGCTCAAGACGATGACCGACTTTCACAAAGGCGACCGCACGACCTATCCGGGCATGGTCGCCTTGATGAAATCCATCGATGAGGCGGACATCAAATCTCTGGCCGCTTATCTTGCCGGATTAACCATGCCTGGCCGTCCGGGTTAAGTCGAACACGGCTTCCATCTCAAAGTCTTGATCGATCCGTATGCGCATCGTTTTTCGGCTTTGAGAATTTGCAACATTTCTCAAGATTGCAGACCCGCCGCGCAAGTTGAACGGCGGGTCATCTTTTTGCCTCGAATGCTCTGACTTCTTCGTCGTTAGCGGGATATCGACACTGAAAAATGAGACGGAAGGGTCGTCATGTCGGTTCCGCTGCGCTCGTCGGCTTTCGAATCTTATTCGATCTATGACGAGGATGATCTTTACCCAACCGAGTTTGAATTGGACGCCGGTGAGCGGATCGGCGGTCCGGTCGTGCGCGCCAATGACGTGCTGGCGTGGTGCATGTCGCTTGCGATGATCGTCGGTAGCGCGTGGGTGATGACGCACGACGATGGTGCGTTGCTGACGCGTTTGCCGGAACTGGCGGCACGTGTCTCAAACTCAATTGTGAGCCTGATGCCCGCAGCGGCCGTTCCGAATGAAACGCCTTTGAGCCGGCCTTTGGTGTCGACGCCAGTTGGACCACCGCAAGCCGCGGCGGCGCCTATTCCTTTGCCGGAGCCGACGGCCATTCCCGAGGCGCCGGCGATCAAGTCGGAGCCGATGGAAACGCCCGATCCGGGTGCCGCGAGCGAGGTTGATAAAGCCGCTCAGGATTCCTATCGAGCACGTGCGGAGGCGGCGGGGCTCAATCCGGATATTTCGCGGTCGCTGCTGATGCGGTTTTCGCCGAATGATTTTCGCAACGCGCGCATCGCGATCGAGCGGGCGGTGGCAAAAACGCCGGACGGCGGTGTGTTCGTCTGGCCGCGCCAGAGAAAGCCCAAGGAGGCGCTGTTCCAGGTGAAATTCGTTGAAGGCGCAGGGCCGGATTGCCGGAGATACGTCGTCACCGTCACGATGGACAACTGGACGACGACGGCATCGCCGATGGAAAAATGCGGTGTGCCGAAAATCGCGGCGCCAGCGGCCGTCAGCACGAACATGAAAAAACGCGCGGAGCCGTAGTCAGCCGGCGCCCGCGCGTTTGGATTGATTTCGATAGTCTCAGAGCTTGCAGAGCGTTGCGGAGCCGCGGCATTCCCAGCCGACGCTGCCCGGCGCGCACTGATACGAGCGCTTGCCGAATGTATAGCCCGGCGTCGTGCCGCTTGAAATGTACGTGAAGTAAATGCTCCAGTCGGTGGACTGCAGAAGCATGGCATCGACCTGGAACTTCGCGAGGTCTTGCGTCAGCGCGTCGCCGACGGCCGTTTTTTTGAAGCACGACTTTGCCTCGGCCGGAGTGCCCGCTAAAGCTCCGGCGAGCAGGCCGGCCGCCATCATCAAGGAAACATGGCGCATGTGCTGAAACCCCCATTGAATTGTGCAATTGGATTGAAGCGCAGAACCTGCCACACGCGTTTGACGATCACAGATAAAATTGTGTTTCGGCATGCGGATTTCCGAGGCATCGCGTCTTTGATGCATCGCAAGGAAATGCCCGAGGCGTTCGGCTCGTCAGCCGTTTGGCTTTTGCAGGATGATCCGCCCGCGCGACTTGCGGCCTTTTTTTGCGGTTCCCGGTGTTGTCTTCCGAACGACCGGAGTGACAACGGCAACGGGCTGCGGCGGAGGCGGAACGATAGACGGGAGGCCGGATGCCCTGCCGCTGCTGACCACTCCGCCAGTGCCGCTTCCCAAAAAGCCGGAATCCGGCGTCATCAACGGATCAGGCAGCAATGTCGGACCGCGCCTGTCGACCGGGGCCGAGACCACTCCAAGTCCGCGCACGCGAGGGCCTGAAGCGGATTCGTACGCCAAAGCGGATGATGAAAAAGCCGCCACGCTGAGCGCAATACCGGCAACGCTCAGATGAAACGCCTGTACAACGGATTTGAATGCGGAAGGCATGGTCAGGGATCCTCGCTGGAAAGGTCGCTGGATGCGTCGCAATTGCAGAGAGAGTCTGCGCGCGAGGCCGTGACGTCAATGTTTTTCGTCGCTGCGTTGCAATCGGCAGGCGCCGCACGCACATCATGTTAGAAGTTACGATTTTTCAACCTGAACTGAAGGCCTGCTGCTCCAGGCCTTCGGCTTGATCTACTATCCAGGACAGAGAATTCGTTCGTTGACTGAGTTGATGCTTCCGGCGTTTCAAAAGTTAACGACTCGAACTCAAATGCGGCTGCGGAGTTTCAATATTGTCTGGCCGTTGCGCCGCCAATGCCAAGGAATGCCATGGGCAAGAGCGAGCAGAAATCCCTCAAGCCTGAAGACGCGGAAATACGCGAGTGGACGGAGTCGATCGCATCCGTCATCGCGTTCGAGGGCACGGGCCGCGCCGACGATATCCTGAAGGAGGTTGTCGCACGAGCCCGCCACAGCGGCGCCGCCCTGCCGTTCGCATCGAGCACCGCCTACATCAACACCATTCCATCGCGCGATGAGGTCCAGCATCCAGGCGACCGGGACCTCGAGCACCGGATCGTCGCGGCGATCCGCTGGAACGCGGCGGCGATGGTCGTTCGAGCCAACGCGGAATCGACCGAGCTTGGCGGCCATATCGCGAGCTATCAGTCTGCCGCGACGCTCTACGAAACGGGCTTCATGCACTTCTGGCGCGCGCCGACGGAAGATCATGGCGGCGACCTCATCATGTTTCAGGGTCATTCTTCGCCGGGCATTTACGCGCGCGCGTTTCTCGAAGGCCGGATCAACGAGGACCAACTCGTGCATTTCCGCCGCGAGATCGGCGGGCGGGGTCTTTCATCATATCCGCATCCCTGGCTGATGCCGGACTTCTGGCAGTTTCCGACCGTTTCGATGGGCCTTGGACCGCTGATGGCGATCTACCAGGCGCGCTTCCTGAAATATCTTGACGATCGCGGTCTCGCAAAAACCGAGGGACGGAAAGTCTGGGTGTTCTGCGGCGACGGCGAGATGGATGAGCCGGAAAGTCTCGGCGCCATTTCGCTCGCGGGCCGGGAAAAGCTCGACAACCTGATCTTCGTCATCAACTGCAATCTGCAGCGGTTGGACGGGCCGGTTCGCGGCAATGGCAAAATCATCCAGGAACTCGAACGCAATTTTCGCGGCGCGGGCTGGAACGTCATCAAGGTCATCTGGGGTTCGCAATGGGATGAACTGCTTCTGCGCGATAAAACCGGCAAGCTCCGGCAACTGATGGAAGAGTGTGTCGACGGCGAATACCAGGTCTTCAAATCGCGCGACGGCGCCTATATCCGCGAGAACTTCTTCGGTCGCTATCCGGAAACGGCGGCCCTCGTTGCCGACTGGTCGGATGACAAGATCTGGCGGCTGACGCGCGGCGGTCACGATCCCTCGAAGGTGTATGCGGCCTACGATTCCGCTGTCCGGCATAAAGGTCAGCCGACGTGCGTGCTCGCCAAGACCGTCAAGGGCTACGGTATGGGCAATGCGGGCGAGGCGACGATGCTCGCGCACCAGTCCAAGAAAATGGACGTCGATGCGCTGAAGCATTTTCGCAATCGCTTCAAGGTTCCCATCGACGAGGGCGAGATCGCCAGCCTGCCCTTTATCCGCTTTCCGAAAGGTTCGCCGGAAGACGAATACCTGCATAAAACGCGCAAGGCGCTCGGCGGCTATTTGCCGACCCGCAGGCGGACGTCGCAATCTCTTATCGTTCCGCCACTCTCAACTTTTGAGTCCCAACTCAAAGGCTCGGAGGGGCGCGAGATTTCGACGACGATGGCGTTCGTGCGTATTCTGACGACGCTGATGCGCGACAAGGAACTCGGTCGCCGCATCGTGCCGATCGTACCCGATGAAAGCCGGACGTTCGGCATGGAGGGCATGTTCCGGCAATTCGGCATCTTCAGTCAGGTGGGACAGCTTTACCGTCCGCAGGATGCCGACCAGCTGATGTTCTATAAGGAAGACAAGACCGGACAGATGCTGCAGGAGGGCATCAACGAGGCGGGCGCGATGGCGTCTTGGATCGCGGCGGCCACGAGCTATTCGACGTCGAACGTGCCGATGGTGCCGTTCTATATTTTCTACTCGATGTTCGGCTTCCAGCGCATCGGCGATCTCGCGTGGGCGGCGGGCGACGAGCGCTGCCGTGGTTTTCTGCTCGGCGGGACGTCGGGCCGCACGACGCTCAACGGCGAGGGGCTGCAGCACGAGGATGGCCATAGCCATATCCTATCGGCGACCGTTCCCGACTGCATCTCCTACGATCCAACGTTCGGATATGAAGTCGCGGTGATCATCCAGAACGGCCTGCAACGCATGCTGGCGGATCAGGAAGACGTGTTCTTCTATCTGACGCTGCTGAATGAGAATTACGAGCATCCCGCGATGCCCGCCGGCATCGAGGACGACATCATCAAGGGCCTATATCTGTTCAGGGCCGCGCCGGACAATTCAGCCCGTCACAAGGTGCAGTTGATGGGCTCTGGCGCGATCCTGCGCGAGGGGATCGCCGCCGCCGATCTGCTGCGCGACGACTGGGATGTCGACGCCGATGTCTGGAGCGTCACAAGCTTCACGGAGCTTGCGCGCGAAGCCTACGATGCCGAACGCTGGAATCTCCTGCATCCGGAAGAGACGCCGCGCGTTCCATACGTGACGCAGAAAATCTCCGGGCGCGGCGACGGGCCGGTGATTGCCTCGACCGATTACATGAAACTTTACGCCAATCAGGTCCGCGCGTCCGTGCCGAACCGTTATCGCGTGCTCGGCACGGACGGTTTCGGCCGCTCCGACTATCGTCGAACGCTGCGCGCGTTCTTCGAAGTCGACCGGCATTTCATTGTGGTCGCGGCGCTGAAGGCGTTGGCGGAGGAAAACAAAATTCCTTCGATCAAGGTCGCGGAAGCGATCCGCCGATATGACATCAATCCCGACAAGCCCAATCCCGCCCGCAGCTGATCGACAGGCCGAATGAAATGCCGTTCATAGACGTCAAGGTTCCCAACATCGGTGATTTCGACAAGGTGCCGGTCGTCGAAATTCAGGTGAAGGTGGGCGACGAGGTCAAAGTCGACGATCCGCTCATCACGCTCGAAAGCGATAAGGCGGCGATGGATATTCCCTCGCCCGAGCAGGGCAAGGTTGCCGAAGTTCTTGTCGGTGTCGGCGACAAGGTCAGCGAAGGCAGCGCAATCATTCGCCTCGATGTTTCATCGGCGAACACGGGCAAGTCACAGTCGAAAGGCGATAGCGAGAGGGCCGAAGATTCGGGGGAAGCGTCAGCAGAGCCGCCTACAAACGTTGCAACCGTGACCACGGCGGCGCCGGCGCATCAACCCGCGAAGCCGGAATCGAAAAATGACGGTTTGTCCGCCCCCAAGGACTTTGGCTCCGTGCACGCGAGTCCTTCCGTACGCCGGACGGCGCGAGAGCTTGATGTCGATCTGACAAAAATTACGGGTACCGGCGAAAAGGGTCGCATCACCAAGGACGACGTGAAGCAGTACATCGCGCGGAGCGAAGGCGGGGGAGGGCTAGGCATCCCTGAGATTCCCGCGCAGGACTTTGCCAAATACGGGGCGGTCGAAACGAAGCCGATGTCGCGATTGAAGCGGCTGGCGGGTCCCCATCTGCATCGCGCCTGGCTGAATGTGCCGCATGTCACGAATGCCGACGAGGCCGACATCACGGATCTCGAAGAGTATCGCAATGAGCTTGACGCAGCGGCCAAGGAGAAGGGCTATCGCGTCACCTTGGTTGCGTTTCTGCTGAAGGCGGCCGTTTCCGCGTTGAAGGACTATCCTGACGTCAATTCCTCGCTGTCGCCATCCAAGGACGCGTTGATCCTCAAGCGCTACTACAACATCGGCGTTGCCGTCGACACGCCGGACGGTCTTGTCGTTCCGGTCATTCGTGATGTCGATCGCAAGGGCGTTCTCGAACTCAGCCAGGAACTGGGGGCCGTTTCGGCGCGCATGCGCGACGGCAAGATCATGCCCACGGACATCACCGGCGGCACGTTCTCGATTTCCAGCCTCGGCGGGATTGGCGGCACGACTTTCACGCCGATCGTCAATGCGCCCGAGGTCGCGATCCTCGGCATCGTGCGTGCGAAGATGCAGCCGGTCTGGGACGGTGCCGCATTTCAGCCGCGTCTGATGCTGCCCCTGTGCCTGTCTTACGATCATCGTGCCGTCGACGGCGCTTTGGCCGCGCGCTTCCTGCGCAAGATTTGCGGCGCGCTCGCCGATGTGCGGCAACTGGTTTTGTAAAGGAACGGCGACGCAATGAGCGCGGAGAACACGAGGGAGCCGGATCACATCTGCGATGTCGTCGTTATCGGCGCGGGGCCTGGAGGTTACTCAGCGGCCTTCCGGGCTGCGGACCTCGGCGCACGAACGATCCTTGTCGACCGCTGGCCGGTGCTCGGCGGCGTTTGTCTGAATGTCGGCTGCATTCCTTCGAAGGCATTGCTGCACACGGCATTCATCATCGATGCGGCGCGCGGCTTGGCAGAGCACGGCGTGGCTTTTGCAAATCCCGAGATCGATCTCAAAAAGCTCGCCGCGCACAAGGATTCCGTCGTCAAGAAGCTGACGAACGGTCTCGCGGCGATGGCGAAAGCCCGGAAAGTCATCACGCTGCAAGGAACGGGGACCTTTTCCGATCCGCATCACCTCATCGTCACGTCCGAAGATAACCGCGAAACGATCGTGCGATTTGACAAGGCGATCATCGCGGCAGGTTCGGAAGCGATGACATTGCCGTTTCTGCCGTCTGATCCGCGCATCGTTGACTCGACCGGCGCGCTGGAATTGCGGCAGATCCCGAAGACGATGCTTGTGATCGGCGGCGGCATCATCGGGCTTGAAATGGCGACGGTCTATTCGACGCTCGGCGCGCGCATCGACATCGTCGAGGCTCTCGATGGGCTGATGCTCGGCGCCGACCGCGATCTCGTTGCGGTATGGCAGAAGATAAATGCGCGCCGCTTCGATCATGTCATGATGCAAACGAAGGTCGTTTCGGCCAATGCCGAGCCCGATGGCATTCATGTCCGTTTCGAAGGATCGAATGCCCCGGAAAAAGCAGTCGTCTATGATCTTGTTCTTGTCGCCGTTGGGCGCAAGCCGAACGGCAATGCGATTGCCGCTCAGAACGCGGGCGTTACGGTGACGGAGCGAGGCTTCATTGCCGTCGATAAGCAGATGCGCACGAACGTCAATCACATCTTTGCGATCGGTGATATCGCGGGCGAGCCGATGCTTGCGCACAAGGCTGTGCATGAAGGGCACGTCGCAGCCGAGAACGCCGCCGGAAAAATGAGCTTTTTCGATGCGCGCCAGATTCCCTCCGTCGCCTACGCCGATCCCGAAATTGCATGGGCTGGCGTGACGGAAACCGAGGCGCAGCGGCAGGGCATCGCCTTTCGCAAAGCCGTGTTCCCCTGGGCGGCATCCGGGCGCGCGATCGCCAATGGACGCGATGAGGGCTTCACGAAACTTCTGTTCGATGCCGAAACGCAGCGCATCATCGGAGGCGGCATCGTCGGTATCGACGCAGGCAATCTGATCTCTGAAATCTGTCTTGCGATCGAGATGGGTGCTGATGCGATCGATATCGGCAAGACGATCCATCCGCATCCGACGCTTTCGGAAAGCGTCGGCATGGCTGCTGAGGTTTTCGAGGGCGTTTGCACCGATCTGCCGCCGCAGAAACGGCGGTAGCGACGTCTGCCCAGCTCGGGGTCGTTTATTGTACCCAAAAGCTATCGATGACCTCCGCCGCCCATGTGACCGCCACCCATGTGACTGCTGGGCATTGTCGCGTGCGAAAGTGCATGATCTTGCAGGCTGCTCCCCGCTCCGATGCCCGACGCAGTGGTGTGTGTTCCCATGCCTGCGCCAGGAGTCGTCGTCGGTTGCGCGAAGACGGGGTTCGTCAGCGGAGCGGGATAATTGCTTGCCGGGTTCGGCGTCGGAGGTGTTGTCAGCGGCTGAGGATACATGCTTGGGGATAGAGGCGAGGGCGCAGGTGTCACGCCAAGGCCGGATGTTCCTGTGCTTGTGCCGTTATTCGAGGACCCGCGCTCTTGAATAGCATTATAACTCCTTCCCGGAGCACCCGGATTGGAGGAATTATCGGCGGGGTTCGTGGTCGAGCTGCCAGCTGCTGTTCCGGGATCAATTATCAAACGCTGCGCGCTTGGTGCGGACGGATCAAGCCTGTTCTGCTCGACGGGCGACGGCGAGATGTTGGCAGGAGTTTCGGAAGAACCCGTGGCGTTTTGGCCGGTCGTGCTCGTCGACGGCGAGGGAGCGGTACTATCGGTCGGATTTGCTGCGCCGGGCGATACAGTTGTGTTTGGGTTAGTGACTGTTTGGGCCGCTGCAGACGTTGTCACAATCGCGAATGCTACGGCGACGGAATAGATACGAGAGTCCATAGGCATCTCCATTATGTGATGCCCCCGCAAAGTAAACTCGGGCAACGATTTTGAGTTCCTGGGATGGCGTTGCCTGCAATGGCGGCATGACGTGTAAGGACTTGGAGAGACAGCAAGATAGCTTCGACGCCACCGCTGAATAAAGGCATGCTTCATCGAACGCCAAAACTGTCAGTATACGTCTTGCGTAAACGGAATTATTGTCGTTGAGTAGTCGGAGATTTGAAATTTTTCCGGTCGTCACGGTCGGCTAATTTTCTCGTTGCTCGCAGGAGCGGCGGAGTGACTGTGTTCTATTGCCGCCTAACAGGATTTTGAGAATTGATTGATCCGCATACCCTGTCCGGTCTCACTGAGAGTTGAAGGTTTGTTGGTTGAAGGTTTGATTCATGCTGAGCGCGCGGAAAGCTGACATCACAAATTCCGGAGCCGCGGTCGAACTATCGGCGCAAGAGATCGATGCCCTGCTGGCTGAAGCCATGGCTGTCGATGTGCTGCTTCAGAAAGAACGCCCCGGCCCATACGATGTCGTGCTTGCGCTTTCTGCTTATCTCTCGTCGCTGGCGGCGAAGGGCCTCTTGGATGCCGATAGAAAGCCGTTGGCACGTTAGCATCCCGCAGCGTCGTCATTTCATCCGCGTTTAAAGCCTGGCGGAAATGTTATTTATTCTCTTGCGGCGTTCGCGATTTTCGGTCCGATTAACCTGTCGGACAAGAGAACCAAATTCTTTGCCCGTGCGTTGTGTTATGCTGGCTTGACTCGGCCACGACCAACGTTTCGATAAAAGCGCTCATGGCAAAAGAAAAATTGGCAATTGCCCTTGGCGGCGGCGCCGCTCGCGGTTGGGCACACATCGGTGCCCTCCGAGCCCTGGCCGAAGCCGGACTGAAGCCCGACATTGTTGTTGGAACGTCGATTGGCGCGATCGTCGGAGGGCACTTCGCCGGAGGACGGCTCGATCAGCTCGAGGATTTCGCGCGAAGCCTGACGCGCCGCCGCGTTTTTGGATATCTCGATCTGAGCGTATCAGGTTCCGGATTGATCGCGGGAGAGCGCCTGTTTTCCCGTTTCGACGAACACCTCAAGGGTTTGCGCGTCGAAACGTTGCCAACCAAGTTCGCCGCGATCGCGACGGATCTTTCCAGCGGACATGAAATCTGGCTGCGGCGCGGGCACGTCAATGATGTGGTGCGTGCCTCATCAGCGATTCCAGGCATTGTCAGGCCCGTCAAGTTGAACGGCCGCTGGCTGATCGACGGCTGCCTCGTCAATCCGATCCCGGTTTCCGTTTGCCGTGCTCTGGGCGCCAGAACTGTCATCGCCATCAATCTGACGAGCGAATTCGGCCGTGGCGGCATACTTGTCGATGATGACGTCGAGGAGGACGAGATCGCGCCGGTAGTGGAGGAGGTCGCGCCCATCACGCGCTGGAACGGACGTGGCGCGCTGCAGCTTCTGCACCGCCAGCTTTTCGGTCATCAGAAAGAGGCTGCTCCTGGCATTACGTCGGTGATCCTGAATTCCTTCAGCATCTTTCACGACCGTATCGCTCGCGCGCGCTTGATGGGCGATCCGCCGGATCTTTTGATCTCGCCCGATCTCGGGCATATCGGCGTTCTCGATTTCCACCGCGCCGATGAGATGATCGCGGCGGGGCGTGCCGCGATAGAGCCGCATCTGCCAATGGTCGAGCGCTATCTGCGCGAAGCTCCGAGCAGCGGCATTCAAGGGCGATTTTTTTCGCCCTGATGCTTGCTTGGCATCCGATCTAGGCGACAACGCTTGTCGAGATGCTCCCGAGATTGCGAACAACTGCGTCACAGGGAGTCTACAAGGTCTCTACGGATGCCCGAGTAGAGGCGTGTCCGACTCGGCACGCGTGACGCGCAGGTCAGGGCCGGCCACGCAAACACATTCATTTCCGTGAGCACATCCACGAGCCCCCTCGTTCAGCACAAGGCGTCGCTTCGTCGGCAACGGAATCTCGATGGCGCGCCGAAGCATTCGGCGCGTGGGTGATCGGAGTAGCGTGACGCGCATCCCGCGGTCCGATTGCGCCGCCGCCATCACCAGGGCGACCCGTCCTGTTCTTGCTGGCTCCCTCGTCGCCCTAATCGGCTTCATACGATCAGCATAGAAAGCAATTCATTAAGGATAACGGCATAGCCTGCCGGGAAAGTTTTTTGGCTTCAAGGAAACATCGCGAAAGATGCCAAGCATCCGACGGCGAACGTTAGGAACATGAAAATGCTGCTGAATTCGGCCACAGGTCGTAATATCTTCGCGGTCGCAGCATGCGGCCTGATCGCGACTATCACGGCTTCGGCCGTGCTGTTCTATCGCTCCTACCAGGACGTCCGGAGCACCAGCCTTGACCGCATGCGGGAGATCGCAAAGGCGGAAGCTCTGACAAGCGAGAAGCGGATCGATCGTAGCGCTCGCATTGCCGACGCGCTTGGGTCGGTTCTGGAGGTCATGAAAGATAGCGGCGAAGCCAACCGCGCCAGGGCCGACGGGATCTTGCGTCACTTGCTGGAAAGCAACCCGGATATTCTCGGCATCTGGACGGGCTGGGAGCCGAACGTCTTCGATGGCAAGGACGCCGACTTTGTCAAAGCACACGGCCATGATGCAACGGGTCGTTACGTTCCTTATTTCGTCCGGGGGACGAATGGGGAAATATCCAACACGGCGCTCGTCGATTATGCGGTGCCAGGCGCCGGCGATTACTATCAGCTGCCCTTCACCCGGCAAAAGACCGTCGTTATCGAACCCTATGCTTACGCGATTGACGGTAAAGAGGTTCTGCTTACTTCGATTTCCAAGCCGGTTGTCGTGAACGGCAAGGCGCTCGGCGTTGCCGGGATTGATCTTTCGCTCGCCGAAACCAGCAAGGCGCTCTCGGCCATTCACCCCATGAGGACGGGCTATGTCAGCCTAGTGAGTAGCGGAGGCAAGATCGTCGGCCATCCCAACGAGGCCTTAATCGGCAAGAGCCTCGCGGAAGGCGGCGTGCAGACGGCCGGATGGGATAAACTCGTCGCCAATCCGGGCATCGAACAGCAGATCGCGGCAGAGGATGGTACGGCATACCTTGCCGTCGCATCGCCCATCAAGCTCACTCCAGAAAACACATGGTATGCGATCGTCGCTGTTCCGAAGAGTACCGTCTTTGCGCAGCTGAACACAATGATCCGGGACGCGGCCCTGATTGTCGCGACGGCCGCCGCGCTTCTTGCCCTGGCAGGTTGGTTCATTGCTCGCCGCTTCATCGGCCGCATCTCCAACATCATCGGGGAGACGGCGCAGATCGCCGAAGGCAACCTGCAGCTCGAATTGAAGGATAGCAAAGTCAAGGACGAGATCGGCGATCTCGCCCGCTCGCTCGAAGTGCTACTCGACAACAACCGGGAAAAGGCCCGGCTCGAAAAAGAAGCCGAAGCCCATCGCAGCCTTTCCGAAAGGGATCGCATCGCCCGTCAGGAGCAAGAAGCAAGAGACGCGGCGAAGGTGGAGAAGGAACGCCTTGCCCGTCAGGAGCTGGAAGCCAGAGACGCGGGGAACGTGAAGTTTGCCGTCGATAGCCTTGCCGCCGGTCTGTCTCAACTTTCCAATGGCGACATGTCTTACCGGATCGATGCCCCGTTCACGGCTGCTCTGGATAAGGTGCGCCACGACTTCAATAATTCGGCCCAGAAGCTGGAAACGGCTTTGACGCAAGTGGCCGAGAACGCCCGAGGCATCGAATCCAATTCCGACGAAATCCGCTCTGCCGCCGACGATCTGGCCAAGCGCACCGAACAGCAGGCCGCAGCCCTCGAGGAAACCGCTGCCGCGCTGGAAGAGATCACCATAACCGTCAAGAATTCCACCGAGCGGGCACAGGAAGCGGGCGAGCTCGTCAGCCGTGCGAAGGCGGGTGCGGAACAGTCCGGCATAGTGGTCCGCCGTGCCGTCTCGGCGATGGAAGCCATCGAGAGGTCGTCCTCGGAGATCACCAATATCATCGGCGTGATTGATGAGATCGCCTTCCAGACGAACTTGCTTGCGCTGAACGCGGGCGTGGAGGCGGCTCGCGCGGGTGAAGCAGGCAGAGGCTTCGCCGTCGTGGCGCAGGAAGTACGCGAGCTTGCACAGCGGTCCGCCAATTCCGCGAGAGAGATCAAGGTGCTCATTGGCACGTCCAGCGAGCAAGTTCGCGAAGGTGTCCAGCTTGTCGGTGACACGGGCCGCGCTCTGGAAATCATCGTTGCCGAAGTGCAAGAGATCAACCGCCATGTCGCCGCGATTGTGGAAGCGGCGCAGGAACAGTCGGCTGGACTCCAGCAGGTCAACATTGCAATGAATCAGATGGATCAGGATACGCAGAGGAACGCGGCCATGGTCGAGGAAACCACTGCTGCCACGCACAGTCTGTCGCGTGAGGCCACCTCGCTCAATGAGCTTCTGACCATGTTCAAGCTTTCTGGTGGAGCGCGTCAGGCATCGCCTCCGGTGCGCTCGGCAACCGGCTCGGAAAAGCTTGCTGCTTCTCCGGTGCGCGCCCTTGGCCGAAAGATCGCAAGCGCCTTCTCTGGCAATGCCGCCAAGAAGGTTGCGTGGGAAGACTCTTGATCAACGCCTAACACCGCGTATGCAGGCGAGGATTTTGATATCATCGCCTGCATACGCGGTGATCATGCGGGAGGTGCTTTGGCTTTCGCGGGTGCCAGCGTTTTGTGGCCCGAGTACCAGCAACACGAACGCAAGCAGGGTTCGACCCCCTGGAAAAGAGATGGCCGCATCCCTCTTAGGCCGTTTCACTGCTCTTAAGATTGGATACGGCGCGCCATCGTCGTCTTGATGGTTTGTTGACGTTGTTTTTTTTCAGTAAGCGAATATTCGCCGGGCGCAAAACTGGTCGGTCGGCGTCGCGATTCCAACACCAATGGTCTATCGCATAGTTTGAGAACGCCGCTGGCCTAACGATCTATCCGGTCTCTCCCGGCAACCTGCCAGGAGCCATTGCTTTCGCCAGAGCTGTTCCTGTTATTTCGGCGAGATGGCTTACCGGATCATTTGAGAGTTGAGCGCAGAGTAGAATGGAGCGCGCGATGTCCGGTCAGGTTTCAAACGGAAGGACGGCGTGCTCAACGACAGCACGCGAAATACGACCGGGATGGCCGGAGATCGTAATCGCTCTACTCACCTACTTGATTCTCATCGGCTTGCTCGCCTTCTGGATCCTCCAGACTCCCGACGAGCAGGCGGCTTTACGAGGCATCGTCGGAATGGCGGCCAACGGTGTCGCAGGCGTGCTGGCCTTTCTGGCTGCTTTCGTCATCCGCATTCGCGACCTCCGCACGTTCGGCTTCCGAGTGACGAGCCGGAAGTGGCTTCTAGCCGGCGCGGCTTTGGGCGTCGTGGCATTCGGCCTGAGCATCTTGATCGAGGGAACTTACTTTCTGTTCATCACAGAGCCGAACACCCAAGGTGACTTTCAGGCAGCTGCCAAGGCCGGTACGTGGTCTCTGGTCGCTCTGCTCGTGGCGGGTGCGCTCGTCACGCCGTTCGGCGAGGAGATTGTGTTCCGTGGCATCGTTGCCAACGCCCTGAACCGATACGGGATGTGGGCGGGAGTGGTCGGAAGCGCCGCGATCTTCGGCATCGTCCACGGGCCGAGCGTGATCCTGCTGGACGCATTTATGGTCGGCATCTTAGCGGGCGCTCTGTTTCGGAATACTTATTCCATCTGGCCCGCCATCGTGCTTCATGTTGTCTACAACGGCATCTGGCTCGTTCAATACTCAACAATCTAAGAGTTCCAGAAATCAGATCTCCGATTCTGATGAAGGGATAGGCTTTGCGAAAGGGAAGTCAGGATGCAGTCTCCTGCTTGGTCTTTTCAATGCGTCTACTAAAGCTCCGACAGCGGCCGTCGATCCTTGCACATGGCTTTACGCGCAATTTGGGTAGTTGACCCCACCCACGGATCATGTACGCGAGACAGTCGCGCTGATGGATACGAACATGCCGGCGGGTCCGAACCCCCTTTCTATACTGGTTATTGATGAGAATCGCCTTCGCGGCTCGGTCATCGAAGCCGGGCTGCGCGAGGCTGGCTATGACAACCTGACGGTCGTCCACGATGTCGTGGGAATTGCGCACCGTATCGCGGAGATCGAGCCCGACGTCATTGTCATCGATCTCGAGAATCCCAATCGCGATATGCTCGAAAATATGTTCCAGCTCTCCCGCGCCGTGAAGCGTCCGATCGCGATGTTTGTCGATCGTTCGGATAAGGCTTCGATCGAGGCGGCCGTCGATGCGGGTGTATCGGCGTACATCGTCGATGGCCTCAAGCAAGAGCGCGTGAAGCCAATCCTCGATATGGCGATCACCCGCTTCAATGCTTTTTCACGCATGGCACGAGAACTCGAAGAAGCGCGCTCGGAGCTGGAGAACCGCAAACTCCTCGATCGCGCCAAAGGCATTCTCATGTCGACTCGCGGCCTTTCGGAGCCGCAGGCTTACGCGCTGTTGCGCAAGACCGCGATGAACCAGAACCGCAAAATTTCCGAGATAGCTGAAAGCCTCATACTGGCCGCCGGGCTTCTCGCCCCGCCGGACAAGGAGTCGTGACGATGGCGAGCAGGCAGCAGATAACTGCGGGCTTCATGCCGCTCCTCGACAGCGCAATTCTCGTAATCGCGAAAGAAATGGGTTTCGCCGAGGGCGAAGGCATAGACCTCACATTGGTTCGCGAAACGTCGTGGGCAAACATTCGCGACCGATTGGCTGTTGGCCATTTCCAGGTAGCGCATGTTCTGGCGCCGATGCCGATCGCCTGCAATCTCGGACTGACACCGCTTGCAGTCCCGACCATCGTACCGATGGCGCTCGGTCTAGGCGGCAACGCGGTGACGGTATCCAATGCGCTGTGGAACGAGATCGCTGCGAACGGAGGGGAAGCCAATTTCAATCCCGTCGCGTCCGGGAGCGCGTTGAAGGCCGTCGTGGCGACTCGTGCGTCGAAGTCGCGGCCGCTGCTGCGTTTCGCAGTCGTCCATCCACACTCCGGGCACAACTATGAGCTTCGCTATTGGATGGCGGCGTGCGGCATCGATCCATCGCGAGACATTGAAATCGTCATTGTCCCGCCGCCTTTAATGGTGGCCGCATTGGCGAACGGCACCATCGATGGCTATTGCGTCGGCGAGCCTTGGAATACTGCCGCCGCGCTCCAGGGATACGGACACATCCTGACCGTCAAGGCCGCGATATGGCGATCGAGTCCAGAGAAAGTCCTCGGCGTCAGTGCGCAGTGGGCGCAAGAAAATCAAGATCCGCTCTTTGCGCTGCTCCGCGCCCTATGCAAATCGGCCGAATGGTGCGGAGCGGCGGGGAACAGAGATGAACTCGCGCGGATCTTGTCGGAGAAATCATACGTGGCACAGCCAGCCGCGTGGATGCTCCCGGCGCTACACGGGCGTTTGCCAGTTGACGAGGCGAGCACCGTCACTGTCGCGGATTTCTTCATGCCGTTTGCAAAAGCAGCGACGTTTCCTTGGAAAAGTCACGCACTCTGGTTCTATTCGCAAATGGTCCGCTGGGGGCAAGTACCGCACAGCGAAGAAAATGCGGGCATCGCGCATGAATGCTATCGGCCGGACATTTATCGTGCGGCATTGAAGTCATTGGGTATCGCGCTTCCGGTCGCGAACGCAAAGGTCGAGGGCGCACTCACTATCGCCACGCCCGTCGGCTCAGCGGGTGCAAGCCTCATGCTTGGTCCCGACGGCTTCTTCGACGGCGGTCTGTTTGATCCAAGCAAGCTCGACTCCTACATCGAAAGCCAGAAGCGTTAATCGCTTGTGACGTTCGACACTCTGCAGTGCACAAATTTTACGCCGACGACGAACAAAATTGCCGAATGTTTGGACTTGCGAAGTCATTTCCGCTCCCGCACCCTGTGCAAACGAGTTGAGTTGGATGGGTAATGTTCAACTCTCTAAGAGGCGCGATTTGCGCTCTTAGATTCACTCGCGTCCAATGACGGGCGCTCACTAGGCAAAGCTGCCGATCAAGCTTTCAAACCCCGTAAAGGGTGTGAGTGCTTGGCCGGCAGCTTTTTTGTTTCGCGCACTGCGACGAGGAGCATTCGATGCGCACAGAGGAACAATCTATTCTCACGTTGTCCAACGCCTCGGGGCGCGCCCTTTGGGTCTCAACCATCGCGTTCACAGCCTGCTTCGCGGTCTGGACGATCTTTTCCATCATCGGAATCCGTATCAAGGATCAACTCGGACTGAGCGAGGCGGAGTTCGGCTTGCTCGTGGGCACGCCCATCCTGACAGGCTCCTTGGCCCGAATTTTCCTCGGAATCTGGACGGATCGCTATGGCGGGCGTGTCGTTTTTACGCTGAACATGCTGGCCGCCAGCGTGGCAACGGTGCTGCTGTCCTTCGTACAAACCTATCCGCAAATGTTGTTAGCGGCACTTGGTGTCGGCCTCGCTGGAGGCTCCTTCGCCGTCGGCGTTGCCTACGTGTCGCGCTTCTTCGAAGCGGGACAGCAAGGAACTGCGCTCGGCATTTTCGGCGCCGGCAACGTCGGCGCGGCCGTCACGAAATTCCTCGCGCCCTTCGCGCTCGTTGCCTGGGGCTGGCAGTCGGTCGCCCTGATTTGGGCAGCTGTGTTGGCGGTCACGGCCGTCGTATTCTGGTTCACGACGAATGACGATCCGGTCCTTGTCGAGCGCCGCCGCATCGGAGCCGCACCCAAACCCTACGCGCTGGAACTCGCACCATTAAAGGACATCCGGGTCTGGCGATTTGCGCTCTACTATTTTTTTGCGTTCGGTGCCTTCGTCGCGCTTGCGCTGTGGCTGCCGAGGTACCTGATCGGAGTCTACGGCTTCGACATCGAAACCGCCGGCATGGTCGCCGCGGCGTATTCCATTCCGGCGAGCATTTTCCGCGCGTATGGCGGCGTCTTATCGGACCGCGTCGGCGCCCGCACTGTCATGTACTGGTGCTTCGGCGTGTCCGCGATCGCGACGCTGGCCTTGTCGCTACCGCCGACGGACTACGTGCTGCACGGAACGCATGGCCTGATTTCAGCGCACTTTGAAATCAGCCCGTTGGTCTTCATTGGAATTGCCTTCGTTCTCGGCTTTTTCATGAGTATCGGCAAAGCCGCCGTCTTCAAGCACATCGCGATGTATTACCCTGAGAACGTCGGTTCGGTCGGTGGCCTCGTTGGCATGATCGGCGGCTTGGGCGGCTTCGTTTTGCCAATTACCTTCGGCTTCCTCAACCAGCTGACCGGACTTTGGACGAGCTGCTTCATGCTGCTCTTCGTCATTGTCATGATGCTGCTGGTGTGGATGCACATCTCCATCCGCGGAATCGAGCGGAGCAGGAGCGCCGCGACCGCAAAGCGCTCCGTCTCCGAAGCTCAAATGACGCCGATAGGAGGCCGGGCATGAGCACAGGACACGACGGAAGCATGATGGAAAAACTTGTGGTCGTCGGCAATGGAATGGCGCCGGGTCGTATGCTCGAGCATCTGCTCGAGAGCGCACCGGGTCGCTATAGCGTGACCATCTTCAACGCCGAACACCGCGTCAATTACGATCGCATTATGCTGTCGCCGGTTCTTTCTGGCGAGAAAAGCTACGAGCAGATCATCATCCACGGCGACGGGTGGTACATCAAGAACGGCATCACGCTCTACAAGGGTCACAAGATCGTTGCCATCGATCGCGCGTCCCGGACCGTCACGTCCGACCACGGCGTCGTCGAACCCTACGACAAGCTCGTCATCGCGACCGGATCGGTGCCATTCATCTTGCCCGTGCCGGGCAACGATCTGCCGGGCGTGCTGAGCTATCGCGATCTCGATGACGTCAACGCCATGCTGCTTGCTGCTCAGTCGCGCGCAAAAGCCGTCGTCATTGGCGGCGGTCTTCTTGGACTAGAGGCCGCCGCAGGTCTCGAAGCGCAGGGCATGGACGTCACCGTTCTGCATCTCATGCCGACGCTGATGGAGCGGCAGCTGGACCCCGCGGCCGGTTACCTTCTCGAAAGAGCCATCGAGGATCGCGGCATCAAGGTCTTCTGCAAGGCCAATACGAAGGCAATCCTCGGCGACAAGAAGGTCGAGGGTGTCGAACTAGCGGACGGCCGCATCATTCCGGCAACGCTTGTGGTCATGGCGGCCGGCATCAAACCGAACGCGGGTATTGCGAAAAATGCGGGGCTCGCCAGCAATCGCGGCATTGTCGTTGATGCCGGAATGCGAACCTCGGATCGCAACATTTTCGCGCTCGGCGAATGCGCGGAAGTCGGCGGCCACGTCTATGGCCTCGTTGCGCCACTTTATGAGATGGCCCGCGTCGCCGCCGCACACCTGGCCGACGAAGCGAGTGCGGCGGCTTTCGTGCACAGTGATACGCCAACAAAATTGAAGGTCACCGGCATCGAACTTTTTTCCCTCGGCGATTTTGCCGACGGCGAGGATCGGCACGAAATCGTTCTGCGCGATGCGTCGGCTGGCGTCTACAAGCGCCTCGTCCTCAAAGACAACCGCATCATCGGCACCGTTCTTTATGGCGAGACAGCCGACGGCGCATGGTTCAACGACCTGAAGAAGAAGCAGATCGATATCTCGGAGATGCGCGAGACATTGATCTTCGGCCAAGCCTATCAGGGAGGTGCCCCCCTGGACCCTATGGCGGCCGTTGCAGCCTTGCCCGATGACGCAGAAATCTGCGGCTGCAACGGCGTTTGCAAGGGCAGGATCGTCAGCGAAATTCAAAAAAAGGGTTTGACGTCACTCGACGATGTGCGCGCGCACACGAAAGCATCGGCGTCATGCGGATCATGTACGGGCCTCGTCGAGCAGCTGATGGCTTTGACGCTGGGCGATTCCTATAATCCCGCGGCTGTCCAGCCGATGTGCGGATGCACGACGCTCGGTCACGACGAGGTACGTCGGCTGATCACAGCCAAGGGTCTCCAGAGCATCTACGCCGTCATGCAGGAACTGGAATGGACGACGTCGTGCGGCTGCGCCAAGTGCCGCCCTGCCCTCAACTACTATCTCGTGTGCCATTGGCCGGGAAAATATGCCGACGACTATCAGTCACGCTTCATCAACGAGCGTGTGCACGCCAACATCCAAAAAAATGGTACGTATTCGGTCGTGCCGCGCATGTGGGGCGGGGTGACAAATGCGAATGAGCTGCGTGCCATCGCCGACGTCGTCGACAAATTCGACATCCCGGCGGTCAAGGTCACCGGCGGCCAGCGCATCGATATGCTGGGCGTGAAAAAGGAGGACTTGCCCGCCGTCTGGGCCGATCTCGGTAAGGCCGGTTTCGTTTCAGGTCACGCCTATGCCAAGGGACTGCGCACCGTGAAGACCTGCGTCGGAACCGACTGGTGCCGGTTCGGTACGCAGGATTCGACCGGCCTTGGCATCCGCATCGAGAAGTTCATGTGGGGTTCCTGGACGCCCGCGAAGGTCAAGATGGCGGTGTCGGGCTGTCCGCGCAATTGCGCGGAAGCGACGTGCAAGGACGTCGGAGCCATCTGCGTCGATTCCGGCTACGAAATCCATTTCGCTGGAGCGGCGGGCCTCGACATCAAGGGCACCGAGATTCTGGGGCTCGTTAAAGCCGAGGACGAAGCTCTCGAAGTCATCGTCGCGCTCGTCCAGATGTATCGCGAGCAGGCGCGCTATCTCGAGCGCATCTACAAATGGGCAAAGCGTATCACCATCGCCGAGATCCGCCGGCAGGTGCTCGATGATCTCGAAAAGCGCAAGGGCTACTTCGAGCGCTTCGTCTACTCGCAAAAATTCGCGCAGGTTGATCCCTGGTCGGAGCGCGTTTCCGGTCTTCACAAGCATGAGTTCAAGCCGATGGCGACGGTCGGCATGGCGCAGGCGGCGGAGTGACAAGCATGATCTGGGTCGCAGTTGGCAGCATCACCGATATTCCTCGCCGTGGCGCGCGGTGTGTCGAGACACCACAAGGAAAGATCGCGGTATTCCGCACAGCGGAGGATCGCGTGTTTGCGATCGACGATCATTGCCCGCACAAGGGCGGTCCTTTGAGCCAAGGGATTGTGCACGGCGCCGCCGTCACCTGCCCACTGCACAACTGGGTTATCTCTCTCGAAACGGGAAAAGCACTCGGCGCGGATGAAGGCGTAGTTCGGACGATCCCCATCAGGATCGAAGGCGACAAGATCTTCATCGCGGTGACTGCCAACGCCGATCGTGCGGCATGAGGCGGAAAGCCCGATGACCGTGTCGCAATCCACCAAGACGACGTGTCCGTACTGCGGTGTCGGCTGCGGCATTGTTGCGGAGGCGCTGCCCGATGGCAAGGTGACGGTTCGGGGAGACGCAGATCATCCGGCGAATTTCGGCCGGCTGTGCTCAAAAGGCTCTGCACTCGGCGAAACGGTCGATCTGGATGATCGGCTGCTTTATCCGCAAGTCGGTGGCCAAAAGACGAGCTGGGACGCGGCGCTTGATCTCGTCGCAACACGCTTTTCAGAAACGATCGCCGAGCATGGGCCGGACTCAGTCGCGTTTTATGTCTCCGGTCAATTGTTGACGGAAGACTACTACGTCGCCAACAAGTTGATGAAGGGCTTCATCGGTTCCGCGAATATCGACACCAACTCGCGGCTGTGCATGGCATCGTCTGTTGCGGGACATAAACGCGCGTTCGGTGCGGATATCGTTCCCGGTTGCTACGAGGATCTCGAACTCGCCGATCTCATCGTGCTCGTCGGCTCAAATCTCGCGTGGTGTCATCCCGTCCTCTATCAGCGCATCGTCGCGGCCAAAGAGAAGCGACCCGATCTAAAAATCGTTCTGATCGATCCGCGCCGCACGATGACCGCCGACATCGCCGACATGCATCTGCCCATCAAGCCGGATGGCGACATCGCACTTTTAGTCGGCTTGCTCAAATATTTGAGTGAAACAGGATCGGTTGACCGGGATTTCGTCGCAACCCACACATCGGGATTTGCAGAAGCGCTTACATCGGCGGCCGCGTTCGGTGCGTTGACGCTCATCGAGCGGACTGGCCTCGGTCAAGCCACGCTTCAAAAATTTTTTGCTCTCTTTGCTCGAACCGAAAAAGTCGTCACAGTCTTCAGCCAGGGCGTCAACCAATCCTCGTGCGGCACGGATAAGGTCAACGCGATCATCAATTGTCATCTCGCAACGGGCCGCATCGGAAAACCCGGCGCGATGCCCTTCTCTGTGACAGGACAACCGAATGCGATGGGCGGCCGTGAGGTTGGCGGACTCGCGAACACGCTCGCGGCACATATGGAGATCGAAAAGGCCGAAGATCGCGATCGCGTTCAGCGCTTCTGGCAATCGCCGGTAATTGCCGAAAAAGCCGGTCTCAAGGCCGTCGATATGTTCCGCGCCGTCGCGGACGGCCGCATCAAAGCGCTTTGGATCATGGCGACAAATCCCGTCGTCTCGATGCCTGACGCCGGCGACGTCGAAAAGGCTATTCGCAACTGTCCGTTCGTCGTTGTCTCGGATGTCATTGCAAATAACGACACCATGCGGCATGCCCACATTCAGTTGCCGGCCGCTGGATGGGGTGAGAAAAGCGGCACCGTCACCAACTCGGAGCGGCGGATTTCCAGGCAACGGTGCTTCCTGCCGCTGCCGGGCGAAGCGCGTCCGGATTGGTGGATTATGAGCCAAGTCGCGAAGCGCATGGGCTTTGGTGCGGCGTTTGACTACGCGACACCCTCGGAAATTTTCGCGGAGCATGCGGCGCTGTCCGCATTCGAGAATGATGGTGCGCGCGCTTTCGATATCGGCGCATTCGCGAACATCTGCGGTTCGGATTTCGACAGGCTCGAACCGTTTCAATGGCCGCGCCCTATCGCATCGAATTCAAGACAGCGGCTTTTTGCCGACGGCAATTATTTCACGCCCGATCGCAAAGCGCGGTTCATCGCCGTTGCTTTCGAAGGCTCGCCGAGAACGACCTCGGCCTTCCCGATGACCCTCAATACCGGACGCATCCGCGATCACTGGCATACGCTAACGCGCACGGGGAAAAGCCAGCGTCTCTCGCAGCACTATGCGGAGCCGTTTGTCGAGATCCATCCCGAGGACGCCGCGCACTCCAATATAAAGGATGCCGATCTCGTTCGCGTATCGACAGGCTCCGCGGCCATTCTCGTTCGGGCGTTGATCTCGGCACGCCAGCAACCGGGCTCGATTTTCGTTCCGATGCATTGGACCGATCAATTCGCTTCCAAAGCACGCGTTGATACGTTGGCGCCGTCCGTCGTGGATCCGGTTTCCGGTCAGCCCGCATCCAAGAACATCGCCGTTCGCGTCGAACGATTCATCGCGGCGGCGTATGGCTTCGCGGTTCTCGCTCGCAAGCCCGAGCACATCGGCGCTGAATATTGGGCGCTCGCAAAATGCAGCGAGGGGTGGCGTGTCGAACTCGGTTTTGCCGCTCAGCGTGGGGATTGGACAGCGTTCGCGGATACCTTGTTTGGCGCCACTCCTGATGCAGAGACCATTTCTTTCCATGATCGCCAAAGCTCGCGTTACCGTTTCGCCTGCTACGATGGCGGAAATCTTTTGGGCGCGCTCTTTCTTGCCTCTGAGCCCGTTGCCGTGTCGCGGGATTGGGCGGTCGCGCAACTTGCCGCCGCGCATCCCAATGCACGCGCGCGGTTCTCAGTCATCGCCGGACGCCCCGGCGCGGGCGGCGCCGACAAGGGCGCGACGGTTTGCTCGTGCTTCGGCGTCGGCGCCAACGAAATCGCCGAGGCCGCTCGGCGCGGTTGCCGCACGGTTTCGGCAGTCGGCGAAACTCTTCAAGCCGGCACGAATTGTGGCTCTTGCCGGGCCGAGATCAGAAACATCATCGAAGCGCAGAAATTCGAAGCAGCGGAGTGATTCATTGAAATCAACCTCGCCGAGATTGAAGCAACGACAGCCAGGGTCGAGGATTGCCAAATGCACATATTTGCAACTTCGTTGATACGCGGCGCTTCGAGTGCAGGTCGTGCTCAGCTCAAGATTGTCGAAAACGTATTGAGAGCGGGTGTCACGTTCGTCGCTGATCTGCATCGTCTATTCATTGCGGCTTTGCCGCCACTTCGTGTTGACACGCAACGTTGGCCACGACATGGGCGAGTGACGCTCGTCGGTGCGGGTCCAGGCGATCCCGAACTCCTGACGATAAAGGCGTTGCGCACAATCAGCAGCGCGAATGTCATCCTGTTCGACGCGCTTGTCTCCGATGCCATTCTCGCACTGGCAGGTTCGGAAACAGAACTCATCTGCGTCGGCAAAAGGGGTGGCCGGCCGAGCTGTCGACAAGACGTCATCAATGACTTGATGGTGCGTCACGCGCAGGCCGGCAAGCACGTCGTCCGGCTTAAGGCCGGAGACCCGGCGATCTTCGGTCGAGCCGGCGAGGAAATATCCTATCTCGAATCGGCGAGCATTGAAGTTTCGATCGTGCCCGGCATCACGGCCGCCTCGGCGATGGCCGCCGCCTTCGGAATTTCTCTTACGCACCGCAATCATGCGAAGTCGGTGAGGTTCGTCACTGGCCACTCCAAGAACGGTGGCCTACCGGAAGATCTTGACTGGCGCCAGATCGCCGACCCATCGGCTACGACGGTTTTCTACATGGGTGCGCCTTTGGCCGGAGAAATCGTCGCCAGACTAATCGCGCACGGAGCGCCGAGCAACACCCCGGTCGGCATCGCCGCATCGCTGAGCCGGGATAGCCAGCAGATCGCTCGTGGGGAACTGGGGCAACTCGAGACAATCATTGCCGCCTTCGATCGTTCGGCGCCTCTGATCATTGGGGTCGGCGCGGTTTATGCCAACGAACCTTCCACACCTCGGGCCGCGCAAGAGACTATCGCACCATCGGACTTCATTTGACGTCCCAACTGTCAGCGGTCGTTGGCTTTGAGTCAGCGCGAGACTTCGCTCTGTCGAGGTCTTGCCGAGGATCGCGCGCTTCGTGGTACAAACGTACCAGCGGGGCGCCTTACAAAATTTCATGATAGGTCTGATTTTTATTGGTGCCGGCTGCAGGATTTGAACCTGCGACCCCCTGATTACAAATCAGGTGCACTACCACTGTGCTAAGCCGGCACAACGCCCGCAAAGGACATACGAGGCGACGGGCGAGACCTCGCTCATTGAGGTTTCGATGTCAACCGTGGCTGGCATGCCGACCTATCGGCAAGGCGACCAAAGCAGTCAACTTTGTATCCTCGTAACGCCGAGACTTTGCGTCAAACGTCACAAGGTCGGCAGGCCGCGTAGGCGGGCAGGAATGCTACGGCTGAGCGAAATCGTGTCCCTTAGCGCCATGTGTCATGGCGTTAAGGCGATCTTGGGTTAATCTTGGGCAAACGATTCTGACGCGCTGGGGCTGTTTAGGCGCCGCTAGGCCGTGTCCACTTGGGAGTTTGCAATGCCCACGAAATCCCTGCTCGCCGCAACTGTCGCTGTAACTGTCGTTGGCGCGGCGCTGTTCGTCGGCACTCAAGCGGCGTCAGCTTTCGACGCCCTGCACCGTCCCGACCTGCGGCAACATCAGTTTGATCCGGGCCGTGCGGACGCTCTCGACGATTATTATCACTATTATTACGATCCGCGTGGTTATTATCCCTACTACAACTCAGGCGAGTGGGGACCGCGCCGCGTCAATCGCTTCCGGGGCCACTTGCCGCCGTACTATGGGGCGTGGGGCTCCACGAAACGCCGTTACCGTCATGTCGAATGGCATCGTCGCCACTACGGCGGGCACCGCCGGGGTGACTGGTAAGTCGTTCATCTCCCGTACGGAAATATGCCATCGGGCGGCCGCAAGCTCCGCGTGATCGCGCCGTATTTCAATGTTTCTTAGAGCCTTATTGCTACTGAGAGATTCGAGCCGCATAGAGCATGCGCCGCGCATCGTGGATGATGCACGGCCGTTGCGGCACCAGGAGGGCCAATGATGAAACGATTTGTACACGGATTGATGGCGCTTGCGGTTGCCGGCGGCTTGGCGCTGGCGGCAGCTCCGCAGGCTGAAGCTCGCGGGCGTGACGTGGGTGTTGGCATAGCGGCGGGCATTATCGGTCTCGGCGTTGGTGCCGCGATCGCCGACAGTGCTCGCGGACCGCGCTACTATTCGCGCTATGACGACCGCTGCTACCGCGGAGAGGAACGGTGCCACCGCACACCGCGCCGCTGCTTCGAAAACGAATTCGGTGACACGATTTGCCGTGGCGGCCGCTATGTCTGCGAGCGCCCGCTGATCTGCGACTGAAGCGGTTCGAAACGAACACGCTGAGACGATCGAGCCGGCGCGAGAACTTCGCGCTGGCTTTTTATTTTCGCCGGGCACGCATCGCGGCGTAGAGGGCGATGGCGGCCGCGTTCGAGACGTTGAGGCTCGCAACCGGGCCGTCCGTTGAAATCCTCGCCAGCGTATCGCATCTCTTGCGCGTCAGTTCCCTCAGGCCCTTGCCCTCGGAGCCCATGACGAGTGCCGTTGGTCGCGACCAGTCGAGGTCCTCGATCGCTGTATCCGCGTCGCCATCCAGACCGACGACCGCAAAACCTGCCTCGCGCAGCTCTTCAAGCGCGCGCGCAAGATTTGCCACCAACGCGACCGGGATGAACTCAAGCGCGCCTGAGGCGGATTTAGCGAGCACGCCGTTGAGCGGCGGGCTATGGCGATGCGTCATCACGAGGCCGCTGGCGCCGAACACGGCGGAAGATCTGAGGATCGCGCCGACGTTGTGCGGATCTGTGACTTGATCGAGCACGATCAGCGGCCGGCCATCGGAAATGCGCGCCAGTTCGTCCCAGTCTGGTTCGGGTAGCGGTTCCGTTTCGAGTGCGACGCCCTGATGGACGGTGTCGGGACCGAGGAGGCGATCGAGGTCGCGTGGGGTCATGCGATCGATCTTGGCGGTGAGCGGACCGATGGCGTCCGTCAGCCGGCGCTCAGCGTTTTCCGTCAGCAAAAGGCGATGAATGCGTCGCGCGGGGTTCTTTACAGCGGCCTCGACAGCATGCAGCCCAAAGAGCAGGAGCGGACCTTCCGCATTGTCACCTGACGGCTCTCGCACAGGGTTGCTGTGCGGCGTTTTTGCGCGTTGAGGTCTATGCGGGCGATTGCCGGCTGATGCCGAAAAGCGATTTTTGTCGCGCCACGGCTTTTTATATTGGTCCTTGGACAGGGTGTTTCTCGCGATTGTGTGGTTTGGCCGGCATGGCGGCGCCTGCGGCTCCGGTTCCCATCTGCGCCCGCGCCTTGGGCTCGGGTCCGGTGTGTGAAAGCGTAACCGTTGGACTTTGCAGCTTTTCCGATTGACAGGGAAGGCCCCCGTGAAGATAACCCGGGCGAAGGCCCTGCCTTGATTGGCGGGGCGCTTTCATTTTGACTGTGGGTACGCGCCTGCGGTCATGGAGAGGTGCCCGAGTGGCTAAAGGGGACGGACTGTAAATCCGTTGGCTTCGCCTACGCTGGTTCGAATCCAGCCCTCTCCACCAATAAATCATCCGGAAGCCTCAGAAATAAAAACATAAATACCGCTTGTAACGGTGGCTACCGGATAGCCCGTGGTGGCGCGCAGACAATTGTGCGGACATTCGAGCATCCGCCGGTTGCGGGACTCGAAGAGGCATGCGGCAGAGACAACTGAAGCCTGCAATCTCGGTCAGGCGCCGGTGGTACTGGTATCTCGAACGGCGCGTTCCGGTGCGGTTCCTCATGCGCGATCCGCGCGAGACGGTGAAGCTCTCAACCGGGACTCGCATCCCGGTTGACCCGCGCGGGATTGCTGCCCGGCGCGCGGTCGCGGAACGCTATGCGGAGCTTTCGTGATCGAGGTTCTTCGCAGCCCCAGTGGTTGCGGCGGCGAGTGGTCATGCTCGGATGTAAACGAGGTGTTCGAGCGCGCTCCGTCAGAAGTTGATCAGCGCGCCCGTGCTAACGAAGTCGGCGCTATCTAGCTTGCCGACTGTCGGAGCAAGACCTTCGACGTCCGCCTCGTAATGCTGATACTTCAGATAGACGGTCATTGCCGCAGCGTCGATTTCCTGAGCGATGCCGCCGCCGTAGCGATGCAGCGTGCTCGAGGTCGCGCCGAGCGCAAGAGCCCCGGGTCCGAGCTGGTCGCTGTATTCCGCGAAATCGCCGTAGACGATGGTCGCGCCCAGTGGCGTCCATTTCTTCCGGATGCCTGATTTGACGTACCAATGATTGCTGTTCGGAGGCGTCACGTTGCCGGGCAGAAGAGTGTCGCTATTGTCCTCGCGGCCGTAGGCGCCATGAACGAAAAGACCGGTCGCGATGTGTTCGACGTAACCGCCGGCTTGGAAAAAGGTCGAGTCCTTTTTACTGCCTGCGGGCAATGCAGCGGCGATGTTTTCTGCCGTATTTTCCGAGTAGCCGACGCCAAGCAAGATCTTGAATCCGTCCCACTGGCCGGTGTAGCGGGCGGCGATTTCCCAGTCGTCATCCTCCGCCCAGCTTGCGGATGCGGAGAAGCCCGCAAAGACCGGACTGTCGTAGCGGACGGCATTCATCACAAGGCCGTCGCAGTCGCCGCCGAGCGGCGAGCCTTGCGAATAGCAATATCCCAGTTGCCCCCACGTCAGCGACGCCGGAGCGAGGTTGCCGCCGCTGCGGACGATGAACTGCGGAAATCCGGACAGGAACGTATAGTTGTCGAAGACTTGGGTGCCGGATTGGTCTGTGAACATCGCGGCGCTCTTTGCGGCATTCGCCTGCCTGCCGATGCTGACTTTACCGAGTTCCTTGCTCTGCACATACCAATACGACATCTGGACGTTGAGCCCCTGATTGTACTCAGGGCTGAACTGGTTCATCGCCGCGCCGGTCGATGCGTTTCTGCCAAAGGGATTGTCGCTAAGGTTCTGGATGCGCATCGCGTAGCCGGCCGTCCAACCGGGAGCGATCTTCGCTTCGCCCGTGAATTTCACGTGCGAGGCCTGGGTCGGGCCGAGACCGTGCAGGTAGACATTGCTTTCGCCGCCGTCGTCCCACCACGTCACCTCCTGGGCAACATAGCCCGATATGGTCAGCGAAACCTTGCGTGTGCCCTTGCGCGCGGTGGTCGCTTCGAGTTCGGCAATTCGTTCCTCCAGGTCGGCGCAGCAATTGCCGCCGAGATCGGCCGCGCGAGCGCCTGTAGAAAGGCCTGCGGCGGCGAGGACTGCGATGGCTGCCGGAATGATGCGCCCGAAAGAAAATCGCGCCATTGAAGTGTCCCCCAGACTGCTTTGATATTGGAGTGTTCGATATTGGACGTTGGAGATCGCTGCAGCGTGGCAGGCGTTTCCTGTGTCTCGGCTTTGCCTTTGGACAAGAGGACCGTATTTGCTCTGTTGCTGAAGATGCCATTCCGCGCACGTCGCAAGTTGGCGAAATGGCCTTATCTGGGCCTATACACCGACGTTAAGGTAGCATCAGATTCTGTCATCTGGCGACTTGACCAAAGTCAAGTTGGCAAACTTTAGCTACAGAGAGAGGCCGGAAGGCCGCATCGATCAGGGAGAGGGTGTGCGTTCGCCGCCAAGGCGGCTTAGAATCGATACTGGCACCCTGCGATCGCTTCGCCGAGGGCGACATGCTCCAAGTGCGACGTGCCGGGACACGGCGCGCGCGACGCGGTTTTCGTCTTGCGATCTTCGGTGCCGTTCTTGTCGTGAGCAGAATGAGTCCGATGCAGCGTTTTGTATTGCTGCATTCTGCAACAAAACGTCTCGGCTTCGCCTGGAAACACACGCCCAAGCCGGAAAGGATTCTCCTGTCATTTCTACGCCTTGCAGAATTCCGGCGTGGCGTCCGGATGTAAATCGGAATGCGATACATGTGACAATTGACGCGAATACCATTGATTTCCGTCAGAGCGCCAAATCGGAAATATGAACACAGCTGCATATGGTTCAACCAGTCGCGATCCGCGAAGAGGCACCGAATGCAGTCAACTGCTCAGCCAAAATCCGTACAGATCCTAAGCGTCAGTACGATCGCTTTTACCGTTTGTTTTGCAGTCTGGACCATCTTCGCGATCATCGGCATCCGGATCGGAAAGGAGCTGGGACTGAATGAGACCGAGTTTGGTCTCATGGTCGGCACGCCGATCCTCACTGGTTCATTGTCGCGTATCGCGCTCGGTATCTGGGCTGATCGCTACGGCGGCCGCGTCGTTTTCACGCTAACGATGCTTGCGGCTGCGGTTGCGACCTACCTGCTCACCTACGCCCACACCTATCCGCAGATGCTTCTCGCCGGGCTCGGCGTCGGTATCGCAGGTGGGGCGTTCGCCGTCGGCGTTCCTTATGTGTCGCGCTTTTTTCCGGCCGAACGGCAAGGTATGGCGCTCGGCATCTTCGGCGCCGGCAACGTTGGCGCCGCAGTCACCAAGTTTCTCGCGCCATTCGTGCTCATCGCTTACGGCTGGCAGATGGTCGCCGAGGTTTGGGCGGCCGCGCTTGTGGTCATGGCGGCTATTTTCTGGTTCACGTCCGAAGACGATCCGATCACCGTCGAGCGTCGCCGCTCTGGCGTGAGGCCGAAGAGCGCCTGGCTCGAACTTGAACCGTTGAAAAACGTGCAGGTCTGGCGTTTCTCGCTCTATTACTTCTTCGTGTTCGGCGCCTTTGTCGCGCTGGCGCTCTGGCTGCCGAAATATCTCATCAACGTCTACGGCCTCGACATTAGAACGGCCGGCATGATCGCGGCATTTTTCTCGGTACCGGCCAGCATCTTCCGTGCTTACGGCGGGCATCTTTCGGATACGTACGGGGCACGTCGCATTCTCTACTGGACTTTTCTGGTCAGCGTGGTCGCCACGTTCCTGCTGTCCTATCCGCCGACCGACTATGTCGTGCATAGCACGCACGGACCCGTAAACTTCCATATCGAGATGGGCCTCGTCACCTTCACTGTGACGGTCTTCGTCCTCGGCTTCTTCATGGCTCTCGGTAAGGCCGCGGTCTACAAACACATCCCCGTCTACTATCCCGAGCACGTCGGCGCGGTCGGTGGCTTGGTCGGCATGATCGGCGGTCTCGGCGGGTTCGTGCTGCCGATCTTCTTCGGGCTTCTTCTCGATCTCACGGGCCTGTGGACGAGCTGCTTCATGGCGCTCTTCCTCATCGTCAGCGGTTCGTTGATCTGGATGTACGTGTCCGTCGGTCTGATGGAACGCTCCGCAGCCGGCAAGGCGCTCGGAGAGTTGCCGCCGTTCCCCGAGATGCAGGGGATGCCGAAGCCGAAGCGTGCGGTGCGCGCGAGTGAGGCGGTGCTTACCGACTGGCGACCGGAGGATGCCGGGTTCTGGGCCGAGAAGGGCCGTCGCATCGCGCGGCGCAATCTGTGGCTTTCGATTCCGTCGCTCCTGCTGTCGTTTGCCATCTGGCAGGTGTGGTCGGTGGTCGTCGCCAAGCTGCCGCTGGTCGGCTTTACCTTCACGACCGATCAGCTCTTCTGGCTTGCGGCACTTCCCGGGCTTTCGGGCGCTACTTTGCGTATCTTCTATTCGTTCATGGTGCCGATCTTTGGAGGCCGGCTGTGGACGACGCTTGCCACCTGGTCGCTCATCATTCCGGCGCTCGGAATTGGCTATGCCGTGCAGAATCCCGATACGCCCTACGTGGTGCTGCTGATCCTGGCGCTTCTCTGCGGCTTCGGCGGCGGCAACTTCGCATCGTCGATGTCCAACATCTCCTTCTTCTTCCCGAAGTCGGAGAAAGGCAACGCGCTCGCACTCAACGCCGGTCTCGGAAATCTCGGAGTCAGCGTCGTGCAGTTCGCAGTCCCGCTCGCCATCACGGCCGGAATCTTCGGCTGGCTGGGCGGTGATCCGGCCATGGTCAAAGATGCGGCAGGCCAACCGGCTCCGCTCTGGCTGCAGAATGCCGGCTTCTTCTTTGTGCCGTTCATCGCACTCTCGGCCTTCGCGGCCTGGTTCGGCATGAACGACATCGCCTCCGCCAAGGCTTCGTTCAGCGAGCAGGCGGTGATCTTCCAGCGGAAGCACAACTGGATCATGTGCTGGCTTTACACCGGCTGCTTCGGCTCGTTCATCGGCTATTCTGCCGGCTTCCCGCTGCTGACCAAGATCCTGTTTCCCGATGTCAACGTGCTGCAACTCGCCTTCCTCGGCCCGCTCGTCGGTGCGCTGTCGCGCTCCGGCTCCGGATGGCTGGCCGATAAATACGGCGGCGCCCGCGTCACGATCGCTGCGTTCACTCTGATGACGATCGGTGTCGCCGGCGTTCTCTGGTTCATCGGCATCAAGGATCAGCCGAACGCGTTCGCAGGCTTCTTCGGCTCGTTCCTGCTGCTCTTCTTCGCAACGGGGGTCGGTAACGCGTCGACGTTCCAGATGATCCCCGCGATCATGAGCAAGGAGATGGTCCGCCTGATGCCCGCCGCCGATGCCGAGACGCGCCGCCAGCAAGGGGAACGGGAAGCCGCCGCGATCACCGGCTTCACCTCAGCGATCGCAGCCTTCGGCGCCTTCTTCATTCCGAAGAGCTACGGCTCATCGATCGCGCTCACTGGCGGGCCTGAGGCGGCGCTCTGGAGCTTCCTCGCCTTCTACGTGAGCTGCATCGCTCTCACTTGGTTCGTCTACGCGCGAAGAGGCGGACTTCTCTACGACGTCGAGCAAGCGAGACGCGCAACGATCCGTACGTCCGTAGCCAAGTAGTCAAGGACAAATATCAATGTCACAATTTCTCGATCGATTGACTTTTTTCCGCAAGACCGTCGACAGCTTCTCGGATGGCCATGGCATCGTGACCAACGAGGACCGTTCGTGGGAAGACGGCTATCGCAAGCGCTGGCAGCACGACAAGATCGCGCGCTCGACACATGGCGTGAACTGCACCGGATCGTGCTCGTGGAAAATTTACGTCAAGGGCGGCATCGTCACCTGGGAAACGCAGCAGACGGACTATCCGCGCACGCGCCCCGACTTGCCGAACCACGAGCCTCGCGGTTGCGCGCGCGGCGCGTCCTACAGCTGGTATCTCTATTCCGGCGCGCGGGTGAAATACCCGATGATCCGCGGCCGGCTCTTGAAGCATTGGCGCGCGGCACGCGCAAAGCTGTCGCCCGTCGCGGCCTGGGCTTCGATCGTCGAAAACCCCGAGAAGCGTCAGTCCTACGTCTCGATCCGTGGCCATGGTGGCTTCGTGCGCGCCACGTGGGACGAGGTCAACGAACTCATCGCCGCTTCCAACGCCTACACGGTGAAGGCGCACGGCCCTGACCGCGTCGTCGGGTTCTCGCCGATCCCGGCGATGTCGATGGTGTCGTATGCCTCCGGCGCACGCTACCTGTCGCTGATCGGCGGCGTCTGTCTGTCGTTCTATGACTGGTATTGCGATCTGCCACCGTCGAGCCCGCAAACCTGGGGTGAGCAGACCGACGTTCCCGAAAGCGCCGATTGGTATAATGCCGGTTTCATCATTCTCTGGGGTTCGAACGTTCCGCAGACGCGGACGCCCGACGCGCACTTCTACACGGAGGCCCGCTACAAGGGCACAAAGAGCGCCGTCATCACTCCGGATTATGCGGAAGCAACCAAGTTCGCCGATATCTGGCTCCATCCGAAGCAAGGAACGGACGCGGCGCTGGCTCTCGCGATGGGCCACGTCATCCTGCGCGAGTTCTATCTCGACCGGCAGGTTCCCTATTTCGACGATTACATGCGGCGTTACACGGACATGCCGTTCCTGGTCCGCCTGACAGAGCAAAAGGGCAAGCTGGTGCCGGACCGCCTGCTGCGCGCCTCGGAACTCGATGGTGCGCTCGGCGAGAGCAACAATCCGGAATGGAAGACGGTCGCGATCGACGAGAGCACCGATGGCATCGTGGCGCCTCTCGGCTCCGTCGGTTACCGCTGGGGCGAGCACGGCAAATGGAACCTGGAGGAGAAAGACGGCAAAGGCTCCGACGTCCGTCTCAAGCTGACGCTTGCAGGCGGCGGGTGCGAGATCGCGGCCGTTGATTTCCCCTACTTCGGCGGGCGTGCGACCGAGCATTTCGTCTCCACCAACCACGGCGAGGTTCTGACCCGGAATATTCCTTTCCGCAGGATCAAGCTTGCCGACGGCAGCGAGGCGAAAGTCGCAACCGTCTACGATCTGATGATGGCGAACTACGGCCTCGACCGCGGGTTCGGCGGCGATCACGTGGCGACCTCATATGATGAGGACGTGCCGTTTACGCCGGCTTGGGCGGAACGCGTCACAGGCGTCAAACGCGATGCGATCCTGGCGGTCGCGCGCGAGTTCGCCTTGAACGCGGAAAAGACCAACGGCCGTTCGATGGTGATCATCGGCGCGGGAATCAATCACTGGTTCAACATGGATATGGCTTACCGGGGGATCATCAATCTTCTGGTATTCTGCGGTGCGATCGGCCAGTCGGGGGGCGGCTGGTCGCACTACGTGGGACAGGAAAAGCTCCGTCCACAGACGGGTTGGACGCCGCTGGCGTTCGGGCTCGACTGGCACCGGCCGCCCCGGCACATGAATGGAACGTCGTTCTTCTATGCGCACTCGGACCAGTGGCGCTACGAGACGGTGACGGCGGCCGAAATTCTGTCGCCGACGGCGCCCGAGGGCAATTGGAACCAAAGCCTGATCGATTACAACGTGCGGGCGGAACGCATGGGCTGGTTGCCGTCGGCTCCGCAACTCAAGCAAAACCCGCTCGATATCGCGAAGAAGGCAAAGGCCGCCGGTCTCGCGCCGAAGGACTATGTCGCGAAGGCTCTGTCGACGGGTGAACTCGAGCTTTCCTGTCACGATCCGGACGATCCCGCCAACTGGCCGCGCAACATGTTCGTCTGGCGGTCGAACCTGCTCGGCTCGTCGGGCAAGGGCCACGAGTATTTCCTGAAGCATCTGCTCGGTACGCAGAACGGTGTCGTCGGCAAGGATCTCGGACCCGAGGGAGCCGTTCGCAACACCGAGGTCGCCTGGCACGACACGGCGCCGCAAGGCAAGCTCGACCTGCTCGTGACCCTCGACTTCCGCATGTCGACGACGTGCGTCTATTCCGACATCGTTCTGCCGACCGCCACCTGGTACGAGAAGAACGACCTCAACACGTCGGATATGCATCCCTTCATTCACCCGCTCTCGGCTGCGGTCGATCCCGCCTGGGAAGCGCGGTCAGACTGGGAGATTTACAAGGGGATTGCGAAAGCGTTCTCGGAGATCGCGCCTGAAGTTCTCGGCGTCGAAGAGGACGTCGTTCTGACGCCGATCCAACACGATAGCCCGGCTGAAATCGCCCAGCCGTTCGACGTGAAGGACTGGATGCGCGGCGAAGTCGCGCCCATCCCCGGGAAGACGATGTGCTCGGTCTCCGTCGCAACGCGCGACTATGCGCACATCTACGATCAGTTCACGGCTCTTGGGCCGCTGATGACGAAGATCGGCAACGGTGGGAAGGGCATCTCCTGGAACACCGATCATGAAGTTGCGGCTCTCGGCGCGCTGAGCGGCACCCGTCGCGAAGGCTTTGCCAAGGGGCTGCCTGTCATCGATACCGATATCGACGCGGCGGAGGTCATCCTCATGCTCGCGCCGGAAACCAACGGCGAAGTCGCGGTCAAGGCGTGGGAGGCTCTTTCGGAGGCGACCGGCCGCGAACACAAGCACCTTGCGGTGCCGAAGGAAGACGAGAAGATTCGCTTCCGCGATGTTCAGGCTCAGCCGCGCAAGATCATCTCGTCGCCGACGTGGTCGGGCATCGAGAGCGAAAGCGTTTGCTACAACGCCGGCTACACGAACGTTCACGAGTTGATCCCATGGCGCACGCTCACGGGACGGCAACAGCTCTATCAGGATCATCTCTGGATGCGGGCCTTTGGCGAAGGGCTCGTCACCTGGAAGCCGCCCATCGATCTCAAGACGATCCCTGGCGTGAAGGGCCGTCATCCGAACGGCAATAAGGAGATCGTGCTCAACTTCATCACGCCGCATCAGAAGTGGGGCATTCACTCTACCTATACCGACAACTTGCTGATGCTGACGCTTAATCGTGGCGGTCCGGTCGTTTGGCTTTCCGAGACCGACGCGAAGAAGGCAGACATTGTCGACAACGACTGGGTCGAAGTCTTCAACGCCAACGGCGCTCTCACAGCACGCGCTGTCGTCTCGCAGCGTGTGAACGAAGGCATGATGCTGATGTATCATGCGCAGGAGAAGATCGTGAACACGCCGGGCTCGGAAGTCACCGGCAACCGTGGCGGCATCCATAACTCGGTGACGCGCACCGTGCTGAAGCCGACGCATATGATCGGCGGGTACGCTCATCAGGCCTATGGCTTCAACTACTACGGAACCGTCGGCTCCAATCGCGACGAATTCATCGTCGTTCGCAAAATGGCGGAAGTCGATTGGCTCGAAGGACCTTTGGAAACCAATGCGCCGGTGGAGGCCGCAGAATGAAAATCCGTGCTCAAATCGCGATGGTGCTGAACCTCGATAAATGCATCGGGTGCCACACGTGCTCCGTCACCTGCAAGAACGTCTGGACGAGCCGCGAAGGCGTCGAATACGCGTGGTTCAACAACGTCGAGACGAAACCCGGCATCGGCTATCCGCGCGAATGGGAAAACCAGAAGAAGTGGAACGGCGGCTGGGTCCGCAAGAAGAACGGCAACATCGAGCCCAAGCTCGGTGCCAAGTGGCGGGTGCTTGCCAACATCTTCGCCAACCCGGATTTGCCGGAAATCGACGAATATTATGAGCCGTTCACCTTCGATTACGAGCATCTGCACACGGCGAAGGAATCGAAAGCGTTTCCGACCGCGCGGCCGCGTTCGGTCATCTCCGGCAAGCGCATGGAGAAGATCGAGTGGGGTCCGAACTGGGAGGAAATCCTCGGCGGCGAATTTGAGAAGCGGTCGAAGGATGCAAACTTCGAAGGGATTCAGAAAGAGATCTACGGCCAGTTCGAAAACACGTTTATGATGTACCTTCCGCGGCTCTGCGAGCATTGCCTCAATCCGGCGTGCGTCGCGGTCTGCCCGTCCGGCGCGATTTACAAGCGCGAAGAGGACGGCATCGTGCTTATCGACCAGGATAAGTGTCGCGGCTGGCGCATGTGCGTTTCGGGCTGCCCTTACAAGAAGATCTATTACAACTGGTCGTCGGGTAAGTCGGAAAAGTGCATCTTCTGCTATCCGCGTATTGAGTCTGGCCAGCCGACGGTCTGCTCGGAAACCTGCGTCGGCCGCATCCGATATCTCGGCGTTCTGCTCTATGATGCCGATCGCATCGAGGCTGCTGCGTCGGCTCCGGATGAAAAGGATCTCTACCAGGCGCAGCTCGATCTGTTCCTCGATCCCAACGATCCGAAGGTCATCGCGCAGGCCCGCGCCGACGGCGTTCCCGACGCCTGGCTTGAAGCGGCGAAGCATTCGCCGATCTGGAAGATGGCAATGGAGTGGAAAGTCGCTTTCCCGCTTCATCCCGAATACCGCACGCTTCCGATGGTCTGGTACGTGCCGCCGCTGTCGCCGATTCAATCGGCTGCCGCCGCCGGCAAGATGGGGCTCAATGGCGATATGCCGGATGTGCGCTCGCTGCGCATTCCGCTCAAGTATCTCGCCAATTTGCTCACGGCAGGACAAGAGGAGCCGGTCGCGCTGGCGCTTGAGCGCATGCTTGCCATGCGTGGCTACATGCGGGCGAAAACCATCGACGGGCGCATCGACGAGCGTATCGCGACCGAGGTTGGTCTGAGCGGCGCGGCCATCGAAGATATGTACAAGGTGATGGCGCTGGCGAACTACGAAGATCGCTTCGTCATTCCGACCGCGCATCGCGAATGGGGCGAGGACGCTTACGATCTTCGCGGTTCGTGCGGCTTTACCTTCGGCAATGGCTGCTCTGGTGGTTCTTCCGAAGCTAACCTCTTCGCGACGAAGCAGACGAAGAAAGCCCGCAATCCGATGGAGGTCGCGTGATGACGATTACTCTCAAGGCGCTTTCGGCGCTGCTCACTTATCCGAGCGAAGTGCTGCAGACGGAAGTCGGTGGTATCCGCGACGCCATCAAGGCGGAGAATATGCTCGATGCCGGCGTTCTCCGCGAGATGGAGCCGTTCCTGACACGGCTTGAAAGCGCGGATCTCTACGAGCTGCAGGAACACTATGTCGATCTCTTCGACAAAACCAAACGGCTGTCGCTGCATCTCTTCGAACATGTTCACGGCGAAAGCCGCGACCGTGGGCAGGCGATGGTGGACCTCGCGGCGCTCTACGAAAAGCACGGGCTGCTGCTCGATGCAAACGAGCTGCCGGACTATCTGCCTCTCTTCCTCGAATATCTGTCGACGCAGCCGATCGAGGAAGCCCGGGAGCTATTGACGAACACGGCGCACATCATCGCGGCGCTCGAGGAACGGCTCATGCACAGAGGATCGCCGTACGCATCCGTCTTCGGAGCCATCCTGGGGATCGTCGGACGCCACGTCGCGACAAACGATCAGGCGATCGACGATACGGATGCCGGGCTCGATGACCACGCCGCGCTCGATGCGGCCTGGGAGGAGACGGCGGTCACCTTCGGCCCAGGGGAGCCCACGGGTGGCTGTTCCGTCGATCGATTGAGAATCCAGATGCGGGCCGGGCGGCGCGATGTCCGCCAGTCCACGACCTGACGCGCGGGAGAGAGCGATGTCCGAGACCATCAACTCCGTCTTTTTCGGCTGGTATCCTTATTTCTGCCTGACGATTTTTCTGCTTGGCAGCCTCGTCCGTTTCGATCGCGAGCAGTACACGTGGAAGACAGGCTCGTCGCAGCTTCTGCGCAAGCGCCAGCTGCGCTGGGGCTCGAACCTGTTTCACGTCGGTATCCTGACGATTTTCGGCGGGCATTTCGTCGGCCTGCTGACGCCGATCTGGGTTTTCGATTTTCTCGGCGTCAGTCATAGTTTCAAGCAAGGCCTCGCCATTACTGCCGGCGGCATCGCAGGCATTGCCTGCTTCATCGGCATCACGCTTCTCGCTCATCGCCGCTTGTTCGATCCGCGCATTCGCGCGACGTCGAGCTTCAGCGATACCGCGATCCTGCTGATCCTCTGGGTACAGCTCTCGCTCGGTCTGTCGACGATCTTCGTTTCGCTCGAGCACATGGACGGCCACGAGATGGTGAAGTTCATGGATTGGGCGCAGGGCATCCTGACGCTCCAGCCGTCCGCCGCGCAGTACGTCGCCGACGTGCACCCGATCTTCAAGGCGCACCTCTTTTTGGGCATGACGATCTTTCTTCTATTCCCCTTCACGCGATTGGTTCACGCCTGGAGCGCTCCTGTCTGGTACCTCGGACGCCCCGGCTATCAAGTCGTCCGTACGCGTCTGAAGCGCAAAAGACCGTCGTTGCTGCAGCCGATGCGTGCACGTGTTGCAGGCCGTCCGGGGGAGTAGGTCATGACAACGCTCGTCATCAATCACGGCGCCGGAAAATCGCCCCCCGCAGGAGCGGCCAAGACGCCGCGGCCTGCGGAGCCGCTTGCGATGCCTGAGGTCAGCGTCAACGGTGTCGTGATCGCGCCCAAGGCGATCGCGGCCGAGGTGCAGAACTTTCCGTCGCGCAATCCAGGGGAGGGATGGCTTGCCGCAGCTCGCGCGCTCGTCATTCGCGAGTTGCTGCTTCAGGAGGCGCGACAGCTCGATATCGCGGCGGAGCGAAAGACCGACGCGGACAGTCGAGAGGAAACCGTTGACGATGCGCTGGTGCGCGGTCTGATCGAGCGGGAGGTTCGCGTTCCGGTGGCCGACGAGGCGACGTCGCGCCGTTTCTACGAGAACAATCTTCGCCGCTTCGCGACGCCGCCGCTTTACGAGGTCGACCATATTCTCGTCGGCGCGCGCCAGGATGACAGCGCATCCTTCGCCGCCGCCCGCGAGAGGGCGGCGTCCATCGCGGCCGTGCTCGCGGCTGAGCCGGACCAGTTCGCCAATCTTGCGCGCGCATGGTCGGCCTGCCCATCGGCGACGGTCGGAGGCAGTCTCGGCCAGATCGCTCCCGGCGATACGACGGAAGAATTCGAGGCTGCTCTCGTGTCGCTTGCGCCGGGGGAAATCTCGGCGCCGGTGGAAACGCGCTACGGCGTTCACGTCATCCGGCTCTGCCGCCGTATCGAGGGAAGAACGTTGCCGTTCGACGCCATGCGCGAGCGGATCGAAGCCTATCTCGACGATCACGTGCGCCGGCAAGCGACCGCGCAATACATAGCGCTCTTGATCGGGCGAGCGGACATCCGCGGTATTCCGCTCGACGGCGCAAATTCTCCGCTGGTGCAGTGAGGTCCCCGTGCTCGGCAAGCTGATCGACTCTCTGGATGATCCCGCCGTGGCGATGAAACTTGTCGCGGCTCTTGGCGACCCTGCGCTCGAGACGCGCCTGGCGACCGCTGCCGACGCCGAGGGGCGGCCTGTCGCGGACATCGTTGCGACGACCGTCCGGAACTTCCTCAATGCAGCTTCGGACGATCACTGGGTGCAGCTCATGAGCATTATGAATCGCGCCAAGGACCCGGGACTTGCGGCGGTTCGCGCGATCCTATCGAGCGAGCTTCCGGAGCTTGCGGCATAAGCCATCGAGCGGCGTCCGTTTTGCACTTCGTCGCGGCTGCGTCATGCCCCGTTGCAGCGCTGGTCTAATCATGTATTAAATATGCATGTTTAGGCTGGCTGCGCCTCCCGTGCGCTCGAAGGATGTTTTCTCATGCGGACGATCACGATTTTTTCGTCGTTATGCCTCGCCGTAGTCCTTGCGGCCTGCGGTGTAATGTGGGGTTTCGGCGTCTTTTCCGACGTTAGCGTCGGCGCCACGATCGGCACGATCGTCGGCATCCTGCTCGCAACGATGATCGGGACTGCGTTGATGGCGCTCGCCGTCTACAGCAGCCAGAGCGGGCATGACGAAGCGATCTTCCGGGTCGAGAAAGAACCGGACACGCCGCCGAATTCCCGGTGATTGCGGGATTGAGTGCGACGACATCAAGACACGCTGGGCGAGTATTTGGGCTCAAGTATTGCCGGTTTTCCAAGAAGAGGGAACCGAATCTCCGTGACTCCGTTTTCCACGATTGATGTTCGTGGAGGAAAGCCATGTCGACGCGTGAAGGTGATCCGCGCCTTCCAGACCGGGACAAGACTTGGAGGCGCTTGCCGCTGATTGCGGCGGCCGTCGCTCTTCTGGCGGTTGTGCTCATGGGCTATAACTTCGGTTATCAGCCGAGCCATTCGGAAAAATACGGCACGGTGACGGAAACCGAAGCTGCCGACGGTGTCAGGCCGAGCCTTGCTCCGGATGCGGGTAGCGAGCCGACGCAAACGCCGGAAACCGTCGCGTCAGATCCCTGAGGGGTCAGAGATCTCCAACGTTTGAGCTGATGGCGAATGCTAACGCCGACGTAGTCATTCCGAAATTTCGCCGTCCGGCTGATTGAGAAAGATCAGTACGGCGACTGCCGTTATGTAAAATCGGAACGCCGTTTCCTGACCGTTCCAGATTTTCGACTCCCACATCGCGAACCATTCGCCGCCGACGACGGTAAATCCGAAGAACCAGATCAGAAACGCGAGCGCGCCCCCGGCAATGGCGTAACTCTTCTCGCGATTAAAGTCGGCGGCCGGGGCGTTGCGCACGCGGAGCAGCCGGATCGCTCCGGCCACGAAAAGAAGACCGGCAAAACCTTCCGCGACAATGATTGCGGCGTAGGCGGCCTGCCAGGCGACCGGGTTTGTGATTGCGCGATACTTGAGACCGTTCTCAGGGAATGTCGTGTCCATGCTCAGCACGTGCTGCACGAATGTGTAGTTCGTGCCAGGGTCGAAGACGTTGTCGAACGCGACCAGCAAACAAAAGAGTCCGAGGACGAAACACATCGTCACCTTGGTGAGGCGCGTGATCAGCATCGATTGGCTCCCGACAAGCACATGGCGCGGTTCGTCCGGTGGTTTGGGGGTTACCCCCTGGATCGTGTTGAAAGATCGCCGGAGTTGGCGCTACCGGACTTCACGACTATATATGCCCTGCTACGGTGTGGCAGGGGTAGCCGCGATTCGTCAGGGGGCCAGGGGTGGTTAAATCTATTCTTATGATTGCGACGGCTTTGGCCGTATTGCTTCCGGTGTCTGCCCAGGCCGCGAAACGGCGGTCGGTTGCGCCTCCCAATCCGACCATCATCCGAAACCCGCCAAGCCTGAGCGCGCCGAGAGGCCCCGATGTGCCGACGACCTCGTCGACGACGTCGATGTATCCCAAGCCCATTACGCGGGAGTACGATCCGCTCTTTCGCAATCCGACAGCCCGAAATCCGAACCTCGTTCGCTGACGGTCTGCAGGCTAAAGCAGAAAGCAATCCAAGATTTAAGCGATCAAGAAACCGGACCGGGTAGGGCTTTTTCCGCCGCTGCCTGCATCGCAGCTTCGTTTCGGCGCAGATATAGGAAGATTGCGACAACCGCGGCAGCGGCAAGGATCATCGTGATCAATCCGAGCGGCCCGCGTATCGCATGAATCCCTCGGCCGAGAGTATAGGCGGCGACGGCGACCACTGTTGCCCAGAGGATGGCGCCGGCGGCATTCGCCATCAGGAAGCGGGGCCACGGCATCCGATTGGTGCCGGCTAGAAAGGCCGCCAGGAAACGTAGAACGGCAATAAAACGGCCGATAAAGACAACCTTGCCGCCGTACCGCATGAATAGATATTGCCCGAGCTTGATGCGCTCTGGCGTTACGCCGATTTTCGATCCGTAACGCTGCAACAATCTGGTGCCGAATTGGCGTCCGATGACGTAGCCCAGGTTGTCGCCGATGATGGCTCCGGCCGCTGCACTCAGGATCACGGCCGCCAAGCTGCCGTCACGGCTGCCCGCGTAGCCTGCTCCGATGATCAGAATTGTCTCTCCGGGCAACGGAAGCCCCATGCTTTCGAGCCCGACGAACAATGCGATCGCCCAATAGCCGTAATCGGCAATGAATTGGTGAAGGTCGAGGTTCGAAAAAAGCGACATGCTGCTCCTTGCCGAAATCAGCCCGCCTGGCCCGGCGGATCGTCGGTGGCGCCCGGCACGTTCTCAAGAGAAATTTCTGCGCTGGCACGTGTGCGGTTGCAAAGTCCTTTTTGAGGGTCGGGATTGGCTGGGAACAATAACCCCGAAGCCTCTAGCTCTTTATTTCGTCGTGCTTCTTACCGGAAAACCGGTTCCCACTTTTCCGGAAGCACTCTAGAGAAGGGCCTGCTTACGCCGATACGGGCGTGTCGCTGTTCTTGCCGCGCCAGCGGGAAAGCCTGAGCTTCAGCTTTTCGAGCAGCAGGTAAATGACCGGCGTCGTGTAAAGCGTCAGCACCTGCGAGACGACGAGTCCGCCGATGATCGTAATGCCGAGCGGCCGGCGGATTTCGGAACCCGGACCGATGGCGATCGCCAGCGGGATTGCGCCAAGCAGGGCTGCGAGCGTCGTCATCAGGATCGGCCGGAAGCGTTGCAGACAGGCTTCGTAGATCGACTCCTGCGGTGACAACCCACGTTCGCGCTCGGCGCTGAGCGCGAAGTCGACAAGCATGATGCCGTTCTTCTTGACGATGCCGATGAGCAGGATAACGCCGATCAGGGCGATGACCGAGAGATCCATTTTGGCGGTCTGGAGCGCGAGGAGCGCGCCAAGTCCGGCCGATGGCAGCGTTGAGATGATCGTCAGCGGATGCGCGAGGCTTTCGTAGAGCACGCCGAGCACGATGTAGATGGCGACGAGCGCGGCAACGATCAGCAAGGTTTGCATGCGCGCCTGTTCCGCGAACGCTTTCGCGTCGCCGGCCGGCTCTCCGCGGATCGACTCCGGCATATGCAATTCGGCGAGCGCCTGTTCGATGGCGTGCAGGCTCGTGTCCATGCTGACGCCGGGCCGCAGGCTATAGTTGATCGTGACAGAGGGAAACGGGCCTTGGTGATTGATGACGAGCGGAGCGGTACCGCGTTCAATCGTCAGAAGCGTCGAAAGCGGAATGAGTGTGCCGCTGGCGCTCGGGACGTAGATGCGATCGAGGTCGCGCGGATCTCGCTGGAGTTTCGGATCGACCTCGATGATGACCTTGTATTGGTTGCGGTCGCCGTAGATCGTTGAAAACTGGCGCTGCGAAAAGGCGTTCTCGAGCGCCGTGTCGATATCGGCGATCGAGACGTTGAGTTTGGATGCCGTGTCGCGATTGATGATGGCGTTGAGCTGAAGCCCGCCCTGTTCGCGATCTGAGCTGACGTCGACGACGCCGGGAACGGCGCGGACAGCCGCGACAGCTTTGCCGACCCAATCGTAGAGCTTATCGTCGTAGGACCAGAGCGTGTACTGATAATCGGCTTTTCCCTGCCGTGCGCCGGTGCGAATATCACGCGATGGCATCAGCCGCGTCGCCAATCCGACGATTTCTCCAAGCGGCTTGCGAAGGCGGTCGATCACCTCCGCAGTCGCAACATTGTCGCGCTCGCCAAGGGGTTTCAATCCAATGAACATGCGGCCCTGATTGAGGGTCGGATTGAAGCCGCCGCCGCCCATCGATGAGCCGACGCTTTCGACGGCCGGATCCGCGAGAATGATTTTTAGCGCACGATCCTGAAGCTTGCTCATGTTTGCGAACGACGTATCTGCATTGGCTTCCGTCGCGGCCAGGATGAGGCCGGTATCGTCATCGGGCAGATAGCCCTTGGGCAAAATCCGATAGAGGTGGATCGTCAACGCGATGGTCGCGACGAACACGGCTAGCATGATAGCCTGATGGCGGAGCGCAATCCGAAGCGTGAACGCATAGGCTTTGACGACGAGCGCAAGAGCGCCTTCGAACAGCCGGTCGGCCAGATATTTGCGATGATCGGCGCCGTCCCTGATGAAATGCGCGCAGATCATTGGCGTGACCGTCAACGACACGATCGCTGAAATGATGATGGAGAACATCAGCGTCATCGCGAACTCGTGCAGCAACCGCCCGGCGATGCCCGTCATGAACAACACGGGAATGAACGCCGCGACCAGCGAAACGGAAATCGAGATGACCGTGAAACCGATCTGACGCGCGCCTTCGAGCGAGGCCCGCATCGGCTTCATTCCGCGCTCCATGTTGCGATAGACGTTCTCGATCATGACGATGGCGTCGTCGACGACGAAGCCGACCGCGACGGCGAACGCCATCAGCGTCAAATTGTTGATCGAGTAGCCGGCCGCCCACATCGCGGCGCATGTGCCGGCAAGCGACAGCGGCACGGTGATGCCGGCGGCGATCGTCGGTGTCGAGCGCCTCAGAAAGATGAAGACGACCGACATCACGAGCAGGATCGTAATGGCGAGCGTCATCTGCATATCTTCGACGGATGCACGGATGGTCCCGGTCCGATCCGACAGAACCGAAATCGTTATGCCGGCCGGAATCCACTGCTTGAGTTGCGGCAGGAGAGCTTTGACCCGGTCCACGGTGTCGATGACGTTGGCTTCCGGCGTCTTGGTGATGATCAGGAGAACGGCGGGTTTGTTGTTGAACTGCGCGGACGACAGGCGGTTGCGCGTCGCAAGGACGACCTTGGCCACATCGCCGACACGCACGATGTCGCCGTTTGGCAAGTTCTTCACGACGATGTTCTTGTAGTCATCAGGATCGAGCAGCTGCGGATTGCTGGCGAGGATGATGCTTTGCGTGCCGCCGTCGATCGAGCCGATGGGAGACAGATCGTTCGCGGCCTCGATCGCCAGGCGAACCTGCTCGAAGCTGACGCCCATCGCAGCCGTCAGAACCGGGTCGACCTGGACGCGGGTCGCGGGCTGATCGGCGCCGCTGACGGAAACGTCCGCGACGCCGTCGACCTGCGAGATGCGCTGTCCGATGATCGTATCGGCGGTGTCGTAGATGTCGCTCGTCGTCATCGTGTCGGAAGTCAGCGCCAGGATCAGGATCGGCGAACCCGACGGATTGTATTTGCGGAACGTCGGGACCTGGGGCAGGTCGCCCGGAAGATCGGCGGTCGCGGCATTGAGGGCAGCCTGTACGTCGCGGCCCGCGCCATCGGCGCTGCGGGAGAGTTCAAACTGCAGCGTGATGCTGCTCGTGCCGAGCGCGCTCGACGATGTCATTTCGGTGACGCCGGCGATTTCGCCGAGGCGGCGCTCGAGCGGCGCCGCGACGCTCGCGGCCATCGTCGCGGGATCGGCGCCGGGGCGCGTGACGCTGACCCGTATGGTCGGGAACTCCATCGACGGCATGCTGGCCACGGGCAGGAACGTGTAGGCCATCACGCCGGCTAGGAAGAGGCCGACGGCGAGGAGCGCTGTCCCGATCGGCCGTTCGATAAAGATGCGCGAGACGTTCATGGCGTTACTCGGCTGCTTCCTCGAAGCCGCGGCGCGGCTGTTTCTCAATGCCGGTATCGTCGTCCGCAGCGGGTTGCGTTGCTTGGGTGTAGCGTCTTCCCGTAAGCCGTGCGCGGAGGCGTTCCATCGCAAGGTAAATGACGGGCGTGGTGTAGAGGGTCAGAAGCTGGCTCAGCAGAAGCCCGCCGACAATCGTGATGCCGAGCGGGTTGCGAAGCTCCGATCCCGTGCCGCTTTCCACCGCCAGCGGCAACGCGCCGAGAAGTGCTGCAAGCGTCGTCATCATGATCGGACGGAAGCGCAAAAGCGCGGCTTCCATGATGGAATCTTCTGGGGACATGCCGCGCGTGCGTTCGGCGTCGAGTGCGAAGTCGATCATCATGATGGCGTTCTTCTTGACGATGCCCATCAGCAGGATGATGCCGATCAGCGCGACGAACGACAGGTCTTTTCCCGTCAGTTCCAACGCCAATGCCGCGCCGATGCCAGCGGACGGCAGCGTCGTCAAAATCGTGAAGGGATGGATCAGGCTTTCGTAGAGCACGCCGAGGACGATGTAGATCGTGACGATGGCGGCGAGTATGAGCCAGGGTTGACCCTGCAGAGATTTCGAGAATTCGGCGGCGTCGCCGTAGAACGTGCCGTTGACGGTTGCCGGAAGGCTGATCTCCTGCTTCGCCGTATCGATGGCGTGCAAGGCATCGCTCAAGGATGCCTTGGGAGCCAGATTGAAACTGAGCGTGGTCGCGGGGAACTGATCCTGATGGCTGATGGCGAGCGGCGCGGTCTCATACGTCATGGCGGCGACCGTGGTCAGCAGCACCTGCGTTCCGGTCGTGCTCGACGGAACATAGAGACGGTTCAATCGTGACGGGTCGCTGCGGTATTCGGGCGCCGCTTCGAGCACCACGCGATACTGGTTCGACTGCTCGTAGATGGTCGAGACTTGACGCTGACCGAAGGCATTGCTCAAGGCATTGTTGATGGCAGCCATCGTGACGCCGAGACGGCCGGCGAGGACGCGATCAACCGTGATCTTGGCGACCAGGCCGCCGTCGACCTCTTCCGAGGTGACGTCGCGCAGATAGGGCGACGCCTTGAGCGCGTTCGCCAAGCGCTTCGACCATTCCGCAACCTCGTCGGCATCCGTGCTGACAAGCGTATACTGATAGCGCGCACGGCTGCTCTGCGTGGAAATCTGCACGTCCTGCACGGGCTGGAAATGGACGATCGTGCCGGCGACGGTTCGCACTTCATGCTTCAGGCGCTGGATCACCTCCGTCACATTGGCTTCACGTTCTGCACGCGGCCGCAGCAGAATTTTGAGATTGCCGACGTTTTGCGTCGCGTTCGCCTGTCCTATGCCGACGATCGAGGCGACGCCCGAAACATCGGGGTCGCGGGCGACAATTTGCGCAACGTCGTTTTGCAACCGTGATATTTCGTTGAACGAAATCTGCGGTCCGCCTTCGACGACGGCCGTGATCGCGCCGGTATCCTGATCGGGAAGGAAGCCCTTCGGCATGATGATGTAGAGCCAGATCGTCATGACGACCGTCAGGAACGCTACAAACAGCGTTGCCGTCTGATGGCGCAGCACGAATTCCAGCGAGCGTTTATAGCCCTGGATCACGCGATCCATGAAGTCGCCGAACAGACGGCCGAGACGTGTGCCGCCTTCGTCGTGACCGGCTTTGAGAAGACGCGAGCACATCATCGGCGTCAGCGTCAGCGATACGATTGCCGAGACGACGACCGCGATCGTCAGCGTCAGCGCGAACTCGCGGAACATGCGTCCGACGAGCCCGGTCATGAACAGCAGCGGAATGAACACCGCGATCAGCGACAACGTCAGCGAGATGACCGTAAAGCCGATCTCGCGCGCGCCTTCGAGCGCCGCCTTCATCGGCTTCTCGCCCTTTTCGAGATGGCGCACGACGTTCTCGATCATCACGATCGCGTCGTCGACGACGAAGCCGGTGCCGATCGTCAAAGCCATGAGCGACAGGTTGTCAACGCTGAAGCCGCAGAAATACATCACGCCGAACGTGGCGATGAGAGATACCGGAAGCGCGACGCCGGCAATGAGGGTGGCGCGAAGCGAGCGCAGGAACAGCAGCACGACCATCACAACGAGTCCGACGCTCAAAACCAGCGTGAACTGCACGTCGTGGACGGATGCGCGGATCGTTCCCGTGCGGTCGCTGACGATCTGGAGATTGACCCCGGCGGGCATGGTTCGTTCGACGCGCGGCAGCTCGTTCTTGATGCGGGCAACCGTATCGATGACATTGGCGCCGGGCTGGCGCAGGATATCGACGATGACGGCGGGCTTGCCCTGATACCAGCCCCCGACGCGCGTGTTCTCGAGGCCGTCACTGACCTTTGCGACGTCCTTTATGCGCACTGGTGCGTCGTTGCGATAGGCAATGATGACGTCGTTATAGGCCTTGGCGTTCGAGATCTGATCGTTCGCCGCGATCATGAACGACTGCTTGTCGCCATCGAGCGAGCCTTTTGGCCCGGCGACGTTGGCGGAGCTGATCGCGGTGCTGAGATCGGCCATGCTGAGGCCGTAGCTCGCCAGCCGCCTGATGTCGGCTTCGACGCGAACCGCCGGCTTGATGCCGCCTTCGATCGAGACATGGCCGACGCCCGACACCGAGCTCAGGCGCTGCGCCAATAATGTGTCGGCGAGATCGGAAAGAGAACGGAGCGACAGGGTGTCGGATGTCAGCGCCAGGGTGACGATCGGCGTATCGGCCGGATTGACCTTGGAATAGACAGGCGGGTAGGGCAGGTTTTTCGGCAGCGTCGAGCCGGCGGCATTGATCGCTGCCTGCACGTCCTGTGCCGCCGAGTCGATGTCTCGATCCAGATTGAATTGCAGCGTGATGCGGCTGAGGCCGAATGAGCTCGTCGACGACATGGTCGAGAGCGATTGGATCTGGCCGAACTGCCGCTCAAGCGAGGCGGTGATGAGGGTGGACATCGTCTCGGGGCTGGCGCCCGGAAGCTCGGTCGTCACCTCGACAGTCGGAAAATCGACCTGCGGCAGCGACGAGATCGGCAGCGAAAGATAGCCGAGGATGCCGCCGAGGATTGTCGCCAGCGCCAACAGGGTTGTCGCGATGGGCCGCTCGATGAAGGGCCGCGAAACACTCATGGGGATGTGCCGCTGTCCTTACCGGCGCCGTTCGACCGCTGCGCCTGCCGGGCGTCGGGCTTTGCGTTGTCCACCGTTCGCGTAGGCTCTGTGTTGGAACCCGTGATGAGCGGCGCGCCGGCCGTTGCGGCTGACGACTGCTGACGCTCGTTGGCGATGCGGGCGGCTTTCCCGCCCTGGCGATGATGTTGCTTCGCAGGCCCGTCGACGTCGGCCGGCGGTGTCTTGCCGTCGCTGATCGAGACGCTGGCTCCGTCCTTGAGGCGGCCGAAGCCGCTGACGATCAGCGTATCGCCGGATTTGACGCCGTCCGCGATGATCGCCTGCTTTTCATCCTGGCGCGAAATCTTGACCGCCCGCATCAAGACGGTCTTGTCGGCCTGCACGACGTAGACATAATCGCCGTCGGGCCCGCGCTGAATGGCTTCCGTCGGCGCGACGACGACATTCTTGAGTGTGTCGACAAGCACGCGCACGTTGACGAACTGCCCGGGCCAGAGCTGCCGCCGGTCGTTCGGGAAATTGGCTTTGAGACGGATCGTGCCCGTCTGCTGGTCGACCCGGTTGTCGATCACTTCCAGGAGGCCTGAATCAAGTTCGACCTGGCCGTTGGTCGACAATGCCTGCGCCGTCAATTTTCCGGAAGCGCCGGTCAGTGCCGGAAGGTCCTGCTGCGGCAGCGTAAACACGACGGAAATGGGTTGAATCTCGGTGATGACGACGATGCCACCCGCGTCGCCCGCGTGAACGAGGTTGCCTTGATCGACCAGCCGGATGCCGGTGCGCCCGTCGAACGGCGCGACGATCGTCGTATAGCCGACGATCGCGGTCGCGTTCTCGATCGCGGCGGTATCGGATTTGATCTGCGCTTCCTGCTGCTGCGCCAGCGCCTTCTGCGTGTCGATCTGCTGCTGCGAAATCGCGAGCGTGCCAACTTTCTGGTAGCGTTCGAGATCGCGTTTCGTGTTGGCGAGCAAGGCTTCGTCGAGCGCTTTCTTGGCGACGGCCTGGTCGAGCTGGGCCTGATAGGTGACAGGGTCGATCTTGGCGAGCACGTCGCCGCGCTTGACGTCCTGGCCTTCCTTGAAGTTGACGCTAAGGAGGATGCCGTCGACCTGCGCCCGCACCGTCGCCATGTTCAGCGCCCGCACCGAGCCGACGCCTTCGAGGTAGATCGGCACGTCGGCGGTTTCAGCACTTTTGGCGATGACGGCAACGGGGCCTCCGCCGCCGCCGTCGCGGCCAAACCGCGCCTTGGCAGGTCCGCCCGGCGTGCCGCTCTGCATCACGTAATAGACGCCGCCGCCGATGGCGCCGATGACGAGAAGCGTAAAGATTGACCGCAATAGCCTCATTCGTGTTCGTTTCCAGGTTGGCCGGCCTGCCGGCTGGCAAAGTCGTCGTGCGTATAAGGGCGGGATGCACAGGCATGCGCGTCGCCGGACCCTGGACCAGGAAACGCGGATTCAAGGTAAATCCGTTGCGCCGCCGGCTCATAAGCCGCCGGCCCGTTCGTCGACACGTTGATTTGCTGCCCGCCGCCTATAATTGGCTGGCATTATTACTCCAGTTCGTCCGCCAAATGGCAAATACAAGACGCCCGTGGTTCAATCTGCTGGTGTGCGGAGCCCATGATGCTCGCGCTTCGGAAGCCGGCGGCGAGGCGGTCGTAACTTCCATTTTTTTAAGTATTTGAAATTTATATAATAATTTCATCCGGGAGATGCCGGCGTTTAGTGCTCCTATGTGCCAAATCATTAAGGCAGGCCGTTTATCATAGGCGCATTGCCGAAGCTGCCGAGGCCCGATGCTCCGTGTCCTAACTGTCGCTCGCTGGGAGAGTTTGACCCGCGTGCATCGCGACCAACTAGCAAGCCTGGCGCGTGCGACTCCGGCGGCGATGGTCGGCTACGCATTAAACATCGTTATCGCGGTTGTCGCATTTCGTGGCCTTGTGCCCGGCGTCGAGCTTGCCGCGTGGGCCATCGTTTCCCTCGCGATTTGTTCGTTGATCGGCGTTCGCTGCGTCACTAGGGTGCTGCGAAAGCGGCAAGCTTCGGCGCGGGAGTCTGGCTCGCCTTTGCGCGACGCCAGATGGGCGTTGCTGTTCGGCGTTCTCTTGGGTCTGCCCTGGGCGGTCCTTGCGACGCGCTGGGCCGGGACGCTGCATGGCGACAGGGAACTGATCCTGATGGCGCTGGCCGTCGGCATGGCGGCAAGCGGCAGCATTCTTCTGGCGCCGGTTCCTGCCGTCGCGGTGCTCTATGCGACGACCATCCTTTTGCCCCTGATCTTGAAATGTATTTTCGTGCTCAGCCATCACGATGCGATCCTCGGCGCGCTGGCTTTGAGCTTCCTGGTGTTCTTGTACGGCCTGATTGTAACGAAGGGTCGCCTCTTTCTCGAGCGACTTGAGGCCGTTACCCGCCTGCAGGAGACGATTGCGGCCCTCAGCGAGGCGCGCGAGGAAACCGAACGCGTCGCGATGACGGATGGCTTGACCGGGATCGCCAATCGCCGCGCTTTCATGGCGCGATTGAATGCGTTGAACAATCGCTCCGGGGCAATGGCTTATAGCGTTTTCTACATTGACCTCGATCGCTTTAAATCCGTCAACGATGCGCTGGGGCACGCCGTCGGCGACGCGCTTTTGAAATCGGTTGCGGCGCGCATCTCGGGGCAGGTGCGCGAAGGCGATCTCGTCGCCCGTCTTGGCGGCGATGAATTCGCGATCGTCGCGCAGGACATTTGCGAACGGGCATTCGCGAGTTCGCTCGCGGAGCGGCTCGTGATGTCGCTAACGGAACCCTATGACCTCGAAGGGCAGAAGGTTCAGATCGGCGCGTGCGTCGGCGTGGCGCTGGCCTGCGAAAGCGGTGTCGGTGGCGAAATGCTGCTGACGCAGGCCGATCTCGCGATGTTTGCCGCGAAGGATGCGGGTCGCGGGATGTACTGCATTTTCGAAGCCGACATGCAGCGATCGGCCGAAGAGCACCGCGTCCTCGAACTTGGCCTCAGAGCTGCACTCGTCAACGACGGGTTCGAGCTTTTCTATCAACCGATCCGCAATCTCGAAACGAACGCGATTACGAGTTTCGAATGCCAGGTTCGCTGGCGTCATCCTCTGCGCGGATTGCTGACGCCGGCGCAATTTCTGGCGACGGCGATCGATATCGGCATCGCGGAAGATATCGGCAACTGGATTATCAAGGAGGCCTGCCGTCAGGCGGCGTCGTGGCCATCCGGCGTTCCTGTCGGCATCAACATGTCATCGATGCGGATAGGGGTCGAAAACATCGCGGCGTCGGTCGAGCGGGCCTTGAAGGATGCGGGACTTCCTGCGTCGCGCCTCGAGCTTGAAATGGAAGTCACGGAGGCGAGCCTGATGTCCGCCGACGCCGAGGTCATCGGATCTCTGCGGAGATTGAAGGAGATCGGCGTCTCGATCGCGCTCGACGATTTCGGAACCGGATATTCCTCGCTCGGCTATCTCGTGAAATTCCCATTCAACGGGATCAAGATCGACCGTTTGTTCGTGAGCCAGCTCGGGCATTCGGCACAAAGCGAGCTGATTGTGCGCTCGATCGCGGAACTCGCCCAGAGACTGAATTGCACCGTGGTCGCCGAAGGCATCGAAACCGACGATCAGCGCGTGCGCGTGCTCGCGCTCGACGTGCCATTCGGACAAGGCATGCTGCTCGGTGCTCCGCTATCGGCCGTCGAAACGGCCGTGCTGCTCATGAGCGAAGCTCCGGCAGTTCCGGCTCTTGCGCTGGCGCAAAGTGCCTGATGCTGGCGCGATAGATCAGGCCGCGCCTTTGGGGACGAACTTCAGCGCCACGCCGTTCATGCAATAGCGCAGGCCTGTCGGTTTCGGGCCATCGTTGAAGACGTGTCCGAGATGGCCGCCGCAGCGCCGGCAATGCACCTCCGTGCGCATCATCGCATACATGCTGTCTTCGGAGGTCGCGACGGCGTTCTCCAACGGCTGCCAGAAGCTCGGCCAGCCCGTGCCGCTGTGGAATTTTGTATCGGACGAATAGAGCGCCAGCGCGCAACCGGCGCAGACGTAGGTGCCCGCCGCTTCATTGGCGTCGAGCGGCGATGAGCCCGGGCGCTCGGTTCCCTGCTTGCGGAGGACGCGGAACTGCTCGGGATTCAGAATTTTCTTCCACTCCTCTTCCGTTCTGGTCACTTCGAATTTTTCGGGTGTTGTGCCGGCCTCGCTCGGCCGGGTGAGGGCAGACACGGCTTTGAAGCCGGCGAAGGCTCCGGCGAAGGTCAATCCCAGTTTGGAAAAATCACGGCGAGAGTACATGGCGTCTGTCCTTGATGCTCGCATTGTTGAGCCGCAGCGCTTTGCGCGTGCGCAAGAGGGAGTACGTCGCCGAAGCGCACTCCGTTTCAGCCCCGCCGAATATCGTTCACGCCAGATCGGTCATCTCGATGCGCCGGTCGACGATGATTTCGGATGGGCTCAGCCTGCATCCATAGCACAGCATCTCGACGCCCGCAGCGACTGCGGCTTGAAATGCCGTCGCGTAGGCCGGATCGAGATCGCTCGCGAGCCTGAAGGTTTCCGCGTCGCCGCGCTGAACGAGGAACACCATGACGGCGCGGTTACCCTGAGCCACCATGCTTGAGAGTTCGCGCAGATGCTTGGCGCCGCGCTCGGTTTTGCAATCGGGAAATTCGGCGAGGCCCGCCTGGCGCATCAGATGCACGTTCTTGATTTCGACATAGCAGGGGCGCGGGTCCTTGCTCTCCGACAGCAGAAGATCGATGCGGCTGTTCTCGTCGCCGTATCGTACTTCGCGGCGCAGCGAAGCATATCCGGCGAGCTCCGGGATGACCTTCAGTCCGATCGCTTCAGCGACGAGGGCATTCGGCTTTCCGGTATTGATGCCGACGAGGTGTGGGCCGGTTCCGAGATCGTTTTCGATCATTTCCCACGTATGGCGGTATTTGCGGGTCGGGCTGTCGCTTTCCGAAAGCCAGACCGTCGACCCCGGTGTCGTCAGGCCGAGCATCGAGCCGGTATTCGGGCATGTCGCCGTCACCGTGACGCCGCCTGCGGTCAGGACGTCGGCGAGAAAACGCTTGTAGCGCTGGATGAGTTTGCCGGGGATGAGGGGCGTTGCGAATTTCATGCCTCCGCGTATCCGCCGAATGTCGCGCGAGGGCAAGTGTTTCGGATGGAGCGGGGCGGTGCTAAGACGGGAGCGAAATGTTTCGAACGGGAGATGGCGTTGGGCGAAGAACGCGTAGTCACCGCGGCGGTTTTGATCATCGGCGACGAAATTCTGTCGGGCCGCACCAAGGACCGGAACGGCGGTGCGATCGCCGCGCACCTGACGAACATCGGCATCCGGCTCAAGGAGATGCGCGTCGTTCCCGACGATGAGGCCGAGATCTGTGCCGCCGTCAACGCACTTAGCGGGCGTTACGACTATCTTTTCACGACTGGCGGCATTGGGCCGACGCATGACGACATCACGGCTGACAGCATCGCAAAAGCCTGTGGTGTTGCGATCGATGTTGATCCGCGCGCCGAAAAACTGCTTGCTGAAAATTATGGGAAGCGCGGGCTTGCCTTGACGCCGTCGCGGCTCAGGATGGCGCGGATTCCGGCTGGGGCTTCGTTGATCGTCAATCCCGTGTCCGGCGCGCCGGGGTTTCGTATCGGCAATGTCATCGTGATGGCCGGCGTTCCGGAAATCATGCTGGCGATGCTGGAAGCGGTGACGCCCGATCTCGAAACCGGCGACAAGGTGCTGTCGGTCACGATCGCGGTCGACCGTCCGGAAAGCGAGATCGCCGACGTTTTTTCCGCGCATCAGCAACGCTATCGCGATGTGGCTATGGGGAGCTATCCGCGCTTGCGAGACGGAAAGCCGGTTGCGGATCTGGTATTGCGCTCGCCCGACGCCGACCGCTTGAGCGAAGCTGCTGCAACCTTGAAAGCAGCGCTGGGCGTTTGAGAAACGGTTCGGCGAACGTGATCCGCGAGATGTCCGCGCGTCAGTTCAGGGACAGCCGATCCCGGTCGTCCGGTTCAACCCTGAGCCGCGTCGCGTATTCCGGTTGCTCGACTTCGACGAAAAGCTCGTACTGGCTGTCCAGCGCATCGAGGAACGCGGCTGTCATGTCGAGAAGCGGTCCGAGCGCAATGCGTTTCGCGACCAGGAAGCTGTCGTCGATCGTGAGATCGGCGGCGCCGCGAACGTTGGCGGCGTCGGGTGCGATCAGCCCGCGGCTTCGGATATAGGAGACGAGATCATCGCCGGTCTCGAAATCCTCGGCCCGCGCGTCGCCGCACTCCGTCGCGGCGTCTTGCAGGATCGCCGTTCCGGACGCGAAGAGATTGCCGACCGCGCGAAAGCGATCGTCCACCTCGGCCAGCGAGAGCGCATGCGTGCGCGCCTTGAGCACACGCGCAATCAGCATCAGCTCAAGGCTGCGGACATCTTCCGCGATGCGACGCTGGTGCAACGGAAATTCGGCTGGCTCACCCGGTGCTTCGGCAAGGGCGCGCCAATCGTGACCGCGCGCAACGAGATCTTCACCGGCCGCCAGCGCACTGTCGAGATGATCGGCCAGAAGGTAGACGGACAACGGCGCGTGCGCGGCATATTTCGACATGGCCAACTTTCCGATTCTTGAAATTCGTTAGGCGGAAAGTGGACTGATTCGTGCGTCATGAACCAGCGGCATCGCAGGAGGTCATGCCCGTATGTGGAGAGATGAGGATAAGGTGTGGATGTATTGTCGGCTATCGCCGGAAACGCATCGCAGATTGTGATCCGCAGGCCGTTTCAGGGGCTGGCGGCGAGCCGCACGCGCAGTGGCTTTGGTGGCGCACCAACGATCTTTGTCGTCGCTTTTGCCGAGATGAAGGTATTGCCCACGTTGGGAGCGGCCGCAATCTGCCGCACTGGAGCTTTGCGCGGTGTTTTCGGCAATGGCTTATGCTTGCGCCGTGTTTTCAATCTTACGCGAATTTTGCGGGATCTCGACTCCTTGATGCGCTCGTCGAGAGGCGGCATGGCCTGACCGAGGCGGCGCGCGCGCAATCTCGTGCCGCGCAGCCGGATCGTTGTGGGGATGGCGACCGGGGTCGGTTCGAGGTCCGGCGAAAGCATCTCCGGCGACTCCGTCACGGCTTTCATGTTCGCAGCCAAGGGAAGCGTGGGTTCGACGACGCGTGCCACAATCGGTGCAGTGGGCGTCGCAACAGGAGCCGGCGGCAGCGTAGCTTTGACGTCGGGCGGCACGGTCAGCGTCCCGGACATCGTGATGGGGTCCGGCAGCCCCAGCCACCACGTTCCTAGGTTCCAGATGATGGCCGCGATCAGCAGCGCGAAGACCATCGCGAAGCCGGCGCCAGATCCGACTTGAAGGATGAGTTCAACCGGCAGCAACGAGATGATGCCGTAGGCGACGGCACCGCTTGAAAGCAGCACGCCGAGAAAATTGAAAAAGCCGGACCAGAGCACCGCGACATTGGCGGGCATCGAGTGCGTATAGATAACGGTTGCAACGGCGTTGGCCGTATCGTGGAAGCCGTTGACGAATTCGAAGCCGAGGGCGATGAGCAGCGCCACGCCCAAGAGAAGGAACGGCAGCAAGGTGGAAATCGGAGCGCCTGCCGCCTCGACGTCCTGGTAAAGGCTATAGGCCGTGTAGAAAAGACCACCAGCAAGCAAGCCCAGGAATACAAAGGCTGTTACCGGATTTGCTGGATGGTCGAGCTTCGGTCTGCCGCCTGCCACGTCGGCTAACGCCACGTCGGACATCGTGAGTTCCCCTATTTTAGGTGCTGACGCGGGGGAACTAGGCAGTCTCTATTACAGTGTTATGACAGCTGGCGCGTGCAAGCCTTTCCAAGCTTGCAACGCAGTCATGCTAACGGCCGGTCGCTGTCTTGTGGTCGCGCTTCACCCAGTCGCAAATTTCCTGTTTCGGCCCTCTTTTGCAACTGCGATCAGAGAGAACTTCATCACTCATAGCGTAGCGTTGAGCCGAACTCCCGGTGTTCGATGCGGCGAAGCCTGGCGTTGGCGCGCCGATAACGCTCGCGACCCATAACGCCAAGAGCGCCGGATAGGTTTGATTTCGATTCAGCATCGTCGTTTTTCCCTTCGAGACTAAAACCCGCGTGCCTCGCGAGTTATAGTTAACATATAATATAACAAATTTATCTAGTAAAGCTCTAAGAGCGGCGATGCTTGCGGTCGTGTGCAGAGCAGGAAGCTAAAAGATCTTCAGGTCGCGGCTGCGCCTGCTCCAATTTTTACGTGCCTGCAAAGAAATAAATTTCCGGAGCATTTGAATTTATCTTCTTTCTCTTTTCGAAGGCTGCGCACTAGCCTCTTTTATCGCGACGCAAAATGGCTATGCCAGCGGAGGGATTGAATATGAGACGTACACTGTCACTGCTTGCCGCAACCATCATCGGAGCGACTTTGGCGCAGACGTCCGCGCAAGCAGCGCCGTCGCTCGTCAAGCCCGGTGTTGAGAGCACCGTCGCCAAGACGACGTTCTTCGTGGATCGCAAGAAAGAGAAGCACGCGCACGCCGCGCGTAAACATAAGCATCATGTGCACAAGCATGCGCATCTGAAGAAAGCACCGTACAAGAAATCGAAGAAACACTAGCCGGACTTGAGCCGGGCGGGGGGCACGGCCCGGACTCGCGATCCTGCTATCCGCCGAGAGCAATTTCCGAATTGGGTCGGGAACGCTCTCGGCGGAGGTTTTTAGCGCTCAGGTTTAATCGGTGAACTGGCGCCCTGCTTTCCCGCCGACGTCTCACTGACTGCCAACATTCGTTCAGGCATTGTTGCTCCGTTATGTCGCGGGATGTCATCATCGTCATGGCCGCGCAGGCGGCCATCCACGACGTGTCGTGGGGCGGTCGCAGATACGGACTTTTCAGGAAATTGGGAGCGCCCGGGACGCTGCCTGCGAACGTCTCCCCGTCGCGTGGATGGCCGCCTGCGCGGCCATGACGGGAGTGAGGTTCAATTGTTCGGCAAAGCAGCAGGCCGCGACTGGGACCCTATCCATGCGAACGCGGACATTGATGTTTTTGTTGGCTGCGACGTCGGGCGCTAGCTTCGCCAAGCCTGTACGTCGGACGTCAGAACGCGCCGGTGCGGATTGTTGGTTTCGATCAGCGCGAGCTTCGCGGCGCGCAGGAATTTCTTTAATTGCTTCTCTCGTGCGATGGCGTCCGGCATCGTTTCGAAATGCTCGTAGTGCACGAGTATGTGCACGCCGTATCGCTTCGTGAAGCCGTCCGCCAAGTCCTGCTGGTGAATGGACACGCGCGCCGCGAGATCGCCGGTGACGCCGATGTACAGCGTCCCATTGCGACCGCTCGCGAGGATATAGACTGCTGGCCTAACGATGCGCATTTCCGCTCCCCCCGTCATTCTCGCGCAAGGGACCCGCGTTGGCGGCCGGCTCCGCGTAGCGGAGTCGCCAACGCCAACAAAAGAGAGCGCAAAATTAAACAAGGCGCTTCGATGGAAGCGTCTTGCAAGAATTACGGACGGCTGCGCCGAGCCTCATGCTGGTTCCCGAACGCGCATCGCATGCGCTCACGCGTCCGAGGATGACGGCGTTTTACGTTTCTTCTTGATCATCTTCTTGATCGGTTCAACGAGTGGGGGGGGGGCAGTTTCTGTCGGTTGAGGTAGAGACATCTCCATCTGTGCCGTCTTGCGAGCTTCGAAATCGGTGCTTGGGAATATTGAGTGGAATTCAGTTTCCAGCCATTCTGTAAGCTGCAGGGATGCTTCGTAGCATTCCAAGAAATACTGAACATCGCACGGTATGGTGGATCCGACCGGTACTCTTGCGTGCGAGCCGGCTTTTCGGCGATAGGTTGGGTTAGCTATGCCGCGATTATGCATGAAAATATCGCGCGAGGCCTTTCCTTCAATATATCGGTGAAAAGCGGGGCACTCTAGGAGATTTACTCCTGTGATTGTTTCGAAAGTTTTCGCAAAATCGTGGGGTGACTCGTAGGAAATTTCGTTCAGGAGGCTGTCGACCGCGCGCTGGTGAATGTCGTCAATCGAGGCTGACTCCAGGACGATGTGAAGAGCGATCTGCTTTTTTGTTCCGATTTTCTTCGGGAATTTCAATACAATTACGCGCAAGAGGTCTTCGAGCATCGACTCAACGTGAATGACAAGTTGAGAAAGGCCGTTCACGGCTAGCTGGTGCACTGCAAGGAGACGATATTGTGTGAGAAGGTCTTCGCGAGTGTAAATTCGCTCGGTTGGAATTGTTGTTTTGTCTGGTCGGAGCCCAACAGGAAAGCTGATCGTTTTTGTTTGTGTTGCATTTGGAGACGTTAGCTCCTGTGCTGCGAGTTCGAAGGCCAAAAAAGTAAGTTGCGCCTGCTCTGCACGCTGAAACATTTCCGCTCGGGCGTCATCGATCACTCGATAAATTCGATTTCCAATATCTGCGCTCATTGAAAGCCTACGCACAAAAAGGGCGAGACCTTAGCCTCGCCCCCCGGTTTCAAATATCAAGAACACCCGCTCGTTGAGCCGCAGGTGTCGCACTTCAGGCAGGTGCCGTTGCGGACCATTGTGAAGTTGTAGCACTCGGTGCAGGCGACGCCTTCGTAGCCGCGGAGCTTGGCTTCCGTCGCGCGCTGCTTGAAGAGTTCCGACTTGCTCATCATCGCGGGCGCGACTGCGGGCACGGCAGGCGTGCGCAGTTCGATCGGTTGCTCGCCAAGCGCCAGTGCATTGGCGCCATGCGTCAGCGTCGAATCGATCGAGCGCGCTTCAACGTCGAAGCTCGACGTTGCGACGGTGCTCGA
>NZ_JBAYUV010000019.1:0-59610 GCF_041674905.1 Hyphomicrobium sp.
GACAGCTTCCAGATCGACGCCGGCTTCGTCGGTACCTGGAAGACGGAAGAAAAGATCCGCAAGATCTTCGCCATCCGCATCGCCTGACACGAAAGGCCGTTCCATCCAATGATGGAATGGCCTCGGGTTTTCGCATCAAATACAAAGGCCGCTCCTTGAGCGGCCTTTTTGCTATGCGTTGATTGTCTATTTTGCAGTTAAGGCCGTTCAAGCCGCCAACCGCTCCAGCTTATCCTCGTCAAGAACGTGGATTTCGGTCGAATTGACGATTTCGATAACGCCCATACTGCGCAACTTCGTTAGTGTTCTGCTGACCGTCTCGATCGTAAGACCCAGAAGATCACCGATATCCGACCGTCGCATCATCAGGCTGAAAACGTTGCCATTCGGCCCCGAAACCGCGGCGCGATCGCGCAACCTGACAAGAAAAGCGGCAATCCGCTCCATCGCCGTGCCCTGCCCGACGCAGACAAGCAGATTGCGGGCTGTTGCAAGCTCCGCCAATACCGCCTTATAGAGCGTCAGCGCCAAGTCCGGATCGGAGGCCGCCGCGTCTTCCAGGGCCGATGCCGGGATGCATTTGACCTTGGCGGCGCAAGTCGCCTGCGCATCGAAAATGTATTCGCCGTGGAGGCCGAGGCCGATGTAGTCACCTGGGTAGGCAAAATCTATGACTTGCCGACGCCCGTCTCCGAGAACCTTCGATAGCGCGATGACACCCTGCTCGACGTGAAAAATATGCGTCCTCGGATCACCTTCGCAGAAAATGTATTCCTTGGCTCGGAGCCGCCGGACCGTGCCATTCTCGAACCCGTCGCGCTGTCTTACTACAGAATCCCGCGACAGCCCCTGCTGAGGCCTGTACGAAAAAGCATCATGAACACTTATTGCACCCAGCATATCCGCTCTCCTTCTCTGTCGAAAGGCGGTTCGATCTGCGGCCATAAAAGCCGGGTAGGATCGCGCGGGTATGCTTCAACGGTAAAGAATTGTAACAGTTTGTAATCTACAACTGCACCGCGCCAAGCCCCTCGGAGAGCTGACGTGACAACGAAAATACTTGTCGTTGACGACGAACCCGAAATTCGCCGTCTCCTGAGGACGTGCTTCGAGCGCGAAGGATATGCCGTGGCCGAAGCGGCGGATGCAGCGGCGACGCGAGCTGCCCTCGATCAGGACACGGTCAGCCTCGTAACGCTCGACTTGGCCCTCGGCGAGGAAGACGGACTTTCTCTCGCCCGCGAAATCCGCGCCAAGCACGACGTTCCGATTGTCATGGTCTCGGGCAAAGGGGACACCGTCGACCGGATCGTCGGTCTCGAGATCGGAGCCGACGACTACATCTCGAAGCCCTTCAACCTGCGTGAGGTCCTCGCTCGCGTCCGCTCCGTCTTGCGACGGCACGACGGCGGCAACCGGACGACCGCGGCGGCGTCATCCCCGGCGCACGAGACTTACGAATTCGCGGGCTGGACGATGGACGTGACGAGCCGCGAACTGAAGGATGACAAAGGCGTCTTGCGCGACTTGACGACAGCGGAATTCAATCTTCTGGAGATGTTCGCCCGGCGTCCGCATCGCGCCCTGACGCGCGATGAAATCATGGACATCCTGAAGGGTCACGACTACTCGCCGCTCGACCGTTCGATCGACGCCTTGGTGAGCAGATTGCGCCGTAAAATCGATACCGGCTCAAGCATCTCGCCAAAAATAAAGTCCATCCGCGGCATTGGCTATATGTTCACAAGCGATGTCAGGCGGAAAAAATCCTGATCTGACATATGTGCGCATCCGTTGCGCGACCGGATATCGCCGAACGCGATGCGCACAAAAAAGTTCAACATCGCACCGTCAAACCTTGCGTTTTTCAAGCGTTTTTCGGACAATTCCCGCAAGATCTCTTTGCCCGTAGGGTTTGCGTAAGATCGGCCATTCATCCGCAATCGTCGCGATATCGCCGGCGTCGCCCGCAAATCCGGTCGTCAAAATCACCGGCAGTGCCGGCTCGAATTCGCCGATCCAGTTTCGAAGATCGACGCCCGTCAAGCCTCCAGGCATCATGATATCGCTGAAAACCAGATCGATCTTCAGCCCGCCCTTCAGCGCATCGCGCGCCGCCGCGCCGGTGGGAAACTCCACCACCTCGTAACCGAGACGCTCGAGGCGCTGCACCGTCAACGCACGCACGTCGCCGTTGTCTTCGACGACGAGGATGCGTTCACCCCGCCCGCGTTCCTCCTTCGACGCGTCGGCCCCGGCGGTAACGCCGACCGGAAAATCGAGGCATCGCGGGAAGTAGAGGTTTACGGTCGTGCCCGCGCCGGGCTCGCTGTAAATCGTGATGTTCCCGCCGGATTGCTTGATGAATCCATAGATCGTGCTGAGACCCAGGCCCGTCCCGCGTCCTGGCGGCTTGGTCGTGAAAAACGGCTCGAACACCCGCCCGAGTACATCCTTGGTCATTCCGGCCCCATTGTCGGAGACCGATACCCGCACGTAGTCCCCCGCAACGAGCGGCCCTTCGAAACCGACCTCATCGCCTTCCAGCATCGCATTGTCGGTGCGAATGGCGAGCTTGCCGCCACTGGGCATCGCATCGCGCGCGTTGATCGCCAGATTGATGACCGCGGATTCAATTTCGCCCGCATCCGCGCGGGTCAACCACAAGTCGCGGGTGAAACTCGTCTGCAGATCAATCGTCGCCCCGAGGGTACGATGCAAAAGCTCGGTCATGCTCCGAACCTGCTCGTTGAGATTGATCACCTCCGGCGCCAGTTGCCGGCGGCGCGCGAACGTCAGCAATCGTCGTGTGAGACGCGCGCCTGAATCGGCGGCCCGCGTCGCGCGCGAGAGAAGCTCGCGATCCTCGGGATTGGAAATCGTTCCGTCCAGAAGTTCGAGATTGCCGGAAATGATCGTCAGGAGATTGTTGAAGTCGTGCGCAATGCCGCCCGTCAACTGTCCGACGGCTTCAAGTTTCTGAAGCCTGAGCGAACTCTCGCGCCGCTTGATCTCCTCGGTCATGTCCCGGAAGAGGCTGACCACCGCCATCTGCGTCCCGTCGGCGCCGGCAATGACCGCAATATGCCCCTGCGCTGGAAACGTACGCCCGTCCTTGCGACGCAAGACGGTTGAAATTTCAACGCTCCCGCCGTCGCTTTCGTGTTTCGAAGCCAGATCTTTTTGCAATTGCGCCTTGTCCGGCGGCGCATCGAAAAGCACCGTCCAGTCAAGTCCCGTGACTTCGTTTGCGCTATAGCCGAACATGCGCGTGGCGGCCGGATTGATGAGAACGATCTGGCCCTCCGGCGCCGAAATCACCAGCGTTTCTGGAACATAATCGAACACGGCCTGGAAGAGCAGCGATTGGCGGTCGATCTCCGCCTGCAAGCGGGCATGCGCGCTAAGGTCGGTGATGATACCGGAAAAGAAGCGATCACCCTCCGACTCGAATTCACCAACCGCAAGGTGAATTGGAAAAATCGATCCATCCTTGCGCTGACCCGCAACCTCCCGGCCGATACCTATAATCCGTTTTTCGCCCGTCCGGACATAGCGTTCCATATAGTGGTCATGCTGCGAGCGGTAGGGCTCAGGCATCAGCATGCTGATGTTGCGATCGCGCATTTCTTCCGACGTGTAGCCGAACATACGCTCGGCCGCAGGATTGGCCGTGCGGATCCGGCCGCGATCATCGATAGCCAATATCGCCACGACGGCAGATTGGAGAAGTGCCTGCAGCATGGAGCGGCCTTTTCGTTCAATGCACGTGTTGGTTGGGACGCCGACGCAATCAATGCACTTTAGCAGAGACCTTGTCGAAAAGCTTTATGCATGGGTGAGCCGGCCCCCATTTCAACTGATCTCGATCAAGGCGGCTTCGGACATGCACGGCGAAGATTATTTTTCAATGGTCGCAAACAGGCAACGAGCGCGCAGTCCTGCCATGGAACACACACGGACATGGATCCTGGTTGCAGATGGCGGCAGGGCCCGCATCCTGGAGACGACTGCAAAGCACCAGGCCATGCATTTTATTTCCGGATCGCGCTCGCACCTCGACGGTCCACCGGATCGAGAAATGAGTGGAGCCGCCTCGGACCATTCTTATGGATCTGCCGGGCTTGCCCGCTTCGGCGTTGAATCGCGACGCGCCTCCAACACAGCCCTCGAAGCTCTATTTGCCAGCCAGCTCGCATCCATGCTGGCCGACCATTCGGCAAAGGAAGCGTTCGACCGGTTGATAATCATCGCGCCCGCGACCATGCTTGGCAATCTCCGCAAGATGATCAAGCCGGAAGTTAGAAATAAAGTCGTCGCCGAAATCGACGAAGACCCCGCTGATATCCCGAACAACGAAATTGCTTCGCGCATCGAGACCGTGATCGGAGCCTCGCGATAAGCGAAACGCACCGTATAAGTTCGATTTCTACCGAGATGACATAGTCCGCGATAACCGGTCTGAACGTGCCAGCCCGCGGCCTCATCGCGCCGGCCTCCATTAAAGTCTTCAAAAAGCATCGTGGGAGGCCTCCGGAAACGATCTCAGAACGGGGTCCTGAGCGATTTCGCCGCGCGAGTCGTCACTCTTGTCCAAGAACAAGGCTCACCCGTGGACGGCATGCTTTGAAACAGCTGAGGCCCGGGAAAGAACGGTCCGTCTACGAATCAATCGTCCTGTCAGGGCTATGTGCCGCGCGCACTGCGATGCGATCAACCGCAGCGTTCTCGGCGATCTTAAGCGCGTGAACATAAGGAGGAGATTATGGTGTTCCACCGCTTCGGGGCGGTTATCGGCCTAATCATGGCCGGATTACTCTCAGTGCCCGCTGCACATGCGGAGCACCAGCATATGGCGCAGAAGGCCGCCCCAGCCGCCGACGCCCCGGCCGCCCCCAAAAAGGAAAAGACAAAATCACCCGAGAACGAAAAATCCGACCCGACAACGGGTGCACACGCACCTGTCGTATTTACTTTGCGTACCGGCATCGCTGAAGGACGCATGGTTTACATCGGCGTCGGCGGCGATATCGATCACAAGATCAATCCGACCTTGGTTGTACATGAAGGCGAAACTGTTCAGGTCAACCTCGTGAACGGCGAAGGCGCCCAGCACGATATCGTCGTTGATCAGTATGCGGCGCGATCCGCGATCGTCAACGGCAAGAACGCCAGCTCCACATTCTCGTTCGTCGCCAGCAAAGTTGGCGAATTCGACTACTATTGCTCGATTCCCGGACATCGCCAGGCAGGCATGCAAGGCCAGATCCAGGTTCTGCCAGGTAATCGTGCCGAGATGAAATCATCCGGGGCCGACATCACGCGCGATCCCGCTGATCTGCCCGGACCGATCGGACCGCGTCAGGCAAAAACAGTCCGTATCGATCTCGAAACGATCGAGGTCAAAGGACAACTCGACGACAACACGACCTATACGTATTGGACATTCAACGGCAAGGTTCCGGGACCCTTCCTGCGCGTACGCGTCGGCGACACCATCGAACTGCATCTGAAAAACCACAAGGATAGCTTGATGGTCCACTCCGTGGATTTCCACGGCGCGACTGGACCTGGCGGCGCCGCCGCATTCACGCAAACCGATCCCGGCGGTGAAACCGTCGTGACGTTCAAGGCGCTCATTCCGGGCATTTATGTTTATCATTGCGCAACGCCGAGCGTCCCGACCCACATCACCAACGGCATGTACGGGCTTCTGCTCGTCGAGCCGGAAGGCGGCCTGCCGCAGGTCGACCGCGAGTTCTACGTCATGCAAGGCGAGGTCTACACGGTCAAATCGTTTGGCACGGCCGGCGAACAGGAGATGGACTACGAGAAGCTGATCAATGAGAAGCCGGAATATTTTCTCTTCAACGGTTCTGTCGGTTCGCTCACCCGTAGCCATCCTCTTTATGCCAGCGTCGGGGAAACCGTACGTATCTTCTTCGGTGTAGGCGGACCCAACTTCACGTCATCGTTCCACGTCATCGGTGAGATCTTCGATCACGTCTATTCGCTCGGCAGCGTCATCTCGCCGCCGCTGCTCGGCGTGCAGACGGTCTCGGTTCCGCCGGGTGGCGCCACGATCGTCGACTTCAAGATCGATCGTGCAGGCCGCTATATCCTGGTCGATCACGCGCTCTCGCGCCTGGAGCACGGTCTCGTGGGCTTCTTGAATGTCGACGGCCCGAAGAACGACTCCATCATGTATGAAGGACCTGCAAAACAGTAACGTAGCGTAGCGTCCTAAGTGTAGCGGAGACCTCAAATGCCCTTTGAGGTCTCCGCAATTCATTCAGACCATATCGCGTCGTCGGAGCAATGGGTTTCTGAAGGCAAGAAGAAATAACGCAAAGCCTGCAACCCAGCCTAACGCCGAAAGAATGAGCCAGTATTGCCGCCCATCCGGGATAATCTCCGCAGCAATGCGTGCCGGAGCCGCGATGGCCACTGAAGCAAGCGATAGCGACATCAAACCTGAGACTGCGAACGGCGTGCGAGAATGCCGCCTGATCATGCTGGCCATCACCGCAACGCTCATCAGTCCGATCGCGCCGATGGCCCAGGCATGAACGGCGGCGGCTTGGCTCACGAACGATGGCCAAAAGACAGCGGCCGCATGCAACGCGAAGCCGGCCGGTATCCAGCCATAAGCGACGTGCAGGGCAAGTACCGGGGCTGAACCGGCGGCCCGCCACCCCTTCCAGAGCGCCAGCCGTCCCGCTTGAGTGACGCAAGCGAACGCCGACGCCACTGCCGTGATCTCGCTCGAGGTTGCAATCGCCCAGCCGCCCAGAGCTACTGCGACGGTTAAAGCGGCCGTCGTATCGAGCCATCTGCTATGCGCTTCCGATACCGATTGGCCCCTCGCCTTCAGCCACGCCGCAGTCAGCGCGGGCGCAATGCGTCCGCCCAGAACAACGACGAGAGCGAGCACGCACGCAAGCCCGAGGCGCATCGCCATCTCACTCGTCGCATCCGCTGGACGAAGCAACGCAAGCCCCGCCGCACAGGTGAAACCGGCAAGCAGCAGAACAACCTTGATCTCACGCCATGCTCGGCTCGCGCCGATTTGTCGTGCCGCCATTAGCGTCAACGCACCGACGAACACGAAGGCGAGAGCCGAAGCCAGCACGTGCACAGCAGCGAAACTATCCACGGATACGGAGTGCACAACGCGCCCCGCAAGCCAGAGACCGGCGAGCAACATCACCTGAGCCGGCGTCACCGGAGCACCGCGCGTCCAGCGCGGCAACGCCGTGAGCACGAAACCCGCAAGAACCGCCGGCATCATCCCAAAAAGGATTTCGTCGCGATGCCAGACAATCAACGGCACGCCGGCGACGTTACCCGCCGTGAAACCCAGAAGCTTGGGCAGCCACAGCGCAACGGACACAGTCGCGTCAGCTGCGGCAAGTATAAAGAAAATGCGAAAGGGGTGCGCCTTGCGTGCGCCAGCGCACGATGAACGCGCCGGACACACGCGGCATATCATGCTCGAATTCGACGGCGCTTACGCCGCAGTCTTCGATTTTTCTTCCTCGCGCACAAGCCCAAACGCCTGCGCCAACCGTTTGATGATCTCCTGTCGATCGGCAAGCGGCACGCCAAGTCGCGCCAGGGTGCCGATTTCTCCCTTGAGATCGTGGAGGAAGACGTCCCGCACGATGGTCTTGGCACGCTCCTGATCGGTCATAGGTCCCTCACGTGTGGAGATTGAATTTGCAATTTCGCACGCAACTGGATTGCGACGGTGCGAAAGGATCCTGGCAAGCTCGCGACAATATCCAGCCGATCGCACACGTCTCCATGCTAACCGGTTTCTGAGCGATTCCATTTAACCCAAATCAAAGGCACCGAACCTCGCCAGATAATCCGGCGCAGTTGACGTAGCATCAAAGTCGGGATTTAGGTCGGCGCCGACGAGGGGACCGCTCGCCGCGTAATGCGCGGCCTGCGACCATGTGGGGCGTTCATAACAAAGACGGGCAAGCATGATAGCGTCGTTGGCGGTTAAAGACGGGACGTCCGATTTCATCGCATCGCATGGCCTGCGGGCGATGCTGGACAGGATGGCGGCCGCCGGAACCATCATCATGCTGAGCGCGATCATGCTGTCGTCATCTTTGACGGGAGATCGCGGAGACGAGTCCGCCAAAAACGACGCCACGCCGGCCGCCGCGTCATCATGGTTCAATTCCTCGGAAACCGTCGCGAGTGGATATCTCAGCGCGCCTTACTACCATCGCAGCGATCTTCATCTCGAACGCCCAAACGGCACGGATCTGACGCTCAAGAACATGAGCTGGGACGGCGACACCTTCTACTTCCCCATCGACGGCGGCGCCCGCGTCATCCGCTGGGCGGGTTCGTTTGGAATGATGATCGACTTCATGCACAGCAAGGCGATCGCCCGGCTTGGCAGAGGCGCGCACGGACGCAAGCTCAAGAACGGTATCGTCGAGGACGTCGAGACAACCGGCACGCTCAAAGGAGCGCCCGCCCCATCGCCGCTGCACCTGACGGATCTATTCGATCGCATGGAATTCACCCACGGACATAACGTCCTCTATCTATCGGGTCTCGTGCGCCTGCCCCCGCTCGCACCGAAGATACGACCTTACTTCGGCGTCGGCTTCGGCGCCGCCGTGCCGCACGTGGAGACATGGTTTGCCGGAGAGCCGCCCGAGAAGCGGACGCATGAGTATCAATATGCCGGACCTGCCTTTCAATTTCTCGCGGGCCTCGAACTGCGCATCGGACGCGGTTCCTACTACGTCGAATACAAATTCGTCTGGTCCGCCATCGAAGCCGCGCTGACCGGCGGCAAATCATGGTCTCTGAAGGATCTGAAATCCGATTGGTTGCCGCGCTGGTTCATTGAGCCGTTTTCCGGGCTGACGGAAATGCCCGGCGACCTTTGGCGGCAATTCACTCGTTGGCGCACCGGCGCGACCCCGCCCGAAGGAAGGTTGGAAACGAGCCTGACATCACACAACATCGTCATCGGCGGCGGTTATGTCTGGCCTGGCGCCAGCCCTGCACCGGTGGCTCCGGCTTCACCTTAGAATTATTCTGCGAACGAATTCGTTGCGGCCTCACGCGAGCATGACGCGATGGGCTGCATCGAACCGTCACGTCGATAGCTTGATCTTCAACAAAGCCTGAGCGCTTGCAGCCGGAATAGACAAGCGATATCGATTTGAATATCGACGTTGCCGGATGGTGGGTTCCGGTAACACAAACGATAATCGTTCCGTCGCGACGACCACAGGGGCAAACGGTGAAGCGCGCAAGGGGGAATAGGCGCTCAACGTTCTCGGCAGCTTTCGCGCTGCTGGGCGTGCTTTTTTATATCGCGCTGCTCCCCAATCATTTCGTCTCGGAACTGCGGCAAGCTCTTTTTGCCGCCGACCTCGGCAATTTCTCGGACATCATTTGCCAAAGCGGCAAATCACACCATTCAGCCTCTAGTCATTCCGCACCCGAACGCGACGGAACGGATTGCCCCTTCTGCAAAGGCCTGGCGGCCTTTCATCTGGCAATCACGGCGACGCAGCCAATCGTCCGACCCAAGATGGACGTCGGCCGCGTTATTCGCGCGAGTGCAACCGCGCTGCTTGCCGTTATCTTCACGATCGACGCGCGCAACCGAGGTCCCCCTCGCTGAAAGCGCTCTGATCGCAGCAGTCTCGCGATCCTATTCCAATCGAGCCACTAAAATTTGAATACCGGCGCTTGGCTGCGTTTCCGCGCGCGCCTCGCCGTCTGGGGGAAACATATCATGTACGTTGATTTGCGAGCACGGTTGCTCGGCGCAACCGCAATAATAGCGATCGCTCCATATGCCTTGAGCGGGTCGGCACACGCGCAGGGAACCGCCGAGAACCAGTTGCCAGACGTCGTCGTTCAGCAGCAGCATCAGCACCACCACACGACACCGAAGGCAAAGAAACCGAAAGCCAAGTCGGTTGCGAGCCAGAGTCCGGCGGCATCGGACCCTTCCACGTCGTCAGAACCGCAACAATCGACGCCCGATCAATCGCTGCCCGCAACGGCATTCGATAACGCACCCGGAGCGCGAGGTTTGGCGGTGCCGCTCAATACGGCACGTATCTCTGGGAATGCAATCCAGTCTCAGCTTCCCGGAACGAGCGATACCGCCCAGCTTCTCACCAAAGCTCCGGGCGTCAGCATTTTCCAATCAGGCGGCATTTCGGGTCTCCCCGCGATCAACGGCCTGAACGACGACCGCGTGAAAATTCTGATCAACGGCATGGCCGTGACGTCGGCCTGCACGAACCATATGAATCCGCCACTGTCGTACATCGATCCATCCCAGGTCGCCGTCGCTGAGGTCATCGCCGGCGTGACGCCCGTCAGCAAGGGCGGCGACAGTCTCGGCGGAACGATCGTCGTCGAATCGCTACCGCCGCGCTTTGCCGACGTCGGTGGCGGAGTGCGAACCTCAGGAAGCCTCTCGACGTTCTATCGCAGCAATGGCGATAGCATCAGCACGGCCGCGCACGCCGAAGCCGCGACGCAGAACGTCAGCCTCGGCTATTCCGGCGCCTGGAACAAAGCCAACGACTATTGGCGCGGAGACGACGGCCCGATCGTTCGCTCGACACTGTACGAGGCGCAAAATCACGCCGTGACGCTCGGCATCAAGAACGGCGGCGACCTCTTTACGCTTCAGGGCATCTACGCTCACATCCCGTATCAGGGATACGTCAACCAGCGCATGGATATGGTCGACAACACGGCCTGGCTCTTCAATGCGCGTTATTTGACGCATTTCGATTGGGGATCGTTGGACGTCAGAGCGTTCTATCACAAAACCGATCACCGCATGGACATGCTCGCCGACAAAGGCGGTCAGATGCCGATGAACTCCGAGGGGACCGACGCCGGCTATTCGATCAAAGCGGAGATTCCGCTGACGACGGCGGACGTCATCCGCGTCGGCAACGAATTCCATCGCGTCACGCTCGATGACTGGTGGCCACCCGTCGCCGGCATGGCGCCGATGATGGGCCCGGACGACTTCATCAATATCAATCACGGCACGCGCGAGCGTCTCGGAACATTTGTCGAGTGGGAGCATCGCTGGGACCACGCTTGGAGCACGCTTCTCGGCGTCCGCAACGACATGGTGTGGATGAATACGGGCGATGTCGCGGGCTACAGCATGATGTACGCTGCCGATGCGGCCGCCTTCAACGCGCGCAATCACCAGAAAACCGACGCAAACTTCGACGTGACCGCGCTGGCGCGCTACGAACCGAGCGCGGTCGAAACGTATGAATTCGGCTACGCGCGCAAAACGCGATCGCCCAACTTCTACGAGCGCTATGCCTGGAGCACCGGCGACATGGCCGCGAACATGATCGGCTGGTATGGTGATGCGAACGGCTACGTCGGAAATCTCGATCTGAAGCCCGAGGTCGCCAATACGTTCAGCGTGACGGCGGGATGGCACGACCCGCAGCGGCGCACATGGGACGTCAAGATCACGCCCTACTATACGTATGCGCAAGACTACATCGACGCCGATTATCTCAAGACGCAGAGCGGAATGGGCATGGGTGGCGGAATGGGCGGCGGTATGATGCCCTCGTCCGAATTCGTGACGCTACGCTTCGCCAATCACGACGCACAATTATACGGCGTCAACGTCTCCGGCAGCGTGGAACTCTGGGACAGCGCGAACTACGGACTGTTCGGGCTTTCCGCATTGATCGGATACGTGAATGGCGAGAACCTCGACACCGGCGACACGCTCTATCACATGATGCCGATCAACGCCCAGGTGACGCTCAATCATCAACTCGGCAACTGGACGAACGCTGTCCAGGTGACGATGGTGAACGAAAAGTCGGACGTGAACGATCTCCGGAACGAACCGACGACACCGGGTTATGCATTGGTCGATTTGCGGTCGAGCTATCAGTGGGAGAACGTGCGCCTAGATCTTGGCATCGCCAATCTATTCGACAAGCTCTACTACGCTCCGCTCGGTGGCGTGGACTGGGCCGACTACAATGCCGGAGGCCGCGTCGGTTTGATTTCGCCGGTTCCGGGCCAGGGCCGGTCATTCAATGCCGGCGTCACGGTGACGTTCTGATCACAGTTACGGGCTGGCGTCACATCGGCGCCAGCCACGCTTCTCCGGATGCTCCGATCAACGCGCCAACTTGTAGGCCGCGTGACAACCGGTGCAGTTGCTCAGAATATTTTCCAGATCGGTCAGAACCTCGGTCCGCGAAACACCACGCCCGGCTTTCTCGGCAAGCTTGTCGAACTTGTCATGCGTATCGAGGCTCATCATCGTGAACCCTACCGGCGCCTTGAGGCCGGTCATCGGGTTCATTCCGCTGAGCAGCTTGTTGCCCGAACGTGCCGCGATCTCCGGCACGCGCGCGACTTTATTCTCCGCAAGCGCCGAAACGATATCCTGGATTGTCTCGAGATACGTCCGCATACCGGACAGCATCTCCTCCGCCTCCGCGTGGCTGAACGTCACCGCCTCGCGTTGATCATCCTTGCCGGACGCCCGGCTCTTCGCGACGACAGAACCCGCAAAGAAAGTTGCGGCAATCGCGAACACAACAGCGACGGACCACGAGAGGCGCATGTTCCCTCAAGCTTTGCAAACGGACTCGAATTTAACCCGAAGCTAGCTCCGCGGAAAATCCCCACGTTGACAAATATCATGCACAGGTCGCGAAGCGATCCACGAAACGCACGGGCTTGACCCAACCGCGTTATGTCGTGAGCTGGCGATAAATCGCAGGCAGCGCCGCCGGCAAGCGCGCGATATCGCGAACGATGGCATAGGCGCCGCGCCCGAAGATATGCGGGAAGTAGTCCCTCGCGTTTTCATCGATGGTGACGCCGAACACGCGCAGCCCGGCCTTGCGCGCCTCGCGGATCGCCATTCGCGTGTCCTCGATGCCGAACCGGCCTTCATAATGATCGACGTCGTTCGGCTTGCCGTCAGTCAGAAGAAGAAGCAGGCGATGCCGCTGCGGACGCTTGACGAGTTCGCTCGTGACATGACGGACGGCGGCGCCGATCCGCGTGTATTGCCCTGGCTTCAGCGCCGAAATTCGACGCGCGATGCGTTGATCGAGCGCTTCGTCGTAATCTTTGAGCGTCGTCACGGTGACGTTGCTGCGCCGTCGAGAGGTAAAGGTGTAGATGGCATGCTCGTCACCGCACGCCGTCAAACCGTGAGTCAAGGCGAGCAGCGCGCCCTTCTCGACATCCAGAACGCGCCGTTCCTGCATCCACGCATCTGTCGACAGCGACACGTCCATCAGCACCGCGACCGACAAGTCGCGCGCCGCCGGCCGCACATCGGTGAAGATGCGATCGCTGCCGGATTCGCCGGCCTTCCGATCCGCGATCGAGCGGATCAGCATCGACAGATCGAGTTCGTCGCCATCGGGCTCGGCGTGCAACGTCTGGCGGCGCGGACGCAACGCTTCAAACTGACGGCGAACATGGCGAATATTCCGCTGCGTCACCACATCCGCCGACCAGTCTTCCCCCTCTTCCGATGCCTGTCCGGCGATGACGCGGCAATAGTCGGGCCGGTATGCCTGCCGCTTCCAGTCCCATTCCGGATACGTATGGTCGGCGACGAGTGCCGTCGTATCGATCTCGCGCGGCGCCAGATCGAGATCGATCTTCAATCTTGCGGACGGCCGCTTCTTGTTCGACCCGATCGTCAGTTCCGGGGTGTCCTCGAGCGCCTGCCGCGCGCCTTCCTCATCATCATCGTCGACATCGCGGCTGACGTTGATCATCTCCGAGATGCTGAAGATCGTTTCGAACCGATGCAGCATCAGAGGATCGTTGCGGTCGCTCCGATCCGTGGATTTGCGCACGCCGGTCCGCCGCTTTGCATCGACCGCAATCGAATCGCCGCCCGGTTCATCCGCATCCGGACCGCCTACGCTGGCCGCATCCGCCTTGACGTCGCCCCAGAGCGGCACGGGCAGGAACGTGCGATAACCGCGCGTGGCCTTGAGGCTCGGATCGATCCCGCCATCCCCAGCAATCGCATCGAAGACCGGATCGGATGTCGGCGCGCTCTCGTTCAAAACATGAGCGATCGCCGCCTCGATTTGCCCTTCGATACCCGGCAGGTTGCGCCGTGGCCGTTCGTTCAAAGTGGCGCGACGGAGGCGATCATGGACGGGCTTCAGACCCGGCCACGCGGCGAGCGTGGCGCGCGTCGTCTGCACGGCGGCGCGCAGAGCATAGAGATCGTTCCGCAACGGATCGACGTCATGCTCCGGCGGAACGGCATGCGCAAACCAAATGGCCAGCCACTCGTAAAGCGCTTCATTGTCCTTCGCATCAGCAAACAGGTCGATGCTGCCCGGCAGGCGTAATGCGCTCGAATCGAGCGTTGGCCGCTCGATCATCTCGGTCCCGAGACCCAGCGCTTGCTTGAGATTAAGCCGATGCCCAGATGCCGTCGCCGCGCCGCCGACGATGCGGATGGCGCCGTCGCCGCCGCTAGCTCTGAACAGCAACCCAAGCCGGACACGAAGACGATCAAGCGCGACAGCCGCGCCGGGATGCCCGCGATAGGAGCGTGACGATCCGACGAGGCGGTGCCAGTATTGCCCGAACGCTTCTTCCGGCTCGAACAGCGGCATGGCTGATTACCCAAGCGCGATCTGGGCGACGCGCTTCAATCCGTCGACAATCTCGGAATCGTCGGACAACGGCTCAATCAGGGCGACGCGCAACGCGGTGTCGTAGTCGACGCCGTCGCGGATCAGCATTGCGCAATAGACGACGAGGCGGGTCGATGCCCCTTCCTCGATATCCTGCCCCTTCAAACCGCGCAGAGCCTGCGCGACTCGAACGAGCGGCAAGCAACGCTCATGCGGCAGGCCGCTTTCATGGGCGACGATGCTGGCTTCAGTGTTGAGGGTTGGAAAGCCGAACTCCATGGCGAGAAATCGCTGCCTAGTGCTCGGCTTCAACGTCTTAAGCACGTTCTGATAGCCAGGATTATAGGATGCCACCAGCATGAACTCCGGTGGCGCTTGCAGCAATTCGCCCGTGCGTTCGAGCGGTAGTGCCCGCCGGTCGTCGGTGACCGGATGTAGGACGACGGTGACATCTTTGCGGGCTTCCACAATCTCATCGAGGTAACAGATCGCCCCTTCACGGACGGCCCGCGTCAGCGGCCCGTCCACCCAAACCGTGTCACCGCCCTTCAGCAGATAGCGTCCCGTTAGGTCCGCGGCGGTCAAGTCATCATGGCACGACACCGTATAGAGCGGGCGACCGAGCCGCGCCGCCATGTAGGCGACGAAGCGAGTCTTACCGCAACCTGTCGGCCCCTTGAGCAGGACCGGCAGGCGGTTGCGATAGGCGTGCTCGAAAATCTCACATTCCGAGCCGACCGGCGCATAGAACGGCAAGTCCGCTTGCTTCGACGTGGTGCTGACACTCTTCAACATGCCATGATCCTTCGTGACATCCGCCTAGACCGCTAGTTCGCTGGCTGAAGCGGCATGTCGATGCGCGCTGGCTTTTCTTCCCTGACCGGTCCGAAGACCGAATAGAGGAACAGCAGGCACGCGATCCCGACAAAAGCACCGGCGCCGAGACGCATCCAGTAGAACAGCGCCAGCTGATCCTGCACTTCCATGTAGCTCATGCCCAGGACGCGCTGCAGATGGACCTGCACGACACCCGCGAAGGTCAGCGTAAAGGTCATGAACGCCATGGCCGAGGTCATGATCCAGAAGCTCCACATGTTGAGCACCTGATTATAGGGCGCCCGCTTGCGGAGATATGGCATGGCATAGGTGATCATCGCCAGATTGAGCATCACGTAGGCGCCGAAGAAGGCGAGATGGCCATGCGCTGCGGTGACCTGCGTTCCGTGACTGTAGTAGTTGACGAACGACAATGTGTGCATGAAGCCCCACACGCCCGCCCCGAAGAACGCACCGACCGTGCAGCCGAGCGACCAGAGCATCGCCGCCTTATTCGGATGATCGCGGCGGCCTTTCCACACCATCGTGAAGGCGAAGATCACCATCGCAAAGAACGGCGCGACTTCGAAGGTGGAGAAGATGCTGCCGATCCACTGCCAGTATCCCGGCGCCCCGATCCAGTAATAATGGTGGCCGGTACCGAGCACGCCGGAGAACAGCGCCAGGCCGACGATGGCATAAAGCCACTTCTCGATCACCTCGCGGTCGACGCCGGTCATCTTGATCATCAGGAACGCGAGCACGGACGCCATGACGAGTTCCCACACGCCCTCGACCCACAGGTGGACGATGTACCACCAGTAGACTTTATCAAGCGCGATGTTGCCGGGATTATAGAAGGCGAACAGCCAGAACACCGCGATGCCCCACATGCCGAGCAGCAACACGTTGCCGATCGCCGTCTTGCGGCCTTTCATGATCGTCATCGAAATGTTGTAGAGATAGATCAGCGCAACCACGACGATCGCGGCTTTGATCCAGAGCGGCTGCTCCAGGAATTCGCGGCCTTCATGAATGCCGAAGAGGTAGCCCGCGACTGCCGCGAGCGCGCCGAACATCAAAAGCCCAAGCTGAACATAGGCAAGAAACGGACTTTCGATGTCGCGCTCCGCTTCCTCCGGAACGAGATAGTAGCCGCAGCCAAAGAAGCCCATCAACAGCCACACGATCAACGCGTTCGTGTGGATCATGCGCAAAATGTTGAAGGGAACGACGTCGGCCAGAAAATTCGGGAACACGTACACGCTGCCAGCCACGATGCCGACGATGATCTGAACGCCGAATAGAATCATGGCGCCGATGAAGTAGGCCAAAGCGACCCGTTGAGTAGGATATTTCATTGTTCGCGTCTCCTCAGCCGGAAGCCTTTGGCGGCCAGCCTTGCGTTTTCACGTGGCTGGTGAATTCCAGAAAATCGATCAGGTCATTGGTTTCTTGATCGGTCAGCTTGAAGTCGGGCATCTGCCGACGGCCTTCAACGCCGCTCGGCTGTGAGTGCATCCAGGCAAAGAGCCCTTCGCGAGCCGCCTTCGGATCCTCGAGCCCGTTGTATCGCACCCAGACATTTCCGAGCTCGGGCGCGAAGTAGGCGCCTTCACCAAGCAAGGTATGACAATTAATGCAGGAGTTCTTTTCCCAGACGTGCTTGCCGCGCCGGACGCCGTCGGTCAGCGCACTTTCGTTGGTGCTCGTCGTGCGGATGTAATAGTCCGTTTGCGCCGTCAGCCCGACGAAAATGATGAAGAAAAAAATGGACCCCCCGTAAAAAATATTGCGGGCAGCCGCCTTAGTGAATCTCTCACTCATTGCCCCAAGCCTCCAACCTTTTTCCCTATCGCCCGCGCCCAGCACCACGCATGCCGGGTCATTCGCGGGGTTATTATCAAAGGCGGACCGGTCTCTTCTTTGCGCTCGGACAACAAAAGAAGTATTTTACATTCATATTATAGGTCGCAGGGACGCACAGGATTTTAATGACATTGGCAGACGCACATCGAGACCCCGACGACCGGCCAACGCAAACGCAAGCCGAGGAAGCGGATTGGGGGCCACTCTCGGGGTTGCCCGGAAATCCGATGATGTGGATCTTGATTCTGGGCGAGTTGGCGGTATTTGGCGCGCTGCTACTCGGCTTTTCCGTAGCACGCGTGCTGCACCCAACGACGTTCGCCGACTCGCAAAATCATCTGCATCGTGTGCTTGGCGGATTGAATACGCTGGTGCTCGTCACCAGCGGCTTTCTCGTGGCGGCGGCAATCTGGCGCAGACGAGAAGGTCGCGACGCCCGGCTTCTCCTGATCGCTGGGATGGTGCTCGGCGCTGTCTTTCTCGCCGTCAAGGGCGTCGAGTACGGTCAGCTCTTTACAGACGGGATTGGCATCGAGACGAACGCCTTCTTCCAGTTGTATTTCCTGATCACCGGATTTCACGCGGCGCATATCGTCCTCGGCCTGACGATTTTCGCAATCGTCTATTTTGCCGACAGCATCGAGAACCTCGAGACCGGTGCTGCATTCTGGCATATGCTCGACATGGTTTGGGTCCTCATCTATCCCATCATTTATCTGGTGCGCTGATCATGACGACTTTGGTAAAGGTCTGGATCGCTCTGCTGGTGCTGACCCTGATCGCGATGTGGGCTGGCGCGGTTCAGGAGAGCGCAGTGCCGATCATCGCGCAGGTCGCAATCGTGCTGGCGGTTGCGGGCGTCAAAGCCTGGACGATCCTGCAGCATTTTCTCGGGCTCCGGATCGCGCCCGGCGGCTGGCGCGCCCTGTTCGCCGTCTATCTTGTCACGCTCTGCGGCGCGATCTTCGCAATCTACACAGCTGGAACCGTTCTGGCATCGCGCGTTCCGACCGTCATGGGATCATTGCAATGAACGAGCCTCAGGTTGGGCTTGTCACCCTCACGCCCGTCCTTCTGATCTTCATTCTTTTCATGTACCGGCAGGGCGCCATTCCAAAAACCGGCGCCGTAGTCGCGGCTCTGTTGTCAATCACGATCGCAACAGCCATGTTCATTGGGCAGATGTAGCCGGCAGGTTCACGGACGGCGGACGGGCGTCCCCACGATCTCAAGGAGAGAACCAATGGAAAGCATTTTTTCTTTTTCGGGCGCGGCCGTGCTCCTGGCGCTGGCTGGAGGTACGATCATTTCCCTCGTCACCGCAGTCATCCTGATCGCCCTCGTTGGTCTGAATGAACGCCTGAAATCGATCGGCCGATAATCGCCTAACTCGGATAGGCTAAAGAGCCCTCGGACGCCTCCAGGCACGCCATTCCGCTGAAAATGAGCGTCCTCCGGATATTCGGACGCACCTGACGCCCCCGATCATTGGCCTAGCGCAAAGTGTCAGGGACAGATCGGAGTAGCATCTCCGCGTTTTCTCAGAAATCGGGAGAAGGGCTTTGCAATCGACACTCCTTCGTTCATACGGCGAAGCCCGTCTGCCGCGCTACACCAGCTATCCGACCGCTCCCCTTTTCTCACCCGCCGTCGATGAAAAGGTTTACGCGAGCTGGCTTTCGGCGCTCACGGCTCGCGAACCCGTCTCGCTCTATCTTCACATCCCCTACTGTCGCTCGATGTGCTGGTACTGCGGTTGCAACACCACGATCAGCGCTCGCGACGAGCCGATCGCGAACTACCTCGACGTTCTGCGTCGCGAAATCGAGATGGTCGCAGCTCGGATAGGACGCCGCCAGCGGGTGAAATACATCCACTTCGGCGGCGGCACGCCAACCATCATGAAGCCCGCGCAATTCATCGCGCTCGTGCATCTGCTGCGCGACCGATTCGACATCGTCGACGATGCGGAGCTGGCGATCGAAATCGACCCGCGAACGATCACCCACGAGATGCTTGCGGCGATGCGCGGAAGCGGCATCAATCGCGCCAGCCTCGGCGTGCAGACGTTCGACCCGAAGGTTCAGCAAAGCATAAATCGCATCCAGAGCATGGAATGCACGGCGCAAACCGTGGCGTCTCTTCGCCGCGTCGGTATCAAGCGCATCAACTTCGATTTGATCTACGGATTGCCCAACCAGACCGTTCAGTCCTGTATCGACACGGTAAAAGCAGCGCTCACCATGAAGCCGGATCGCTTGGCGGTCTTCGGTTATGCGCACGTGCCGGACGTCAAGAAGCACCAGCGCCTGATCGACGTGAAGTCCCTGCCCGACAGCACTGCACGCGTCGAACAGACGGTTGCGATCGCTGGCGCGCTGATCAAGGCCGGATACAAACAGATCGGCCTCGACTGCTTCGCGCTTCCCGACGACGAGCTCGGCGTCGCCCAAGCATCGCACCGGTTACGCCGGAATTTCCAGGGCTACACGTCGGACGACTGCGAAGCGCTGATTGGCTTCGGCGCGTCGGCCATCGGAAAGACGAAGAGCGGCTATGTTCAGAACGAAGCCGCGATCGGCAATTATTCGACCCGCATCCTGGATGGCCGGCTCGCGACCGCCAAAGGCTACAGCCTGACGACCGAGGACCGCGGCCGCGCCGCGATCATCGAGCGGCTGATGTGCGACTTTGAGGCGGACATCCCCAATATCTGCGCGCGCTATGGCCTCGACCACGTGGAATTGACCGGCCAAAACGAAAGGCTATCTCGCGCGCTCGACGAGGGCTTGGCGCAGATGGACGGCGACATCCTCCGGATTGAGAACGATCATCGCTATCTTGTCCGGGTGGTGGCGGCGGCTTTCGACTCCTACCTTGACCGTTCCCCGCAGAAGCACAGCAAGGCAGTCTGACGCGGTCAGCGAAACGGGAACGCTTGTCCTGGGTCAAGGAGCGCAGGAAATAAGTTTACTAGATAAGTAATGAATATTGGATCTGCCTGGCCTTCAGGCCGATGCTCGGCACCCTATTCAGCATGACCGCACATGAGATTGGAGCCAACATGGCACGACGTTCGATCCTTCCCCTGGCAATCGCATTGCTGGGCCTGAGCGCGCCCTCGGCATTCGCCGCCGAATACCCGATCGGCACCCCGCACAAGACCAACGGCATTGAAGTCGCCGCCGTCTATCTTCAACCGATCGAGATGGAGCCCGCGCATATCATGCGTGCGGCCGCTGAATCCGACGTTCACCTGGAAGCAGATATCCACGCCCTGGCGGACAATAAAAACGGCTTCGCCGAAGGCGATTGGATCCCCAATCTCAAGATCGAATATACGCTCGTCAAGATCGATGGCGGCGAACGCGCGACCGGCATGTTCATGCCGATGGTCGCTAGCGATGGCCCGCATTATGGCGACAACGTCAAGCTGATGGGCGCCGGAAAATATAAACTGACTTTCACGATCAAATCGCTTGGTTCTGAAACGGCCGATCACTTTGGACGCCACGTCGACAAGGAAACCGGCGTAGGACCGTGGGCCGCGCCGTTCAGCGTCGACTACGAATTCACCTATGCCGGCACCGGCAAAAAGGGCGCTTACTAAACGGAACGGCTGCCCGACGACATTCCGTTCACCGCGTCCGGCATTGAGCTGCCTGCAACGCGGTGAACGGCCTGAATATGAGGCCTGTTGCACCATGTCATTTTCAGTCCGGATGATGTCTCTGGTTTTTCTGGCGCTGTTTGCGATGGCGCCCGCATTCGCGGAGGACGACCCGGTCTTCACCATCAAGTTTGCGGATGGAAAAATCGATCCTCCCATCCTCGAGGTTCCGGCCAATCGTCGCTTCAAGCTCATTCTGCAGAATGAGGGAACGACGCCGGTCGAATTCGAAAGCAATGAGTTGCGCCGGGAAAAAGTTCTCGGAGCCGGCACCACATCGTTCATCGTGATCAAACGGCTTGATCCAGGCGAGTATCAATTCTTCGACGACTTTCATCTGGACACGCCGCCCGCCAAGCTCATCGCCCGGGAACCCACAAGCCCGTGACGCGGCGATTGGGTACGACACTTGAATACTGATCGCAGCGCTCACCGTCATTGCCGGCTGACCGCGATCGCACGACGACGTCCGGCGCGCAGGGGAGTAGGGGAGTAGGCTCGATGACGATCTGCACGCTGCCAGAAAGAGACCACACGTCCGGTCTGGCCGGCGCGCAGCTCGACGTCTGGGCCAGGATCGGAAATTGGCTTCAGCGCCACCAGCGAACCATCCGCAGCACTCAGTGGATCGTCGTCGCGGTCTATCTCGTCCTGCTCGTCGTTCCGGTGCTGCTACCGTTGCCCGACAACGCAGCCTACATTTGGACGAACATCACGCGCTTCGCGCAATTCGCGTTCTGGGGCATCTGGTGGCCGTTCGTGATTTTGAGCACCGCACTGGTCGGGCGCGTGTGGTGCGGCCTTCTCTGTCCCGAAGGCGCCATCACCGAATATGCCAGCAGCGTCGGCAAGGCGAGAGCGACGCCGCGCTGGATCACATGGGCAGGCTGGCCCACGGTCGCTTTCGCCAGCACCACGCTCTACGGCCAGATGGTCAGCGTCTATCAATACCCAAAGCCGACACTTCTCATTCTCGGCGGTTCGACAGTCGCCGCCGCCGCCGTCGGCTATCTCTACGGCCGGAACAAGCGCGTCTGGTGCCGCTATCTGTGTCCGGTCAGCGGCGTATTCGCACTTCTCGCAAAGCTCGCGCCTTTGCATTTTCACGTCGATCCGGAGCAGTGGCGAGCTTCTCAATTGGAGGGCATAAGGCCCGGCCCGGTGAACTGCGCACCGCTCGTGCCGTTCAAGAACATGCGCGGCGCATCCGCTTGCCACATGTGCGGCCGCTGCAGCGGCTTTCGCGGCGCTATCCGCTTGGCGCGCCGTTCACCGAACGTCGAGATCGTGCGGATCGCGGGCGAGACGCCGAAACCCTGGGAGACGGTCCTGATCGTCTTCGGCCTGCTGGGTCTGGTCCTCGGCGCATTCCAATGGTCGTCCAGCCCATTGCTGGTCGCGGTCAAGCAATGGGCTGCGCAAAATTTGATCGCGGCCAACATGACGTGGCCCCTCGACGCGACGGCGCCCTGGTGGCTGCTGACCAATTATCCTTTGAATAACGACGTGCTGACGTTGCTCGACGGCGCATTGTTGGTTGCATACATTCTTGCGGCCTCGCTCGCATGCGGGGCGACAATCGCATTGATGCTGGCCGTCGCGACGCGGAGCTTGGGCACCTGGGATCCGCCTCGATTTCATCACATGGCGCAGGCCTTGATCCCCCTTGCCGGCGCCGGCGTCTTTCTCGGTCTCTCGGCGCTGACCGTCACCCAACTCCGCGCCGATGGCATCATGCTGCCTTACGTCGGCGAGGCGCGCGCCGCCATACTTGTATTGGCGACGCTATGGGCCACCACGCTGTGCTGGAAAATCACAGACCTTTACACGGACGCAACGGTACGCAGGCTTCTCGCACTCACGGCGTTCTGCGCGGCGATGCTTCCCGCCAACGCCGGTTGGTTCCTGCTTTTCTGGATTTGGTGACGACGGCAAACGACGACGCAAGGTTCGCCGTCTGGCCAGCGAACACGCCTCGGGCTTGCGCTGAAACAATCTGGTTTTCTTGCTTTATGTTATCCCGGAAGCTGTTCAACCCAGCTTAAATGCGCCGATATATGCGGCTTCGATGAAGGGAATGGCACATTGACCAAGATCGTCAAATCTCCCCGCCAGTCCGACCTTTCGTTACGGTTGCACCGGGTTTTGTCGTCGGCGGAACTCGACTGCGAATGCCGAACGAAACTGGATCAGGCGCTCGACCGGTTCTCGGCTCTAGAGATCCGGCGACAGTTGCGAAGCGGATTGAAAGAAGCGAGGCATCGTAGAAACCTGATCGCCGACCAGATTTCCTATCTCGCCGATATCGACGAAATCACCGAAAACGAGAGTGACCTCTCTGTCTTCAAGGAGATGGCGCTGCTGTTCGATGAAATCGCCAACCAGGCGGATAAGGCCGCCGAGGTTCTACGCGAGATAGAGTCTCTCGGCTCGACCCGTGAACGTAACGCGGATTGAGTCCCACGAGCGATCACCCAAATGGCAAATGCGCCTTAGAGTGCTTCCTGAAAAGTGGGAATCGGTTTTCCGATAAGAAGCGCGACAAAATAAAGACCTAGAGGCGATCCGCGATTCAACGAAAAGCGGAAAGGCTCTAGGCAGCTGGCGCGGCGGCATGCGGCAGTGCCACCGTCGTTCGATACCAATCCAGAACCGCATTGGTATTGGCAGGAAGCCACACTGCCATTCCCTCATGAAAGGCATCCCAAGCCGGAATGTATTCGTCGCGAACCGCGATAAGCACCGGAATGCCCGCGAGGATTGCGGCTTCGATGATCGGCCTGAGACCGGTCCCCTCCGACTCGGACCGGCCGAAGCGGTTGAGAATGAGCATATCCGCGCCACCTTCCACGATCGTCTCGAGCCGGCGCGTCGCCTCCGCCAGCGCTCCAGGATCGAGACGGCAGCCGCGCGCATTGGGTCCGAGATCTTGCGAGATCTGCATCAGCGTTCCGTCGGCGACATCGCGCAATCGCGTGATCGGCTTCGTGCCGTCCGAGCCGGCAAATTCTTCCTGAATGATACCCCGTACGTTCACGCCCCAAGACCGAAGAACGGACGCCGTCTCGGCAAGCGTCGTATCGACGGGCGTCTTGGCAGTCGCCCGAATGGCCGCAAGCACGGGGACATCAATCGTCATACGCCTGACCTTTCCAGGTTCGTCTTTAAGAGTTCGCAGCGTGGCTACGTCCCATCGCAACATGGTTGCGCAGCGCAGCCACGTCCGTGACGGTCACGTTTTCCTGATGCACAGAAATACCAAGCGGCCGAAGTTTTGCCAATGCGCGCGAGAGGCTTTCGGGCGTCATGCCCAGGCGTTTAGCGATCAGCGCTTTTTCATACGGCAGGACGATCACCACCGATCCCTGCGTCTGGCCGCTGAGTTCCACGAGAAAGTCCGCGACCCGCTGTGACGCATCGAGCACTTTGATCTGTTCGATATGCCCAACCAGAAACTTCAAATGTTGCGAGAGAGAAGCAAGGATCGCCAGCGCCAAATCCGGCTCGACGCGAATACGCCGCCGGAAACTGTCACCGTCAACCTTGAGAAGCCGCGCGGTCGTCACGACTTCGGCCGCGACGGGATATTGCCGCCCCATGAAAATCGCGGCCTCGCCGAACGATTCGCCTCGCCGCAGCACGCCGACGATGGCTTCGGTCCCATTCGGCGTAATGCGGAATAGTTTCACCCAACCATCGAGGATGACGAAGAATGCGTCCGAGGGCGAGTCCTGTTGAAAGAGCAATGCGCCCTTCTCGTAGGTTCGCACGCCCTGGCTGCTGACAATGCTCTCAGTCACGTCCTGCGACAGAGAACTGAATAACGGCGTCGTGCGAATGGTGCGCCAATCGTTGTGTTCCATGTCTATCGACCTAACCCAAGTTTACCAAAAATGTCCTTCGACTTAAAATGATCGCGGCAACAGCACGTCTGCCCCTCGCCTACGCATCACGATCCCAGATAAATTTTGCGATCGCAACCACGCACCCCAATCCAGCATGAAAGTGAAGTCACGATATCCGCATAGGCAGCGTCGCAAAGCCCCCGGCCGGATAAACCGCGAGCGTCGGCGGCCGGCCGGGAACGAACGCCATCGTCTGAGTTGCTTTAAGCAGCTCCTCCATGATGACGCGCAGTTCCAGCCGCGAAAGACCTGCGCCCGGGCAGACATGGATGCCGCGGCCGTAAAGAAGGTTCTGTTCCGGATCGCGATCGAGGCGAAGTTCGTCCGAGTCGTCAAAGACAGCCTCGTCGCGATTTGCCGACGCCCACATCAGCGTAATGCGCTCGCCGGCTGCAATCTTGCGGCCGTCGATCTCGACCGGCTTATGCGCCACGCGCCGGTTGGAGATGAGCGGCGCATGGAGTCGCAAGATCTCATCAATCGCTGCCGGAAGCTGATGCAAATTCTCGCGAAGCTGCTTCTGGATCTGCGGGCGTTCCGCGAGATAGTGAGCCAAAATACCGACGCACGCCGTGATGGTGCCAAGTTCGCCGACAGTCCAGTTGCGCAGGATGCTCACGATCTCCTCATGGTTCAATGGTCTCCCATCGATCCTCTCCCGGATGAGATCCGTGGTGATGTCGTCCGGCGCAGCCGACCCCGCCCTGCGCCGCGCTTCGAGCAATTCTGTGATGTAGCCGTCAAACTCGAGCGCAACGGCCGCCATCGCTTCGACATCGCGGGCAAGCGTCGCTTCGTGATTCTTGCGCACCCACTGAAGCAACGGATCGTGAAGCTCGCCCGGCCAGCCGAGGAATGCACACTGAATGCGAACCGCGAAGAGGCGCGCGAGATCAACGGCCAAGTCGATCTCCGCATTGCGTTCCAGGCGCGACACGAGATCCGCTGAAATCGCCCGGCACTGCGGTTCGAAAGCGTCGACGCGCGCGGGCTCGAAGTGCCGATCAATCAATTGTCTGTATGCAGCATGCTGCGGCGGGTCCATGCCGCTCGGAACCGAGAGATGACGGGACACCACGCTGCTGAACGTCTCATGGTCATCCAGTACACGCACCACATCCTCGTGCCGGAAGAGCGACCAGCCGAGATAGTCACTGTAGGCGACCGGGCAGCGGCGCCGCATCGCATCATAGGCCTTGATCTGGTTCGAGAGCACAACGTCGGATCGCGGATTCCAATCCTGCTCTCGTTTGGTCAACTCCGTCTTCACCGTGATCTCCTGAAAACATTCCGTTGGTACGATGGCGGTGGGCGGCTTGATTTCGCTTTCCTCGACCCGTTCGCATGTTGACGGGCCTGCATCATCTTTCATGGCGTTGCGACCGCTTCTGCTCCCGCGCGCCCGCGCGCATATCCATCAACGAGCGCACCCGGCAAATCGAGATCCGACAGCAGGCTCAGAGCCCGCTCCGTCTCCTCATCGGCATCCAGGACCGATCTATAAATTCGCGCCACGCGAACCATGTCACAGGTGTGCGGTGAAAGGCGGAGCCGGCCGATGCCGAGAGAGAGAAGTTCGCCCGGCGGCCGCATCACAGCTTGCACTTGCGCCGACATCGTCTGCACGCCGTTGATGGCGAGAAAGGACTGATCATCGAGCGTATCGACGACGAGACCGTCAGGGTCTTGCTCGCAGGTGAATTGGCAGGAATCCTTGTGCAACCCGTGCAGCCGCGCATGATAGCATCGACCTGAGAGCGCCAAGGGCAAACGGCCGAAAGCAAAGACTTCGAAGTCCACCTCCGCGCACGTCCGCGCGATAGCCGCGATATGCGCGAGCGAGAGTTCGACCGGCGGACAGATGGTCCGCGCGCCGCGCTGAATGAGAAACTGCGCCGTCGCGCCATTGTACACGTTGATGAATGGACCAGCGACGAACGGCTGGCCCGTTCGCACAGGCAACGCTGTCACATCATTGATCTCGACCAGGCGGCTGTCGCCGCAGAGATCTGCGATCGATCGGCGCTCGCGCACCGTCATGGGCGTTGCAAGCGTCGAGAGCACGACCTCTTTCCCCGCCTGCTCCAGGCGTTCGATCACGTCCGGCCAGACCGGATCGGAAAACGGCATGCGCTTGCCGCAAACGACCTCGCCGAGATGAACCCGGTCGACGGGCGCCTCATCGGCGATGCGAAAATAGAAATCCTTGAGCTGCTCGGCTGGCCAATGAAAAAACACTGGTCCAAGTGTCAGTGAGATGGGCGGCATCGCGTCATCTCCATGTCTTGCGGTAGGCGCCGGTCGTCTGCCGTCCGCCCTCCGACATGCTGGCCAGGATGCTATCGATTTCCGTCGGCGTGCCTCCTTTTTCCACGGCATCGACGGCCTTGCGAAAAGCCCGCACGACTTCGCTGACGTAACCCTTGCCCCGCTGCCGCCCTTCGATCTTCAAGGCTTTGACGCCCGCGTCGCGGAAGGCCACGATCATGCTGCCGGCATTCAGACTGACAGGATCTTCAAACAGGTATCCCGTCTTGCCGCTCGCCTTGAACCGCCCCTTACAGAGTGTCGGATACCCCGTCGGCTGACCGGCTTCGTAGCGATCGATGGTGAAGCCCGAAAGCTGCGCCGTCGTTCCGTTAGAGTCCTCGAGATAGTTGACCGCCTCGGGCGGCGAGCACACGCCGTTGAGGTTCGGCGATTTGCCCGTCACATAGGACGACAGATGGCAGCGGCCTTCCACCATCACGCATAGTCCGCCGAATACGAACGCTTCCGTCTCCACGGCGATGGCGCGATTGAGTGCCGCGATTTCCTGGACGGAAAGCACGCGCGGCAGGACAACGCGGCGCACACCAAAGGCATCGGCATAGAAGCCGATCGCTTCCGGGGTTGCCGCGGCGGCCTGCACGGAAAGATGCAGGCGCGTGCCCGGATGGTTGCTTGACATGTGATCGAGCACCGCGATATCGGCGGCGATGACGGCATCGGCTCCGCTCGCAACCGCGATGTCCGCCGCCTTGCGCCACGGCTCGGTATTCTCGGCGCGCGCGAACGTGTTGATCGCGACCAGAACCTTGCTGCCATGATCGTGCGCGAAGCGAATGCCTTCCGCCATTTCCTGGGCCGAAAAGTTGAGACCGGGAAAATTTCGAGCGTTCGTCTCGTCGCGGAACCCGCAATAGATGGCGTCCGCACCCGCTTGCACGGCCGCGCGCAGCGTCGCCGGCGTTCCCGCCGGACAGACGAGCTCCATACGGCCGCGCTCGCTCATGCCCGCTCCCTTTGGCGCTGCGCCGCGCTTGCAGCCGCGCTCCGCGCGACGTCAAAGCCGCTGAGAATGGCGCTGTTGGCGATGCTCGCCGCCGTTCCCTTGAGGCCAAGCAGATCTGATGGCTGCAACTCCGCGTCCTCTATCGCGTTACGCAGCGCGACGATTGCCTCCGTCCGCCCCGTGATTGAAATCGTGCGATGAAAGAACAGCGCGTCGCCATCGAACGTGCCGTCGAGGATGCCGAGCAGCGCCATGATCGGCCCGCGCAAAACAACATCGGCGATTTCCGGCTCGCGTCCGTTGGTAATCTGCACCGACGCGGATACGCCGTTTGGAATGACATCAAATGAAAAAGGCAGATCCGTCGGATCGATTAGATAGCGAGCATTGCAATACGCACCGAGCCGCTCGAAGATCTCGGGGCGACGGCGCGCGAACGACCTGAGCGAGAGCGTCAGCACCGGACCGAGTGGCAGTCCGACGGCCGCAGGCAGAAGCCGCCGCACAAATGCGGGCAAGCTCATTTCGTCGGCATTCTGCCCCATCGACAACAGTCTCCATCGCAAGACGACACCATAGGCGTTGCCTACCGATTAACCTTTGTTCCAGAGCAAAGAATGCGGAGCGCGCACTGCTACGGAAAAACGCGAGAGCTTCGTCTCGAAAGCGGAACGTTCATGCATCAACGTCGTCTTCCACCATTTCAGAGCCTCGCTTCGTTCCTGTCGTTCATCAGTGAGCAGAACGAAATTCGCAGCATAACTGCGCCTATTTCCATGCATCTCGAAGTGACTGAGCTGCATCGCAAGGTGATTGAAAGAGGTGGCCCCGCGCTTCGACTGGAGCACGCGCTGAACGCGCAGGGCAAGACTGCAGCGCTTCCCGTCATCACCAATCTCTTCGGGACGCGCCAACGAGTCGCGTGGGGACTTGGCATAGATCAAGAGGAACTGACGTCCCTCGGCGAATTGCTGGCGTGGATGCAGTCTCCGAAGCCGCCACGTGACTTACGTCAAGCGTGGTCGCTTCTCCCTGCCGCGCGCAACGCTCTGCACGCACGTCCGAAAGCAACGTCAGCACCGCGCGAGTGGCACCAAGCCGAACCTGATTTATCGCAATTGCCGGTTCAGACCTGCTGGCCGGACGATGCCGGTCCGCTCATCACCTGGGGAGTCGTGATCACGCGTCCGCCGGGCGACGACAATTTCGAGCATTACAATCTCGGCGTCTACCGGATGCAGGTCCTGGATCGCGACACCGCCATCATGCGCTGGCTGCCAATGCGCGGCGGAGCCAAGCATCATCGTCAATGGCAAGCACTGGGTCAGGACTGCCCCGCCGCCGTCGTGATTGGAGCCGACCCCGCGGTTCTCCTTGCCGCGGTGATGCCTGCACCCGAAACCATTTCGGAGCTGGCGTTAGCCGGAGTCCTGAATAGCCAGAGAGTCGATATGGCGCCGTGCGCGTATATTCCGCTACACGCCCCTACGAGCGCCGAAATTCTGCTCGAGGGGACGGTTTCCGCATCGAAAACCGCTCTAGAAGGGCCATTCGGAGATCACACGGGATACTACAACGCGCCGGAGCACTATCCCGTTTTCACGCTGAAAGGGATGCGCATCCGCGAGCGCGCGAGCTATCTCACGACGTTCACCGGACGCGCGCCCGACGAACCCGCCGTTCTCGGCGACACGCTTCTCGACGTTTTCAAGCCGCTGCTTCGGCAATTGATCCCCGAAATTCTCGATATCTGGCTTCCACCCGAAGCCTGCTCTTACAGAATGGCGGTCATTTCCATCGCCAAGCGATACCCTGGGCAGGCGCGCCGCGTGATGCTCGGATTCTGGTCGCTACTGCCTCAGTTCTCGATGACCAAGATGCTGATCGTCGTCGATGACGACATCGATATCCGCTCGTGGAGCGACGTGATGTGGGCGCTGGCGACGCGCATGGACCCGGGGCGCGATCTCCTGACGATCGATCGCACGCCCATCGATCCTCTCGACTTCGCCTCTCCACTCGACGGGTTGGGCGGCAAGGCGGGCTTCGACGCAACACGCAAGATCGGCGCCGAGACAACGCGCGACTGGGGCCGCACGATCCAGCCGGACCGGGACATCGAGCGGCGGATCAGCGAGCGATGGCAGGAATTCTTTCCGGAGAAAATACCGACATGAGTAAACGGCTAATCGTCGGCGTCACCGGCGCTTCCGGTACGTCCCTCGCGCTCGAAACGCTGCGACAGCTGTCTCGCGCCGGCGTCGAGACGCACCTCGTCGTGTCGGAAGGCGCTGGCGTGACTGTCGCCCACGAGCTCGGGTCATCCGGCTTGAGCGATCTGATCAACGCTGCGAGCCATGTGCACGATCCGCGCAATCTCGCGGCCCCGATCGCGAGCGGATCATTCAGAACCGACGGCATGATCGTCGTGCCGTGCTCGATGCGCAGCCTCGCCGCCATGGCGCACGGCTTCGGCGACAATCTTCTCACCAGGGCCGCCGACGTCGTGCTGAAGGAGAAGCGTCGGCTCGTCGTCGTCCCACGCGAAGCGCCGCTCCACGAAGGACATCTCGAGGCAATGCTGCGATTGGCGCGTCTCGGCGCCGTCATCGCGCCACCCGTGCCGCCCTTCTATACGAAACGCGACACGATGCAGGGCATGATTGAGGAGATCGCGGCGCGTCTCATCGGCTGGGCAGGCGTCGACCCCGGACCGGAAATGACTCGCTGGGGAGAACACTCCTGACCGCAATCGGCATCACGTCAAACGCCATGCCGCCGCAAGACGTTCTCGATGTCGCCGACGCTGCGTATCTCCATCATCTCATCCATCGACAAACGGATCGAGTACGTCATCTCCAGCGTTCTGATGAGTGCGATATGCTGCAGCGAGTCCCACGTTGCGATGTCGTCGGCCGAAGTCTCCGCCGTCAACGGCTCGGTGTACTGGAATATATCGGCAAAGATCGCCGCGAGATCGGGATACGATAACGCCGTCGGGGCAAGAGCATCCATATTACGCCTCCCAATCCAAAGTAACGAACTGCGATCGCGGCGGCTCCATGGCGCCAATGTCGAAGACCCAGCTCGTTCGTTCCCCGTCACCGCCGGCTGGCTGCCAGCCGCATGACGCGTAAAAGTCTTTGACCATCGCATTCTTCCTTGTTGCAATATAGTCGCCGCTGACGCGCGTGACGCCGCGACGCTTTAGGTCATCGATCAGCGCTCCGAGAAACGCGCGCTCGACCTCGCGTCCGATGACGCGACAGCTCATCAGCAGCGATTGAACCGCCGCTTCGCTGCCGTCGATCGCCACCGTCGCCGCTATGACAAGCCCATGATCGCCAAACTTGTCGCGAACCCGCCCCACGAGAGCGAGGCCTTGAGCTTCGGATTGTATCAGCGCGGAAATGTCCGCTTCCGTGGAACGCAGCGTCGTCAGGTTGAACTGGTTTGTCCTCTCATGCATCTGCACGACGCGCGGCAAAGTCGCCGTGTTCACGTGACTGACTGCCAGATGCTGTTCGAGCCCCTTGAGATAATCCTCGAAGTTCGCCGCGCTTGCCTTCGCGCTCTCCGCTTCACGCCGCGTCGCATAGAGCACCGCCCTCGCTTCGTCCTCGGCAGTGAGGCGCAGCGGCCAGGTGCAGGTCAGCCGCCGAAGCCAAAGCGGCCGTTCCGCCGGATCGGCAGGCATCTCGGGAACCGAGACTTCGGGGCAAAGCCGACGCATCGCCTCGCGTTCATGCGGGCTGTCGTCGAGAAAGACGAAGCTGTCGAGTCCAAGATTGAGTTCAGCAGCAATCTTTCGGATGTTCTCGGGCTTCGGTTCCCAATTGATCGCCGTGGCGGCAAAATCATCAGCCTGCAAAAGCATTCCGGCATGGCGTTGAAACGCCGTGATCGCGTCCGGATTGTTCTTGCTGAGCGCAACAAGAAGCATCCCCTGTTGCCGCAAACGAAGACATTCGGCTTGCAGAGCCCGGAACGCGTTGCCGGGAAAATCTTCGCCACACGCCAACGCCTCGACACCGTCGTCGCCGTAGACGCCGCCCCAAAGCGTGTTATCGAAATCGACCGCCAGAACTTTCGCTGGCCCGCGCTTCAGCAGGCCCCACGCCTCCGCGAAGGAGCTTGCCAGCAAACGCACGGCATCGGCGGAATAGGCGATCCGTCCATAGTACCAGAGCTTGGCGTCCGATTGATCGCGAACGGCAAGCGACGCAAGCGCCTGATCCGCATCGATGACGATGATCTGCTTCGATTGCTCCGCCGCCTCGAGAATATGCCGGTTGATGAGATCGACCGCGCGCCTCGCCCCCAACGCATGGCTGCGATCGAGAAATCCGGCCGCAGGAGCAGCAGGAACAGGGATCGTATTGATCAACAGCGGCGCTTGCGAATGCGCCGTGAACTCGCGCAACGCGGCCGCAAGATGGTTGACGCGTTCCGCGAGCAGGTCGGACGCATCCGACGCCGACCGCCGCCAATCCTGCGGCGCGAACCCGTCGAGATCGAGAAGCACGACATGCGCATCCGCACCCTCCGGCGGACGCATGAGGTTGGCAAGCAGGGTGCCGAAATCGGCTTGCGTAACGTCGGCACGCCACCCGATCGCGGCAAACGCCGGTTTGAACTCGTCCGCCAGCGTTTGCGTCGTCGACGTCCCAATAAGCCGCAGACGAACCTCCGGCAAATGATCGACATGCGCGGTTACAGCCTTGCCCGCGCGCTTCAGAATGACCGGCGCACGGTGCCGTTGCGCCAGCGCGAGGCGAACGGCCTCCTCCTCCCAGCCAAGCGCAGCGAACTTTTGAACCAGCACCGTCGCCACATCGGCCTCGAGCTGATCATCGGCGCATAGAGCCGGCAGCATGCCGGACAACTCTCCTCGTTTCTGAGATGCGCTCGCGCCGTTGATGCGGTTCAACGCAACAAGCCCAGGACTTAGAGTCCTCTCGAGATCCTCGGGCAGAGCGTGTCCGGCCACAAGCAGCAGCTTCGAAAGCCACCTAGGTACGGTCAGCCGCGACTGCGCCAGCGTCGACAGCAGCAACGCAACCTTGGCCGGCGAGACCGCCGCCCAATCGATCGCAGGCAGGATCACGCGCCGCCGCAAGCAATCGGGCGCCGCCGCTATCGCTTCGTCGACAATCGTCTCAATCCCGGTGCGTTCGACCGGCACCGACGAAGCGGTCGCGCTCGAAGACATGTTCATCTTTTCCTTCAAATCATATGCTCGCCGCCGGTAACGAGCATGTTCTCACCGGTGATGAAGCCTGCATATGGAGATGCGAGCATCAGCGCCGCACCGGCAACATCCTCGGGCGTCGAAAGCCTGCGCAGCGGCGTGCGCGATACCGTCATCTGACGCATGCGTTCCGGAATATTGGAGACGAGATCGGTATCGACCAGCGACGGCGAAATCGAATTGACCGTGATGCCGTAAGGACCGAGTTCCTGCGCGAGATTCTTGCTCATCGCCAGGAGAGCGCTTTTGGCCGCCACGTAGGGCAGCCAGTTGTAAGCCGTTCGCCCGAGAGCCGCGGCTGACGCAATCGTCACGACGCGGCCTTTGCTTTTCTTTAACGCCGGAAGCGCGGCCTTCGTCACGCGGAAGACACTCCCGACGACGAGTTCATAAGCCTGCGCGACATCCGACCAGTCGAGATTTGCGAACGTCGACGAATGAATCTTGGGGCCGGCGTTGTTAATGAGAATGTCGAGACCGCCCGCGGCAACGATCGCGTCCATGAGCCGCGCGACATCCTCATCATTCGTGACATCGGCGCGGATCGGCCGGCAAAATCCGCCGAACCCGGAGATCTCGTTAGCCAAACTTTGTGCGGCCGATTCACTCCGCTGATAATTGATCCAGACATTGGCGCCGTGCTGCGCGAACAACCGCGCCGTGGCGCGTCCGATGCCGCGCGACGCTCCGGTCACCAAGGCGGTCTTGCCCGCAAGAAGACCGGACGGCGCGACTTGTGGCTGAGACTCTTTTCTATTTGCTTCAGCAAGCCGCAAGACTTTGACCTGCGCCTTGCCGCGCAGAACGCACTCGCGATCGCCGCGCAAAATCTCGGTTCGCAGCGTAACGAGACGCGTTTCTTGATCGATCGCCTCGATCGTGCCGCGCGCTTCGACGGTATCGCCGATAAAGACTGGCCGCGTAAACTCGATGCTTTGCGAAACGTAAAGAGCCCCGCGTCCCGGAATCTTCATGCCGACAAGAGTTGAAAGAAGGCTCGCGTTCAGAAAGCCGTGAACGACGCGCTCCGAAAATTCCGTACGCGCCGCGAATTCATCATCGACATGCAAGGCATTGTAATCGCCGGACAGCCTTGCGAATGCCGCCACGTCCTCGGCCGTAATGGTGCGGCTGAGGCTTTCCGTCTGACCGACTTTGAGTTCACTGAGGCGATCTGGCTGCAGCGGGGTGATCCTTATCGAGGTGCGAGACTACGGCGCAGCGATAACCAGAAAATTCGCCTCGTCATTTGACTTTCGTCAAACGGCACTCTGACAGCCGTTGCTAGAAGCCGATGCAGTGCGCAGGTGAAAAAATTGGCGCGCTGTTGGCAGCGCACAATTCCGGCCTCAAGGCCCGCGCGGTGCTGCATGAACCCGATCCAGGAGAATGCCTGATGGCGTCCACGTTCGAAACCGTAGCCGGCATTATTTCGTCGGCTAGCGATATCCCGCTCGAGCGAATCACCCCCGACAGCCACGTCATGAAAGACCTCGACGTCGATAGTCTATCGTTTCTCGATATAACGTTCGAGATCGACCAGAAGTTCGGAATCCAGCTGCCGGTGGAAGAGTGGTTAGCCGCTGTTAACGAAGGCAAGGCGAACGGCGCCGACTACTTCGTTCTTCGCAATCTCTGCACGCAGATCGATGGTTTGCGCGCCCCGGCAACCGTCTGAGGCGATCAGTAAGTGCGTCTTGAATATTTTCAGATGCTCGACGAGATCGTCGAAGCAGCAACTGCCGAACGTCGAGCGTTGATCGCCAGAGCTTTTGTTCCTGAGCACAGCCCGGTTTTCGAAGGTCACTTCCCCGGCCACCCGATTATGCCTGGCGTCTTGATGCTTGAGACGATGGCCCAAGCCTCCGGTTATCTTTTACTCACGCTGAACGGCTTCTCGCGCATGATTTTCTTTGCGAACGCCAAGGAAGCGAATTTCAGATCCTTCGTGCAGCCCGGCGCCACGCTCGAAGTGAAGGCCGAGATCATCCACGAGGGCTCCGGCTACGCAGTGACGCAGGCCACCCTCAGCCAGGACGGCAAGCGCGTCGCCGACGCCAAACTCACGATGCGCAGCGTGCCCTTCACGTCGCCGGCCCTGCAGGCACATGTGTTGAACGAAGGCCGGCGGCTTGGTCTCGCTGCCACGGAGACCGGGTGACATGCCGAGCGAGGGCGCACGCGAGCAGGTCTGGATTACCGGCATCGGCCTGATCAGCTCGCTTGGCGTCGGAATAGACGAGCATTGGGCTAAATTGCACGGGGGCGCGCACCCCGAGCCCGTCGTCGATTCCGTCCGCTTCGCCCCCTATCCCGTGCATCCGATGCCGGAGATCGACATCTCGCAACAGATTCCGCGCACCAGTGACCAGCGGCAGATGGATCGCTGGCAGAAATTTGGTGTCTATGCCGCAGGGCTCGCGCTACAAGACGCAGGCATCGCCGGCAACGACAGCCTCCTCGACAAAACCGATCTTTGCATCGCCGCCGGAAACGGCGAGCGTGATCTCGCGCTTGATACCCGCATCCTCGCGACAGCCGGTGCGGGCGAGGACGCCGCGTCTCGTCTCAACACCGACCTGATGACGGGTCTGCGGCCGACGCTCTATCTCGGGCAGCTTTCGAACCTGCTCGCGGGCAATATCTCAATCATCCATAAGGCAACGGGTTCCTCGCGCACGTTCAAGGGCGAGGAGATGGCAGGCGTTTCGGCGATCAAGAACGCCGTCGATCGCATCGAAGCCGGACAAGGTGATCTCTTTCTCGTCGGCGGCGCACTCAACGCCGAACGCGAAGATTTTCTGCTGGGCTGCGAACTGACCGGCAGTCTCTATCACGGCCCCTACAAATCGGTTTGGAATCGGAAAGACGAAAGCGGCGGCTTCATTCCCGGAAGCGTCGGCATATTCCTCGTGCTGGAAGCCAGCAGCCATGCCAAAGCGCGCGGCGCAATGCCATATGCACAAATAGTGGGCATCGCATCGGATCGCTCACACCGCGCGCCCGGCGATGCAGCGGCAGCCGCAAGCAGACTTCTCAAAACGCTGCCTCTCGATACGAGCCAGCGCGAACTTTTTGTCCTGAGCGGCGCAACCGGCACCGATGAGACAAAGGCAGAGGAGCTGCAATTCCTTTCGCAATTGAAGAACACGGGAATTGAACCTGTCATCCGAGCCTGGGGAAGCATTTTTGGTCATACGCTCGAAGCGCATTTTCTCGTCGGCATAACGCTCGCGGCCTTGGCGCTTTCCAAAAGCGAATTCTATTCGCCATTCGACGAGACCGGCATCGAGCAGACGCGCAAGACTTGGGCCGATCAGATTCTCGTCACCACGTTTGGCCATTGGCGGGGCGAGGGATTGGGCCTCGTTCAGTCGGTTTGGTGAGGGCAAAACGGATGGCAAACGACGACCTCGATCACAAGGGACGGCCACTGGTTGCCGTCACCGGCCGAGGTGTCGTGACGTCGCTCGGCATCGGCAAATCCGACAACTGGGCAAAGCTGACGGCGGGTCAGTCCGGCATCAAACCCATTCAGCGTTTCGACACGCACGGTCTCAAAACGACAATCGCCGGAACCGTCGATCATTTCGACACCATTCCCTATTCCGCATTCGATCTCTCAACCGCGATGGCCGAAGCCGCGGCCGCTGAAGCCATCGAAGAAGCAGGCATCGGCAGCCGCTCGTCGTTTCCAGGCCCGCTCATCATCGCAACGCCGCCGTCTGAGTTGGAATGGCCGCACCTGCGTCAGCTCAATGATGCGCTCTCCGATTCCGACCTGTCCGGCTATGCACGTCTTCTCGCAAACGCGCGCACCGGCAAATATGCCGAGCTGGCGCGGCACGTTCGTTTCGCCGCCATTGCCGACCGCTTGAAGGAGAGGTTTTCAACGCGCGGCGAGCCGCTTTCGATCTGCACGGCCTGCGCATCCGGAGCCACCACCATCCAGCTCGGTCTCGAAGCAATCCGGCGCGGCGACACGGAAGCCGCTCTCTGCGTCGGCACTGATGCGACCGTGCATCCCGAAGGCTTGATCCGCTTTTCGCTTCTCTCGGCGCTCTCGACCGCCAACAATGCCCCGCAAAAAGCCTCGAAGCCCTTTGCAAAAAAGCGCGACGGCTTCGTCATCGCCGAAGGCGCGGGTGCGCTGGTGCTCGAGTCGCTGGCGTCCGCGAAAGCGCGCGGCGCTCCGATCCTCGGCATCGTGCGCGGATGCGGCGAGAAATCCGACAGCTTCCATCGCACACGCTCGAACCCCGATGGCGCGGCGATCATCGGCGCCATTCGCAAGACCCTGGATGATGCCGGCGTCGCGCCCGAGCAGATCGACTACGTCAATGCCCACGGCACCAGCACGCCCGAAAACGACCGGATGGAATATCTCTCGCTCAAGGCCGTGCTGGGAGACCATCTCGCACGCACGCCGGTCAGCTCCAACAAATCCATGATCGGCCACACCCTGATTGCGGCGGGTTCCGTCGAGGCCGTCTTCTCTCTGATGACCATTGAGACCGGCATTCTGCCGCCGACGATCAACTCCGAAGAACCCGATCCCGACCTGCCGCTCGACGTTGTTGCGAACGTCAGCCGCTCAAAATCCGTCTCGACCGTGCTGTCGAATTCATTCGGCTTTGGCGGACAGAACGTCTGCGTCGTCTTCTCCAGAGAGCCCGCATGACAAACGGCGAGCGCATGGAAAAACAATTTTCCGAGGACAGCAATGAACACCTGTGAATGCTCTCATAGCAAATCGACAACCGCGCGCGCGATCCAGTTGACGGGCGAGCGCCAGCTTGCGTTGACGCGCATCGACGAGCCGCCTGCGCCTGCCCCGGATGAGATAAAAGTACAAATCCGCGCCGTCGCGCTCAACCACATCGATGTGTGGAGCTGGCGCGGCATGGCCTTCGCGAAGCGGGAACTGCCGATCATCCTCGGAGCAGAAGCCTCCGGCGAAGTCCTGGCAGTCGGCACCGACGTCAAAGGGCTCGCACCCGGCGACATCGTCGCGTTTTATGGCGCGAAGACATGCGGCGTCTGCGAGCCGTGTCGAGAAGGTCGCGACAATTTCTGCGAAGGCGCTCGCGCCATGTACGGCTTCAATATCGACGGCTTTCTGCGCGACCGCATGAACATTCCGGCGCGTCTCGCCGTCAAGGCCCCGAAAGGCTTGGACGCCGTTTCCGCCGCCTGCGCTCCCATTACGTTCGGGACGGTCGAGCATATGCTGTTCGATAATGCCAAGCTGAAAGCCGGCGAAACGATCCTCGTTCAGGCAGGCGGCAGCGGCATCGGCACGGCGGCCATCCAACTCGCCAAATCAGTCGGCGCGACCGTCATCACCACGGTCGGCAGCGACGAAAAGATGGAGAAGGTTCGCGCACTCGGCGCCGATCACGTCATCAATTATCGCCGCGAGCGTTTCGAAGGCCGCGTCCGCAAAATCACCAATCGCCGAGGCGTCGACGTCGTCTTCGAGCACGTCGGTCCGGACACCTGGGAGGGCAGCATCATGTCGCTCGCGCGCGGCGGACGCCTTGTCACCTGCGGTTCGACGACCGGCGTCGCGGCGAAAACAAATCTCTATCTCCTTTTCCAACAGCAGCTTCGTCTCATCGGCAGCTTCGGATGCCGGATTGAAAATATGAAAATCGTGATGGACAGGATGGCTGCGGCACACCTCGCGCCGGTAATCGATACCGTCATATCGCTCGATGAAGTAGAGGAAGGCTTGCGCCGGCTCGAGGAGCGCAGGGTCTTCGGAAAAATCATCGTCAAATTTTAACGTGAGATCACCATGACCGACGCAAGCGCATCGCGAGAGGTTTGGATTACCGGAATTGGGCTGATCAGCTCGCTCGGAATCGATGCCGAATCGCACAAGACGCACTTCGAAACCGGCACCGGGCGCGTCATCGACGAGACGCGCTATGCGCCATATCCCGTGCATCCTCTGGCGCCGCTTGAGTGGTCGAAGCAGATACCGAAGAACAGCGACCAGCGGCAGATGGAAACGTGGCAGCGGATCGGCGTCTATGCCGCTGGTCTCGCGCTCGCCGACGCGGGCATCGCGGGCAACCCCGAGCTTCTCGACCGAACGAACCTTGTCATCGCGGCCGGCAGCGGCGAGCGGGATACCAAAGTCGATTGCGATGTGCTTGCGGCTATTCATTCCGACGATGAAACCGCCCTCCTGGCGAAAAGCGTACTTCCGGGCGCGCTCCGTCCGACCCTGTTCCTGGCGCAGCTTTCCAACATGCTTGCTGGCAATATTTCCATCGTGCACCATGTCACCGGCTCATCGCGGACGTTCATGGGCGAAGAGTCCGGCGCCTTCGGCGCGGCGGAAAATGCCTTCCGGCGTATCTCGTCGGGTCAGGCGGACATCATCCTCATTGGTGGCGCGCTCAACGCGGAACGCGAAGACCTCCTGCTCGGCTACGAGATCGGCCACAACCTGTGGCGCGGACCGTTCAAGCCCGCGCCGGAGCGGAGCGCGCAAGGCGGGGGCTTCGTCCCCGGAAGCGTCGGCGCGTTTCTGACGATTGAATCGCGCGCGCATGCCGAAGCACGCGGCGCAAAAGCTTATGCACGCCTGGCCGACATCAAAACCGACTATACGGCCCGCCAGCAGGGCGACATCGCGCGGTCGCTGACCCAACTCTTCGAGACATTTCTTCCCCACATCCCCGCCGGCAGACTGCCGGTCTGGGCCGGAAGCAGCGGCGTCGAGCCAGCAACGGCGGAAGATCTGGCATTCCTCGATCTCTTGTCGGCCTACGACATCGCTCCGGATGTGCGCATCTACGGCGACGACCTCGGATACTCCGTCGAGGCCCACTTTTTCGCCGGTCTCGCGCTGGCGGCGTTGACGACCCACAGCGAGGGCCAGCGCAAGTCTCGCGAACCAAAAGCGGCGAGACATGCGCTCGTCACGGGGACCGGCTATTGGCGTGGCGAAGCGCTCGCCCTTATCGAAGCAATCGGGTGAGCAGGACATGTCGCAAGGTCACGATAAAAAAGGAAGGCCGCTCGTTGCCGTGACAGGCATGGGCGTCGTCACCTCTCTCGGAAATGGGAAAGTCGACAACTGGGCCGCGCTTTCGCAAGGACGCTCGGGCATACGTTCCATCTCGCGTTTCCCGACCGATGGCCTGCGGACGACGATCGCAGGAACGGTTGATACGCTGAAGGTCACACCCTATTCCGCGCCGTCCCTATCGATCGCGATGGCGTTGGAAGCCGCCACCGAGGCGCTGAACGAAGCGGGAGCAGGCTCGAACGGCGCATTCCCTGGCCCGCTCTTCCTGGCAACGCCGCCCGCCGAACTCGAATGGCCGCAGCGCCGAGCCCTGTATCAGCGAGCCCCGGACACAAACGAAACAGGGTATCGGCGCCTTCTCGCCTCGGCGCGCGCCTCCGACTGGAACGAGATGCAGTCGCTGTTTCAATTCTCGAGCGTCGCGAACCACGTTGCGGAACGGCTTGGGACACGCGGGCTGCCCATTTCCGTTTCCACCGCATGCGCTTCCGGCGCGACCGCAATCCAACTCGGCGTCGAAGCGATCCGTCGAGGCGAAACCGAGACCGCGCTCTGCATCGGGACGGACAGCTCCGTGCAGATCGAGGCTCTGATCCGCTTTTCGCTTCTCTCGGCTCTGTCGACGAACAACGGGTCGCCGGAGCAAGCGTCGAAGCCGTTCTCAAAAAACCGCGACGGCTTCGTCATGGCCGAGGGCGCCGGAGCCCTGGTGCTCGAATCTTACGCGGGAGCCAAGGCGCGCGGCGCCCGGATCCTTGGCTTCATTCGCGGCTGCGGCGAGAAAGCCGACGACTATCACCGCACGCGTTCCAAGCCGGATGGTTCAGCGATCATCGGCGCGATCCGCAATGCCATCGACGACGCTTGCCTGTCTCCGGACGCCATCGATTACGTCAACGCCCACGGAACCAGCACGCCCGAGAACGACAAGATGGAATATCTTTCGCTCAAGGCCGTCATTGGCGATCGCATTGCGAATGTTCCGATGAGCTCGAACAAATCCATGATCGGCCATACGCTCTCGGCAGCAGGCGCGATCGAGGCGGTGGTCTCGCTCTTGACGATCCGCAACGGGCTGTTGCCGCCGACGATCAACTACGCCGTCCCAGACGCCGAAATTCCAGTGGATGTCGTGCCGAATATCGCCCGCCCGGCGAACGTGCAAACGGTTCTCTCGAACTCGTTTGGCTTCGGCGGACAAAACGCGACGCTCGTCATTTCCGGTCCGTGAGCCGAAACGCAAAGCTCACGAGCGGCCACCCTCTGCGAACCAAACATTGCAACGACCTCGCGGGCATCTGGCCCGCGTCGCTAATGCCGCCGGCCCGAAAGAGCCGAGATCTGCGCTCGCCAGATCACGTTCTTCTGACGCATTTTTGATTGCCCCCGCTTATCAACAATCAAGTTCGAAGCCGGCGCCAAATGTGAATGTCGCGGCGGATGCTCGGTGTCGGCATGCACGGCCGCGCAATGGCATTCGACCCAAAGCGAATGAGGAAACACGATGCAAGAGAGCCTGCTTAAAGAGCCAGAGACACGGACATGGGTTGCGCCGGCGTATTGCGACCTGCGCCTCGGCTTCGAAGTAACGGCCTACATTTACGTTCGGTAGCGCAGTGTACGGGAGACCGGGCTCTCTTTCGGCCTGGTCTCTCGGCGCATTGGAGAAAACACATGGAAGCCGACCGGCAGCTCCAAACGACTGACGTTGTGGAGTTGAATCCCAATTTTCATTTCCGTTGGGAGGAGCCGCAGCAAGCCAACGTACTTCTCTACCCTGAAGGCATCGTCAAGCTCAACGAGACGGCAGCGGCGATTCTGGAGGCCTGCACTGGCGGCCAATCCATTGCGGTTGGTGTTGCAGAACTCGCCGAACGCTACGGCAAAGCCGATCTCACCGCTGACGCATTAAAATTTTTGGAGGTTGCGCATGCCAAAGGATGGATCCGGATTAAGTCTTGATGGCCTTGGCTTGCCACTCTGGCTCGTACTCGAGCTGACCTACAAATGCCCTCTCAAATGTCCTTGGTGCAGTAATCCGGTCGACTTCGATCAATACCGCAACGAACTCTCCACCGAAGAATGGAAAAAGGTTCTCCGCGCAGGCCGCCGGCTCGGATCGCTGCAATTGGGCTTTACCGGCGGAGAGCCGATGCTCCGCAACGATCTCGAGGAACTCGTCGCGGAAGCCGATAGCCTCGGCTACTACACGAACCTGATAACGTCGGGCGTCGGACTGAACACGGACCGGCTTCGTGCGCTGAAGAAAGCCGGGCTGAAACAAGTGCAGCTCAGCATCCAGTCGAACGACCGGCGACACAGCCAGAAGCTCGTCGGAGTTGACGTTCTCGATCACAAGATCGGCATCGCGCGCGCCATCAAGGCCGAGGGCTTTCCGATGGTGCTGAACGTCCCCATCAGCCGCTTCAACATCGAACGCACCGAGGCTTTGATCGATCTCGCAGCCGATCTCGGCGTCGAGTATCTCGAATTCGCCAATCTGCAATATTACAATTGGGCGCTCCTCAATCGCGCCGAGCTTCTGCCGACGCGCGAGCAGTTGGCGAAGTCGGAAGCCGCCGTCAACGCCGCGCGTGCGCGCCTCGGCAAGAAGCTGACCATCTTCTTTGTCGTTCCAGACTATTACGACGACCGCCCCAAAGCCTGCATGAACGGCTGGGGAGCCGTGCATCTCACGATTGCGCCGGACGGCACGGCGCTGCCTTGCCAGGAAGCGCGACTGATCAAGGGTATCGACTTTCCGAGCGTCCGCGATCACGAGCTTGACTGGATCTGGCATCATTCGCCGGCGTTCAATAAGTTCCGCGGTGACTCGTGGATGGCGGAGCCTTGCCGCAGTTGCAGCGAGAAGGAAAAGGATTTCGGCGGCTGCCGCTGCCAGGCATTTCTACTCACCGGCGACGCCGCGAACACCGATCCGGTCTGCGCCAAGTCCCCAAACAGGCACCTTATCGACAATCTCATCGCAAGCGCCGAACAGCGCGGCGTTTCCGAGACCTCGAGCGACAGCCCCTTGAAGATGCGCGAGATCAAGCGCCGCCAGCGCTCGGAGGCCCGCTGATGCCCCACACTTCGATCGATCGCCATTCGTTTCAGTCCGGGGATGCATAGAATGAATATTGCAATCCTCGATCTCGCGGCACGTGTGCTTCACGTTGCCGGCGTGATCATTTGGGTCGGCCACAACTGGGTCAATGTCGTGCAGATCCCCATCTTCCGCCGAATTCTCCCCGACGCTCCGAAAGAAGCCGTGAAAGGCGTCTTCATGGCCGCGTCCAAACGCGAGCACGGAATTTTCCGTCATGCCTCATTGGTGGTGCTCGCAACGGGTCTCTTCATGCTGTGGCGCCGCGGCGATTTCCTGGAGGCGCTGTCGCTTTCCGGATCGTCGGCGATCATCGGGCTCGGAGCATGGACCGGCACGCTCATGGTGTCGAACCTTTGGTTCGTCCTCTGGCCGCACCAGAAAAAAGTCCTCGGCTTCATAGAGGCATCCACGGAAGAACGGCTTCGCTGCGCCCGCATCACCTTCCTCTCGTCTCGCGCGAATACGGTCCTATCCTTTGTAACGCTCTTTCTCATGATAGCGGGAGCGCACGGCGGCATATCGCTCGGCTGATAGGTGGGCAAAATGCGTTTCAGCTTTGCCTCAGCATCGTCCAAGCTTCCGCCGGAGGTGCTCGCGGCGCTCACGACCGATGTCGTCGAGTGGCAAGCAAGCGGCATGTCGGCGCTCGAACTGCCATTCACGGGAGAAGACTTCGCCGACATCCTTGCTCAGGCCGAGCAAGAACTGTGGGCGCTCCTTCAGCTACCCAAAGACTACAAGGTTCTTTTTCTTCAGGGCGGAGCGTCGACGCAATTCTCGACGCTGCCGATGAATCTCGCTGGTGAGGCGCAACCCTGTGACTACGTGCTCTCGGGGCACTGGTCGCGGCGAGCGATCGAAGCCGCATCCAACTGGTGCAACGTTCGCGTCATTGCATCCGGAAGCGAAGGATCTCTCCCCGAGCCCGCATCATGGCGCCGCTCGCCTGACGCTGCGTATTGTCATTTCACCAGCAACGAGACCGCCGAAGGGTTGCAGTATCACGACTATCCTGAAGCCTCTTCCGTTCCGCTGATCGCCGACATGACGGCCGATTTTCTCACACGTCCGATCCCGATCGAGCGCTTTGGACTTGTCTACGCAAGCACTCAAAAGAACCTCGGCGCCGCCGGACTGACCATCGTGGTCGTGCGCGAAGACCTTCTCGACCGAACAGAGCGCGCAGTTCCCGCATCCCTCGACTACGCTCGCCAAGCCGCGGCAAGCTCGAAAGTCAACACGCCACCGACGTTCGCCATCATCGTCGCGCTCAGAATGTTGACGTGGCTTCGCTCTGAAGGTGGCCTCGATGCCGCCGCCGCGAGAAACATCGCCAAGAGCGGTAAGCTCTACACACTGATCGACGAGGACGACTTTTATCGCGGCCTGGCCTCGCCGCGCGATCGATCCTCGGTCAGCATCTGCTTTCGCTTGCCTGAGCCGGAGCTCGATCAACTGTTCCTCGATGAGGCCCACGCCAGCGGTCTTTGCCATCTCAAGGGCCATCCCAACGTCGGCGGCATTCGCGCCTGCCTCTACAATGGCGTCACAGCCGAAGCCACACTTGCCCTCGCGAGCTTCATGTCGGACTTCAAACGCCGGAGAGGATGATGACGGAGCGGCCGTCACAGCACCGTGCATCGGCATTAGCGCCCGGCGCCACGCCTGCACCATACGAAACGCAGTCGACAGTCTTGCGGCCCGTCGAGGCGATGGGTTTGCAGTTCCCAAATCCCGTGGGATTGGCCGCGGGCTTCGATCGCACCGGCGAACGCGTCCCCTCGCTTGTTGGATCCGGTTTCGGCCACATCGAAATTGGCACCATCACGTCGTCAATAGACGACGTCGGACCATCTACACAACGCTCCGGCGACGCCCGCCTCGGCATCAACATCGGAAGCCTGCGGCCGGGCCTCGATAATCTCGTCATCGAAGATTTCGTAGCGAGACTAAGACAGGCCGCGCGCATCGGCGATTATGCTGTTGCCAATCTGACCGCACCGACCATGCACCGGAACGGAAATTCGCCCGGCGTCGAAAGATTGGTGCATCGTCTGAGTGATGTGCGCGATGAAGTGGCGAACGCCAGTGGACGACGGCTAGCGTTGCTCATCAAGCTCGATGGAGGCGAGCATGGCGACGCCATCCCAGCGGCCATCATCGCCGCGCGCTTGCATGGCTTGGACGGGGTTGTCCTCGTATCGAACTGCCTCAAACGTCTCAACGTGATCAGCTATCATATCGCCCCGCTCACCGTGATATCCGTCGGCGGAGTTCGCTCATCCATAGATGTCCGAGCACGCCTTGCCGCCGGCGCAGCCCTCGTTCAGGTCCACCGCGCGTTCGCGGAAGGCGGAGAGAAACAGATCCGCGGCATTCTGGGCGGCCTCTAAAACACCGGCCGATGCGCATCTCGTTTTGGATCGCAAGAAAGACGAGGCAATCCGTATTCCATCGAACGTGACGCTGATCCCGACGCGACAACGGCTGCGAACCATCATCTCATATTGACGTGCAGCAAACGGTTGCCTCTTCGACGCTCCTATCGTTCGCGAAAACTCGCCAACGCCCGCGTATGCAAAGAGGTTCACCATGAGCTTTCCTGACTTCTTCAATGACGTGCCCGTCATTTCGCTGCGTGAGCCTCTGGCCGTTTTCCTCGGCGCATCGACAAATGGCGAAATTACGTACAATTACGTCGACGCCGTTAAGCTCGCCGGTCATTCCTGTCCGACCGTCGCCGCGGCCTATCTCATGGTGCGCGAGGGCCTCCGCTATCTCTACGGCGATGACCTGCCCGAGCGTGGCGGCATCGAGGTCCATATGCGCGACGGGCGCGAAACCGGAACCACGGGAGTAACCGCCGCGGTCGCGACGCTGCTGACCGGAGCTGCCTCCGAAACCGGATTTGCGGGCATTGGTGAAAAGCAGCGTTTCGGCCGCCGCAACCTGCTCCAGTTCGACGCGGACATCGACGGCGTCCTCGCGTTGAGGCGACGCGACACGGGGCGCGGCGTCGTTCTCGATTTCAACTCCGCACACGTCCCGCCCGATCCCGAGATGCGAACATTATTTCCCGACGCCGTCGCCGGCCGGGCCGATGAAAGCGAGCAGAAACGCTTTGCAATGCTCTGGCAGGATCGCGTCGCACGCATCCTGCTCAATCATGCCGACGATCCTGAGCTTGTGAGCGCCCGCGCTTGGGACGTCCCGTCGGACTGACGATCTCACCGGTCCAGCCGGCATGCATCGTCCAGGGTTCGCGCTGCGCCATCGAAAGATGATAAAGACGACTCATGAAGACGACTGCCCAGATCCTGCGCGACTATCGCGGCCCAGCCCTGTTCAGCTTTGGATTTCGCCCCTTCTTTCTGGTCGCCTCCATCTGGTCGGCGCTGTCGGTGCCGCTTTGGTTGCTGGCCTATCTCGGAAACGGTGAAGCCTCGGCCGCGATCTTCACGCGCGACTGGCATGTGCACGAGATGCTGTTCGGCTATACCGCCGCCGTCATCGTCGGCTACATGACGATTGCCGGAGCAAACTGGACTGGACATTATCCCGTCGCGGGACGGCCCATCATCGTGCTGCTCGCGGTGTGGATCGCCGGACGGGCGGCGATGCTGGCGTATCCGATCCTCGGCCTCACGGCCGCCGTCATCGACTCGGCTTTTCTCATCTTGTTTTCGCTTGCGCTCTGGCGCGAACTTCTCGCCGCCACCAACTCGCGCGTTGTTGCTCCCACCATCGTCATAACGCTGCTCGCGATTGCCAACATCGCGTTTCACGCGCGCACGATCATACCCGCCGTCGGTCCGGTGTCGGAGCGCATGACGATCGGCCTGATCACATTCCTCATCGCGCTGATGGGCGGACGTCTCGTCCCGAGCTTCACGCGCAATTGGATGGCACAGCGAAAGATCACCCCACAGCCTGCGCCTTACGGCCGTTTCGACGTGACGGTGCTGGGGACAACGGCCGCAGGGATCACATCGTGGATCGCAGTACCAGACTCGCGCGTCAGCGGCGCACTATTGACGATCGCGGGTCTCGGACTGCTTATCCGCCTCCTGCGCTGGCGGGGATGGATCGCCGCGCGTGACGGCATGGTGCTGATCCTGCATCTCGCCTATTTCTGGTGCGCCCTCGGCGTCGCCTTGCTCGGCGCGTCAGTGTTGTTCCCTGCCGAGATTCCCGCTACGGCGGCGATCCACGCGCTGACCTCCGGCGCGATCGGTGTCATGACACTCGCGATGATGACACGCACAACCCTCAGCCACACCGGCCGCGAGCGCAACGCCGATCGCGCAACATTGCTGATCTACCTCCTCGCAAATCTCGCCGCGCTGACGCGCACGCTCGCGCCGTTCGTCGCGTCTCTCTATGCGGAGTTGTTGCTGCTATCGGCAATCTGCTGGTCTCTGGCCTTCGGCTTATTCGCGTTGACCTACGGCCCGATGCTCTCGAAAGCTTGGCACGGTCGCTCGCGAAACAGGAGCGCGTGAAAAGAAACTGAACGGCGTACGCGCCATTCTGATGCTCCTGCTATTGCTCCTCAACTTCGTTTTACCGGGAACCATCCCCTGTGGCTTACCGTACTTCCATAAGCTTCAAACGAATAAGCTGAGGTTCAAATGCTTCGAAAACATGGAATTGCCGCTTTGACCGGCGCCGCATGCGCACTCGCAATAGGCGCAACGATGACGTTCGCGGCCGACGCGCCGTCGTCTTCAATAACATCCAAGCCGACGACATCCGCACCTTCGGCAGCGGGCGAAAAAGTCGATACTGAACCCGGTAGTCAGGGAAAAACGTCGGATCGTACTCCCGGCGAACGCGCTCCCGACCGCACGCCAAACGCAAGCTCAACGGGAAATACGGGCACGGACGCTGGACAAACCCACGAAGGAACGTCGGATCGTTCTCCGCAAAAATAGGTGATCAGAAAAAGGGGCGAGTTCACTGGCTGATCTCGCCTCAATCCGCCCGCCGAAAGTATTCGCGCGTTGGATCACGACGCCCCTGCATGGAAGCCCTGCTCGCATCAATGATTGGATTGCTCCAATCTCAGGAACAGGAAATTTACCGCTCTCCGCCCGGCGTTGGTATATATTTCCGACGCATGCATAAACTTCATTGAAGGCAGGTGATCCGCGCCTGCTCGGTCCCCTGTCACGGTACTGTCGCAGAAGCGACATACGGGTTGCCCCAATATGATCTCGCTACCATCCGGGTAAGCTGATGCTGGACGAAGTGCGACCTGCCGATCAATCTAAACCTGAACCTCTGCAGGGGGTTGCGGACAAACATATCCAGACGTTTCGCCAGATTTTGCTATGGCCCATCCAGCTCGTTCCCGAAAGCAGTGCCGCGACGGTAGAAGACTACGGAGCCATTCTCCCGACGCTTGGGCCGAACAATCCCTGGTATGAGATTGCCGACGAATTCACCGGCGACCCGAAGGATTTCCAGGCGCGCCACTATAGCGAATTCGTGACCTTCCTGCCGCCCGTGCAGCGGCTTCTCTATGGCAGCGGCCGCGGCAAGCCGGGATCGGTTTGTGCCGAAAGTCCGATCAAGGCGTTTCGCCGAAGCGACATCGCGAAGATACGCATCACGCTGGCCGCTGGCGCCGCCCCCCTCGAACTCGACGTCACGCATATCGATCTCTACTTTTTCTATGAGATCGACGTTGCCATCCTGGCTTTTGAAGTGCACGCGAGCGATCTCCCTCTTCAATCCGTGCAGGACGTCATGTTCCGACTTGGACGGACTTATCCCGCGTATTGGGAGGAAAACGGCACCGGAGGGCATTGTCCCGAAAGCGTCGAATTTCTTGGCGGCGACGGCAGCGTTCTGGCGGCATCAGACCACCAGGATCGCGAAAAATTCCTCACGCAGGTTTGCTTGAAACGGGCAGCGCGCGTTGCCACCCATTGGCAGTTCCTGCTTCACCCGCTGGTCCCGCATCACTCGGACCTTCCTGGGCGCATCCGCTATAAACAGCTTGAATATTCGCGCATGCCGCAGATGGATTTTCTTGCAGCAAGCGCCGAAACCGCTTTGACCCGCGCCGATTATGTCCGTCTCGCATTTGCCTCCGGACCGGGTAACTGTGAGGAACTTCCCTTTTCGGAAAGTCATCTCGCGAATTTCGAATCCGCATTTTGCTACGACCGATATTACGGCCAGTACAACGGCGTCGAGTGGCCCGAAAGCCGGTACATGTCATGCGGACATACTCTTGTCGTCACCGGCAACGCCGACAATCCATTTTTTACCGATATCAGTCACGGCTGCCAAAACAGCTTTCGTCATGAGCATTTCCTGGTTTTTCTGCTTGCCCATTTTCACAAAGCCGCGCTGCTGATGTTCTCCGATCAATTGACGGAGGCGATGAGCCGGCTCGATGCGCACGATAAAACCGCCGTGCAATCGTTCCGCATGGCGTCCCGCAAGACGCTGGAGACCTTTCTTCGCTTCACGCACCGATACTGGTTTCATTCCGTCAGCAACCAGACACAGGCGCGCGAACTCTTCACGCTCTGCCGCTCGCATCTCGAGCTCGACCGGCTCTATGACGACATTCGTCAGGAGATTCAGGAAATGAGCGAGTTTCTCGAAAACGAGGCATTGCGGCGGCAGAACGATACGATGACGCGCCTGACCGTCGTGACGACGCTGGGCCTCATCGGCACGACGGTTACGGGTTTTCTCGGCATGAACGTTCTCGCGTGGGCAGACGAACCATTGCCCTGGCGTATCTGGTCGTTCATCGCCGTGCTGGTTCCCACGCTCCTGTTGACGCTGCTCACGATCATAAATTCCCGGTCGCTCTCGAACTTCATGGAACGTCTGTCCGATACGGAACGCGGCATACAAGCCCGGCCCAAACGGCAAAAACGAACTCCTCCCGCGCGCAACGATTAACGAGACGGCGTCGCTATCACGTCAATGCCCCATGGCGTGGCCACCTCAACTTTCAGCGTTTCATAAAAGTTGTGACGACCGGCATCTCGCGCATCGCTCAGCGCGCGTCTGCCATGCATGGATCGCAACGGGCTCGCGGAGCCCGCTAAAATCCCTCGCAATAATCGAACCTGAGATTGCCGACTTTAGTACGAACGCTTTCGTCACGGGTTGTTTAACTTCAGTTCAGGACGCAAACAGCCATATGATTGGAAGTTCGGAGATGCGCCATGCCAAACAGCCAAGCGTTTCCAGTTATTCTTTTCATGCTCAGCTTCTATGCCTTCGCAATCGCGTTGCTTTATGTGCTAGCGCGCGCTTGGCATCAGACGGCGACACACCGTCACCCTAACGAAAATAAAACGGAATCGTGAACTGAAGCTGGGTGGCTGTTGCGTCGGGAGGCGCCGCTCCGAATGGAGCAGCTTGACGTACCGCCGCCAAGGCTGCCTGATCCAGCGTCCCCTTGCCGGATGAGATCGCAATCTCCGCGTACCGCAGATCTCCGGACTCCGTCAGCCCGAACGAAATTCGCGTCGTGCCGAGATATCCGTCACCGCTCGGCTTATGGCGAGCGAGGATGGCGCGGATGCGCGCCGCGTAGTTGAGAACGCTTCCTCGGCTTGCCGAAACGCGGCCGCTGACTTGCGCTTGCGCCATGCTGGCCCGCGAGGTCGTGCTGCCGGCCATGGATGCGCGCGACGCCGCTTGGGCCGTAACTTGCTTCTCCTTCCGTTCGGCGTCCTCTTTCTTGTTTTCCTCCTCCGAGACGTCCTTCGACTTTATTTGACTGGGCTTTGCCTCTTCCAGCGTTTCCGCGGTTTGTATAGCCTTTGTCTCGTGAACCTCGTCAGGCGGCGCTTGTCCGCGAATGACCGGCAGCGGATCATCTGTGGGAATGGCGGCCGACGGCGTGACCTCGGCAACGTCCACCTGTTCCGGCGGCGGTTCGGTCGCTTCAACCGCTTCCTTCACTTCGGTCAGCGGCTGCGGTGCGGAATCTGCTGCCTGCACGCTGCCCGCTTGCGAGGCAGCCGACGCTGCGGACGCCGTCTGCACGGCTTCCGTCTCGATCGATTCCAGAACCACGGTCTGCTCAGTCGACAAGCTAATCGCATCGGTCTTATCCGACAGCGTGCCGAACTGATCATCGCTATCAGACCAGTCGAACATCGCCGAAGCGATCGCAGCATGCAGACAAATGGAAAAGACGATTGCCGCACCGCGCAGCCATTGCGCGGGGCTTTTCAATGCAGCGACGGAAGGAGCCGAGGACGTCGCAGCCGATGAACCACCGGAAAGCCAGCGCTCGTCTTGCACGATCGGTATCGCTGGCGGCGCGCCCTCTGCGCTGACGAGCGTCAGCGTTCGCGGCATTCGCGGCGACGGCGATACCGTATCACGCGCAAGGCCATGCGTATTTGCATTTCGCGTCGTGGTACTGGACGAGGCTAGAAAAACCATCTGCGCCTGACCTGTGCGAGCCCGGGGGAGCATTTGACTTAGGCGGCGGCGACCAGGCGCGCGCCTTCAGGCGTGACTTCCTGAATGACGGTAAAACCCTCGAATTCCGGCCCGGAAATCAACGAGAACCGTTGCTTGCCTTCCGAGTTTGTGTGCGCGTCGCGGAACTGTTCGGACTTCGTCCATGCTTCGAAGTCGGCGCGCGAACGCCAGACGGTATGCGACGCGTACAGCACATGATCCTCGCGCTCCGGACCTTTCACGAGGTGAAAAACGACGAAGCCGGGCATTTCGCTAAGCGTGCTTTTGCGGTTGAACCAGACCTGTTCGAACTCGTGCTCCGAACCTTTGACGACCTTCAGCCGGTTCATTGCGATAAACATAGTCCCGCTCTCCTTTACATGGCGGATCGCGCGGCGCGATCCGAAAACGCCATATCGGCGGGCTGTTGTGCCCGCCGATGTTCACCTCGTTGTGCAGCTATCAGACGCTGGTCGCATTCCCCTGCGGCCTAGAATTGCGCCTTCGCTGTCAGATAAAACGTACGGCCCATACCGGTCGCGTTGCAGCCTGGAAGATTTGAGCCGTAGCAATTCGGCCCATCGAAGAACGCGGTTGTAAGCGCCGGCGTGTAATCTTCGTTGAAGACGTTATCGACATTGAAGCCGAGTTCGAAGTTCTCGGTAATTTTGTAGGTCGAGAAGAAATCGACCAGCGTATATCCGGGCATAAACCGGCTAGCGTAGAATCCGCTAACGTTGATGTCTCCGACATCGCTTTCCGAGAAATACGAGACGCGGCCGCCAAGCGTCACCCTGCGATCCAAAAGCCGAACACCAGCGGACGTAACAACCGTATGCTCAGGAACATAGCTGTGGGCGCCGAAACCGTCCGTCTGCGACGGCAAATTTGTATGCGTGTAGGTGTAACTCAACCCTGCGAAGAAATACCCGGCGTCATACATACCCTGAAGTTCGACGCCTTGGACTGTCGAGATACCCTCGGTGTTGCAGAAGTAGTTACTACCAAGCGTCGAGGTGCACGAAGCTATATAGTTGTCCACGTTCATATGATAGTAGTCGCCCTTTAAGCGGAACGAGTCCGCAGGCGTGAAGAGGCCATCTTGCTTGATGTTGGCACCGACTTCGATGCCCTTTTGACTTTCAGGATTGAGGAACGGGTTCGGTGCGAACCCAACACCGGAGGCGCCTGGATGCGTACCACCTGCAAACAGTTCGCTGATCGTCGGCGCACGCATCGATTCCGAGTAAGTGATGTAGGGCTGCAGCCAATACGTTACCTGTGCTGCGAGCGTAACTTTTGGATCGAATGAGCCACCACTCTTATCGAGATTATAGGGTCCCGGAATATATGGCGGATTGGGCAACCCTGCTGCGGGACTGATGTTTACCGTACCGTTCAGGCCGTACATGTCATAACGGAGGCCAACGATAAGGTCGAAGATGCTCTTTGAGAATGTCGTCTCGGAGAAGAATGCACTCGTTGACGTATAGCCCGAGCCGTTCACACCTCCGCCGGCAACTGGCCGGAAGCGGTTGTATGTATCAACGTCATCCCCGAAAAATTCATAGCCATATTGCGATTTGACTCGAATACCTCCGAGATTAAATCGGGACGTATTCGAAATGTCGGCACCCATCCCGGTATCGTCAACGACACGCCCCCAGGCGCTGCCTTGGTTCGGAGTTGATCCGGACCCGCCCGAGTTTGGCGTCGAATCCGTCCCGTACTGCATCTTAGCGTGGTTGTAGTAACCGTTCAGCCTGAAATTGATCAGATCGTTTCCGATCGGATTGAAGGCATACTTCGCGGTGTACGTCTGCGTCTGAACGTTCTGGAAGTATGAGTTGGCGAAGAAATCATTGTTATAGAAGACGCCGCCAAACCGGAGTGATTGCTCCGAGTCCGGAGCCAAATTGACCTTAAAGAGACCCGACGTCAGATCTTGGAACGTGCGCGGAATGGCAACACCACTTCCGTTCTCATAATCGTCGGGCTGCTTGTGGCTCACCGCGCCAGCAACACTGATGCCGCCGACTGCTGCAGCTGCCGCGCCCATCTCGGTGAAGCCCTGCCCGTTGCTTCCCCAGCCGAGCTTCGTAATCCCACCAAAATTCTGGCCGGGCCGTAGAATGTCCTCAACATCGAGCGTGCGCATATTGACAACACCAGCCAGCGCACCCGCTCCGCCTGCCGTCGAAACCGCACCGCGCTGAACATCAATGCCACCGATCAGCGAGGAATCGACATAGGTAAATCCCGATGCCTCATGCCCGAGGAACCGGAAATTCTGGCGAACGCCGTCGATCATCATGTTGACGCGGCCTTGGCCCTCGAAACCGCGGATGTTGACGGCTACACCCGCGTTCTGCGGACTGATGCGCGTGAATGTGCCCGGCTGCGAGCGCAACGCATCATTGAGGTCGCCATTGCCGAACGTCGAGAGTTCGTTGCTCGTAACAACGCTAATGCCGGCGGGCGTGTTATAGGGCGCGTCGGTGTTGGCCGACATCTGTCCCGAGCTCTCTGCCGGAGGCGGCGCCTCCACAGGCTCAGGCGCTGCCGCTTGAACCGGTTTCGGCTTCGGCTTGCTCTTGGCAGCGCTCGATTTTTTTGCCTTGGCACTCTGGACGTTAATGCCCGGCAGTTCGGTCTGCTGCGCATTCGCGGCACTCACAACCGACAGCGCCGCGACAGAGAGACCGAGAGACAACGATCTGGCAAATGATCTGAGGCTTGGCGAACTATAAAAACTATCAATACTGCGCATCGCTATAAACAACCCCCGTTGTTTCAAATTGTGTAACGGGCTGGCTGGCTAGCGCTTATTGCGCACCGTGGCGGGCTTGCCTCGTTCTCGTCGCACCCTCCCTCGGGGGTTGCAGGCGAAGAACCCGGTCCAAGTCTATGCAGGGATCGGGCATAAACACTCTGATAAACATTACGGAATAAGTCAACAAAAAGAGAGAAAGAATGCTCTCGCCCCTAACGCCGCATCTTTAGCAAACAGACGCGTTTTGCTGGACTTTTCGATGTGCGCCGGGAGTTCGGTAAGAAGTCTGGAATTATTCCACGACCGGAGGTGTTGCAGATATCACCCAAAACGGCGACCGCTGCCACAGGCGCTAACCATCGCGGACGGATTTCCGTCGCCGATCAACAGACTGCCTGACCTACGGCCCTCTACCTCGCCGCATCCGCACTATTGCGATGGAGAACGGTCATCACGCGTAAGAACTCAACGCCGGATTTTTGAAAATACTTTGAAAATACTGCTGCCACGATCCTGAACAAAAAAAGCCGGAGGTACGCTGAACCTCCGGCCAAGATGCGCGCACGGGAAGGAATGCGCGCTAAACGACGGGGTGCGTTCTAAGCCTCATCGGATCGTAGAACGGCATCCGGACAACGGTCGCCGTGTAGTCCTTGCCGTTGTCGCGAATCGTAAGCTCGGTACCGAGCTTAGTGAACGCCGGCGCGATCTGCGCCATCGCAAGTGACCTCATCAGATGCTGGCTGAACGTCGTGCTCGTGACGATCCCGACCTCTTTGCCATCGGAAAAGATTTTGGAAAGCGGAGCGACGGCTTCGTGGTGCAAGACTTCAAGACCTGCGATGAAGGAGCGTTCTTTTCCCTTCTTGGCCGTCAACGCTTTCTTGCCGATGAAATCCGGCTTCGAGAGATCGACCGTCCAATCCGCGCGCACCTCCCAAGGCGTCGTATCGCCGTGGGTCATATCGAACGGGAAGAATAGAAGGCCGCCTTCCACTCGTATGATATCGAGGCACGACCACGATATGGGCGTCACACCGTTGTCCTTGCCCGCGGCGAGGATCGAATCCCACATGAACTCGGCATCTTTCGCGCTGCAGAACACCTCATACCCGCGCTCGGCCGAATAACCACCACGCGCAATCTCCACCGGACGCCCAAACAGCGTTGTCTTTTCGTGATGGAAATACTGAAGCTCGTCGAGTTTCATCGGCGTGTGAGGCGCCAAAGTCTCCAACGACTTCGGTCCTTGCAGCGACAGGATGTGGACATCGTCATTACGTGCGATCGTGACATTGAAGCGGCCTTTCGCTGCCGCTGCCGCTTCCTCGAACGAGCCGCCGCCGTGCGACACGCGATACTTGCTGTCGCCATCGACATAGACGAGAACGTCGTCGATGAGGGCGCCATCCTCGTTGACGATATTGCTGATGTGCGAGTCGCCGCGCTTTGCCTTCGAGATGTCCGACGTAAGCAGATGATTGAGAAATGCCAGCGCATCCGGCCCCTCGACATCGACCATCTTCAGCGCGGATACATCAAACAGCCCCGCCTTGTTTCGGACGATCTCCGTCTCGGCATAGGGGCAGGCTTTATAATTCTGCGGAATGGGCATGTCGTTCCACGAGGACGACAGATCTGATCCCAACGCCCGGTGGCGGTCGTTAAGGGCTGAACTTCTTTTTTGAATTGTGCCGTGCATTGAACGTCTCCAGCTTACCGTTTGTTATTCGTCTTTGGACGCGGCATTTCCCGCACCCGGCTCCAGCGCGCGTTATTTAAGAGAACAACCCGCAGGAATTTCTTTCGCTGCTTTTCGCAAAGGCGAATTCAGTGTCTGATGCGAGGGTTTTTGTCGAATAGCCGGCTCGGTTAATTCGCGCATCTTCATCAAGTATGACTGAAGCATGCCGCTATCGCTGTACGCGCTTGTTCGCTCAACATCATGATCATGAGCCGGCACTGCCTTCAGCCCTTCGACCGCATCCGCGCCTTCGCAATGAACTGCTTCTTTCGGCCAACCGGAACGGCGAGCCGCATCTAGGACGGCATCGATCATGCGTCGTGGCCCGCAGACATAGACGTGCGATCCGGCTGATCGCTCTCCCAGAACCGACTGGAGAGGAATGCGCTCGCCGCGGTCGGAGCTGTAAATCCAGGTGACACGCGTAATGTCACTCGGCAGCTTTGAAACGAAGCGGCCGTCAATCTCTGACCGGACGGCGTAATGCAGCTCAACATTCGCCTTGTCTCGTTGCAGTTCCTCGAGCATCGCGAGCATCGGAGTAATGCCCATGCCGCCCGCAATCAGAATGTGCCGGCGTGCCCCATTCGCAACCGCGAAATTGTTGATGGGCTGGCCGATCTCAAGTTCACAACCGACCTGAACGCGATTGTGCAAAAACCATGAGCCGCCGCGCGATTCCGGCGCATTGCGAACGCTGATGACATATCCGTCGCCTTCAGGCAGCGTTCCCATAATAGAATACGGATTGCGCAAAACGCGATCCTGGTCGCGAATGGTAATCACCACATGCGCGCCCGCAGAAAAAGGCAAAAGCCGTGAGCCAGCTGCTCCGCGGAGTTCAAACTGTTTAACGCCCGGCGCAACTTCCGAAATGCGAACGACACACGCACGCTGAGACAAACATGAATGCTCGTCTGTGTGCACATCCACTGCCTTGACGCCAGTCATCGTAATTCCGCCCTTCTTGTTCACACGGTCACGGACCGGATTTGAAGATTGAGCCGAAGAGGGTGGCGATGGCACCGCCACCCTCTTTAATCTTTGTCCGTCCGGACCGAGGAACCAGATCCGGACGGACAACCCGCTGCCGCTACATGTGGAAGAACCAGTTAGCGATCAGCACAGTTGCCAAGCCCGCGACCAGCGTCAGGTACGGCAGGATCCCAGCTTTGCGGCTGGCCATCTCGCCAGGAGCAACGCCGAGGTCTTCGTACATGTGTGCAGGAAAGCGACCCTTATCCTGGACGTAGTGGCGGAACCAGAACACCGGCAGGATCAGCGAGGCGGTGAACAGTCCGGCCCACAGCGCATTCGGATTCCAAACCTTCGCGCCCGCGCCCATGAACGTGGCATTGACGAAAGCAAGGATGGCTCCGAGCGCGATGAGGATCGACGGCGCCTTCCAAGGACGCGGCCGATCGGCGTTGTCGATACGATGGATCCAACCCGAGTTCAGATTGAGGAAGTTGAAGATGATGTAGCCACAGTTTGAAACCGCAAGAATAAAGAAGAAGCTTGCAGCATCCGCGGCCGCGATCGCAAGCAGACAGAGGTTTGCGATAAGGTCGGTCCACATGGCGCTCGTCGGTGCACCATGGTGGTTCGTATGGCTGAGATAGCGCGGCAGCCAGCCGTCGACGGACGCCTGGTAGAGCGTACGCGATGAGCCCGCCATTGTCGTCATGATCGACAGCATCAAGGCGAGGATCATCATCATCACGAGCAGTCCGGAGATCCAGCCGCTTCCGCCGACCATCTTGCCCATGGCTTCCGCAACACCCGAACCATCAACAACCGATGGCGCGAGCATCCCATCAAGGCCGAGGACACCTTGGAAGGTGAACGGCACAAGAATAAAGAGAAGCAGACACAAGAGGCCCGAGTAGAAGATCGCCTTGAAAGTGTCGCTGCCGGGATTGCGGAACTCGGCCGTATAGCAGACCGCCGTTTCAAACCCGTAAGTCGACCACGCCGCGATGAACAGGCCGCCGAGCACCAGAGTCCAACCAGGAATATCCCACTGCCCCGCCGCCGGAGCATACGCTTCCTTCAAAGGCAGGATTGGAGAGTAGTTCGACCAGTCGATTTGGCCGGTCAGGATCGGCACGACGCCGACGATCAGCATCGGAATAATAACAACGAGACCAATATATTTCTGAACGCTCGCCGTACCGACGATGCCACGATGCTGGATTGCAAAGGTCAACAGCATCAGCGCTGCGCCGATAAAGAACGCGGAATTAAACGAGAAATGCACCGGCCCGATTGCGCCGGATGCCAGTGTCCACTCGCGAATTGCCGGCGTGAAGGCGGCGACGCCATCCGCGCTTAGGAGCACCGAAATTGCATCCTGAGCGGTTTTTCCGGCGTTGGCAGCAAGCCATTCAATGACGCGCGGACTGTCTGCCGCAATGCTTGCCGCATGCGCGCTGATCCACGCCGTGACTTGCGGCGCATCAGCCGGTGGTATCGGCGCCAGCGCATTCAGAATGTAAGCGGCCGCGATTGACGAACCGAGCGAAAGCACGGGCGTCCAGGCGAACCAGTTGCACCACACCGACAGCGGCGCAATCCACTTTCCGTAGCGTAGCCATGCAGCCGCGCCATAAACCGAGGCACCACCTGACTTATTGGGAAACAGTCCGGCGATTTCCGCATATGTAAAGGATTGAATAAATCCCATGATCATCGAAACTGTCCAAACAAGGAAAGCGACCTTGCCGACCGTTCCGGCGATCCCGCCGATTGAGAACAACACCAGAGCAGGAACGCCGCTCGCAACCCAGAACGCGCCCCGCCAATCAATACCCCGAACTAGTTCTGTAGATGCGGGCTCACCTACCGCCCGACTCGCCGTATGCTCCATTTTTCGCTCCCATGGTTTCTTTCATTTTTGTGTATTTTCGGTAGTTCTACTCGTGGTGATCAGTTGAATTGGGCTTCGAGCTCCTTGGCGAATTCGAAGAGATCCATGCAGACGCCGTAGGTCGCGACATTGAAGATCGGC
>NZ_JBAYUV010000020.1:0-58493 GCF_041674905.1 Hyphomicrobium sp.
ACGACGAACGCCATCTTCCCCGTCATGCCCGCGATGCCGCCGATCGAGAACAGCACCAGCGCCGGCACCCCGCTCGCAACCCAAAACGCTCCGCGCCAATCTATCGAGCGAACAAGTTCTTTTGGAACGTGCCCTCCGTGAATGCTTGCTGCTTCAACCGTCATTATTTCCCTCCCAGGAAAAGTGTTCTGCCGCTTTTGCGATGCAGTTTTTTATGATTTCAACCAAAAATGCCAAAATATAACCAAAAACGACATTTCCTGATTGATGGGTGCGATATTTTCACATCTTGCAAAGGAAGCAAGTTAAAATTCGTTTCCAGAGTGGAAAAATTTGGCCTTGCTCAGCTTTTTAGCAGAGGCAGGAAATACTGTGCATTTGCGAAATAAACAGCCTATTTATTGAATTATAATCATTTTGGAAAGCACTGGTGATGATTGGTGATATTTGGTTTGATTATGTTGGATTTCTATGCCAATTAGATGATCAGTCGTCAGCAAACATATGCCGTAGGGGAGCCGAACGTTGTGAATGGGATAAATCGGCCCGACGCTTGGCTGCCCTGTACCCTGGCCGGCGTAAGAGCAATCGAGGATGCGCGCTTCGATGAAGCCGCCTTATTTTGGCGCGACAGCTGCGCATTCGCCGATCATCTTCCGGACGATGATCCGAGGCGGGCAGCCGCACTCAATAACCTCGGACTGATCGAGTTCATTGCCGGTCATCGCGACCAGGCCATGAGCGCTTTGAGCACGGCACGAGATCACTGGCAAAAAGTGGAGACGTGGGTGCGGCAGGTGGACATCCCGTCTTCGGCAAGCAGTTCGATGTTTCATTTCCTGCTCGCAGCCAATCATCCTGACGTGCTGACACGCCTGCGCCGGGAAAAGTATCTGACGATCTGTGCCGGCGCCGCGGCCATAACGGAGGCGATCTACGATCAGGCGCGTGGACACAACGCGGAGCCCGATCGCCTGCAAAAGCACGCCGAAGCCATTCAGGCCGCGTTCGGCGAAGACGCCGCCGAAGCCCACACGCGCGTCGCGCTTGCAGCGCGTCCTTCGCCAGAAAAACCGCCAGAAAAACGCGCGCGCATCGTGAAAAGCGCGGAAGAGCAATGGCGATCGGTGTCGAAAAATACGGTGGTCGAAATGCGCCCCCTCATCGATGCTGCATATCTGACGATCGCATTGAAACCGGAATATCTCGACCGCGCACACGCGCCTCTGGACTAGCAGCCGCAAAAAACAAAGACATACGGGAGCAGAAATGGCTGGCGCAATATCAAAAGCTATCCCGCCTTGGGAGCAGGAGGGCGTCGATCCTCCGTTCGCGAAGGAAAAGGTGAAACTGGCCGCCCGGCGCGTTTTCGAACGCATCGTCTCAGGTGAGTATTCATTTGGCTCTCGCCTCGCAGCCGAGCGCAATTTCGCCGATGAATTCGGCTTGACGCGATCCACCGTCAGGCAAGCCCTGGAATTTCTTGAAGCCTATGGCGTCGTCGTGCGGCGGGCCAACAGCGGCACGTATGTCATCTATAAGCCTGCGCCGCTCCCGCAAAGCGCACCCGTCCCCGCTCCACCATCTCTCGACGTCCTCGACATCAAACCCATTGTGGAATCGGCTTCACCCTTCGAGATGGGCGTCGTCTGTTCGCTATTGGAACCGGAAATCGTCCGGCTCGGCGCATTGTATATGTCCGTGCGCGATTTGAACGAGCTCCGCATCCTGCTTGAAGACATCGAAACGGTCGTCGCGGACGCCGCGAAATTCGCGCATTTGGAAAAGCAATTCCTGATGAAGATTGCGGAAGGTACCCACAATCGCCTCTTGATCACGATGTACCGGATTGTAGGCGAAGTCCGCTGCCAGCCTCATTGGCTTGCGACGCGCATTCAATCGTTATCCCCGAAGCGCATCAGCGACAGCCGCCAACGCCTTCGCTCGCTTTTCGAGGCCTTGGAGAACAGGGATATCGAAGCCGCGATGGAATTCATGAATCTCATCATCGCCAGCAATCAGCAGGATCTTCTCTATCAGCCATGAGTGAAGCTGAGTCTGCTTAAAGAATATATCGGCTTTCCGCGATTTTCTCTTCGCGCTGGTCCCACATCAGGCCCATCTTGCGCATGTGCCGGATGAGAACCTCTTTGTGTTGCGACCACCAGTCGAGAATGGAGCCGAACTCCACGATCCGCGCACGACCGTCCTGAATTCTGACCACTGGCCAATACCCGACGAGCGCATTGTCGATACCGAACAGTTCCCGGCCCCACCAGATCGCATCGCCGAAAACATTGCGGCTGCGCCCCCCGACCTTCATCATCGCCATGACGGTCCCGGGCTCGAAAGATCGGCATCGCTCGACGGCCGACTTCCAAATATCCAGCACCGACACATACTGCCAGGAGACGGCACTCCAAGTGCCCGGAAAGCGCGCGCAGAACTCTTCGTAAAAACCGTTCGGATTTTCAAAGCTGATCTGCTGATCATTCAGACGCGGATCGTCGAAATCCGGGAATTGAAAAACGAAGCCTTCCATGAATTCGGCAGATGTCTTTGCGATCAGCTCGACATAGTTATCGCAAGTGCACGACAGGATCGGCCCCCGGTATCCCTGCCGAAAAGCCTCGATCGTCAAGGCGTGCACGAACGGCTCATAAGCCGTGTCCCAGCATAAAAGGTCGGGCTTTTTGGAAAGCAGCTCTTGCACCAGCGGCTTGAACTCGGACGTTTCGATCGGAAACAGAATCTCGGCGACAACGTCGATGTCGGCAGCTTCGAACGCGGCGCGGTAAGTGGCAATGGACGGGATGCCGTGCGCGTCGTTTTGCGTGCACATGGCAACCGTCTTGATGCTCGGATGCGTCCGCTTCAGCCAATCGACCCCGGTCACGTTGTAAATAGGATGAACTTCACTCGGCGCGATCAGCGTTCGAGAATCCGGCGTAAGATCGCTCGGCAAGGCCGTGCTGACGAGAATTCGGCGCTGATTCAAAAAATCCCGCAGCGGTCGCGAAAAGTCATTACCGCCGACCATGATCAGGAACTTGACCTCGTCCTCCATGACGAGCTTGCGGGCTCCTTCGAACGCGCGGTCGGGTTGGAACTGGGTATCATACGGAATAACGTTGATCAGATAGCGATGATCGCCGATCTGCAATCCGCCGCTCGCGTTGATCCGCTCCTGCCAGATCAGGCAGCCATTAAACCCCGGCTCCGCCCAAGACTTCAATGGCCCGGAAAGCGGCGCAAGAAAGCCGACATTGACCTTTTTCTTCGTCACGAATTTACGGCGCGGCATCGCCACGGAAAGCGCCGAAATAAGCGGAAAATGCGACTTGGCCATTTAGAACGGGTCTTCCGGACGTAGGAACCGCGGCGAGCCTCGATCCTGACCGAGGCAATCGAAGTTGGTGCGAATTCTAGCTGATTACAAGACGCATGATTACACAATGGTCAAACCGTGGACCGCCGGCGATGACGATCCGCCGTCCCCGCCGCCTGCGAAAAGACCGGACGAGAGGCGCGGAAAGCACGCGAGCCATCAAGACTGCGCGCGAGTTATCGTCGCGCTCAAGCCTTGCCAAGGCGGAACGGGCTCGGTGGTCATAAAGATGCGCCGCGGCCGGGTGAAAACGACCGGCCCATCATCTCGGCTGGCATACGTGTGCACGCGCGGAATCTTGTTCATCGGCGTTTGTACAACCTAAAACGCAATCTGGCGGACTCGATCGGGAAAGCTTAGGCTCCCCGGCGCCACGAGGAGAGATCGAATGCCGAACTTTGGCTTGCCGCGCCGAGACGCGGTCGCCTTGAGCGATACCCGCTCGGTGAACTGGAAGCGCGGCCTGTTCCGCGTCTGGATGCTGCTGTCAGCCGGCTGGATCATGGGCTGGACCATCTACCTGATGCTCGAAGGCGCGCATGGAAGCCTGAACAGTCGCGGCGATCTGATCGAAGTTCCGATTCTTCTGTTCGCACCACCGATCGCGCTTTGGCTCTTCGGCCTCGCGGCGGCATGGGCGATCCGCGGCTTCGACACCGATCAATAGAGCGCCGCGAGCCGGCTCGGTCCTGAGGACGTGCACGGCGGACTACGATCCATAATAACCGTGATGCCTGCCAGACGACGGTGGCGGACTATTTCGCGTCTTCTGTCGCAGCCTCGGGCGAAAACTCCGCTGCCTTTCCAGCGCGGCCGTTCTCCGCATCAGCGTCCGGCATGGCCGCCTTCTTCGCAACGATGTTCGGCCATTGGTCCGCGTGTTTGCGATTGAGATCGAGCCAATGCGCCGTCGCCTGCGGCTCGGCGTCGGAGAAGATTGCTTCCGCCGGACACTCTGGAACGCAGACCCCGCAATCGATGCATTCGTCAGGGTGAATGACCAGCATGTTCTCGCCCTCGTAGAAGCAATCGACGGGGCACACCTCAACGCAGTCGGTGTATTTGCACTTGATGCAATTCTCTGTGACGACGTAGGTCATGATCTCGGATAAATCACTCCAATCTGTTGCTCGTCGAGCGATGCAATTCTGAACCCTTGGCATCGACGAACGGAGCGAGCATATCGTCGCGCCGAACCCTTTTTACAGGACGCGTGGCGCCGCTGCTCAATTTGCTCGATCAGCGGCATTGCCGCGATCACTTCCGCGAAGTGCGGCTATCGTTCCATGTTGCGCAAGCGTCAAGCCAAAAGATATACCTAAAATATATCAAATAGCCGTGAAACAGCAAACTCATGCAATCCGGCTCGAGCCTGCCAAATGCATGCCGTCTCGCTACACCCCTCATTTTGTCACTCTGGAAGTCAGCAGGCACAGCAATTAATGTCCTTCAACGCGTTGAATCGCGCCAAATGGATCTACGAGGTTCAAGGATATCGTCATGAAGCCCGCAACAAGTTCGATCGCGACAGTCGTCGGCGCCGATGATCCGACGATCCAGACCCTGTTCGCTGAAACCGCCACGAAGTGGCGCGCCGACGGGTTGAACGTCGTCGGACTTATCGCCGAGACGCACGGACTGGAGGACCGCGTCTGCCGGGCCGGATATCTTCGCGATGTCGTTTCCGGCAAGATGTTCTCGATCTACGTCGGAACACCGAGAGCCGAAACGTCGTGCCACCTCGACGCGGACGGCGTCGATACCGCCTGCGGAGAGCTTCTGAAGCAGATCTCCGATAGCGATGTCGTGGTGCTCAGCAAGTTCGGAAAGCTCGAAGCCGAACGCGGCGGTTTGGCCCGCGCCTTCGACGCAGCCATCGCGGCGGGAAAGCCAATTATCACGACCGTCTCGGATCGCCATCGCGAGTCATGGAAAGGTTTTGCAGCCGAAGGCGCAGTTTATCTATCGCCGGATGAAACCGCGCTCGAGCAATGGCGTGCGACAATAAAAAAGACCGCGGCCGGACATTAGCTCTCGTTCGATCTCCAAGTTGGCGTCTAGTATTTTTTATAGCGACGCCTGTGCGCGCGATCGCGAGTTCGCTGTGATAGCCGTTTGCAGAACGCGCTGTTTGTTCCGCTCAAGCATCCATAACGCTCTAAAAGCTCGGCATCGCGGTCGCTCAGCGGACCGCCGGCGCGAGCATTGGCGCGCGCGTGTTCCAGCTCACCAGCTTCTCCCAGGCCAATGGCATTGGCCGATCCGGAGACAGCGAGCACGCACAAACCGGCCGCAATGAAAACACTTCGGATCATTGTTTCCTCCGGCACAAAAACCTCCGGTCTCATCAATAGACCCACTTCGCCGCGTCGCAAAACTGACATTGTAGCCAATAGAGCCGAATTCCGATGGCAAACGCGACCGCTACTCAGCAACGTCCGACAATCACGAAAAAATTCAAGCCGACGCGGACATAAAAAGCTGATCTGCCCTGGCGAAACTCGTGAGCATCGCCACATGTTGAGGTATCGGCACGATCACCGGTGCGCGGACGGCGGCTGGATTTCCGCCAAACGACCTAGGGATAAAGCGACCACCATGAAAGCCGACGGTTACAGTTCCGATGAGTTGAAGAGCTTCAATCGCGTTCTGCGGACGGCAATGGCCGAGATCAACGCGCGGCGCGCGGATTTTCCGATCGCCGACATGATTGCTCGGCTTTTCGAAGCCGCCGACAAAGGCGAACGCGACCCTGCCAAGCTGCAAGCGGCGGTTCTGGCGGTAGCTCAATCCCGCACTTCGGCCGCATCCAGACAAATGAAGGCGCGTGCTCGTCCGGCGATTTCAATTGCTCCGAAGCGGCGCAGCAATCGGCCTATGTTGTCGCTGTTTCCGCGTGCGCGGTTGTCGGACCAGAAAGTCTGACCCGACGCCGGCAAGAACGGCGGCAGCACAATGTGTGCACCGCAATTTATTTTATTGGTGCGCCTGCGCAGCCCTGCGAGCGACTTCTTCCTGCGAGACCTCGCCAGCTGCAATCAATGCGTTGAGGCAGCGCGGGGACAACCTTTCACCGGCTGCGCGCATGCACGCGCGAACCTCGGGGCTATCGGATGCGTGCTGGCTGCACAACGCGCGGTAATCGCTCGAGCACGCAAGCTTCACCCGTAAGCTGACCGCATTGGCCTGCGTCACGGACAGCGCTGTGGCCGCAACCGCCGCGATCGCGCAGCAAAACCAGAAACGGGACATCGCGTTACGCATCGCTCCTCGCATAATGCTCCTCGCGTTAATCGACTTATTAACATACTGACAATAAATGATTTAACGAACTCTAACAGGCTTCGGCGATTTAATTAAAGTACAAACTGTCGCGAGCGCGAAAAACCCCTGCTTTAACGAGATAATTTAGAATTGTTCGTCTTACCGAACCGTGCGGTCCAAATTAATGGACTGATCGAGACCGAGAGCTTCGTGCAGGCCCTTCACGCCGATAAAACTGGCGCCTTCCAAATTCGCATGTGAAAAATTCGCGCCTGACACATCCGCCCCAGCGAAGTCCGCGCGCGACAGATCAACGTCCGTGAAGTCGGCGCCCGTCAAATCGGCTCCGGTGAATTTTGCAAACCACATCACGGCACGCTGCATGTGAGCGTTATGCAAACGCGCTCCTGAAAAATCGCAGTACTTGAGAATGTTTCGGTACGTCGTCGCGAGCGTACCTTCGCCGGAACGCTGTTCAAGCGGAACGAAGTTTGCTTCCGTCAAATCCGCGCCTCGAAAGTCGGAACCCGACAGTTCCGCTTGCACGCGAACCCTCGAAAGGTTCGCGCCGGAAAATCGTGGAGCATCGGATGTTTTGTTCGAAAGGTCAGAATAGATCGTCGGCCTCAAAATCGTCGCGCCGGTGAGATTTGCTCCCGAAAGATTGGCGCGGATTAAGACGGATCGGTCAAGCCTCGTGTGAGAGAGGTCGACGCCCGACAAGTTCGCATCCGTAAAATCGGTGCCGTAGAAATCGGATCGCGCCAGGTTCGCGCCCTTGAAGTCCAGCTCGGTGAGATCGAGATAGACCAAAAACTTCCCTGAGAGGTCCGGCCGTTCGCCGGACTTGGCGGTGTGAAGCATGGCTGTGATCGTGCGAGCGCTGACCTCAGCATGCATCGGCACGGGGACGGCCGGCTGATCCGCCGACGCCGACCCGGCGATGGCAAGACTGGCCAACGATGCAATCACAATGGTCTGGCGCAAACGACAACGCATGCTGGCTACCTCACCCGCTCATGCCACTCATGCATGAATCGAGAGCAGAGACTATTCGTTTTGCCTAAAATGGGAATGCGTGGTCGGCCTTTAAGAGGCAGGCTTGCGGCATCCCGAAAAAAGGTCGAACGCGGGATCATAAACGCGTGTTTTAACGTCCATCAGTCCGAGAACGGACGGAAACAGATTGTCGTGGCTTACGCGCTGCGAAGAACGCTGAACGAGGCAAGCCAAGTCGACCCCCGTGCCCTCCCGCATCGAGGACGATAGCCAAACCACCATCGGCACATGGATCTGCGCCTCCGGTGCGAGCGCGTAGGGCATCCCGTGAAGATACATATTATGCTCGCCAAGGCTCTCGCCGTGATCGGAAACATACAGCATTCCGGCGTCCACGCCGTGGCTGTCCGCAGCCGACAGAACTCCGATCAACCGTGCCAAGACGTGATCCGTGTAGAGGATCGTATTGTCGTAAGCATTGATGATATTTGCCGTTTCGCAGTCGCTGAACTGAACGACCTTGCACGCAGGCTTGAAGACTTCAAACGTCTCCGGATAACGCTTCCAGTAAGCCGGCCCATGACTGCCCATCATGTGCAGCACGATGACCGTGTCGCGTTGCATGTTTGCGATGCGCCGGTCGAGCCCATCCACGAGCACATCGTCAAAATTCTCCGTGCTCGGAAAGAACGTCGGAGCCACGTGCCCGGTCAGCGTTTCGGTCGGCACGCGATCGCAAACGCCTTTGCAACCCGCTTGGTTATCCCGCCAGACCACGTCGACGCCCGCGCGCTTCAGAATATCGAGAAGATTTTCGCGCGATGCCGCCTTCGTATTCGTGAAACCCGCCTTGCCAAGACCTGAGAACATGCATGGCACTGACTGCGCAGTATCGGTCCCGCAGGAATAGGCCTGCGAATAGTTGATGAGATCCGGAATATTCGAAAGCTCCGGATTGGTGGCCTTCCCATAGCCGTTGAGGGAAAAATGATCCCAGCGCGCCGTTTCTCCCACCACAATGACGAATAGAGATTTTCGCGCCGGTGACTTCGCATTCGCGACGCGATGTGCATCCTCGCCATAAGGCGCAAGGACTTTGGCCTGCAAAACGTTTCGTTTTTTCCAATAACTGGAGGTCGCCGCGATGTAATTGAAGGGCGCCAGCGTCAGCTTCAAATCACGCTGCTCGCGAAAGATCGACAGAAAGCTGCCCCACACCGGAAATATCGCCAGCACGAAGATGACCGCCGCAACCGCCGCATAGCGCGCCTTCGCCAGCGCTTCGGCCTTGAACGTCTGCGCGGCCCACGGAATAGCTGCGAACAAAACAGCAGGCAGAACTCCGAGAACTCCGACCCAGGCCACGAGCTTCCACGACACGAGATCATGAACCTCGCGCATGTCCGTCTCGAATATGTTCTGCACCATGTCGGCATCGATGACGACGCCGTATTCGGTCATGAAGTAGCTCGCGGCGGCTGTCAGCGGCAACACGATCAAAACGATCGCGCGAAGCACCGGCTTGTACGAAATGGCAAGCAGGATGAGATAAAGCGCGAGAACGGCCGCCACCAGCGTCGCGGCGACGAAATGCCAATCGCTGAAATTATGCGGCGCGGCGGCAATCAGCAGTTTCCGCCAGAACGCGTAATTGAGCACCACCGCGATATAGACCGCGAGCAGAAGGATCAGGATTTCCGGACGGCGAGGCTTGAACATAGGTGATCCTGGACGCTCTGAATTGCGAGGTTGACGGATGAAATAATCGGGAAGAAATCTCGAGCAGCATCAACGTCACGGCAACAGCCACGTCAAGCGGCGGCGCGCCGATCTGATGCGCCGATGAGCCTTTCCAGCGTCAACTCGGTCGATCGGTCTAGCCTGCCATCAACGCGGAGCGGCCGGAAATGCGCCTGAAAAGCCGTGAGAACGTGGCTCGTGAGTTCGTCAAGCACGCCCGTCGGCTCGATGCGATAACCATATAGCGCGAGCAGCTCTTGCGCGGCCGCCACCCGGCTTCCGCACGCGCCAGCATCGAGCCCCGGATCATCGCCGTGTACTGACGAAGGCCGTACCCAGAGCCCCAGGCCCCGGCGCGCGAGAAGCGCCCAGTTGAACTTCTCCCCCGGATCGATCTTGCGACCCGGCGCAATATCGGAATGCGCAAGAACGGCATCCGCCGACATCCGATGACGTTGCGCAATGTCCTTGCCAAGTGCGATCACCGCATGCATCTGCGCGGCCGGAAAATCCGGATAGCCGTGCTGATGGCCCGGATTCTGGATCTCGATTCCGATCGAATGCGAATTGATGTCGGTCTCACCGCGCCAGAACGAAGCCCCCGCATGCCAGGCGCGCAGGCTTTCCGGAACCAGCTGAGTGATCCGGCCTTCTTCATCGATGACGTAGTGACAAGAGACGTTGCTTTCCGCGCGCGCCAACCAGTCGATGGCCTTTGCCGCCGACGACATGCCCGTGTAATGTAAAATGAGCAGCGACGGCCGAACGCCGCCACGCCGCGGTTCGTGGTTTTCCGCAACGTGGACTGCGGCGACCAGATCGCTATCGGCTGTGAACGTCACGGACTGGGTTCCAATGCCCGTTCGACACGCAACCCGCGCTCGGTAAGGATTTCTTCGTAGGCCGCCGTGATCGCGGCAAGCCTACGCTCGGCGCCGGCGAGAAATTCCGGCGGCACGCCCTTCGCGACCAGCGCGTCCGGATGATGACTTTTGACGAGGTCGCGATAGCGCGCCTTGATGTCCTTGTCCGAAGCCCCGGGCGAAACGTTCAGAACTTCATAGGGGCTGTCCGCGTCGACGACAAACCCGCGTCGAACACAGCGATACTCTCGCTGTGAAAGCCCGAGGATTTCCGAGACGTGCGCGAGATAGCGATCCTCATCCGGATGCAGCACGCCGTCGGCGCTCGCGACATGAAACAGACATTCGAGCACCGAAACCTTGAGATCCGGCTGATCGTCGAGCAGACGCGCGACCTGCGCCGCATAAGTCTCATAGCCGGCGACGTCCTGGCTCGCGAGTTGATACAGGCGGCGCACGTGCGCGCGCTCGGAATCGGGCACGGAAAACTGACGTTCGAAGGCTTGCGCCTCAATCGGCAACGAGACGCCGTCGGCCTTGCTCATCTTGGCCGCGAGTGCGACGACCGCAATCGTGAACGCGACACGCGATTGCGCGGGCGAGCGCACGCCATCGATCCCGAGCGAGCCCTTGAAGGCTTCGAGCGCCGAGCGCAGGCCGCCGCCGTAGGTTGCTGCCACCGCATTTTTCAGAAATTGCCAAGCCATCGTCCGGCCACCCGTCGTGAGCCCTCAAGGCGGCCTTTCGGCCACGGATCGGGAGCATAAGGGACGTCGAAACAGACTTCCCCTAAAATTCCTGCAACAAAGGCGGAAAGCCGGAAATATCAGATATGCGGGATCGGCAGGACGTGGAGCCTTCGCGCCGCGCAGTCCGCCAGAGCTAAGACCCCGCGCGCCGCGAGTTCAGGAAGTCCTGAAAGTCGGAGGCGTCCGCAGCTTGACGCAACTTGGCGAGAAACGCCCGGAATTCCCGCGCTTCGTCGTCGAGCTTGTTTAACGTCGCGCGCCGGTAATCGTCGAAGGCGGAGTGGTCCGGATCGCGCCGTCGCGGCGGACCGTCAAACTGGCGGTTTTGATAGCGCCAGTAAGCGCGCCGCGCTCCGAAACCCAGCGCCCGGGCCACTGCACCGAGGAGACCGCTGCCGAACAGGACCGCCCCTGCGAATGCCGCGATCGCAACGAAGAACAGCATCCTGAGCACAATCGCGCCCACGAAAAACAGGATCATGGCCATCACGAAAAATGGCACCACGAAAAGCAATGGGAAGAAAAACAGCGGCATCGATCGTCTCCCACACGCCAACAAATCAATTGCCAACGAATGAGGCGACCCGAACGGCCGCCTCACGCATCATATTGCTCAGACCGCGCCTTCGCTGGCAGCCGGACGATCGCGACGATCGCTCATGAACTGATCGAACTCAGACTTGTCCTTGGCCTGCCGCAGGCGCTCAAGGAATGAGCGGAACTCACGCTCTTCTTCCTCGAGACGTGTCAACGTCGCCTCGCGATAGTCGTCGAACGCTTTATTGCCGCTCGAATACGCGCCGCGTGCGAAATTCCGCATTTCGCCTTCGACGCGGTCTTTCGCGCGTCCGAACCGTTCCGCGAACCGGTTGTCCCATCGTCCGCGACCGCCGTGCCATCCACAGTTCATGCGTCCACTCCAAAGCATATAGGCCAAGATGGTGAGCCCAATCGGCCAGAAAAGAACGAACCCCAGGATCATCGCGACGAGCCACGCCGGCCTGCCGAAATCGTCCAGGGTTTGAACCACTTGCGTCATTCGCCACCCTCTCCTCGTTTAGGGATGTAAATGTATTTTACATTCACATAGGTGGGACGGCAAGGGGCGGATTCAAGGGCGGCCGACGAATTTTTCGGATCTTCGGAAAGAGAGCCGTTCAGGCGGGCTTCGGCCGCGCACCCAACCCATCCAGATAAATCAGCACCGCCGCGTCGAGCAGGTCTTCCGGGCTCATCGGAATGGGACGGCGGGCCTCGTCGCCGCGCGCGAACAGCGACGCGATGCCGTGCGCCTCGGCCCAAATGTGCAGCGCCATCATCATCACGGGCGGACGCTTGCCCTCGGGCATCGTCGCGATCAGCGCCGAGCACGCATCGCGCAGCACGTTGAACGCCCGGTCGCCCGCGACGTGCAGATCCGGAAACGCCTGGAACGACAGCCCCGATTCAAACATCGCCGAATATTGCGCCGGCTCCGCGCGCGCGAAGCCGAGATAGGCGTGTCCCACCCGCTCGAACGCCTTGAACGGATCGGGCGTGCCCTTCGCCCAGGCTTGCGAGAGCTTCGCCTCGAACTGCTCGAACGCCCGGCGCGCCACGTCCGCCATCAGGGAATCGCGATCGCGATAATGCCGGTAGGGCGCCGCTGGACTGACACCCGCCGCCCGCGCCGCTTCCGCGAAAGTGAATCCCGCCGGTCCCTTCGCGGCAATCAGCTCCAGCGCCGCCTTCATCAGGGCTTCGCGCAGGTTTCCATGATGATAGCCGCGCCGCGCTCCTGGCGGCGGATCGTGATCCCAGGTCATGAGCGCTTCTAGAGTGCTTCCGGAAAAGTGGGAACCGGTTTTCCGGTAAGAAGCACGATCAACAAAAGGCTAGAGCCTTTCCGCAGTTCCACCAAAATCAGAAAGGCTCTAGCGGATTTGCTGCGCGCCTGCACGCACGCCCACGCTGGCAAGCAAGCGTTATTTGCAGATGCGCATCAAGCCGTCGCGCCCGTGATGGGCAAGATCGAGATGGAAATGGTCGGCGTGCAGCCGGTTGTATTTCGGACTGAGCACCGTCGTGAAATACTCGCACGAGCCCTCGTGCACGCGCCGCAAAAACGCCTGCTCGCGATCCGAGCCGTTCCAGCCGCGCAGCACGCTGATCGTATCTCCGTTCGCAAGCCTGAAGCCGCCGATGTCGACGGCATTGGCGTAGGCGTGCTCGGAAATCTGTGCGCCTTCGACACTATTCATCGGCCTGCAGGAATAGGAGGCGAGAACTTTCAGTCCCGCAAGCTCCTGTCGAAAGTAATAGCGTGCCGCAGGCTCGACGACGTTCTTCACCCAGCTATCGATCTGCGGGATCATCGGACAGCGCAGCGATGCGGAGGGTTCGAGTGTCACCCGGCCGTTATCGGCAGCCAGCATCTCGAACGGAATTTCAGCGCCACAGACACTCGGACCGCCAAGCGCCGAGCGGGCGCGAACGAACGCCGACTGGCGGACGACGCCGGAGGCAAGGCACGCGCGTTCTTCCGGTGAGCGCCAGGGATCGCTTTTGACAACGAAACTCGTCCCCGTGGTGCCGCAACCCGACAAAAGCGCCGGGCCGGACAGCAAAAGGACAATCAGCGGAGCGAAAACGCAGATACGACGCAAGACCATGACCGGCCAAGTAAACGGAGGTAACGTTAACCGAGAGTAAAGAAGCGCCCGCCCGGCACGCAAAATCCCAGATTTTTCAGGCTGATTCTGGCCGTCGCGTTGTCAAAGCAGAGGCAAGCAAGCCGAATCTGGCGGCGCGCCCAACCTGTGACCGTCAAGGTGTGGACGGCAAATTAGCAAAGTTATCCACAGTTCACTCTATCCCGACATATCTCTGAAATCCCACCGTCATCGAGCCCCGCTATTGGGCATCTGCTCCCGTAGGCGCTGCCGGCCGGATATGTCCCGCGTACCAGCCCGGAATGCGCCGGTTTCACGTTCTTCGATCGGATTTGTACCGCGTACCGATCCGAAGACGTGTGAAGGAGCGCACGGCCGAGAAAATACCGCGAGACAGCCCGCGTCTCGCGGCCATGTGCCCTGGCGCGCTCGATGTCTGGCCTTGCCGCTTCCCTCAGGCGCAGGCTCGGGCAACGGCCGCCGGGGCAATCATTTATTATTGGCCGCCGCCGAGCTGCTTTCGAGAGACTGGCCGCCTTCCAAAAATGCCAGAACCTCGGCCTTGAACGTTCGGTCTCCGACGGCCCGGTTATGGTCTTTCCCCGCCATCGTGATGGCCCGCGCGCCGGGGATGATCTTCGCAAGTTCGTCCGCCGATCCGCCGATGACGTCGGTTTCACCGACCGCCACGAGAACCGGGGCCGAAATCGACGCGGCCATCTCCGCCGTGATCGGCGCACGCGCCGAGCGAATGCACGCCGCAAGCGCTTTGAGATCGCTTTTCGTCTGCTCGGCAAAGGCGCGGAACGTGCGCGCGGTGGGATTGGTCACATCGTCGATGCTGTCGGCCTCGAGCGCCCGCGCGATCGGCCCCGTCCCGGCCATGCCCCGCACCATATTGATGCCGAGCCCGCCGAAAACGACATGATCGACGCGATCGGGATGCGCCAGCGCCAGGAATGCGGCAATGCGCGCACCCATCGAATAGCCGATGACATGCGCTCGCGTGATGCCGAGATGGTCGAGCAGCCGCCGGGCGTCTTCGGCCATCAGCGGGGCACCGTAATCCGTCAATTCGTGGAGCTGCTGACTGTGCCCGTGCCCGCGATTGTCGAAGGCGACGACGCGGTATCCGGCCTTGCGGAGAAAATCGACCCAGCCCGTACCGCCCCAGTTCGTCTCGACGTTTGACGCAAAACCGTGAATCAACAACACCGGCGGCTTTCCCGTGCCTTCGCCAGTCTCGCCGCCAGTATCGAGGTAAGCGATCTCAACGCCCGCGCTGTCGAAGTGCTTCATGCCGTCGCTGCCCACTCTCTCGAAGGATGCGGTATCTCCCCTACCATCATCGGCGTCCAGAAGGTATGGTGCCGCCGCAAATCTCCAATTCACTAAAGGGCGTCGCATGGCCGGAGCACTGATCCCTCATTTCGCAAACGACGTCGGCGCCGAGCGCATTTTCGTCGGCGTCAAGGAATTCAACTGCATGGGCGCACGCCCGCCGTTTGACCATCCGCACATCTATCTCGACATGGGACAGGACAACCAGATCCTCTGCCCCTATTGCTCGACGCTTTATATCCACGATCCGCGCCTCAAGGCCGACGAAAGCGATCCGAAGAACAGCCTCGTCTCCGACGCCGCCTGATTGAGCGATGCGCCCCGCCCCGCACATCAGGCACCGCAACTGATGAGCGAAAAACTTTTTCGAGTCGCGATTGCAGGCGGCGGCATCGGCGGCATCGCGACGGCGCTCGCGCTGGCGCGACATGGCATCGCGTCGGACGTTTACGAACGACGCGATACGTTTCCTGAAGAAGGCGCAGGCATTCAGATCGGGCCGAACGGCACGCGCATCCTGCAACACCTGGGCGTCGCGGAACGTCTGCAAGCCCACGCGGCGACACCGGATTGCCTGAGCGTTCGCGACGGCAAGACCGGCCGCGAGCTGACACGCCTACCGCTGGGCGCTTGGATCGCGGAGCGGCACGGTGCGCCCTATTGGACCGCGCACCGCAGGGATTTGCACACGGCGCTTCGCGCGCAGGCCGAAGCCTCTCCGCTGATCGAGCTTTGCACCGGCGTCGAAATCACTTCCTTCGCCACCGACAGCGACGGCATCGGAGCAACCGGCACGCGCGGCGAAACGCTAAACGCCTCGGCACTCGTCTGCGCCGATGGGCTCTGGTCGAACCTTCGCAAGAAGATCGCACCCGGAGCCGCACCGCAGCCGGTCGGCAAAGTCGCCTATCGTTGCGTCATTCCGGCTGGCGACCTCGCTGCCGAATTGACACCCAACGCCGTCCACATCTGGCTCGCGCCCGGCGCTCACGTCGTCCACTATCCCGTCAACGCCGGACGCGATATCGCCCTCGTTGTGATCGCCGACGACACGTTGCGCGAGCCGGGATGGGATACATCGGCATCAAACGAAGCGGTGCGCGAAAAAGTCCGCGAGTATGCGCCTCCCTTGCAAGCTCTCGTCGCCAAGGCGAACAACTGGCGCTGCTGGTCGCTCTACCAGATGCCACCTCTAGAGCGCTGGTCGAACGGCCACGCGACGCTACTCGGAGATGCCGCCCATCCGGTGCTGCCGTTCCTGGCGCAAGGCGCCGTGCTCGCACTCGAAGACGCGGTGACGCTGGCGGCGGCGCTGGCAGACCGTCAAAGCACCATCGAAACCTCATTGCAAAATTATGAGCAAGCGCGCCGCCCGCGCGCCCGCCGCGTCGTGGAGGCATCATACCGAAACGGCCGCATCTATCATATGGCAGGTGCCGCAGCCCTTGCGCGCAACACGACGATGCGCCTCGCGCCACCCACGCGCGTAATGGCCGGATTTGACTGGCTCTACGGCTGGAGATTTTGAGCCATGCTGCTCCGGCTCGCCTCTTTCTTCTCCCGGCGTTCCGATCTCGTGACGCTCGGCGCGCAAGGCGTCGTCGTCAACGAAGCCTCCCAGGTTCTGTTGATCCGTCATGGCTATCGCCCCGGCTGGCATTTCCCGGGTGGCGGCATCGAGCACGGCGAAACCATTGACCGCGCGCTAAGCCGCGAATTGCACGAAGAAACAGGCGTGACGATCGTAAAGCCCGCACGGCTTTTCGGCATCTACACGAACTTCGACGTTTTTCCCGGCGATCACGTTGTGCTCTTTATCGTCAATCATTGGCGGCAGGATCACGTTCCCGCAGCCAATGCCGAAATCGCGGAACAACGATTTTTCGCCCTCGACAATCTCCCGAATGCAACCGGAGCGGCCACAAAACGCCGCCTCAACGAAATTTTTTCCGGCGCGGATCGTACACGAGCCTGGTAGATAGCCGCAGCTTAAGCCGGGACTGCTTCCTTGGCGGATGCAAGGGCGTTAAGAAGCAGCGATCGTCACCCCATCGCACCAAAATTAAACAGGACCCATGGATCTCCTCAGCGGCATGGTTGGTAGTTTTCTGGTCGCTTTGCCGGCGCTGTTCTCGATCGTCAATCCGATCGGCGGCGCGTTGATCTATAGTCAGGTGACCATGGGGCGGCCCCACGCCGAAAGAATAACACTCGCCTATCGCGTCGCCGTTTACTCCGCCATCGTCATGCTGGTATCGCTCCTGATCGGCGCATCGCTGATGAGCTTCTTCGGCGTCAGCATCGATGCGCTTCGCGTCGCGGGCGGACTTGTCGTCGCCGCAAGCGCGTGGGGCATGCTTTACGACCCCAAGGAGAACGAGGACCGCAAGCAGGATCACGCGGCTTCGGCTGCGGGAGAAAGCGACGTCGCCTTCTTTCCTCTCACCATGCCGTTCACGACAGGGCCGGGCACGATTTCCGTCGCCATCGCGCTGAGCGCCAGCCGCCCATCGACGACGGAAGCCCTCTTGCCATTCTACACCGGCGCATCGGGAGCCGCGATCCTCGTCGCATTCGCCGTTGCCGTTTGCTACGCATCCGCAGATCGCCTCGTGGCCCTGCTCGGACCTGCCCGTGCGCGCATTCTCACGCGGCTGTCGGCTTTCCTTCTGCTCTGCATCGGCGTCCAGATTCTGATCTCAGGCGCACAAGGCGCGATTGCAACGACCCTCGCACACCGCCACTAAGCCCCGGCTTCCCCGGTCGAACAAAATCACCTAGGGTCGCGCCCGTCAGCAGGGAGTGGACATATGATGGGAATAATCATTGCGGTCGCCGTCCTGATTTATCTCGCGAGCTCGATCCGCATCTTGCGGCAGTACGAGCGCGGCGTCGTCTTCATGCTCGGCAAATTCGCGGGCGTGCGCGGCCCGGGAATGACGCTGATCTTCAACCCCTTCCAAGCAATGCAGCGCGTCTCGCTCCGCACCGTAACGATGGAAATCCCGTCACAGAAAATCATCACCAAGGACAACGTCTCGATCGATATCGCAGCCGTCGCTTATTACAATGTCAGCGATCCCGAAAAATCCGTCATCGCGATCGAGAACGTCTACGAAGCGATCAACCAGATAAGCCAGACGACCGTACGCAAGGTCGTCGGCCGCTTTTCGCTGGATCAGCTTCTGGCTCAGACGATCGACGTCAACGATCAGATCAAGGACGTGATCGACGGGCACACCGAACCGTGGGGCGCACAGGTCACCGCCGTCGAGATCAAGGACATTGTCCTTCCCGACAACATGCAGCGCGCCATGGCGAAGGAAGCCGAAGCGGAACGCGAACGGCGTGCAAAAATCGTCGCCGCCGAAGGTGAATTCCAAGCGGCGGTGCGGCTCGGCGAAGCCGCCGACATCATCGCAGCCCACCCCGTGGCGTTACAGCTCCGCACGCTGCAGACCATGTCCGAGATTGCAACGGAGAAGAACTCGACGATCTTCTTCCCGGCGCAGTTCATGACGACCGTGCACGAGGCAATCGCAACCATCAAGCGGGATTCAGAAAGAACCTGACCAGAGAACCTGACGGCCGCACGTCAGCGACCGCCTATCCGCCGGTCACCACCAGTTGAAGAACGTCGGCTTGTTGCGATACCGGCGATCGTAGCGGTCGTAACGGCCATAACGTCCGTCGTCGTAATACTCGTAGGGATCGTCACGCATGTAAGCCGGCGCCGTTTTGCGTGGCCGCTTCTTGAGTGCGCCTTGCAGTTCGGTGCTGACCACGACGACGAAGTCCGTCGCCTTGCCCGTTTCAACGCTCAGCGGCTCGTCGGAAACGATGATCGAGGAACCCGGCCACACGTATCCGGAAATCCGCGACGCCACCTCCGGCGGAATGGTGATGCGATCGAGCGCCGCCGACGCCTGATCGGCGTCCGTTGCAGGCGGGCTGAAGTTAAGATCCGCGACACGCCGCTTTTTGTACGAGACCGTGTCCGGATCTCCCGCCGAGCGCCGGGCGATCGAAACGACTTGCCAGCGCAGGTCCTTGGCGTGTTCCGTGTAGTCGACGGCCGTGATCACATGCGTGCCGATCGGTTCGTCGGGATTGGCGATCGCGATCGGAGCGTCGAACACCGGCTCATTGGCCTGGCGAACATAAAGCCGCTGCGTCTTGCGACTGATGAAGATCGAAACCGGATACATTTTCCACTTCGCGGCCTGCATCACGGCAACGGCCGCCTTCTTGACGTCGTCGACTTTCGTCCACTCCGCCGTTGCGGCTGCCAGTTCCTTTTCCGCGGCATCGACAGCGGCTTTCACAGCATCATACTTGTCATTCACGATTTTGGCGGCGGCATCGACTTTGGTTTTTTGATCCTGCGCCCGCGTCGTTGCGGTGGGCGATTTCGCGGCAAGAAGCGTCTTATCGGCACGCGCGACCTTTGCGTCCGACGCCTTCTTGCTGGTTTCCGCACGCTTCAATTGCTTGACGGCCTTGGCATGGACGGCCTTCTTTTCGTCCACAACGGTCTTGAGTTCATCGGCTTGCGACGTCGCCGTCTGAGCCAGGAGGCTCTTTTCTGACGCGGCCACCCTAAGCGCCTGCATCTGCGCGGCGCGCGCCGGCCACTTCGAAACATCGGGCTCGAAGACGTTGAGGTCTTCTTGGTCGTTCGCGTCTCTCTCATACGTCGCCGGCACGGCAACAGCAGCCTCGGCTGCCGGCAGCGGCTTGGGCAGCAGCGAATGCGAAATCGCTGCGGGAGCCGCATCGTCATACGCGACCACGACACGCAATCCCAATCGCGTCAGGGGAAAGAGGTTTTGCGCGAATTCGTAGGGCAGGCGCACGCAGCCATGCGACGCCGGATATCCGGGTAACGCGCCGGCATGAAGCGCAATGCCCGACCATGTGAGCCGCTGCATGAACGGCATCGACGCATCATCGTAGATATTGGAATAATGCTCTTCGTTTTTCTGCAGAATGCTGAAAACGCCAACCGGCGTTTCGTAACTCGTCTGGCCTGACGATATCGGCGCGCGGATCGCGGCACCGTTGGAGTCATAGACCGAAATACGCTGATCTTTGATCGAAACGACGGCCACGACGGGCCGGCCCGCAAGGGATTGCTGCGTGACTTGCGCGTCATCCACATCGCGATCGCGAACACGATCGCGCGCATCGGCGCCATCCGCAAGACCGAGCGCAGCAGCGAAAACCAGAGTTGAAATTGCGGAATTTCTGACGCGCACCAGCGCCGACACGCTCGACATGTGTTGCCCTACCGAAGACAGGCAGGCGAGCCGCTGAAGCGTCCCAACCCCCATCTGACTTATACGTTCACACCAAGTTTACGTTCCGGCGTGCTATCCCGCCGCTGAGGCAGAAGATCACCGAAACGTGCCGGAAACTCGACATTGATGCAATTGAGATTATGGCCAGCGCGTGAAGCGACCGTTAAATTGCGTCGGTTTCGGAGCGAAATCCGGCTGACATTTACAAATTGAGCAAGCTTCGCCTGCTGCTCTGCAAAAACCGACTCATGATCCCTACATATGGCCAGGCTAAATTCCCAAAAATACTCATTCCGATCAGAAAGGCGCATCGCATGACATTGACCGCGGAAACGATCGAACGGGCCGGACATTTTGTAATCGGCGGCGATTTGCCGGTCGTGAGGCTCGGCTTCGGAGCGATGCGCGTCACGGGAGCCGGAGTCTGGGGCGAACCCGAGGACCGCGCCGAGAGTTTGCGGACGCTGCGCCGCCTACCCGAGCTTGGCATCAGCCTGATCGATACCGCCGACTCCTACGGCCCAGAGGTCAGCGAGCGCCTCATCCGCGAAGCTCTCCATCCCTATAAGGAACTGGTAATCGCCACCAAGGGCGGCCTTCTCAGGCCCGCGCCCGGAACATGGGTGCCCCTCGGAAAACCTGAATATCTTCGTCAGCAGGTCATTCTCAGCATCCGGCGGCTCGGCGTCGAACGCATCGACCTCTGGCAGCTCCACCGCATCGACCCCAAAACGCCACAGGACGAACAGTTCGAGGTCATCAAAGCCATGCAGGCGGAAGGCTTGATCCGCCACGTCGGTTTGAGCGAGGTGAGCGTCAAGGACATCCAGGCGGCGCAGAAATACTTCCAGGTCGCGACCGTCCAAAATCTCTACAATCTGGCCAACCGAAGCAGCGAAGACGTCCTCGACTTCTGCGAAAAGAACGGCATCGGCTTCATCCCGTGGTTCCCTTTGGCGTCGGGCGATCTCGCCAAGCCCGGTTCACGCCTTGAGGGCATCGCCAAGAAGCACAACGCCGCGCCGAGCCAGATCGCGCTCGCCTGGCTTTTGCGGCGAAGCCCCAACATGCTGCCGATCCCCGGAACGTCGAAGGTTCGCCATCTCGAGGAAAACGTCGCGTCCGTCGCGATCAACCTGACGGATGCCGACGTCGACGCCTTGAACGAGATCGGCAAGGCTTAAGCTGATCTGACGCTGGGCTTCACGGGAGGTGTGCGGGCGAACGAGCTTGCCATCTCCCTGAGCAGCGCACGAACCTCCGGGTGCTCGTTGCGGTCCCACTCTGACAGCATGTGCCTCAGATCGTCCTCGCGCCGGCGCAGCAGCCGATCGTAGGCGGCGCGGCCCTCGGCCGTCAGCTCGACGACGTCGCTACCGGGTTCCACCGCCATTCCCGAAGCCAGCAGCCCCGCGGTCAGCCGTGCGATCTGCGCGTCGTTGATCGCCAGCCGCTTTTCGAGTTCGACGCGAACTTCGCGGCCGCCACGTTCGGCGATACGGGCGAGCAGCCAATATTCATCCGGCTCCAGCGTGATGCCGACGCTCTTCGCCGACTCCTGGTACACACGCCAGCGATTCTCGCGCGCCGTATTGCGCTCGACGATACGGTGCAGTTCTTCGAGCGAAGTTGCGTCGCGAAGCATCTGCAGCGGATCGTTCACGGGCTCCGGAGCGAGACTTGTCTTGAGCGGCACTTCCTTGATCCCGAGCGTCAACAGAAAGCTGACAAACGCCAGCACCGACGCGGTCACGAACACCGGACGGAGCGCCTCGACGAACAGCGCGTGATAGGTGGCACGCAACGGCTCCGTAAGCCCGGCGATCGCCGAAGGATCGTTGGTGATCTCGGCCAGCTGCGGCACGGCGGCACTCAATTTATGATGCAGCGTACAGGAAAAAATGCCGCCGAACAGCGCCGCGCCGACCGCGCCGCCGATGGACCGGAACAAGGTCGTCCCGGAAGTCGCGACGCCGAGCTGCTCGTAGGCGACGGCGTTCTGCACCGTCATCACAAGAATCTGCATCACCATGCCGAGGCCGAGCCCGAGACAAAGCATATAAACGGAGGCCATATCGGCCGAGGTTGCGAGCGTCATCCTCGATAGAAGCACAAGCCCGATCGTCATTAGCGCGGTGCCTAAAACCGGAAACATTTTATAGCGGCCGATCCGGCTGATGATCTGGCCGCTCGTGACCGAGCTGACGAAAACACCGAGCATCATTGGCGTCATGTGCAAACCTGCGCTCGTCGGATCGAGGCCTTGCACGATCTGCAGATAGACCGGCATCAGCGTGATCGACCCGAACAACGCCATCCCGACGATAAACCCGACGGCGGAGGCGATCACGAACGCACGTTCCCTGAACAAGCCCAGCGGCAGCAGCGGATCCGGCACGACCGTTTCCGCAAAAAGAAACCAGGCGAATGCCAGCAGGCCGAGCGCTGAAATCGCGAACAAGCTGACCGGCGCTTCACGCGCCAGCGTCGCCCCGAGACTCGTGACGATCACGACGCACGTCAGCGTGATTGCAAGAAGTGCGGCGCCGACATAGTCGATTTCGACTTTCGCTTTCCGGCTATGCGGCCGGAACGTTCTATTGATCACGAGCAACGCTGCGAGCCCGAACGGCACGTTGATGAGAAAGATCCAGCGCCACGACATGTTGTCGACGATGAAGCCGCCGATCAGTGGCCCGAGTACTGTCGAAAGCCCGAAGATGCCGCCGAAAAATCCCTGATATCGCCCACGCTCGCGCGGCGGCACGACATCGCCGACCACCGCGATCGCGGTTACGATCAGGCCACCGCCGCCGAGTCCCTGCACGATGCGAAATGCGATCAGCTCCGGCAGATTCTGCGCGAGACCGCAAAGTGCCGATCCGACCAGAAAAATGATAACGGCCGCTTGTAGAATGAGGCGCCGCCCGAAGAGATCGCCAAGCTTTCCGTAAAGCGGCACCACCACGGTTGTCGCCAGCAAGTAAGCCGTGACGATCCAAGACAGGTGAGACAATCCGCCAATCTCGCGAACGATGGTCGGCAGCGCCGTCGAGACGATCGTCTGATCGAGAGACGCGAGCAGCAGAACAAGTGCTAACGCCCCGAAGATCGCGAGACGTCGCCGTGTTTCGCTGTGCGCATCATCGGAACTTTCCACGGTCGGACGTTGCATGCCGTCGAGGATCCTCGGAGCGATGTGTGGTTCCACCGGAAGTGAATTGAGCAAAGTTCGGAACTTGGAACCAACCTGCGATCATGCGGTTAGGCGAAAATCGGCAGCGCTGCGTAGACGACTTGCCGTAAGCCCGCAAGAGTGGCGAAGTGTGGATATTTCGCACTCTGAGCGCCGCATAAGCAACACAACTCGCTTTAAGGTAGACAGCGTGCGAGGTTCGATTGGCGCCGTAACCGCGAATATGATAGCCGAACGAAATTGAAATTCCGGAGTCCATTATGCGAGCACGGGCGGCTCAAATCGCAGCGATGGCGCTATTTTGCCTTGGCGGACCGATATCCGCGTCGGCGAGCCCAGCGCTGCTCTTTGAAATATCGACCGGAAAGGTGCTCTACTCGGAAGACATCGACGATGTCTGGTATCCCGCATCTCTGACCAAGTTGACGACAGCCTACCTTGCATTTCAGGCGATCAAGGACGGCAAACTCCATCTCACCGATAAAATTCCCTGCTCTCTCGTTGCAACGCTGCAGCCGCCGAGCAAGGCCGGCCTCAACGTTGGCGAAACACTCACGGTCGAACAGGCGCTGCAAGCCGTCATCGTAAAATCGGCCAACGATGTAACGGTCATGCTCGCCGAAGCGATTTCAGGCAGCGAAACCAACTTCATCGAGCAGATGAATGCGACCGCCCAGCGCCTCGGCATGACGCGCACGCATTTCGACAACACCAACGGCCTTCCGTCTCCCGGTCAGCTGACGAGCGCGCGTGACCTTGCAAGGATCGCCCGCGCCATCGTCACGGATTTTCCACAATACGCCAGCTATTGGTCGATGCCGGCGATGCGCCTCGGCAAGCGCCGCCTCGGCAGCCACAACGCCTTGCTCAAAACCTTTCCCGGCGCCGATGGAATGAAAACCGGATTTACTTGTGATTCCGGCTACAACGTCGCCGCCTCGGCGACGCGCGACGGCCGGCGCCTCTTGGCCATCGTTCTCGGCGAGTCGTCCGGAAATGAACGCGCCGTCCGCTCGGCTGCATTATTGGAATACGGCTTCCAGTATTACGATTGGAAAACTCTGTTCAACATGCCGACGATCGACACGCTTCCGGTCGATCCCAACGCCAAGGATGTTTTGTCGGTTCGCGACACGGTCGCAGCCACCAGTTGCGGTGGCAATCGCCATCGCGTCGCCAAGCACAAAGCGAAGGGCAAGGTTGCTTCAAAAAACAAGGCGTCCAAGAAAAAGAGCGACGCCGCCGACGAGCCGCAGGATGCAGCAGGCGACCGCACGCAGGGTTCATCCACGGCGACCAGCGCTCAACCGAAAGCTGCCGAAGCCGCGTCTCCCTGATCGCACCCGTCTCTAGACGATGAGTTCAAGAGGCTCCTGCCGATAGGTGCAGCCGGGCGGCTCGCGCGTATCCGGAGACGCGTTTTCATCTGACCCCTCTTCGCCCCCGTCATTGTCATCGCCCGGTTCGGCATTGTCGCGACCGTCGTCGTGACGGCGAGTGTCGGGCGGCGACTGTGCGCCCCCGCGCCCTGCGTCTGCCCCGCCCGTCCCAGACTCGGCCTGCGCGCGTTCTATTCCGATACGCCCCCCCGCGGCGTCCGATGCCCATACTGGCGCCAGGGCCAGCCCGAGAACCGCGCTCCCCGTCAACACGCCTAAAACAAACCTCATAAATGGCCTCTCGGATGCCTTGGCGTCCCAATGATGTCAGGCAGTTAACCTAAGTCGAATAAGGCCGCGCGTGAAGTCCACGCGATGTGGCGTCAAATTTGCTTTCCCGGCTTCATCAACCGGTAGGTAAGCCTGGAGTAGGACCACACAATGTCGTCGATGACGCCAATTTCCCGGATTAAAGAGCCGGACTTTACCCCGACGCCTCGGGATGTCGGCGCGATGGCAGAAGTTTTAGAGGGTCGGCACGGCGCTTTCGCAGCGGCGATCGCCGATTTCTTCGCAATCTATCACGGCGAGAAAGGCGACGCGGGCCGCGCATGGGCCTGGAGCGGAGTCGCCGAACTCGTCCGACAGCGCGAACGAACCCGGCTTGAAAGCTGATTGAGCGATAGGAATTTGCTGTGACGACCGCGATCGCACCCAGCGCCGATGCCGCCACCGCAACACGCATCGAAACGGAGCAAGCCGGCGCCTTCGGGGCCAGCCGGACGTTCGTCTCGAACGTACTCAAGCAAGCCGTTAAAGTCCTGGCCGCGCGCGGCGAGCGCCAACGGACGCAGCGCGACGCCCTCGTCGCGTTCGCGGTTCGCGTTCTAAGCGCGGGCCTTCTCTATCTCACTCAGATCGTTCTTGCCCGTTGGATGGGCGGCTACGAGTACGGCATCTACGTTTCGGTTTGGACCTGGGTGCTGATCCTCGGCGCCATCCCGCATCTTGGACTGAACCTCGCATCGATCCGTCTCGCGCCCGTCTATCGCGAGACCGGCGATTTCGAACGCCTGCGCGGCCTGGTGCACGGCAGCCGGCTGTTCGCGCTCGCCAGCGGCACGGCGGTCATGATGATGGGACTGCTGGGCGTCTGGCTGTTTCAAAATCACATCCAGAACCATTTCGTGCTGCCGGTCTATCTCGCGCTCGTTTGCATCCCGCTTTACGCGCTGACCGACGTCCAGGATGGCATCGGTCGCGGCAATGCCTGGATGACCATCGCGCTCGTGCCGCCCTATATTCTCCGCCCGGTATTGCTGCTCGCGGCCATGCTCGCCGCCTACGCGGCCGGTCTGCCGATGGACGCCGCGACGGCCGCTGCTGCCGCCATCGTCGCGACATGGCTGTCTGGAATTGCACAGGCCGTCCTGCTGAACCGGCGCATGAGCGAAACGGTGCCTCCTGGACCTCGAACCAGCGACTTCGCGGCTTGGTTCAAAATCTCGTTGCCGCTGCTCGCCATGATGAGCGCTGAACTTCTGCTTCAGAACACCGACATTCTCGTCGTCACGCACTTCATGTCGCCGGCCGACGTCGGAATATATTTCGCCGCCGGCAAGACGATGGCGCTGATCATGTTCGTTCATTATGCAGTCGGCAGCGCCGTTGCGCATAAGTTTGCGGCCCTGCACGCACGCGGCGATCGGGACGGCCTACGCGACTTCGTGAAGGACGCGGTCAACTGGACGTTCTGGCCGTCGCTCGCGAGCGCGATCATCATCCTGGCGCTCGGCAAGCCGCTGCTCTCGCTGTTCGGACCACAATTCGAAACCGGCTATCCGGTGATGGGCATTCTCGTCGTCGGCTTTTTGACGCGCTCCGCGATGGGCCCTGCCGAATACCTTCTGAACATGCTTGGCGAGCAGAAGCTGTGCGCAATCGTCTTGTTGGGCGCTGCGCTTCTCAACATCGCGCTCAATTTCATTTTGGTGCCGCGCTTCGGGCTCATCGGCGCAGCTAGCGCGACAGCAATCTCGCTGACCACCGCCGCGTTGATGAACGCCATCGTCGTCTGGCACCGTCTCGACATCAAAATCGCAATCTGGAAAAACCTGCCGAAGTTCTAGTTCGCACCCCTGCGCCGACAAGGGTCCGGCCGCCTCAACGTGCAGTCGCTGACGTCATAGCCGCCCGGCCAGACTAAATACACACGCGTGAACTTCGTGGCGGATGGAGCACCCAACACACACTCCCCCACGTCACGGCCACCGGACCGCCCAACACGCACTCCCCACGTCATGACCACGCAGCCTTAGCCCCGCACCATCCAACGTCATGGCCGCGAAGGCGGCCATCCACGACAACCCGCAACAATAATAACTCCCCGGGATTTGGCAGCTGCCGCTGAGCGATTTTTGGAACACCGCAATAGATGACTTTCGCGAGCGGCGTGGATGGCCGCCTTCGCGGCCATGACGTAAGAGGGAAAACCGGCGCCGTTACCGCCACAAGCTCGTGCCGGGCGGCCGGCTCGCGGAACGCGTATGACTGGCACCAACGAAAGGATCACCAGCGCCCGCCACAAAGCCCGTGCCGGCGGCCGGCTCGCGGAACGCGAGTCGCCGGCACCAACAGAAGGCTCCGCGCCGCAAGCGCCATCTAAAAACTCTACATTGGCGAGGCGAGAACGAGCGTCCAGAAGGATTTGAATTCGCTCTTCGGGTCCTGCACCAGCGCGATGCCCATGTGGGTCGCATCCCGCGTCAGAAGATTCTTGTTATGGCCGGGGCTCTCTTCCCAGCCGCGCATGACTTCATTGAAGTCGACTTGACCCGTGCCGACATTCTCCGCCGTCAGACGCGCGCGAAAACCCGCCCGCTTGACGCGATCCCACGGATTGGAACCGTCGGACCCATAGTGCGAGATGCGGTCGAACTTCGCGAGATCGCGCGAATGCGATTTGGCCGCTTCCGTCAGCTCGGGATTGAGCTTCAGGGCCTTCAACCCATTCTTCTTGCGATAGGCGTTGATGACGTCGCGCGCCATTTCCGCGTTGAGCGACGTATGCGAGTAATCGCGATCCGCAAGCACGCCCGGAGCGGCTTTCTCGAAGCTTCCGCTCGGCGCCTTGTCGAGCGACGCGACCTTGACGTTGCCGCGCGGCGTCGACGGCTCGCCGCCAAGACCGACACTCTTGATCGACGGCGATGACAATGAGGACGTCGTTTCAGGTTCCGTAAAACCTGTCGACAGGGACGTTGAACCGAGGCTGCAGCCGGCCAAAGCCGTAGCAAGCCCGGTAGCGAGCGCGACGCGATACATAACAGCTACTCCCGGCACGAGACGTGCGCGAAACTCCATCATTGCCGGAAATCCGTTAACGCGATGTTAACACTAACGGGACGCGAATCGCGGCTCATATCGTAACGAAACGATGTTCTAGATCCTCGCATGAGGGTCCCTCACGTGCCCATTCCCGCCCACCTGATTTTCGCGCCAACAAGGTGTCGCGATTTTGACCGCCCGGCGGCGAAAGCCTGACGTCGGAACCCTTCGCGAGCACTCAACCCCCGCCCGACCGTCGGGCCTGTGGGTCGTGGGCTCTAAGCCTCTTGGAAGTGCTCGGCCGATCATCAACAGTCGTCGCGGCAACTTGATTCGTGCCGGGAGACCTTCGATGAGTGCAGTCATCGGACAATCTGAGCGAAAATTCGAAGCCCATGTCCCGGCCCTCACCGCAAGGGACCTGGTGCTGCTGCGCATTGCCGCCGGAACCGCGACCCGCGCCGACCTGCAGCGCGACGTGGCGCCGCTTCTCGCTCCGAAATTTTCCGGCGCCGAGTTCCGCCGCTCGGCGGAGCTTGGGATCAGCAATCTCATCGGCAGCCAGCTTGTCGCCGAAACCAAAGGCCGCCTCAGCGCCACGGGAAAGGGCCTTCAAGTTGCAGAAGCCCTGCTTACCTCGGCCAAGGCCCCGTGCGCCACTTGGGCCGACGTAAAACTCGCCCTCGTCTTACGGGCGCTGCGGACAAGCGATACACCGGCGATCCGCAAAGCATTACAGCGGGTTGAAGGTCTCGCCGCCATCGTATTGCAGGATCACTTTGGGAAGTCCACGGGACGCGCACAATCGCCCGCCGACCTCCGCGCCGACTTGGCGATCATCGCGCTCGAACGCGCCTTCGGGAACAAGATCAAGACTGGCTTCAAGAAGGGCGCGGGCCTGCCTGCGAAGCCCGGCCGCGTTCTGGCAGGTCAGCTTTTCAAGCAGCCACGCGAGATCGCGACCGACGGCAAGCTGATCGTCCATCTCGCATGTGAAATCGCCGGCAGCCGCGAGCAGTCCCTCGACGCCCTCGAACTGGCAGTCTTGCGCGGTTTGATGTCGCCGAAGGACGGCACCGACGCACCGCCCGCGCAACCTCTGCGCCCGCAATGTCTGGAAACGCCGCGTATCGCACGTTCGCCCACGCCAAAACCAGCCAACGACCGCGCCCCGATCTCCGAGATCGCGCCGCCAAGCCTGCGTTTGCCGTCGCCGCCAGACATGCCAGAATTTTGTCGCGCTGTGATCGATGCGGCACGACCTGTCTCAGAGGGCTGGCCAGGCAACCGGAAGGCGTTTATCTCTTTGGTCTGGAAGGCGATTCGCAACACGCGGCCCGACTGGGGGTTATCCGAGATTGCGTTCAAAGGCATGCTCGCGGAAGCCCACCGTTCGGGTCAGGTCGAACTCGCGACCGCCGATCTCAAGGACGGCCGCGACCTGAAATCGCTTGAGGATTCGAAGATCCTCTACAAGAACACCGTCTGGCATTTTGTGCGCGTCCAAGATTAAAAGGCATTCCGGTTCGCAATGGGCGTTGAAGGCGGTCCACTCAAAAAGGCGTCGTTTGCTCCCTCGCTCGCTCCCGACAAGCTGAGCGAGGCGTTCGAGCATTCGATTACCTGGGAGGATGATCTCTGGCGCGCCGATCCGGTCGACGTGCCGGAAATTCACGCCAAGGCCCGGCAGAAGTTCAACGATCTGCTGACGACGGTCACATCGGGACGCGGCTATCACACGCCGGAACGCATCCTGCTTTTCCACGGTCAGTCGGGCGCCGGAAAAACGCATCTGCTGCGCGCCCTTAGAACGGACTCTCATCGCACCGGACAGACCTACTTCGGCTACGCGCAGATGACGCCGGACGTGCAGAACTACGCCGATTTCTATTTGCGCCGCCTCGTTCATTCTCTCGAAAAGCCCTACGATCCGGATCGCTTCGGCGAATCCGCGCTGTCGCGGCTGACGAACCGCATGGTGCTCGATTCCGAGGTGATTTCCTCAGCCGACGTCGACAAGCTCCGCGACGCGACGCTCGACGACAAGCAGCTGGCGCGGCTCATTCTCCGTCTCGCCGACCAGATCGTCGCCTGCGACAAATTCCAGACGCGCGAACTCGACATCAATATCGTGCGCGCGCTCCTCTATCTCCAGCGCCGCGATCCGCGCATCGACCAGCGCATCCGGCAGTATCTCAACGGTCGCCAGCTAACGGCAATCGCACACGAAGCTGTCAGCGCCCTCGACCCGAACGACGGCGAAGACCGCGCGTTCGAAATCATCGCCGCGCTCGGCGCACTCGTCTGGACCGTTGAGCGCGCGGCACTCGTCTTCTGCATCGATCAGGTCGAAGACCTGCGCTTCTTCGACAATGCCGAAGATCGCTTCCAGCGCGCCGTCCGCGATCTCATCCAGATCGCAAACCGCTCGACCAACGCCATCGTCATCATTTCGTGCCTGGAAGATTTCTACGGCCAGGTACGCAGCCTTGTGGCGCAATCCTATATCGACCGCATCGAGAAATCGGGTCCGGTGCTTCTGCGCGAAAGCCGCACGCCGGAAGAAGCCCGCCTTATCATTTCGAAACGCCTCGCCTATCATTCGGAAACGAATGGCGGGGGACTGAGCTTCCCCGACGCCTCGCAGTTCTTCGGACCGCAGTTCTTCGAGGAATTCGGCGGGCTCTCGACGCGGCGTCTATTGGAGCACGCGCAGTCGCGCCTCAGGGAAGCGACATCGACAGAGGGCGACGAACGCGAGTCGGAGGCAGAACGTCCGTCCTTCATCTCGACGCTCGCGCAGGCGCTTGGAGCGGCGATCGGGTTCGGCTCCGAAGACGAAGCCACGCCGACGATTTCCGCAGTGCAATTCCGTGAAATGTGGGAGCGCTTCGCCAACGAGAGCGAAGCCGAAATGCCCGCCGACGATCAGGAGCTGGTCGACATCCTCTCGTCTGCCCTGCAGCTCGCGCGCGACGAATGGGGCAGGGCGATCGAAGTTACCGTCAAGCGCCTGGAGCTTGGCGACGATCTTCCCGCCTTCGACCTGACGGTCCGCCATCGCACCGGCTTCGCCAACGACGTGCGCGTCTTCCTGTGCAATCGCCCGACCCAGGGCGGCGGCCTGAAGCGTCAGCTCGACAAGGTGCTGACGGCGATGCAGGGCAAGCCCTGCTTCATGCTGCGCGCCAGCGACTTCCCGCCGAACAAGAAAAATCAGACCGCGCAGGCTTTCCGCAAATTCCGCGACGGCGGTGGCCGTCAGTTGCTCGTGCCGATCCCCGAGTGGGAGCGCATGATGACGGTGCGCGAGTTCACCGCCCATCACCGCACCGATCCCGGCATGGCGCAGTGGCTCGAAGGCACGAAACCGCTGTCGAGCCTGATCTCGATCATCCATCTTCTGCGTCTGGATCTCTTGGGCCGCCCGGTGCCGCGCCTCGTCGCCAAGGAAATGGACGACCCGCAGTCCTCGCTCGACGGCTTCCACACGCCGTCGGCCGAACAAACGCGCGCTGTTCAATCCGGCGACGGCGAACCGGGACTTGCCGCCAACGACGACGACCTGCCGATGTCAGTCATCCTCGACGAGAACGGCAGCTACGGCGCCAGCATTCTCGCAGGCGGCGAGAAAAGCAGCCGCGGCCGCCCCGTCACGCTGAACAAGAGCGTTCTGAAACGCCACGCGGCGTTCCTCGGCGGCTCAGGCTCCGGCAAGACGACGCTCGCGCTGTCTCTGATCGAGCAGCTTCTTCTGCGCGGCATTCCGGCCGTTCTGATCGACCGCAAGGGCGATCTCGCGAGCTACGCCAATCCCGACGTCTGGCGCGCCAATGACAACGAAGCGTCCGACCGCCGCGCCGAGCGCGAAAAACTCGCCGACGCCATCGACGTCGCCGTCTACACGCCGGGCCGCGCATCGGGGCGTCCGATCTCGATCACGCTCCTGCCCAACGGCATCAACGAGCTGCCCGAGCACGAGCAGCAGTTGCTGGCGAACTTGTCAGCCGCCGCACTCGGCGAAATGCTGCATCTGAAGAACTCCGCGACGCATCAGAAGCAGTCGGGTGTTCTGGCTGTGGCCTTGCGCGTCCTGGGTTCGCTGTCGACGAGCGAGGTCACACTCGCCGACTTGATCCGGCTTCTCGAAGACGAACACCCCGAGCTGACCGATCAGACGCAGCGGATGGACCCGTCAGGCAAGCTCCGCCGCGATCTCGTCGCCCAACTTGACTCGCTCCGCCTGCGCAACGCCGCGCTGTTCGAAGGCGGTGGCGAAAGCCTGCGCATGGAAAGCCTGCTCGGCCTCGGACGCTACCAGCGCCCGAACCGCACGCGCCTGTCGGTCATCTACACCGGCTTCCTCGGCGACAACGAAAACATCCTGTTCTGGGTCTCGCAGTTCCTTTCGGAAGCCCTGCGCTTCTGCCAGCGCAACCCGAACGACGAGTTGCAGGCCGTCGTCATGTTCGACGAAGCCGACCTTTACATTCCGGCGAACTCCAAGCCCGCGACCGCCGAACCGCTCCAGAGCCTCTTGAAACGCGCCCGCTCCGCCGGTCTCGGCATGATGCTCGCGACGCAGTCACCGGGCGACCTCGACTACAAGAGCCGCGACCAGATCACGAGCTGGTTCATCGGCCGCGTGCGCGAGGATACCGCGCTCCGTAAGCTCAAGGCGGCCTTCCAGTCGGAGTCGGGCCTCGATCCGGCAACGGCGCTTCCCGGCCAGACCGTCGGCGAATTCCATCTCGTCCAGGAAGGTTTGGTAAGGCCGATGAAGGCGCAACGCTCGCTGATTGCCGCCGAGCAGGTGCCGTTCGATCGCATCGAGCAGCTGGCCGCCGAAACGCGCGGAATCGACGAGCGCCAACTCCGGCTTTTTGACCTTCGTTAATTTATGTAAACTGGAATTGAAGCGTCGAATAGCTATTCAATTCGCATTTCAATACCCGAAATACTCCGTGATATTGCGCTGCCTATAGTTGCTCCCTTGCGTGCAGGCGCAATCCGACCGTCTCAAAGCAACACTTTGAAAATAAAATATATTTTTGCCGACCTGAAGAATGCTTCAAACGCAAATCCCGGAAATGGCGAGCCATTTTATTTGCGAGCCGGACGCGCGGGATCGTAGCCGCAAAATAAGGAGAGGGTCTGTCCACTCCCCATTCGTCGCGATATTATGGGGACGGCTGACAAAGTGGGAATGTGGTCAGCCGCGCAGTTAGGGGCGGCCCTCTCTCGGCGAAAAAAGAACGCGATGACCAGGGGGCAAACCGGTCGGATGCGGTCTTCACAGATGGCCGAGGCAGTTGGGAGTGAACCTTTCGAGTTCAGTGCGGGGTAAGTGTCATGGTGGCGAAGCATTTCGTCATGATGGTCGTTGCGACTCTAGTCGGTCCAGCAATCGGCGTCGGTCTTTTCATTCTCGTCAGCAATTTCTAGGCCCAGAAGCTTGTCGGCGCTCGCGCTCCGATGCGACGAGTGTCTGCAATGGCTGCGTGGAGCCTTGTAGGCCTCGGCCGCACAAATGCCATCAGTTGGCGTGAATGCCGCCGCGAGCCCGTTGAGTTGGCGCCTTAAACTCCAATTATGCAGGCCATACGACAGCCGCGTTCGTCGCGGCGAGAATGGCGGCTTGCGGCAATGCTACCCATCCTTCGCCTTCTCACGGCGCTCAGCGAAATTTGTCTGAGGCTTCCGCGCCAGATCGCGCGCCGCCTGATGTCGGCCGTCGCCTTCAATCCGAAGCTCGGACCTATCCGCCACGTATTCACGGCCGCGACGCTCTATATCCTTTTCGCGCTCGTGCTCGTTTACGTCGCCGCCCCGATCCGAGGCTATGTCGGCGACCTCACGATGCACGAAAAGCTTGGCTACGACGCCGAACGCTGGCTCGCGACCGCCATCTACGATCCCAAAGGCAACTTTGTCGGCACCTTCGACCCGCGCCTCGATAGCCTGCGCGACGTCAACTACACCGACAGCGATATCGAGCTCGGCAATTACGTCGCCAGCCCCGATCACAAATCTATTCCCGTCCGCGACGTGCCCGAGCAGTACTGGCGATGCCTGTCCTATCACGAGGACCGCTATATAGGCGGCGTGCTCAATCCGTTCGGCATCGATCTCGCGGGTGTTTTGAAGATCCCGATCACCACGATCACGCATTCGATTGCGGCGCGGCGTCCGACCCTTGGCGTGGGCGGCTCGACGCTGCCGATGCAGTTCGCGCGCGTCATCTACAAGACGCCGCCCCACGCCGGCGAGGGCGGCATCACGAAACTCCGCCGCAAGCTCGGCGAATGGTGGCTCGCGCCCGTCATCTACCGCGAACTGACGCGCGGCGGCGACGATACGCTGCTGAAACAGTGGGCCGCGAACCACATCTGGCTGGCGCAACGAACCGGCGGCCAGCCGCTGCACGGAGTAGAAGTCACGAGCCAGGTCGTGTTCGGCAAGGAGGCCAAGGACCTCTCAACCGCCGAGCAGTTCGTCCTGGCGTCTGCCGTCAACAAGCCGATCATTCTGCTCGAAGGCAACGACCGCCTGAATGCCGTCCGCCTCGACCGCTGGCGCTACATCACCGAAGTCCGCGCCCGCACCTGCGCCGAAAAGCTCATCACCGATGAAGCCGAGCAGAGAAAAGTCGTCTTCGAGCTGATGGCGCTCGCGGGCGGCCCGCCCGATCCGAAAGTAAAACCAAAGCTCGAGGCGGCGCTCGAACGCTTCGTGCCCGATCAGGTGAAACGCGCCGAAGCCAATCCGATGATCCGCGCCAACCTGCTGCTCCCCGCAGCACGCTTCGGCATCCGCGAAGAGATGAAGCAGAGCTATGGCTTCGGCTGGCGCGATTACGTGCGCGGCGTCACGACGACCTTCGACATCGGCGAGAACCTCGCGTTCCGCGAAAAAATCGACGCCAGGCTTACGGCTCTCAACACGGAATGGGCGTCGCGCATCAACGCCGCGTTCACGCTCGATCCCACGAAGGTCACTGCCGACAAGGCGCTCCCGAATATCATCGTCGTCGCCGCCGACGCCGAGGGCCGCATCGTGCGCTATTACGAGTCCGGCGAAACCGCCGCTTACTTCGGTTCGCTACCCGCACGCCGCTCATCAGACGGCGTCTATGACCCGAGTTCCGAAAGCCGCCAGGTTGCCTCGACCGGCAAGATGCTGCTCGCCATCGCACTCGCAAATCAGGGCCGCGATACCGGTGAAAGCCCCTATTCCGACCCGGCGGCACCGGCACAGGGCCTCGACACCTGCGCCCGAGGCACAAGTCAGCAGAACCGCAAGGCCGTCGTTGCCTTCGCCTGCTCGCTCAACGCCCCGCTGATCAGTCGCGGCGCCGCGCTCGGGCAAGCACCGATCAAGCGGCTGATCGACGGATTCGGCTTTACGATGCCGCCTGCTGCCGAAACAGGCGGCACGCCGCCGTCGACCGCCGTCGTGCTCGGACAGATTGCCGGTGCCCCGCGCCGCGTGCATTTCATGTCGAGCGTCGTCCTCGCTTCCTTGATCGGCCGTAGCGATCGTCCGATGCGCCCGCCAACGATGATCAAAACTTACGACTACACGCAGAAAGGCCAGAACGGCGGCGGCATCGCCGCCGAAGCACGCCCCGCAGTCATCCCGAAGTCGTTGATCCGGCCGCGCGGAACGGGATTGATCCGGACGTTGCTGGAAGCCCCGCTCTGCTACGAGACGGGCGGCAAATCCTACGGCACGTTGAAAAGCATCGCCAAATGGTGCGCGCGGCGGCGCGGCGACCTGCGCCTGCATTTTGCCAAGACCGGAACCTCCGTCACGCTCGATCCGAACGCGACGGTCGACGCCTGGGCATCGGGCGGCCTGCAATTCGCGAACGGCGCCGCCTATTCCTACGTCGTGCTCGTGGGCACGGGAACGGCGTCTCAGCCTTGGGCGCACGATCTGCACGCGGCCCAGGTTGCCGCGCCGCTGCTTGAAGTGCTGCTCGGCGATCTTGCCGATCACGCCAAGGCGAATCCGCGCCGCGATCTTCTACCTGCGCCACGAATCAATTCCGCGCCGCGCATTTCAAAGGCAGCGCCTCCACTGACGGCCGCAAAACTCGCGACCAACAAAAAATTCGAACGCTCGCCTTCCGACGAGCAGCTCCGCACGCTGACGTCGAATTGAATGCACTCGCGCGGTCGGTTGACCAAGGATGACGGAAACAAATCCGTCAGCACTTCGACACCCGTCAGCCGCAGTTGCGACATCAAAAACGCGTTCTGGCGACTGAGTGTGCTGCCGGCACCAAATGCGGGTTGGCGGCAATGAGATTGCAAACACGAGATCAACGGCGTGGATCGTTTCCGCTGCGCGATGCGGTGGACGACGACACCGACGCGTCGTCGAAGCCGCCGCGCGACTGGAAGCGCATGATCTTGATTTTCGGCTTGGGCGCGCTCTCCTGGGTCGCAACCTACGTCGGCATGCTCGAGCTGATCGAAGCCAACATGGGCGACCTGCCGCTGATACACCGCATCATCGTCGCTTTCTCGGTCGCGATGCTGATGACGATGATCATCTGGCTCCTCGACCAGTTGTTCCGGCCGCAACCTTTGACGACCAAACTGTTCTATGCGAGCGGCTACGTTTTCCTGTCGCTGATTTCCATCGGCTTCGGGTTCGGCTTCTACTGGAAGGTGCTCGAAAGCCGAGGGGAAGCATCGCGATCGGCCGAAAGCGCCGTCTCGCAGGTTCAGAATTCGCTGCATGGCGCATCGACGCGTCTCACGCAATTGCAGGCGACGCTCACGCAATTAACTCAGGTTTCAACCGACAAAGCCGAACTTGAACGAACCAAGGGCACCTCATGCCCGAATTCGCGTCCCGGTGATGGTCCGCGACGCAAGATGCGCGAGGACGACGCGCAGCGCTTTTCCTTCGCGTCCGAATTCGTGAAGGGCCGCGTCGGTGCGGTGAATGCCGACATGCAGGCCTTGAACGGCGATCTGGCCAAGGTTGTCTCCGCCGATGCATCGACCTTCGACGCCAAGACCGGCACGCGCAACGAATTCATGCGCGCCCTCGGCCGCAAACTCGACCTGACGGTGACGGGATTCAACGCTTTCCGCACCGATCCGCAGCTTCGGCAAATTCGCAGCGATCTCGCCGACCGCTCCGACCGCACGACCTTCGGCGACGGCAAGGCGGCCGTCTCCTGCCCCGACCCGCAATTGCAAATGGCATTGCACGGCGTCGTCAAAGCCATCGACCAGCTTCCTGAATTGCAGAAACCGGAAATCGCGGCCGTCGAAGGCTCCGAAGCGACGATCGAAGCATTCCGACGCCTGACCGCATCGTTCTACGGTCTTTTGGCGTTCAAGATGCCGCCGTCGGCCGACGAACTCCGCGAGTTGCAGAAAAAAGCGATCCAGTCGGTCGAGAACCCGTCCGAAGCCTCGCTTCGAGCCCTCCGCTCCGATGAAGCCTCGGGCCTCTCGAAACGCGACTACGTTCCGCTCGCCGTTGCGCTGTTCGTCGATCTCTGCTTGTTTCTCGTATCGATGGGGCAGCGTCCCGGCAGCCGCCTCGATGGACTGGTCCCGAAAATGAAAGCCGCCGAGCGCGGGCCGGTCATCGAAATCCTGTCGCGCTTCAATGACATCCATCGCGACAAGCAGATCCGCGAGAATTTCGAGCTGTTCCGTCATGTCGTCTTCGATATGAACGGCGACTATTACGTCGCTGTACCGCTCGATGCACCGCCGCGCCTGAGCCCCGCGGAACGTGAAAACCTCCGCGTCGAAGCCCAGCTTCTCGCCAACCTGTTCGCGAGCTTCGAGCGCGAGAAAATCTTCAAGCGCACGCTTCTGCCCACGACTGGCAGCATCCAAAGGCGGCTCATGCGTCAAGGCTCGAAGTTCGCCGGCTCCGAATCGTTCCGCGTCTATAAGTTCGCGAACGGCGCCTGGTCGGACATCATTCTGGGCGCCGTCATGGGCGCCGCCAAGCGCGCCGAAGCCCGACGGGCTGAATACGCTGACGTTGAAACCGACGCCGCCGACGAGCCGCGCACGACGCCGCCGTCGCTCGACATCGGAGCCTTGAAACCGGCAAACGAGCCCACGGAGCCGACGCTGCCTTTCGACACTGTGACGAGGTCCGCGCCGACAATGACTGATACGTCAGTCGATCCGGCACATGAGAAACGCTTCGGCCCCTACGCGACGGCGTATCGCCCGAACTCCAACGCGAGTTCCAACTCGGGCGCCGAACCGCCCTTTTTCTCCGCACCGCACGCGGCGCGCATACGCAAGCCGTCGCAGCCGCCGCTTCGCGAAACCGAAATTTCCGTGAGGGCCGCAAACAGCAACACGACCGCAGCGCCGCCTGCTGACGTGCAACCCGCGACCGTCATTCCCATTCCCCGCTTCGAATTCCGCAACCGAACGGACAACGAGCGCCCGAGCGCCGCGCTCGCCGAGCCGGTGGCGAGCGTCACGCTGCAGCGGGAAACCGCGACGTTCACGGTGCCGGTCAGCGAGGCCGTCATTCCGTCGTCGCTGCGGGACGCGCTCACGAAATCGGCCGCATACCGGACCGAGGCCCGGGACGATATCGCCCAGCTCGAAGTCATGGCATCGGCAACTGACGACCAACTTTTTTGGGAGCAAGATCAACCGCCTGCTGATCAGGAGCCGCTTTCGGCTTCCGACGAAGCCCTGTTCAGGCGCATCGCACCGCCGGCGGCGGAATGAAAAATACTTGGACAGAAAAAGAGATAAGGCCCTTCGCCATAAATCGAACCGCCCCGCAACGCTTGTTTAACGTTCTTCTCGGCTTAATGGGGCAGCCGAGGCAAGCCAGGGTGCTGCTTCCCCGGCGAACAGTTTGGGCTGACGATAGGACTTTCACATGCGCATTTCTTCACCTTCGCGGCTCATGACGGTGTCTCGAACGGATAAGGAAACGCGGCTCAAGGACTTTATCGCCGAAAGCCTCACGGCTCTTGCAGAAGGCCCGGGCGGCAACGGTTCGGTCACGATGATGGTCCGCAGCGTCGATAGCCCGACGGCACGCGCGCTCAGCGCGGCGCTCGCTGAAGTTCCGCTGCTTCCACTGGATATCCGGGTGATCGTCGCCGACACGCGCGTCGAGGACGCAACGCTGCCGTCGCTTCGCGACATCACAAGCATTGAATTCCGCCTTCTCAACGATCCGCGCTTTGGCGCATCGCACGAGCAGCTCGTCGTCGGACGCACGCATGTCTGGATCGGCGACTGCATGCGCCGCGACCCGAATAAGCGAGACGCTTTCGAACTTTATCACAAGGCCGACCCTGTCGTGCGCAAGTGCGCCGCCGTTTCCTTCGAGAAGCTCTGGTCGCGCGCCAAGCCGCTGCTGCCGCTGAAGGGCGCCGGTCTCTCGCCCGAAATCATTGCGGCTGGAAATAACCCAGACCTTCCCTGGTCGCACCGGCAGTAGCTGCCTCCTAAGCGGCATTCAGAACAATCCGGACTTGGCTGGCCCGCGACGGGATTAACCTTGTCGCGGGCTGCAAGTATTTTTGCGTCGTGTCATCCCCGTTCGTCACGCGTCTGATAAAATTTCCGGACGAGCCAAGCGCCCGCCAGAAAAAAAGCCGCAAGAACGCGCAAGCATCGGTATTTGGCAAATTACCGCCGCGCTTCGGCCGTTGGCTCTTGTTGGGCTTTCGGCTTCCTCACTCTGGAACGATACTTCCCCCGGGCTAAGCTCAGGTGTCCCCGCGCACCCTCACGCTTTACAGGATGGCATCCCATGTTTTTCTTCGCGCGCCTCGCACTCGTCTCCACGCTGCTGCTGGCGACGGTCACCGGCGCACTCGCCGCCGACAAGGTCTTTTTGCACCAAGGCGTCGCCGCCGACGCGAAGCGCTATGAAACGTTCCTCAAGACGAACTGGAAGCCGGACGGCAAACCTGCGGCCGTCCTGAAAGCCGACGCCGACAAGGTCTTCGCTTCCGATCCCCGCGCCGCCTCACGCAGCCTCGCCGCAGCCGTCGTCGCCAACGACAAGGACTGGGCAACCTGGACACGGCTCGCCGAATCCCTGATCGCCATCAAACCCGATCCGAACTCCGGCAGCGAACGCTACGACCTTCCGATTTATGCCTCCGGTGCTGCCTATCGCGGCTATCAGCTCGCCAGTGCGACAGCCGACAAGGCGCACGCGCTTTACGTTCTAGGCGAGACGCTCGAGCGCCGCTCCTATTGGCGGCCTGCGATCGACGCGATGAAATTCAGCCTCGATCTGGCGGACGATCAGACGACGCGCGAAGCCTACGACAAGCTGCGCGGCCAGTACGGTTTCCGCATGACCGACTACAAGACGGATAACGAAGCGACCCCGCCGCGCCTTTGCCTCGAATTTTCCGAAGAGCTCAGCCGCACGCAAACGGACGTCGCGAAATTTATTTCGATCAACGGCAAAGACCCGCAAAATCTCGTCCAGGACGCACGCCAGCTGTGCGTCGAGGGCCTGAAGCATGGCGAACGCTACGTCGTGCAAATTCGCGCCGGACTCCCCTCGAACGTCGGCGAAAACCTGCTCAAGGCCTCCGACATCGCCGTCTACGTTCCGGACCGCTCGCCCTTCGTCCGCTTTGGCGGCAAGGCCTACGTTCTTCCCGCACGCGGCCAGCAGGGCATTCCGGTCGTCACGACCAACACCAATAAGATCAATGTTGAGGTCTTCCGATTGGGCGACCGCGCGCTCGCCGCAACGTTGCAGTCCGGCGATACGCAGCGCCAGCTTTCGAGCTATGACGTCGACAACATCCGCGATCGGACCGGCATCAAGGTCTATACCGGCACGATGGACATCACCTCCAAGCTGAATGAGGAGGTGACGACCGCCGTTCCCGTCACCGATGCAACCGGCCGTCTTGAGCCGGGCGTCTATGTGATGGTCGCAACGCCCTCGGAAAAGACGAAGAACGACAGCTACGAACGCGCGACGCAATGGTTCATCGTTTCCGATCTCGGCCTGACCGCGTTCACCGGCACCGACGGCATCCACGCCTTCGTGCGTTCGCTGGGCGACGCGACGTCCATTCTTGGAAGCCAGGTCAAGCTCGTCGCGCGCAATAACGAAGTTCTGGCGACGGCAACGACGGATGAGAACGGACACGCAAAATTCGACGCCGCCCTGACGAAAGGCGAAGGCGGCGCGGCGCCCGCCATCCTCGTCGCCACGCAGGGCATTGGCGAATACGCTTTCCTCGACCTGACGCTGAACGCGTTCGATCTCTCCGATCGCGGCGTCAAGGGGCGCGATCCAGCCGGTCCCGTCGACGCCTTCATGTACACGGAGCGCGGCGTCTATCGCGGCGGTGAAGAGGTCAACATCACGGCGCTGGTGCGCGATCAGTTCGGCAAGGCATCGGCCGTTCCGACAACCCTGATCGTCACCCGTCCTGACGGCGTCGAGCAGTCGCGAACGGTGATGAACAATCAAGGCCTCGGCGGCCGCGACTTCACGCTCGAACTCGCCAAAACCGCGATGACCGGCACCTGGCGGCTTTGGCTGCATACCGATCCGAAAGCACCAGCCATCGCCGAACGCGCGTTCCTCGTCGAAGACTTCGTGCCGGAACGCCTGGACATGAAACTTTCGGCCAATGTCCCCGCGCTAACGCCGGACGAAAACCAGACGATCAACGCCGACGGCCATTATCTCTACGGGCCGCCGGCCGCAGGCCTCGGACTTGAAGGCGAGATCGTCGTCAAAACCTCGAATAAGGACGTTTCTGGGCACGCCGGTTACGTCTTCGGTCAGGCGGACGAGTCCGTAAATCCGGTGCGCCAACCGCTGCCGTCGAACCTCGCGATGGACAACGACGGCAAAGCCGCGATCGCTGTCACGCTCCCGCAACTGCCGCGCACGCCGAAGCCGCTCGAAGCCGCGATCAGCGTCAAGCTTCGCGAGGCGGGCGGACGCACCATCGAACGCAACCTGACGCTTCCCGTCGATTTGAAAATCGAACGCATCGGTATCAAACCGCTGTTCGAAAACTTCACGGCGCCGGAAGACCAGAGCGCGGGCTTCGACATCGTGCTCCTCGACGCCAACAATAAAGCCGAAGCCGCAGACAATCTGACGTGGACGCTGACCCGGCTCGACACGAACTGGCAGTGGTATCGCCGCGACGGATCATGGACCTACGAAGCGGTCACGGTGAAGCGCAAGATCGGCAGCGGCCCGCTGTCGATCGCAGCCGACAAACCGGCGCGCATCTCGCAAGCCATCGGCTGGGGCCGCTATCGTCTCGACGTTGCATCCAACGATCCGAACGGACCGGCCTCGAGCATCGTCTTCAACGCCGGCTGGTACACGTCCGGCGACACCGTCGACAGCCCCGAGCAGCTCGACGTCGCGCTCGACAAGGACAGCTACAAATCCGGCGACACAGCCAAGCTCCGCATCGCAACCAAGCTCGGCGGCAAAGCCCTCATTACGGTTCTCGGCACGGGCCTTCACATGCTGAAGGAAGTCGATATCGACAAAGGCGGTGGCGAAGTGGACGTGCCCGTCTCCGACACCTGGGGTCCAGGTGCCTACGTCACCGCCCTCCTCTATCGTCCGATGGACGAAACCGAAAAGCGCATGCCGAGCCGCGCCATCGGCATCAAGTGGCTTCCCGTCGATCAAAGCGCACGCGAACTCAAGGTTGCCGTGACGCTGCCGGAAAAGGTCAAGTCGGGCAGCAAGATCGATGTGCCGCTGAAAATCGAGGGGCTTGCTCCCGGAGAAGACGCGCGCGTCGCCGTCGCCGCCGTCGATCTCGGCATCCTAAATCTGACGCGCTACGAGACGCCTGCGCCGGAGAAATGGTTCAATCAGCAGCAGAAACTGTCATTTGAAATCCGCGACTTCTACGGTCGCCTGATCGATGGCATGCGCGCCGATCGCGGCAAGCTCCGCTCGGGCGGCGACGCGGGCGGCCCCGCGATGCAGGGCAATCCGACCGTCGAAACCGTCGTTTCGCTGTATTCCGGCATCGTCCGCGTGCAGGAAGACGGCACCGCGAGCGTGAGCTTCGAGCTGCCCGACTTCAACGGCACCGTCCGCGTGATGGCGGTGGCGTGGAGCAACGATAAGGTCGGCCACGGCTCCGGCGATCTGATCGTGCGCGATCCTGTGGCACTAACTGTCGCGGTGCCACGCTTCATGACTCTCGGTGATGAGGTAAAGCTCGGCTTCGACCTGCACAACGTCGACGGCCCCGCCGCACCCTACAAGCTCACGCTATCGAAAAAACACGGCGACGACAGCCACGAAACTTTGACGTCGATCACCGACAAGTCGGTCGATCTCAAGACCGGCGAGCGCCGGATGCAGCGCATCGCCTTTAAGCCCGAGGACCTCGGCCGCCTGACGCTCAAGGCCGTCATTACCGGCCCGAACGACATCGCCGTCAAACGCGAAATGACGTTCGAAGTTCTGCCGCCCGCAGGCGACATCAAGCGCACGACCATCTCGTCACTGAAGCCGGGCGGCAAGTTGAGCGTGAGTTCCGATGTCGTCTATGACCTGATCCCGTCGCGCACGCGCATCAATCTGTCGGTCGGCCCGGCCGCACGTTTCGATGTGCCGACGCTGCTGACCCAGCTCGACCGTTATCCGTACGGCTGCGCCGAGCAAACCGTGTCCCGAGCCATGCCGCTCGTCGTCGCCAACGCACTCGCGGCGCAAGTCGGCATTGCGGAAGACAAGGCGCTGAAGGAACGCGTGCAGACCGCCGTGGCGCGCGTGTTCGAGATGCAGGATTCGACAGGCGCATTCGGTGTCTGGGGCCCCTCCAACACCGATCTCTGGCTGACGGCCTACGTCACCGACTTCCTGACCCGCGCCAAGGAAGCCAACTACGACATGCCGCGCGAAGGCTTCAATCGCGCGCTCGACCGGCTTCAGAACTTCATTGCTTATGCGTCGGACTTCGAAAAGGGCGGCGAGGATAGGGCCTATGCGCTCTACGTTCTCGCCCGCAACGGGCGCGCGCCGATCGGCGATCTCCGCTACTACGCCGACACGCGCATCGACCGCTTCTCAACGCCGCTCGCAAAAGCACAGGTCGGCGCCGCGCTTGCGATGATGGGCGATAAAGAGCGCGCCGAACGCGCGTTCGCTGCGGCGCTCGCGATGATGCCGGACGTCACACCGGACTTCGGCTATCGCAGCGACTACGGCTCGACCTTGCGTGATGGCGCGGCTTTGGTGGCCCTCGCCGCCGAGACCGGTGTCGCGAAAGCAGAACAGCCGAAACTCGCGAACGTCATCGCCAAGGCCTACGAGACGCGCACCTACACGTCGACGCAGGAACAGGCGTGGATGCTGCTCGCAGCCAAAGCCTTGAACGACGAGGTGAAGGCTGCGAGCTTGTCGATCGATGGCAAGCCGGCATCCGGTCCGGTGCTGCGCGCTCTGACCCCCGCGGAGCTGAAGAACGGCACACTGACGATCACCAACGACGGCGATGCCGCGGTCGATGCCGTCATTTCCGTCATCGGAGCCGCTCTGACTCCCGAACCGCCCGCATCGAAAGGCTTTGCGATCGAACGCCAAGCCTACACGCTCGAGGGCAAACCGGTCGATCTCGAGAGCCTCAAGGGCGGCAAAGCGGATGTGAAGCAGAACGACCGCTTCGTCATCGCCGTCAAGGTCACGTCGGAAGACGAAAGCGGCCGCGTCATGGTCGTCGATCGTCTTCCCGCAGGCTTCGAGATCGAAAATCCGCATCTCGTCGAAAGCGGTTCGATCGCGGGCCTGAGCTGGCTGAAATCGACCGCGACGCCCGAGCACACTGAATTCCGTGACGATCGCTTCGTCGCGGCGTTCAACTTCGCCAACGTCCGTACGACAACCGAAGAGAACGGCTCGGTCGAAGGCGACGCGCCTGAAACGCCGGACGACAGTGCCATCGCGACACCGGACGGCACGGCACAGAAGAAAGCGCCCCCCGTGTCGGCAACGCTCGCCTACATCGTCCGCGCCGTCAGCCCAGGGACGTTCGTCCATCCTGCGGCGACGGTTGAGGACATGTATCGCCCCGAGCGCTACGCCCGCACCGCCGCCGGTACGCTGACCGTCTCCGCGAAGGAGTAAGCTGCGTGGCAACGCTGCGAACTTTCGCGAAACGGCTAGCTTCTCTGGGTCGCAGAGAGAAGACGAGCGCGTCCCCACTTCTTTCCCTTCGTGGAAACGGAAGTGCGGGAGGACCTTCCGCTATTCCCCTCTTCCAACGCGGGGAAGTGAATGCGGATGCATCCTCCTTAATTCCCCTCCCCCAACGCGGGGAGGGGTTAGGGGTGTGGGGAAGCAACGCATCTCATGCTTCGTCTAATGCACTCTCTAAATCGATCCCGTGGCGGCGCGTTACAATCGCAGCATCACTGATGATGTTGGCAAGCGCCGGCGCCGCCTACGGCCTCTACCAAAAAGCCTTTGCCGACGCGGGGCCACTCCTGCTCGAAGAAGCGAAGGCAACGTCCGTCATTGTTGTCGATCGCGACGACCGCCTGCTCCGCGCCTTTACGACGACCGCGGGCAACTGGCGCCTGCCGATCGATCCCAAGGACGTCGATCCGCACTATCTCAAGATGCTGTTCGCATTCGAGGACAAGCGCTTCTACAGCCATCACGGCGTCGATCCGAAAGCCGTGCTGCGCGCCGTCGGACAATTGCTTCGCCATGGCGGTCTCGTCTCGGGCGGCTCGACGCTGACGATGCAGGTCGCGCGCTTGCTGGACGGCAAGCACGAGCGCACCGCAAGTGGCAAGCTGCGCCAGATGGCGCGCGCGATCAATCTCGAGCGCAAGCTCTCGAAAACCGAAATCCTGAAGCTTTACCTCCGCCTCGCGCCGTTCGGCGGCAATCTCGAAGGCGTGCGCGCTGCGTCGCTGGCCTATTTCGGCAAGGAGCCGCGCAGGCTGTCGCTCGGCGAAGCCGCGTTGCTCGTCGCGCTCCCGCAATCCCCCGAGCAGCGCCGTCTCGATCGCAATCCCGAAGCCGCGCAACGCGCCCGCAATCGCGTCCTTGACCGCGCCGTCACAGCGCACGTCATCACCGCAGCCGACGCCGCGCGAGCCAAAACCGAACGCGTCGTGAAAGCGCGCTATGCCTTCCCGATGTTCGCGCCTCACCTGACGGAAACGCAGGTCGCGGCCCATCCGAAAGAACCGCTGATAAAACTGACGCTCGACCGGACGCTGCAAGCAAGCCTCGAAAAACTCGCGGCCGAGCAGGCGCGGCTCATCGGCGAAAAAGTTTCGTCGGCCATCGTCGTCGCGGATCACCAGACGGGCGAAATCATCGCCGAAGTCGGATCGGCCGGATACATGGACGTCGGACGCCAGGGCGCCGTCGATATGGCGACCGCCGTCCGCTCACCCGGCTCGACGCTGAAGCCCTTCATCTACGGCCTCGCATTCGAAGCCGGCCTCGCGCATCCCGAAACGCTGATCGACGACCGTGCGACACGCTTCGGAACCTACGCACCAAAAAATTTCGACGAGAATTTTCACGGCACCGTCTCGATCCGCGAAGCCCTCGAACAATCGTTGAATATTCCGGCCGTGCGCGTGCTCGCTCGCGTCGGACCCGGAAAGCTCGTAGGCCGCTTTCGCCGGGCGGGCGTCGACGCCCGCTTTCCTGATAAATCCGAACCGACGCTCGCGATGGCCCTCGGCGGCACCGGCCTGACGCTCGAAGAGATGACGCAGCTTTACGCCAGCCTCGCGCGCGGCGGCGACAGCATCGCGCTCGTTCATCGCCTCGACGAACGCGCCCGCGCCTTCGCTGCGACACGCGTCAAGCCGCTCGTCAACGCGCATCGGCTGATGTCGCCGCTCGCCGCCTGGTATGTCACAGACGTGCTGAAGAATGCGCCGCCGCCGCCGAACGCCAAGGGCGGACGCTTCGCCTACAAGACCGGCACCTCCTATGGCTATCGCGACGCCTGGGCCATCGGCTACGACGGCAAATATGTTGTAGCGGCCTGGGTCGGAAAGCCTGACAATTCAAGCGTGCCGGGAATCCTCGGACGCACTGCTGCCGCGCCGATTCTCTTCGACGCCTTCGCGCGCATCTCCGAGAAGCGCGCGCCGTTGCAGGCGATGCCCGCCAATGCTCTTAAAGGCACGAACGCCGATCTTCCCGCGCCGCTCAAGCGCTGGCGTGATCCGGGCGATGATCCCGCGACCGGCCGCTTTCTCGAACCGCCTGTGCTGATTTCATTCCCGCCCGATCAATCGGAAATCGAAGGCGTCGATCTCGGCGGCGATCCGCTGATCCTCAAGGCCGACGGAGGCGCGCTGCCTTTGACGTGGCTCATCGACGGCACACCGATCCAGTCGGATGCTCATTCGCGCGAGGTGACATGGCAGCCGGGAACGGCAGGCTTCACCAAGCTGACGGTCATCGATGCGAAAGGCCGCACCGATCGCGTGTCGATCAGATTAAGATAGCGGCTCGCAAGGCGTAGCGGCAACGCATCCGGCGCGCTAGCTTCGCTCTCGTTTCTTTTCGTCTGGATACCTGTCATTCGATGACCCACGCGATGCGAGTTGCTGCAAGGAATCTTTTATTCCTTGCGATGATGCTGACGGTAGCAGGCTGCCGTGAAGCTCCGCATGAGCGAACAGCTGCGCTTCCCGCACTCGGCGCCAACGTCAATGAAACGACGGTTTCGGGCATCTCATCCGGCGCTTACATGGCGGGGCAATTCCAGATGGCGCACGCGAAGCGTGTTGTCGGCGCCGCCATTATCGCAGGCGGCCCCTATGGCTGCTCCGAGAGCATTTTCGCAAATACGCTCCCGGGCACGGGAACGGCGTTCCTCAATCTCAGCAAAGCCGTCAACGGCTGCATGCTCGATCTGCTCGAAATCTGGGGCGTCGCCGATCCCTCCGAACTCGCCACGAAAGCCGAGGCGCGCGCGGCCAAAGGAGAGATCGACCCGATCGCCGATGTCACACGCGACCGCGTCTATCTTTTCACCGGCACGTCGGACCACACCGTCGTTTCGTCGATCGTCAGGCATGCCGCCGAATTCTACGCCAAGCTCGGCGTTCCGGTGGCGAACATCGAACTCGTCTCCAATTATCCCGCTGGCCACGCCTTCGTGACCGACAATGAAGGCAACGCCTGCGCAGTGTCAGCCAAGCCCTATGTCGTCGACTGCGACTACGACCAGGCCGGCGCGCTACTGACGCACATGTACGGCGCGTTGCAGCCCCGCGCCGAAACTGCAACAGGGGATTTCGTCGACTTCGATCAGCGCCCGTTCGCCGCCAACGACATGAGCGGCAGCGGCCTCGCCGAAACGGGCGTCGTCTACGTCCCGAAGGCCTGCCGCGAAAAAACCGGCTGTCGCGTTCATGTCGCTTTTCACGGATGCGCGCAAAATCGCGAAACGGTCGGCAACGCCTTCATCACCGAGTCCGGCTTCGCGCGTTGGGCCGACACAAACCGTCTGATCGTGCTTTTCCCGCAGGTCGCTGCGTCACCGATCAACCCGCAGGGATGCTGGGATTGGTGGGGTTATACCGGACCGCAGTATTTGACGCGCGACGCGCCGCAGATTGCCGCAGTGAACCGGATGCTCGACGGCTTGCAAGCCGGAGGCGGAGGCGCGTAAAGCCATTTCTGCCAAGAGGCCGGCCACAAGGGAATGGCCAGACATTCAAAGCCGCAAGTCGGCGACCGCATCCGGGGAGGGACACTATGCTGATGCGCGAGACTTTGCTGGCGCCATTGTGGCCGGATCAAAACGGCATCTTTCCAAGCATCCCAAGAACGATCCAGATCGCGGCCACCGTCGCGACGATGGGATTGCTCGCCGCCGCCGCCGCGCTTCCTGACGATCGCGACGCTGCGCCATCCACCTCGGCAAGCGCGCCCGTCTCGACGGCGCACAACCCCGGCCGCGAATCCGATTTCGGCGCCTACCTCGGCGCGCCTTATCATTATCCGAGCGACTTCCATCTCAAGAAGACCGGCGTCAGCGATCTGACGATCAAGGACATTCCTTGGTACACGAACCCGTTTGAAAACCCGCTCTACTACGGCGTTCGCTTTCAACGCTGGTTCGAGGGCGGACGCATTGGCACAATGCTCGACTTCACCCACTCCAAGGTCTACGCGCCGAAAGACGGCGAGCGCACATTCGACGGAACTCTCGACGGCAAGCCCGTGCCCGCCGCCGCCAAGATCGGCGACTATTTCAACAAGCTGGAATGGACGCACGGCCATAACATGCTGACGCTGAACGGCCTGCTGCGACTGCCGTCGCTCGGCATTATTTCTCCGTATGCGGGCGTCGGCGCGGGCATGTCGTTCCCGCACTCTGAAATTCACCTGAAGACGGACGAAAAACGCACTTACGAATATCAATATACAGGCCCATGCGCGCAGGCGCTGTTCGGTCTCGAATTCCGTCTCCGCACCGGCTCAGTCTTCATCGAATACAAATTTACGGCGGCGGACTACTGGGGTCCGCTGACGGGTCGCGACGGCACATGGTTCCCGATCGATATGTGGCGGCAGTTCTCGCGCTGGTGGACAGGCGAGGAACCGCCAAACGGTTGGGCCGGTTCGAAGCTCGTCAGCCATCAGGTGATCGGCGGCTTCCTCGTGCGCTTCGTTCCAAAGACGGCGACGCAATAACGAGCGGGCCCTGCAGCTCCCGCTATTTCGCCCGTTTGCGAGAGACAGATGCCGTGGTCTTCGCCCGAGCCGCCTTGCGCATTCGCGACAGTGCTGCCGCGGATGCCTTCAGTTCGAGCCTCAGCCACATCTCGAAAATCTCGACAACCTCCGACTGTTTTGCTCCCGCGCGCCGCGCCAGATAATAGCCCGCACGCGACGCGACGACGTCGAGCGGAGCGACAAGTCGTTTCGCGATGAGCGCGTCACCCGCCTGGATTTGATCGGCAAGAGCGAAACCTTGACTGGCTTCGGCAGCCGCAATCGCCAGATCGCCGTTGAGCGTCGGACCAGAAGGATCGACCGTTTCAAAAATTCCCGCAGCCTTGAGCCACGCATCCCAGCACTCCTTGGCGGTCTCGCGAATGAGCAAGCGTGGATCAAGATCGCTTGCCGCCGACAGCGGATGCGCACACAAAAATTCGGAGCTGCAAACCAGCATCAATCGCGACTCGACAAGCTTGCGCGCGTCGACGCCCTCCCATTCGCCCGATCCGTATCGAATGCCGAGATCGACATCCTCCTTGCCGAAATCTACAAGCCGGTGGCTTGGATCGACGACAAGATCGATGCCCGGATGGAGTGATGTGAATTTACCGATCCTCGGCGCCAGCCACAACGCCGCGAACGAAACATCCGCCGTGACGATCAAGCGACGCCGGCGGCGCGACGGCCGTGCGAATTGGTTCGACGCCTCCGCGATGAGATCGAAACCTTTCGTCAGTCCTTGCGCCAGGGACCGGCCGGCTTCCGTCAAATCGACGCCTCGCCCCGTGCGCTCGAACAGCGGCGTCCGAAAGTCCGCTTCGAGTGCGCGCACATGCCGGCTGATGGCGGCATGCGTGACGCTCAATTCGTTCGCCGCGCGCGAGAAGCTCGAAAGCCGGGCGGCGGCTTCGAACGCCTTCAACGCATTGAGCGGAGGCAGCTTGCGGACCATGCCTGATGTAACAAAAACTTACAGATCGTGTAAAGCAATGCCGTTTGTCTAACCCATCACCGTATCTCACCATTCTCGCGACAAACTTGCGAGAATGGAGGCGACGGATGATGCGCGTAATCCACCATCTGATCGAAGCGATCGAAACCCTGATTTTTGACTCGCGCAACCGGCGCGGCGATCGCAAATGACGTCGTGCAGGATCAGAACCGCTTCAACAGCCGGTCGATATAATCGAGCTCGTCTTGCGGCCGAAGGCTGTCGCCGGAACGTTTGCGCAGCTCTTCGAGGATTTCGCGCGCCCGCTGCGCATCGATCGCATCCGGCACCTTGACGGACGTGCCGAGATCGGGCCCCTGCGCGCGCTGCGGCCGCCCGAGCGGATCACGCGGAGAATTGCCGCCCCGCCCGAGGCGCTGTTGCGCATTCTTCTGCATCTGCTCGGCCATCTGCTGTGCGCTGTCGCGCATCTGTTGCAAAGCCTGCGCCTGCTGATTACCGGCCTCGTCGAGATCGTTCTGCTTCAGGGCGTCCTCGGCGTTGCCCATGGACTCCTTGGCGTTGCCGAGCTTATCCGGATCGCCGGAACCCATCTGGTCCAGATCTTTTTTCAACTGATCAAGCTGCTCGCGCAGCTGGGCCTGCCGGTCCTGCAAGTCGCCCTTGCCGCGCTGCTGACGTCCAGCGTTATTGCCGTCCCTGCCCTGCTGACCTTCTCCCTGCTCGCCGCCGCCTTGGCGGCCGGGATCCATGCCGTTTTGCCCGCCCTGCGGCGTCCGACCTTGCTGACCTTTCCCGGCCTTGGGCGTGCCTTGACCATTGGGATCGTCTTGTGAACCGCCTTCCGGTTGCTGTCCGCCTTCCCGGCGTCGCTGCTCCTTGAAGGTATCGTCCATCAGCTCCTGCTGACGCCGCGCCAGATTATCAAGCTCGTTGAGCTTCTTCATCATTTGCTGCGTGCGCTGCTGCTGCGCCCGCGACTCCGGCGTGTTGTTCGCCTGCAAACGATCCATCAGCTCGCGCAATTCCGACAGCATGCGCTCGGCCTCTTCGCGCGACCCCTGCCGCGCGTTCTTCTCGAGGTCCTTCATCATCTGATCGAGGTCTTGCTGGCCCAGCTCCTGCGTCTGGTCGTTTTGCTGCTGGTCTCCCGGCGAAGGATTTTCCTTGTCCGCGTTCTTCTGCATCTCGTTGAGATAATCGTTGAGCCGCTTTTTCAGCTCAGCCAGCGCGTCCTGGATTTCCTTGTCGTCGCCCTTTTGCAGGGCGTTGGAAAGCTGATCCTGCGCATCCTTCAGCGCCCGTTCAGCCTGGGAAAGGTTTCCATCCTCGACCTTGAGCGCGATCTGCCAGAGCTCGTCGACCGATTCTTTCAACGTCTCGCGCGATATTTCGCGATCGAGCCGGTGATAGATCGCGCGCAGCCCAAGATACACTGACGAGTCTGTGATGAAGCCTTCGGGCTCCATCGTCAGCGCGTCGAGCGCTCTGACGACGTTCTGCCGGTTGCGCGAATCTTCCGCAAGCTTGCGGCGTTGTTCGATTAACGCCCGCGCCAGCGGATTTTTGAAGCGCCGCGCCGGCAACACAACTTCGATCGGCTTACTGCGCCCGACCTGACCGCCGACATCTGTCGCTTCGAGCCACAGCTGCACCCGCTGCCCGGCCCACGGATGCTCCCCGATTTCGAGCAGCGTCGACGCGTCGACTTTCTTCGCGCCCGGACGCGGAATCTTGAGGCTTAAGACCGGCGGCGGCTCGAGCGGCAGTCGCGGTCCGGTGAGCGGCGGCGGCCGCGCCCATGACGTCGCCGGATCACCGGCCTTCGGCGGCAACGGCCTGACCTTCACTTCCGCGCTGGCAACACCGTAATCGTCTTCCGCGGTGTACGTCATCCGCATCGAACCGCGCGGCGTGCCGGTGATTTCTTTCGACATCACGATTTTCGGCAACTCGTCGGCAATGACGTCAAACGTCCACTGTCCAAGCTCGCGCGTTCCCGACAGCGCCCGAATGCGCGACGACTTGCGAAGCTCATAGCGGACTTCCGAAACGCTCGACGTGTCGCCCGCCTTGCGCGGTTCCGGCGCGACGCGCACCGCTTCCGCCGAGCCGTCGCTCAAAACTTCAAGCGCAACACCGTCCGATCCGAAGCCGACGCCCCTAAGCGTCAACAGACTGCGATCGGGAACCTCGAAAAAGCGCTTCTTCTCCTCGTCGGCGGCGGACGCCTGCTGCGCGCCGTCGGACAGCAGAACCGGCGGCAAAGCCGTATAAGGCGGCGGCGTGACCCAGGCATCGACCCGCGTCGGAGCGCCGGAGCCCGCAACGCCGAAGCGAAACGCCGAAGCAAGCCGGTCGCCGAGATTTCCCGTCACGAGCAGCGCCGCCGGGATCAACAGGAGCAGCGCAAGCCCGCGCAACGCAATCGGATCGAAGCGATCCGTCCGTGGCCGCGGATTGCCGACCCGCAAACGGGCGATGGCGCGCGCTAAGCGCTCGCGGTGCGCCTGCCAAAGAGCCGTCGTCTCGGCATTCGACGTGCCCGATGACAGCGTATCCTCGTAGGAGGTCGCCGGGCGATGCGGAATGCCGGAACGCCGCTCGATGCGCCGGATCGCTTCATCGCGCGTCGGCCAGGGAATGCGCGCGGCGTAGATCGCGGCTGCAAGCGCCGCCGTCGCGAATACGGCGAGCAGCGCCTTGTGAATGAAAGGATCGAGATACGGCCAGACACCCGCAAACGAAACCAGCGCAAACAGCAGCGCAATTCCGATCAGCAGCCAGAGGCGTGGCCACAACCGCTCGAACAGCAAGGCGAGCGTGCTGAGGCGAACCTTGCGCGCAAAAGATCGCGACAGCGCGGAGCCTGTATCCGTGGTGTTAGGGTCAGCCATTCCGCGCAGCCTAACATGGAGAAAACGCCCCGTCCCTTAACAAAATGCAACGTCACCGCCCGGCAAAACGCCTTCAACTTCAACGTTCCTAGGCGACAATTGTTGCCGAAACCCGGCGCATCCTGGGCAACGATTTGGCCCCTCCACCGTCATGACCGCAAAGGCTTTTGAGATCAGTCGTGCCCGCGTGATCGTGCGATCTTCTATCTCACCTTCGCCAACCAATTCCCCCCTCCCGTCATGGCCGCGCAGGCGGCCATCCACGGCAACGATGGCCCATTGATTTTCCGGTATCGCAGCGGATATCGCGCGTCACCCCGGCCCAACGACCGTGAAACCTCCATGGATGGCCGCCTGCGCGGCCATGACGAAAGAAGTGATACGGTCACACCGACCAAGCGCCGCCATGACGAAAGAAGTGGAAACACCCGCTCCGGAGGCGATCAGGGCGGGCCTGGCGCGGACGCGATCAGACCACGATCCAGGGCGGAAGTTTATCCGCTCCGATCAGATCGTCGTAGCTCGGACGCGGCCGAACGACCGCATAGCGATCGCCGTTGACCAGCACCTCCGGCACCAGCAAGCGCGTGTTGTACGTCGACGCCATCACGGCGCCGTAAGCGCCCGCTGTCATCACCGCCAGCAGATCGCCCGGCTCGGCGGGAGGCAGCGCCCGGTCCTCAGCCAGAAAATCGCCCGTCTCGCACACCGGTCCGACGATATCCTGCTGCACGGGCGCCATGTCGTTGCGCTGCTCGGCGACCGACCAGATCTCGTGATAGGCCTCATACAGCGTCGGCCGGATGAGATCGTTCATCGCCGCATCGACGATCGTAAAGGTCTTGTCGTCGCCTTCCTTGACGTAGGTGACCTGCGTCACGAGCACGCCCGCATTGCCGACGATCATGCGGCCGGGTTCCAGCACGATCTTCAATCCGAGATCGCCCAGCGCGTGTCTGACAACGGCGGCATACTCGTCCGGCGTCGGCGGAATATCATTGGCACCGCGATACGGCACGCCGAGCCCGCCGCCGATGTCGAGATGCTCAAGCTGGATACCGTCAGCAATCAGATCGCGCGCCAGGTTGCGCAGCAGCGCGAAGGCATCGCGGAACGGCGCGAGATCGGTGATCTGGCTGCCGATATGCATGTGAATGCCGGAAATCTTGATGCCCGGCAGCTTTGCCGCGCGCGCGTAAAGCTCCCGCGCATCCTCGAAGGGGACGCCGAACTTGTTCTCTGCCTTGCCGGTCGAAATCTTGGCGTGCGTCTTCGCGTCGACGTCCGGATTGACGCGGATCGCGATCGCCGCCGTCTTGCCGAGCGCCGTCGCAACCTCGCTCAGCGCCAGAAGCTCCGGCTCGCTCTCGACATTAAAACCTAGAATGCCTTCGCCTAGCGCGTACTCCATCTCGCCGCGCGTTTTGCCGACGCCCGCGAAAATGATTTTCGAGGCCGGGACGCCTGCCGCCCGCGCGCGTCGAAGCTCACCCTCCGAGACGACATCCATGCCCGCGCCAAGCCGCGCCATCGTCGCCAGCACCGCCTGATTGGAATTGGCTTTGACGGCGAAACAGATGAGCGCCTTCTGATCGCGGAACGCCTCTGCCAGCACGTTGTAGTGCCGTTCGAGCGTGGCCGTCGAATAGCAGTAGAACGGCGTTCCGACCTCGTCCGCGATGCGCGCGAGGCTGACGTCTTCAGCATGCAGAATGCCGTCCTTGTAGTGAAAATGATGCATCGGATCGTTCGGCTTGCGGTTGGATATTTCCAATCGTCATGCCCGCGCCGAGGTGGCCCGTCCAGGACTATCGTCCGCGCGACAGGTGAAATCTCAAATTCTGGTTGTCGAAGGCTGGAGTACTTGCGGAAAAGTGGGAACCGGTTTTCCGATAAGAAGCGCGACAAAATAGAGAGCTAGAGCTTTTGCGAAAGTCGGAAAGGCTCTAGCGCAGCAGCGGATCGAGAACGAAGCTCTCGTGCGGCTTCTTCGGCGCATCCGAGTTGGAGCCCGGGTCACGCGCATCCGGCGATTTCGCTTCACCAGCGACCTTCGCCTCGGGCGGCGGCTCAAGCGGTCCTTTGACGCCGCAGCCCGCAAAGCCGAATCCCACGGCTGAGAGCAGGGCCACGGCCACCAGGGACTTCAGGCGCGAAATCGCTGCCATACGTGCGTCTCTCCAAATCCCCTCGGCCCGGAAAAGCGGGCAGTCTGCCAGCCTGTTCTAGCCCCTCGCGCGATCCTTTTCCAACCGCCACAGCCAGTGACGCGCCATTTTGAGGACGTTCTGTGGCGCAGTTCCCCCATAGCTGGTTCGGCTCTTGACCGAGTTTTCAACCGAAAGCACCGAAAATACGGCCTTCGTGATCTTCGGCTCGATGGCCTGCATGTCGGCGAGCGGCAGCTTGTCGAGGTCGACGCCCTGTGTTTCCGCCGCCTTGACGATCGACCCCGTGACGTGATGCGCGTCGCGGAACGGCATCTTGAGTTCACGGACGAGCCAGTCGGCAAGATCGGTTGCGGTCGAATAGCCGCGCCCGGCCGCTGCACGCATGGCCTCTGGCACCGGCTCGAGATCGCCGATCATGCCCGCCATCGCCGCCATCACGAGCCTGAGGCTCGCCAGCGCGTCGAACGTCGTTTCCTTGTCTTCCTGCATGTCCTTCGAGTAGGCGAGCGGCAGACCCTTCATCACCATCGCCAGGCCCTGGAACGCCGCCGCGATCCGCCCAACCTTGGCGCGCGACAGCTCGGCCGCGTCCGGGTTGCGCTTTTGCGGCATGATCGACGACCCGGTCGTGAACCGATCGGACAGCTTCACGAAGCCGAACTGCGGCGTCATCCAGATGACGATCTCTTCCGCCAGCCGCGAGAAGTGAATAGCCGTAATTGTCGCCGCAGCGAGCGTTTCGAGTGCAAAATCGCGATCCGAGACGCCGTCGAGCGAATTGGCCATCGGCCGGTCGAAACCCAGCGCTTCCGCCGTTTTCTTGCGATCTATGGGGAACGACGTCCCGGCAAGTGCCGCCGAGCCCAGCGGCGACTCGTTGAGCCGCTTGCGGGCGTCCGCGAACCGGCCGCGATCGCGCGCGATCATTTCGACATAGGCGAGCAGATGATGGCCGAACGTCACGGGCTGGGCCGGTTGCAGATGCGTAAAACCGGGCATGACGGTCGCCGCATGAGCTTCCGCTTTCTCCGCCAGCGCCTGCTGCACGCGCTCCAGCGCCTCGTCGATGCCATCGATGGCATCGCGGACATAGAGCCGGAAATCGGTCGCGACCTGATCGTTGCGCGAGCGCCCCGTGTGCAGCCGTCCGGCCGCCGCGCCGATCAGATCCTTGAGGCGATTCTCGACGTTCATGTGCACGTCTTCGAGCGCAATGGAGAATTCAAACGTCCCGGCGTCGATCTCGCCCCGGATTTGATCGAGCCCTTTAACGATCTCCTTCGCGTCGGCTTTTGTTATAATCCCGGCCTCGGCAAGCATCTGCGCGTGCGCCTTAGAGCCGCGAATGTCCTGAGGCGCGAGCCGCTTGTCGAAGTCGATCGAGGCATTTATCTCCTGCATGATCTCGGCCGGAGACATTTGAAAACGGCCACCCCACATGGCGTTGGCGGGCTTATCGGTCACGAGCGGCTCCGTCTTAGCGAAAGAAACAAAGGGTCCCAGATGGCAGCGAACAACGCGGGTGGGCCGAAGAAGGCTCTTTGGATCGTGGCGCTGACAGCGCTCATCGGGTTCGGCGCCGTATACGTTATCGGAGGCGGGTTCGACAACGCGGGTTCTGAGAAATCCGGCGCCGTTGCCCAGGATTTCTCAGCCCCGAGCGTCGGCGGATCGGGAGAATCCGCGTTCAAGTTCGGAAAGATGGCGGCCTTCGTCGCCAAGAAGACGCCGGAGCCGCTGCCCGACATCAAATTCCAGGATGCCGCAGGCAAGGAGCTGACGCTCTCGAGTCTCAAGGGCAAAACCATCCTGCTCAATCTTTGGGCGACGTGGTGCGGTCCTTGCCGTGAGGAAATGCCCGCTCTCAACCGCCTGCAGGCGGCCTTGGGAGGCGACAAGTTCGACGTTGTGGCGCTGAGCCTCGACCGCAAGGGCTACGACGCCTCGCGCAAGTTCCTCAACGATCTGAAAGCCGACAAGGTGGTTCTTTACGCCGACCCGACCGCCAAGCAAGGCATGGAGCTGAAGCTCCTGGGCATGCCGACGACGATCCTGATCAACAAGGATGGGCTCGAGGTCGGGCGGCTGGCGGGCGCCGCCGAGTGGGATTCCGATGACGCCAAGAAGCTCATCGAAGCCGCGATGAACTGATCGACCTCCGCAGCCAGAGCGCCGCGAAACACTTCCGGCCTCTGGCGCGACGGTCGTCCCTTTACGTCATGGCCGCGAAGGCGGCCATCCACGTGGTTCGCCTGCCGGTCCTTCTGAAGATTAGCCTCAAAGGCACCCACGCCTGCCCCTCCCGGCGACGGGGAGGAAACAAGCGTGGTTTGAAAATAAATGTGCCGCCAAGTCATGGCCGCACCGAAGGCTGTCCACGCCGGGCAACAGATACAAATAGTGCTGCTCCAAACTCAGACAGCAGCAAGCAAAGACCGCCGAACTACTTCTTTTTCGCTTTGACCTTCTGGGTCAGCGCGGACGCGGCAACCGACTTCGCTTCCTTGCTGGCCGTCTTGCTGCGCAGGATCTTGGACGCGGCCGACGCGACCTTCTTGCCCGTCG
>NZ_JBAYUV010000021.1:0-58224 GCF_041674905.1 Hyphomicrobium sp.
GCGCCGACACCTTGAACACGCGTGAGAAGATCAAAATGAAAAGCCCGGCTGCGATCAGCGCGCCGTGGAAGCTCATGCCGCCTTTCCAGACTTTGACGATCTCGGCCGGGTTCGCGAAGTAGTAGTCGGGATCGTAGAGGAGCACCTGTCCGAGACGGCCGCCGATGATGACTGCGCCGGTGATGTAAAGCAGAAGATCGTCGACGCGCTCGAGCGTCATCGGCGGCTTGCCGTCGAACCAGAGCCTCGGCGTCGAGATCAGGCGGCGGATATAAAGCCAGCCGAGCACAAGTCCCGCGAGATACGCGATGCCGTACCATTTGATCGAGATCGGGCCATACTCGAACGCGATCGGATCGATGTTCGGGTAGGTCAGAAGGGCGAGGGGTGTCATCGATGCTCCAAAGTCAGGTCCGGCCCTTCGCGAGTTGGCCCGCCGAGGGTTGTTTGGGAAGGCACGGTTAATGTCAAGCAGCGCCAACCCCTGCCGCCGCCCTGAATATCCGCTCTCTTGCGGTCCGAACGCGCAATGGCCATAGTCGAAAAGAGCCCTGAACTCTTTGAGACCCGATTATGACCCAGACGACGAATAAATTGTTCGACGACTTTGCCAAGCTGATGACGGAAGCCGCTGGCGCCGCAGAGGGCGTCCGGCGCGAGACCGAGACCGTAATCAGGGGGCAGGCTGAGAAGTTCCTCCGCGACATGAATGTCGTGACGCGCGAGGATTTCGAGGCGGTGCGCGAAGTGGCGCAGAAGGCGCGCCAGGAGAATGAAGCGCTCGCCGTCCGCATCACGGCGCTTGAAGCCGTGCTCGCGAAGACGAAGACGGTCTGACGCATCCCGCCGACCGGCGCTCGGCGGCATCCACAGCTTAGACTGCGTTTTCTACAGTTCGCTGCGCGATACGCATTGCAGGCGCGCATATGCCTGCGCTTCGCCACTTTCACCGTGGACAAGGTTCGCGCGCCAAAGGCGTCAGCTTGCGACTCGTCATGGCGTCTGGTTTTGTCCGGCCCAGCGAAAACGGCGAATTTACTGATCCGACTGGGCCACCTTGGGGCCGCTTGTTTCGCGGAACTCATTTGTCTCGCGGCAGACTGGAGATCGATACACATGGCAGTTGCGGAACAGAAAACTGACCGCGTCTTGAATCCGATCGATCTCATCGAGCAGCTTGCGAACGGTCACGACTGGCCGCACGACCGCGCCAGCGATGAAGAAATGACTCTCATCGTCGCGGGAACCTGGGCCGACTATCACATCTCGATCAACTGGCGCGAAGACCTCGAGGCGTTGCATCTTGCCTGCGCCTTCGACTTCCGCGTTCCGGAAAACCGCCTGACGGAAATGTATCGGCTCGTGGCGCAGATCAACGAGCAACTATGGCTCGGCCATTTCGATCTCTGGACGCAGGAAGGGCTCGTGATGTTCCGCCACGCGCTGCTGCTGAACGGCGCGGTTGCGACGGTCGCCCAGTGCGAGGCCATGCTGAAAGCGGCGCTTGAAGGCTGCGAGCGCTATTACCAGGCCTTCCAGTTCGTCGTGTGGGCGGGTAAGGAGAGCCGTGAGGCCCTGGTTTCGACGATGTTCGAGACGCAGGGACAGGCTTAATCCGGGCGTTTCTCGCCCAAGGTATATCGAGTCATGTCTTTTAGGCTGGATGGCCCGGTTGTGCTCGCTGGCGCCGGCAAGATGGGCGCCGCGCTGCTGTCAGGCTGGATCGCACGCGGGCTTCAACCTCGCGACGTCATCGTTCAGGAACCCAATATCGCGGGCGATGTGGCCGAACTTCAGCGCACGCACGGCTTCAGCGTCGTTTCAAGCATTGAGGCCTTGTCGTCGCCCCCATCCGTGATCGTCGTTGCGGTCAAGCCGCAGGCGATGGACGCCGTGTTTCCAGAACTCGCAAAGCACGCTGGGCCACATACGGTCGTGATGTCGATTGCGGCGGGCAAGTCGATCGCCAGCTTCGAGCGCCATCTTTCACCGGGAATTGCCGTGGTCCGCGCCATGCCGAACACGCCGGCCGCCATTGGCCGCGGGATTACAGGCGCCGTCGGCAACGCTCACGTCACCGAAACGCAGAAAGATCTCTGTTCAAGCCTGCTGAAGGCGGCTGGCGACGTCGTCTGGCTGAACGACGAAGCGTTGATCGACGCCGTGACCGCTGTCTCGGGATCAGGTCCCGCATACGTCTTCCTGCTCGCCGAAACTCTGGCACGCGCTGGGGAGGCGGCGGGTCTCGACGCCAAAACGTCGATGCAACTCGCACGCGCGACCGTATCGGGCGCTGGCGAGCTATTGCATCGGTCGGAGACTGATCCGGCAACGCTCCGGCAGAACGTGACATCGCCCGGCGGCACGACGGCCGCAGCTTTGTCGGTCTTGATGCGAGAGAAGGGTGGTCTGCAGGATCTGCTGACCGAAGCCGTGCTGGCTGCAAAAAAACGAGGCCGCGAACTCGGAAGCTGACGGGGCTGGGTAGTCCGTCAAATCCGCGTTCGCGGCCGATATTTTCATCCCGAATGGGCTGGCGACCCACGGCGATCGGGATTTCGGATCCGGAGACTGCAGGCTTGGAGGACACCTTGCCGAAGTCGAATGAGGAAGTGTCGGAACCGATGTGCCGATAGTGTAATATCATAACATAACGGTCAATTCACAAGCCTGTGTACCGGCCGCAAAAGTTCGATAATCATCTGATATTTATGAATATTATTGCGGAAGCGAGATGATCGCCCTGAGTCCGCCTATCGAACTTTGACCGAGCGCGATTTCCCCGCCATGGCTCTTTGCGATGTCGCGCGCGATGGCAAGCCCAAGGCCGCTATTGCCTTCGTCCTGATTGCGCGCGTGATCCAGCCGGTAGAAGGGACGGAATACATTCTCGCGCTCCGACTCCGGTATGCCCGGACCGTTGTCGTCAACTTCGATGCGCACCCATTGTCCCTCGGTCGCGACGCGAATGATGATGTGATCGCCGAACCGCGCGGCATTGGTGACGAGGTTCGTAATCGCGCGCTTCAACGCTTGCCGCTTCAGCGGCAACACGATGTCGCCCTTGCTCTTGCGCACCTTGAGATCGATCGTCGCCGCGTAGATCGACGCCTCATCGACGATCTCTTGCAGCAGTTCCGGCAGATCGGTCGGCTTCGCTTCCTCGCCGCCGTCGCCCTTCGAGAAGGCGAGGTAGTCCTCGAGCATGTGCTGCATTTCGTTGACGTCGGTTGAGAGCGCGCGCGTCTCCGGCGTATCTTCGAGCAGCGCAAGTTCCAGCTTGAACCGCGTCAAGACTGTCCTGAGGTCATGACTGACGCCCGCAAGCATGGTCGTGCGTTGCTCGACGTGCTGTTTGATGCGGTCGCGCATTTGCAGAAACGCGACTGCCGCCTGACGAACTTCGCGTGCACCGCGAGGCGTGAAATCATCCGGGATCGAGCGGCCCTTGCCGAATGCGTCGGCGGCATCGGCGAGGCGAAGGATCGGGCGAATTTGGTTCCTGAGAAACAGGATCGCAACGGTCAGCAGGATGACCGACGATCCGACCATCCAGAGCAGGAAGATGTGCGAGTTCGAAGCATAGGTCTGGCTGCGCGTCGCAACGAACCGCAGGATGGCGTCGTCGCGCTTGACGCGGATTTCGACGTTCTGGGATTCCCCGACCGTATCGATCCAGAACGGCATCTGGACGTGCTTGCGCAATTCGTTGGAAAGCGCCTTGTCGAGTAAGCGGAAAAACGGCTTCGGTCCCGGCGGCGGCAGATCGCCGGGTGGCAAGATCTCCATTTTGAGGTTCAGCCGGTCGCGCGCGAGATCGACGATTTTCTGCGCGTTATCGGCTTTCGGCAGGTCGCTGTAGACATCGATCAACGCCGCGATATCGCGCGCTGTCGCTTCCGACAGGCGACGCGTCACAGCCTGCCAATGGCGTTCCATGAATGCGAACGCGATGACGCCTTCAAGGACAACGATCGGCGTGATGATGATGAGCAGCGCGCGCGCATACAGCCCTTTCGGCAGCATCTCGCCAGCGATGCTCGTGAGGCGTGCAACGTGGGGGTGCTCGCGAATACGCCGATACAGGGACTGACCCTTGCCGGACTCGCGCGTCGTTTCGTTGATAACCGCCATCGCCGTTTCAGTTTGCCTATGCTTTGGAGATGACGACGTTACTCACGCTTCAATCAGTATAAAGAATATAGCCTTTGCCGCGCACCGTTTGCAGGTAGACCGGGTTCGATGGGTCGGCCTCGATCTTGCGGCGTAGGCGGTTGATTTGCACGTCGATGGCGCGTTCGCTGCCCGTGCTGTCGTCGCTCGAGAGTTCATGCCGGGGAACGGCAACGCCGATGCGTTGCGCAAAGAGCCGCAACAGGTCGCGCTCGCGCTCGGTGAGTTTGATCGTCTCTTCGTCGCGCCTGAGTTCACCGCGCGTGGTGTTGAACACGCAGCCGCCCATGCGGATTTCGTCGCGCGTCGCGGTCGGCGTCTGGCCGCGACGTAGAATATTGCGCAGCCTGAGCAGCAGCTCGCGCGGCTCGAACGGCTTCGAGACGTAATCGTCGACGCCGGCCTCGAGACCTGAGATGCGGTCTTCCGCGTCGGCGAGAGCCGTCAGCATGCAGATTGGAACGGGCCGCGTCGCCTTGAGATCGCGCGCGAGCGTCAGGCCGCATTCACCCGGCATCATCACGTCGAGCAGCACCAGGTCGAATGTGAGCCCGCGCATGAACGAGCGGGCTGCGGCCGCATCCTGGGCCTCGGTCACGCGAAATCCATTGCTCTTTAAAAAGCGCCCGAGCAGGGCTCTAATCTTCTGGTCGTCGTCGACGACAAGAATGTGGGGGGCATTATCGGCAAGCAGTTCGGCGCGATCCTGCACAACTGCACCTCTCATTCGTGGCTTTCGGTTTCCCCCGCGATATCCGCGTGCGGGCCCTTGATCAAAACTTCAACGAGCGGGCGATCCTTTTCGGTAATCATAGCGAAAAGGAACTTGCGCGCGAGCTGATCCGCTCCAGGACCAAGCGCCGCGAGCGCTTCGGCAATGCGTTTGACCTGTATTTGTGTCAGTTTATCGGTCAAACGCGCGCCTTTCGCCGAGAGATATAGTCGCCGCTCCCGCCGGTCCTCGCTGCCGGCGCGCTGAATGACGAAGCCTTCGTCGACGAGCTGCTTCAGGACGCGCGCCAGAGACTGCTTGGTAATCTTCAGAATATCCAGCAATTCCGCGACTTTCAGGCCCGGATTGCGATGAATGAAATGCAGCACCCGATGATGTGCCCGTCCGAAGCCATACTGTTCCAGCATCGTGTCGGGATCGCGCGTGAAATCCCGGTAGGCGAAGTAGAACAATTCGACACAGGAAATGATCTCCGGGTCGATGGCTTGCGCCGTGCCGTCGGTACGTAAGCCGGTCGGGCTCTGCCCTTTTGCGCGCCGGGCGGCGACGCCCTCGGAATTTATGTCAGTCATGTTGACTTATTGGTCCCAATCGTATTCTATTTCAAGACAAATCGCGGGGTAGCAGCGGGTCTTGTGCCCTTGCGAGCGACGAGCCCAAGGACTAATCGTTCTCCCCACCGATCGGGTAGCAGCCGCACGCCACGAGGCCGCGGGACAGACAGTAGCGCCGCGATTTCGCCAAAAGATAATAACCAGCGAAGGACTCTGACGGGCATGGCCGACCTCATTCCGTATCACGACCGCGATGGGCTGATCTGGATGGACGGGGATCTGCAGCCTTGGCGCGACGTCAAGGTCCACGTCCTGACCCATGCCTTGCATTACGCCAGCGCCGTGTTCGAGGGCGAGCGTTGCTATGAGGGCGAAATCTTCAAGCTGACCGAGCATTCCGAGCGCCTCGTCGAGAGCGCCAAGATTCTCGATTTCGACATTCCGTATTCCGTCGCTGAAATCGATCAGGCGTGCCGCGATACGGTCGCAGCCAACAAACTGTCCGATTGCTATGTCCGGCCGCTCGCCTGGCGTGGCAGCGAGCAGATGGGCGTTTCCGCCCGCCAGACCAAGATTCATCTCATGATCGCGGCGTGGAATTGGGGATCGTATTTCCCGATGGAGCAGCGCCTCAAAGGCATTCGCATCACGCATGCGCAGTATCGCCGTCCCGATCCCGCCTGCGCTCCTGCCAAGGCCAAGGCCGCCGGCCTTTACATGATCTGCACGATCGAGAAGCACCGCGCCGAGCGTGCGGGCTATTCTGATGCGTTGATGCTCGACTATCGCGGCCGCGTTGCGGAGTGCACGGGCGCCAACGTCTTCCTGATCAAGGACGGCGTCATTCACACGCCCGAACCCGATTGCTTCCTAGACGGCATTACGCGGCGCACGGTCATCGACCTTGCGAAGGCGCGTGGCATCGAGGTGATCCATCGCGCCATCATGCCCGAGGAACTCGGCAGCTTCACAGAGTGCTTCATCACCGGCACGGCGGCGGAACTAACGCCGGTATCCGAGATTGGCGAGCATCACTACAAGCCCGGTAAAATCAGCGAAACCCTGCTCAACGATTACATGGACATCGTGAAACCGAAGAAGCGCGTGGCAGCGGAGTAACCACGCTCGCCTTTTCACGTGTGCCTATCTTGCGCCGAAGCCCGTATGGGCCGATGCTCGGAACACGTGTGCAACGGGCGGTGCTCGGATGTCGAAAGTCCTGTTCGCAATAACACTTGCCTTCGCGGCCGCGTCGTTCGGCGGCGAAGGTCTGCGCGCCCAGGAAGGACCGGGCGGCGCCATCAATCCAAATCGCGATTGTCAGACGATTCTTACATGCAACTTCCGTAAGGGCGGAAGCTGGCGCGGCTGCGTCTCGTCCTATTCCTGTCGCAAGTGCGAGTTCGTCCCCGCGCCGTGCTCCGTTGTCGGCGGCAAGAAACAACGATTGTGCCGTCAGCTGCAATGCGACTGGAACGGCACGTAAGAAACGACGGAATTAACGTGGATGGCGGACGAACTAACGGCGGTCACGCAGGATCAACGGCGCGCAAACGATCGCCAGAAACACCGCGATCGTAACACCGATAACAACGGTAGTGAGCGCCGATAGAGGACCGCTGATCCACATCGCGACGACATCGATCAGTACGCACCATATCACAGCCGGAACAATCGATGCGACCGCGAGCCCGACAAACTGCGCGCGACTGACCTGCTGCCGTTTCTGCGGCGCAAATCTCGCAACTGCACTCGTCACGACGGCTCGCATTTTTGCCTGTGCTCCATTTGCAGCCAGAGCCCTATCCCCGAAATAGCTTGAGTTTCTTAACTAAGCTAGGAATGCGCAATAAACGGCTGGTTAAAACTCACGAACAAATTGTTACGAGTTGTTGCCTCGATTGAGGAAAATCCAACGCAAATGCCGAATCCAAATGTCGAACGCTTAACGTTTTCCGGCCTTGGTTGTTCCCAAACAGAGGCGAATCACAAAGTTAGCCTAACGCAGTTTTTGCAATTCATCAGCTTGGGAACAATCAATGATCCCCGACATATTTGATGTTGCGATCATAGGAGCGGGTCACAACGGACTGACCAGCGCGGCCTATCTCGCCGCCTCGGGATTGAACGTTGTTGTTCTCGAACGCGCTGGCGTGGTCGGCGGCGCCGCCGCCACCGAAGAATTTGCTCCGGGATTTTCAAACTCGGTGGCGTCGTACACCGTCAGCCTTCTCAATCCGAAAGTCATCGCGGATCTCGATCTGCATCGGCATGGACTCGAAATCATCGAACGGCCGGCCGCGAATTTCTGGCCCGTCGACAGTACGCGGTCGCTGCTGGTGCCCTACGATCCCATCGCGCGCCGCAATGCATTCGCGTCTTTCTCATCGAGAGATGCGGACCGACTTGAGGCATACGATAACGAGCTGACGCGCGCAGTCGCCGTGCTGCGCGACCTCATCACGCGCACGCCGCCGAACGCCGGTGGCGGCATTCTCGAATTGATCAAGGCCGGAGGCATCGGCCGCCGGGTTCTCAATCTCTCGCTTGCCGATCAGCGTCTCTTGCTCGAACTTTTCACGGCGAGCGCGGCCGACTTTCTCGATCGCCGTTTCGAAAACGAGACGGTCAAAGCAGCCTTCGCATTCGACGGCATTGTCGGAGCCTATGCCGCGCCATCGACGCCAGGCACGGCCTACGTGCTGCTTCATCACTGCTTCGGCGAGGTGAACGGCAAGCCCGGACATTGGGGTCACGCGAAAGGCGGCATGGGCGCGATCACGCAAGCGATGGCCCGATCGGCGCAATCGCGCGGCGCGATCATTCGCGTCGGTGCGCCGGTCGAACGCGTGCTTGTCGAAAAGGGACGCGCGGCCGGTCTCGTGTTGAAGTCCGGCGAGATCGTGAGGGCGCGCGCGGTCGCGGCGAACGTCGGGCCGAAGCTTCTGTTCCGCGACCTCGTCGCAGCGACGGATATCGATCCCGAAACGCGCGAACGGTTTCTCGCGATCAAGACCGGCTCCGGAACGTTCCGCATGAACGTGGCGCTCGCGGAGCTGCCGGATTTCGCATGCAGGCCGGGAAAAGAGTTAGCGCCGCATCACGGCGCGGGCATCGTCATCGGCCCGACGATATCCTATCTCGAGCGCGCCTATCTCGATGCGCGCACGCATGGCTGGTCGCGCGAGCCCGTCGTCGAAATGATGATTTCTTCAGCGCTCGATTCGTCGCTCGCACCGGCCGGACGCCACGTCGCGAGCCTGTTCGTGCAGCACGTCGCGCCGCATCTTCCTGACGGCCGAAGCTGGTCGAATGCCCAGGAAAAGGAAGCCTTCGCCGATCTCGTCATCGAGACGGTGACGCGCCACGCATCGAATTTCAAATCCGCCGTTTTAGCTCGCCAGATATTGTCGCCGCTCGACCTCGAACAGCGCTTCGGCCTCGTCGACGGCGATATCTTTCATGGCCAGCTCGGTCTCGGGCAGCTCTTTTCGGCGCGCCCCGTTCTGGGCTATGGCAATTACCGGATGCCGCTCCCGGGGCTGTATCTGTGCGGTTCCGGCGCGCATCCGGGCGGCGGCGTCACCGGCGTTCCGGGCATGAATGCCGCGCGGGAAATTGTGAAAGACATGAAGCGCTGGCGCTCGAAAAGGTGACGACATGCACTGTGGAACATGCATGACGATTTTGAATGTCATCGATCTCGCCGCGAGCCGTCCGGCGGTCGTTGCGCGGGCCGAAGGAGCATAGCGTGCGCATTACGCCGGCGCTTGAGATCGACGAAGCCGAGATCGAGGAACGTTTCGTCCGCGCCTCTGGCCCCGGCGGCCAGAACGTCAACAAAGTTTCGACCGCCGTCGAGCTGCGCTTCGATTTCGCGGCCAATCGCTCGATTCCCGATTACGCGCGCGGCAAGCTGAAGCGTCTCGCCGGTCGACGCCTGACGACCGAAGGCATCGTCGTCATTCAGGCCGATCGTTTTCGAAGCCAGGATCAGAACCGGTCGGATGCGCGTGCGCGGCTGCAGGAGCTTATCGCCGAGGCGCTCGAACGCCCGAAACCGCGAATCAAAACCAGACCGTCGCGCGGCGCACGCGCGGAGCGCGTCAACACCAAAACCGCGCGCGGCAAGGTCAAGAAAATGCGAAGCCGAAAAGTCGACTTCGACTGAGCGAGGAGGGCGAACATCAAACATCCGTTCGCCAAAAGCATTTCGAATTTTAAGATTTGGTAGCGGGAGGCGGACTTGAACCGCCGACCTGCGGATTATGAGACCGCCGCTCTAACCACCTGAGCTATCCCGCCACGCTGTCCGTCACGCGGACATCGAGCGCCGTCTATAGGGAGCCTGCTATCGTCCTGTCAACACGGTGCATCGCGCACCAATGATCGCAAGCGAGATGGCCAGACGATCATTCCGGAATTGGAGAGGCCGGCGCCGGTTACTCGGCGGCAACCGGCTGTTCGGCGGCCGAAGCCAGCTTGCGGAAGCGCATCATCGTGAACAAGCCCAGCGGACGCAAGGACTTGCGATCCACCAATTCGAGGTCGTCACAGACCATCACGCGCGACACGTCGAACACCGAGTGCCAGCCGACCAGATCGGCGAACGGCGCCATCTGCCGCTCGACCCAGCCGCGGACGCCCTGCTCCTGGCTGAAATGATTGACGAGCATGACTTCCCCGCCTGGCTTGGTGACCCGCGACAGCTCCAGCATCACTTGCCGGGGATCGGGCACGACGGTGATGACATACATCGCAACGACGGAATCGAACGAATTGTCCGGGAAGCGAAGGCTACCGGCGTCCATCTCGTATAGGCCGGAGACATTGACGAGCTGCTCGTTCTTGACGCGCTCCCGGGCCTTGTCGAGCATCTCCGGAGCGAGATCGATGCCGACGATATCGAGATGCTTCTTGTACGAGGGAAGCGATAGCCCGGTTCCGACCCCGACCTCGAGCACCCGGCCCGAGCCGCCGTTGATGATCTCGACCGCGTGCCGGCGGCCGGCCGTCGAGACCGCGCCGAACGTGTAGTCGTAAACCGGCGCCCAGCGGCGATATGCATCGCGGACGGCGCCCTCATCGAGTTGAACGGCCTTTGGCTCGAACCGCCTCTTTGCAACACCGGCTTGAGCGCCAGCTGCGCGCCGAAAATCCGATCCGTTCTCGCCCACCGCTATCTCCATCACTGTGTAACGCGCGTACCGACTATCTCTGCGCCTCGGCCAGAGTATGGCTTTGTGCGCGATAGCCTTCTTGATTTGCGGCTTTCACCGTTTTTGCAATCCAGCCGCCGCCGAGCACGCGTGCCCCAGGCTCCTGGCTGGCATAGAACACGCAGGCTTGCCCGGTCGCAATACCTTCTTCTCCATCGTGCAACTCGACTTTGCCGCCACCGTCGGCAGCGGCCGTGACGAGCGCCGCGCGAAGCTTTTGCGAGGAGCGCATGCGAACGAAGAGTTCCAATCCGCTCGCGGCGCTTTCCGCGAACGATTTTTCTCCGAGCCAGTTGACGTCGCGCAAGATCAGTCCCGTCGTCGTCAGGGCCGAGCGCGGCCCAACCACGACTTCATTTTTAGCTGCATCGAGCCGCACGACATAAAGCGGCTCCGCTGCCGGGATCTTGATGCCGCGCCGCTGGCCGACCGTGTAGTGGACGATGCCCTCGTGACGGCCGAGCACGCGCCCGTCCAGATGCACGATGTTGCCCGCGTCGAGCGCGTTCGGCTTCAGGCGTTCGATGACGTCCGTGTAGCGTCCGGTCGGAACGAAGCAGATGTCCTGACTGTCGGATTTGTCGGCGACCGGAAGATTGAATGAGCGCGCCAGGTCACGAACCTCGGACTTTTCCAGCCCGCCGACCGGAAACCAGAGCGCCGCGAGCTGCGCCTTTGTGATGCCGAACAGGAAATAGCTCTGATCGCGATCGGTATCGACGGCGCGCGCCAGTTCCGGTCCGTGCTCCGTTTCGCGCCTTTGCACGTAATGTCCGGTGACTAGAACCTCGGCGCCCAGGTCCTTTGCGGTATCGAGCAGATCGCGGAACTTGATCTCGTTATTGCATGTGACGCACGGGATTGGCGTCTCGCCGTGCACGTAGCTCTCGGCAAACGATTCGATCACCTTCTGGGCGAATCGGGCTTCGTAATCGAGAACGTAATGCGGAATGCCGAGCGTCTCCGCGACGCGCCGCGCATCGTGGATGTCCTGGCCCGCGCAGCAGCTGCCTTTGCGGCCCGTCGCGCTCCCGTGATCGTAGAGTTGCAATGTCACGCCGATGACGTCGTGCCCGGCGGCCTTCATGATCGCGGCCGCGACCGAGCTGTCGACCCCGCCGGACATGGCGACGACGACACGCTTCTTGGCACTCGGGACGGCGGCTGGCGTCTGAAAATTGGTCATCGGAGGTGGCAAAAAACCCATCTTTGCTGACAAACGGCAATGCCAGGGCTGGAGCCAGGGTTATACCCCGGCGCGGGCGGGCATCAAAAGACCAAATATATTCAACGTGTTATTCTTGGTCTTGGCGGCAAAATTCGTCGGATCTCACCACGCTCCTTAATTCCATAGTTCATTAAATGGGTCTCCCGCAAGTCGCCCGCAAGCATTTACCCGATTGGCCCGTTATTCGCTGTTTGTCGTTTAGGGTTATCAGCGTGACTCAAAACGGAACGGGAAATTACGCTCCGAGGTTTAATTACGTTGAATTGGCACGACCATTTAACTACTGTTTACTCAAGGGCTTAGTGCTAATTTAATGGCAACCCGCTATAAGTATCCCCCGTGGTCAGAGAGTGTGTATCGAGTATCATGACCGAACAACAGATGAGAGCGCGCGGGCGCTACGTGATCGGCCCCGATGGGTCACCGCTCACGGTCGCCGATCTTCCCCCGCGGGACACAAAGCGATGGGTGATCCGTCGCAAGGCCGAAGTTGTCGCCGCCGTTCGCGGTGGTCTTCTCAGCATTGAGGAGGCATGCGAGCGATATACGTTGACCGTCGACGAGTTTCTGTCGTGGCAGCGTTCGATCGACAAGCATGGTCTCCCGGGTCTGCGCGCAACGCGTTTGCAGGACTATCGAGAGTAATCTCGACGCCGCCATCGGCGATGCGAGTGACTGATGCGTCGGTCGCTCCGTATGGTCGTGTCGATCAGTCCGCTGACGTTTTCTGCTGCGGACTTGCGGATGCTTTCGCTTGCGCGGGAACAGCCAAGTCTTTCGATTTCGAGTTGTCTTTCGCCTTAGCGTTGGGCTTCTTGCCGACTTTGGGCTTGGCCGCCGGAGCTGCTTCCGCGACGGGCTGCGGAGCCGACGGCGTCCAGCCGGCAACGGCCGACGAAGGACTGCAGCCGCTCTCCCCCTTGGTCCAGCGCGTGATGTCGCCCGTCATCGCGGTCGCGAAAGCGTCCGTCATTTTCATATTTTCAACCCTGACGGTCGCCGAAGCTTCGCCTGTCGGATCGATATCGACGAGGTAGGCCTTCGGGCCGCGCGGATTGGCCTGCGTCGCATCGCGGCGATGAATGAGAATTTGTGCCTTGCCGCCGCGTGAGGGTGGCGCCGCCGTCGCGTGATAGACGTAGTCGGTCTTGAGCGGCCCCCCGACCGTGAACCAGCATTTCATCGCACCGGTCGCGACGCGGGAATAGATGTCGGTCGCCGATCCGCCCTGGCCGCCGGTCTGATCGACGACGGTTCCGGTTTCTTGTGCTGCGCCCGGCGCGGAGGGCGGTCGCGTCGCCGCCGCCTCCGCCTCCGAGGCAGCTTCGACGGACGGAGCAGTCGGCAAGCTGAGCGTCGGCAATTTCGGCGCACTTCCGGCGCATCCCGATAGGATCAGGCCGGTAGCCAGCGCGAGCAGCGCCTTGGATGAGCAACTGTCTGCCATTGTGCTCCGCTTGATGACGCGCACGGAAGGCCCCGAGTGGGCAACGACCGAGAACCCGTTTGCCCGGCAAGAGCCCGTCCGGCAAGAGGGTTACCCACCGGCCAAACGGCGCGATCAGGAATGGACACAGGAAAAAGGCGGCGCCTTTCGGGCGCCGCCTGCTTTCAATTGTGTCTTTGATTCGCTCGCCGCGAGGCTTGCGGGCCGAATTCCCGTTCTAGCGGAGCGCGCTCAAGCCGAAAGGTCTTTCGCGGCGCCCGCGCGGATCGTGCTGACCGTCGATCTGCTGGCTGGCGCGGGAAAACTGTTCCATCGTGTCGTCGCGCTCGCGGACGGCGGAGGCAAGCTTCTCGCGAAGACCTTCCGTCGACTGCCGGAGGTTGTCGCGGCGAAGAGCTGCAGCCTTGGCAAACGTAGAATAGGAAAAATGTCCTCGGTCGCGAACACCGGTACGATCTTCCTCGAGCTGGATTTGACGCTCGAGATCGGATGCCATCTGGTCGAATTCGCGAATGATTCTCTCGAGGTCCTCGACCTTCCTCGATTTCTCCTCGACCTCACGGCGCTTGAGAAGAATGGTCGTCTCACGTGATTTCATCGTTCGATACCCTGCACACATTCGAACTTACGTGGCCGATCAATCAAAAAACGTGCCAAAGGCGCGAAAAGATTTCGTGGCCGAAGCAACATGAACATCAGCGGTAATCGCGGTGCGTTAACCGCGTTGCATCGCCTCGTTGCTACTTCAATACTAAGCATAACATGTTACGCTTAAGTTGCGGTAAAGCAACGCGTAACCTTTTCTGACGCAGCGTCCCGATAAGGGGCAGTTTTTCGCCACAAGCAATCTAGGGCGCGGCTGCGAATTCTGTTAGCTCTTGATTCGAACCGAATGCGGGTCGCAAGGCGGTCGAGAAACGAGCCGGAAGGGTGGGCGCCCTGATGGCAGGTTTTCGCGGCGGGATCTGTTACGCGGTCGAGAGGGGCGCAGTTCTAATTTTCTAATATTTTGGCGGGCCAGCTTTGGCGCGAACGGGCATTTGTGCCCGCGAAACGAGAAAGACGGGTCTGTCCGCGAGGGCCAACGGCGGTCACGGTCATGCTGTTAAGACACGGCGGAAACCAATCTGCAGAAATGGCTAACGCGGAATTAGGGTTTGTTAACCTCTCGTCGCTAACTTCCTAACGATCGCTTAGCTCGAACTGTAGTGCGTTTCTTTGGGCGAACAGCAGACATGGCGCGGAGTCATTGGATTAGGGCACCAGAGGAACGGTCATGAGGGTTCTACTCATAGAAGACGACAGCGCTACGGCGCAAAGCATCGAGTTGATGCTTCAATCTGAAGGTTTTAACGTTTACACGACCGACCTCGGGGAAGAGGGTGTCGATCTCGGTAAGCTTTACGACTACGATATTATTCTTCTCGATTTGAACTTGCCGGACATGAGCGGCTATGAGGTTCTGAAGACACTCCGTGTCTCAAAGGTCTCAACGCCGATTCTGATCCTGTCGGGCCTCGCCGGCATCGACGACAAGGTTCGCGGCCTCGGCTTCGGCGCCGACGACTATATGACGAAGCCGTTCCACAAGGACGAGCTCGTCGCCCGCATCCAGGCGATCGTCCGCCGTTCGAAGGGCCATGCCCAGTCGATCATCGAAACCGGCGATCTCCGCGTCAACCTCGACACCAAGACGGTCGACGTCAACGGCCAGCGCGTGCATCTGACGGGCAAGGAATACCAGATGCTGGAGCTTCTCTCGCTCCGCAAGGGTACGACGCTCACCAAGGAGATGTTCTTGAACCATCTCTACGGCGGCATGGACGAGCCGGAACTGAAGATCATCGACGTGTTCATCTGCAAGCTCAGAAAGAAACTGCAGACGGCGACCGGTGGCAAGCACTACATCGAGACGGTCTGGGGCCGTGGCTATGTGCTTCGCGATCCGGGTCACGAAGGTTCGGAAGCCGCATAAACTCCCCGCTGCCGTTCGCCTTTCTCCAGCTCTATCCACGCGTACAGGGGCCATGATGGCCCCTGTGGTGTTTCTGAAACCGGCAGCTCGCGCAGCCGCGGTTGTGTCCGCTCCTTACTTCAGAGGCGCAGCCTCTGGGGCGCTGGACCCGAAGCGATAGTTGACCGACAGGCGGCCAACCTGGATGTCCGGGTCGAACTTCGTCGACACGATTTCGTTGATCTCGGGAAGATCATTGGGAAGCAGTTTCACGGTTTCGGCGCCGAGGTCGATGTAGCGATATTCCGCCTTCAGCGACAACGAATCGTTCAGTCGCGTTTCGATACCACCGCCGATGAACCCGCCGCTCAGGCGTCGGCCGGAGATAAGGGTTGTTCCACCGACTCCGACGTCCTCGCCGTCGACACTGATGCCGATCGACACGTTCGTATCGTCCACTTCGACATTGGCGTAGCCGCCGCTGACGAACAGCATTGTATCTGGCCGTGCCAGGTAGCCGATGCGCCCGCCAACCATCAGCATGTTTTTCAATTGGGTTTTCGTGCTGCCGTGAAGTTCGGCGTCCTCGCCTATCGACAGCGAGAGGCTATTGCTCTGCTTTAAATGTGAATAATCGGCATCTCCAAACGCACCGATCACGAAGCTCGGGCTGATCTGATAATCATAGCCTGCAGTGGCGAAAAGAATGCCACCGTCGTGTCCGAATGGAATTCCTGCACTAAAGAGTGAGCCTGGATCGGGTTCGGATCGGTCGGCTAGCTCCAAAGTATTTTTGGCAACTCCGTACCCGGCGCCGACGCCCAGGTAGGCGCCGGTCCAGCTACTAGTGACCGGCGGGATCGAATCGTCCGGCGCTTCCGTCTTGCCGTCGCCGAAGCGGTAGTTGAGCGACACGCGTCCCGTTTGAATTTGCGGCTTGATCGAGCCGGTCACGAACTCGTTCGCGCCTGAGCCTGGTAAAATGTCGAGGCTCTCGGCCTGCAGGGATGTATAGCGATATTCCGCCTTGATGCTGAATCCGTTGGAGATCAGCGTTTCAACGCCGCCGCCGAGAAAATAGCCATTAAAGCTACCGACCCCAGCAAGCGTGCCGCCGCCCGAGCCACCGCCGAGATTGAGGTTGGCTTTGATGTCGCTTGATTCGGCGTGCGCGTATCCGAAGGTCGAAAAGAATAGCGTCGTGGGCGCGATGAGATAGCCGAGACGTCCGCCGATGGAGAGTTGGTTTTCGATCTTGAAGTCGATGCTGGCGTTAACTTCGCCAAGCTCGCTGCCCGCTCCAATTCGCGTGTCGATGTCGGAAAAATCGTAGTCGATGAAGGCGCCGACAATCAATGGACCGAAAAGGACATGATCGTAGCCGGCGCTGAGCGTAGCAAAGCCGCCCGATCCGCCGAAGCCGCTGATGCCGATGTTGGCATCGATGAAGGAAGAGATGGCGGGACCGGTGGCGAGGTTTAAATCGTTCTTCGCCATGCCGTAGCCGCCGCCGATACCTAATGACACGCCTTCCCAATCATTGGCGGAAGCGGGGGTCGCCAGGGACGATGCTGTGGCACTCGATACTATAAGAAGCCCTGCAAATATCTTTTTCACCGGTCCCATCCTTATAAAATTCATTATGCTCAATCAGTGATCTGATAGTCCGATTCGGAACCGGCGAACGGTCGTGATGTCGAGATTCTCCTGTACGTGGTTTTGTATTCACATCAGCCATTTGAACTAGACGGTGCATCTTTCGCTGCAGGAATGTCGGCGCTTGCGGTTTCGCCAACGGATGCTCTAAGACCGCAGTTCATCCTCAGGAGCCGCGATAGATGAGCGACGCGACCACCCCGCCTCAATCTCCGCTGAAGGCTGCGATCGTGCGCGTCACGCCGTTCGAGCAGAACTGCACGCTGATTTGGAACGAGGCGACAAAGCGCGGTGCCGTCGTCGATCCGGGCGGCGATCTCGACCGGATCTTTCGCGGCATCGACGAAGCCGAAATCGAGATCGAGAAGATTTTGCTGACCCACGGTCACATCGACCACGCCGGCGCCGCGGCTGAGCTACGCCAGGAACTCGGCGTCAAGATCGAGGGCCCTCACAGGGCCGATGCGCTCTTGCTCGATAATCTCGAGAAGCAGGGCGAAATGTACGGCATTCCCGACGTGCGCAACGTCAAGCCCGACCGTTGGCTCGATGATGGCGACGTCGTCACCGTCGCCGGTCACACGTTCAATATCTTCCATTGCCCGGGCCATTCGCCGGGATCGGTCGTGTTCTTCGATGCGGCGCAGCGATTCGCGCTTGTTGGCGACGTCCTGTTTCGCGGCTCGATCGGCCGCACGGACTTCCCCTACGGCGACCACGACGCGCTGATTGCGGCGATCAAGACCAAACTCTTGCCGCTCGGAGACGACATTGCCTTCATCTGCGGACACGGGCCGCCGGGGCAATTCGGTCAGGAACGGCTGACAAATCCATTCCTTGTTTGAGCTGGATCGGCCTAGAACGACCACTCCCAATGCAGGCATCCGAAGACGCCGCATTCGCGCGCCAGGGTGCCATAACCGCCGTTCGACAGCGTGTTGGTGCCGTCGCCGAAGATGTCGACGGTCTGCACGCGAAGCGTTTCCTCGCAGCTGCGGCGGCAGTCGACCCAGCCGCCGCGAGGCAGCCGCACCTGCCACCCAAGGCGACCCGGCCGGACGACGCTCCGGACGGACCCGTTGCCGTAATGGCTGTGCGCCGTGATGACTTCGCCCGGCTCGTAGTTCGTCCGCAGCCGCCGCGCGAGCGCATCCGCCGGCGTCGGCATCGCGGAGACGGCGAGCACAGAGGCAATCACGGGAACGGCGGCCCAAAGTCTCATGCGCATGATCGTCTATCCTTTGTTCGGGCGGACTGCCGGAGTGCCTGTGATGAACTCAGCTAAGAACTCAGCGCGACATTGAAATATTGATGCCCTTGAGCGACGGGCCGCTGGTCAGCACGGCGACCGAATGCGAGCCGCGGCCGACGGTCACCATCATGGAGCCCGCGATGCCGCCGCTGATCGCCAGATTGAGCTTGTTCGCTGACGCCCGTCCCGTGACCGCTCCGGACTGATTGTACGTCCGCTCTTCCCAGCTGCCGGTCACTGCGCCGCCCGCGTCAACCAGATTGGCGCGCAATTCCACCTTTGCCGACGCGTTGGCGCAGCGAATCGAAATTCCGAGATTATGGGGACCGCCCGTGTTCGTATAATAGCCCTTGCAGCGCAGGCTCTCTGTCTTGCCGCCGTCGAACTTCGCGACGCCCGAGCCATTCCAGGTGCCGACGAGTTCAGGAAATGGACCGTCCGCGGCATAGCTTGTCGACGTGGTGAGCGACAGAGCGCCAGCCATTGCCGCCGTCACGGCAAGCGCCTTCAGATAAGCGGAAAGACAGCCGGAAAAGTGATGATGGCGAAACACGAAGCCCTTCCTTCCTGCGTATCGCGAAACGGCGCGCATTATCATCTGACGCCCCGCATTTTGCGAGCCATATGGACAAACTTGAACGAGATGCACTGAAGTGTTGCCCTCGAACGACAGTCCAATACTGCACTGCACTCAATAAACGCTCAGGGTCACGTGTTGTGTCCGTGCTTATGGGAAGAACGCACGATCTCCGCAAGATATTACCCGAGTGCATGAGAACGGAACTCGTTTGCTCCCTGCAACAATGAGCAAATTGAACTCGCGATATCTCCCCAATACGGCCCACAAACAGTCGCGATCGACGACCAGTCTGCTGCTGTCGCCGAAGGTGCGCTGAAAAGCTCGAAATGCTCAGCCGACCAGCGACGGGGTTCTCGAAGAATCGGGCAAGCGCGGGGGTGCTTGAAGCCGGACAGGCTTGACGAGGGAGTCGAAAGTCTATGCGTCAGTCGTATCGCGTCGCCGTGTACTGCACGGTTGCAGCCGTTTCAAGTTTGACTGCGGGCCAGAACCAGGCTGCGGCCCCCGTCGATCCCTTGGCTGGCCTTGCCGGGCGCTGGGTCGGAATGGCGACGATGACGTCGACCTCCGGGCCTGCATCCAATTTCAAATGCGTCGTCACCTATGTCGCCCGACGCGGTGCGCCGGGTATGCGCCAGACGTTGCGCTGTGAAGACGGGGCAACCAATTTCAAACTTCACGCTGCAACCGACTTGACGGTCGAGGGCGAGAAGCTGACCGGCGCCTGGCAGGACAAGATCAACGATATCGGCGGCACGGTCGACGGCACCATCACGCCGACAGGATTCGACGTGCAACTCTCGGGACAGTTCTTCGCGGCGCATATGGCCGTCGCGGGGCAGGGCTGCGACCAGTCCGTCAGAGTCCTGCCGCAGAATTCCGACGTGTTCGTCGAACTGGCTGCGAATTTGAAAAAGTGCTGATCCGCGTGCGCCCCAGATAACTCAAAACGGCTCGATGACGCGCGTGACCGTCGGCGCGCTGCCCGAGTTCGGATCGTAGCGGAAATCCAGGATGAGATTGTAGGCATCCTCGGGCCACGGGTCGGGGTAGCTGCCTTGCGGCGCCCCAAGCAGCGCGGCGATGGCCGGTAGCTTGCCGTGATGCCAACAGATAACCAGCGTCTTCCCCTTGTATTCGGGGTTGGAAAAGATCTCGTTGGCAAGATTCTCGAAGTCGTCGTTCTCGTAATCGTGCTGAACTTTGAGGCCGACCGCATTCGCAAGCGGAGCGACGGTTTCCCGTGGCCGGTTCGAGTGCTTCGAATGCGCCGTTGCGATGATCACGTCCGGTTTCCCGAACGTCTGCGGAACGTACGTCGCAAGACGCTCGGCGCGCGCCATGCCGGCTTCCGACAGGTCTTCATTATAAGGGTCGTCGGTCTTGTCCGCGTGACGCATCAGGATGATGCGGCTCGGTCCGCCGTTGGCGTGATCGACAGCGGTGAAATTGGCGCCTGATTCCCGCGTGCGCTGGCACAGCGTGCAGCCGCCCTTGAGCACCGGCATGCCGAGTGTCAGCGAAACAACGAAGTTCGCTTCGGCTTCCGCAGCCCCCGGTGAAACCGCGCACGCGATCAGCGCAATCGTGAGGGATGTAAAGCCGAGTACCAAGCCACGTGACGACAGAAGCGTTTTCATGATCGTCTCCTCCGAAAGGAACGGATGATAACGCGCGGACGCCGTCTCCGCCGCGCAACGGCCCGTGTCGAAAATATTAATGAGGTCTTAACGATCCGTCGATAAAGAACCAAACGTGCCGGCGCGATGTGCGCGGCCTTTCATATCAGAATGCGCGCCACCATTTAATCGGCGCGTGCGCCCAAGAAAGAGTTCGATTTCGCGCGGCGCTATTGTTTCGTTCGGGAATGCGGCAGAGCGATGAAGCGCGCGGCGCCAGATACGGAGCTGTTGAGACGGCTGTCGGATATACCCGAAGTCGGGTTGAGCGGCTTTGCCGTGCGCGAAGGCTTGGCGGGCACCGGCGTCACCGTTCTGAAAGGCCGCGAATACTTTGGCAGCTGGCGGGCAACGTCCGAGGGCGAACTCGTCTGGACGTTCGCGGATCTCTCCGATGAGGGCCGCACCGTCACGTCCGTAGACGAGGCCCTGCGCTATACGCTGCTTTTGATTTTGGCGAGCGTTGCGAAAACTCACAACAACTCGCCAAAAGTTACCCGGACGGGCTGAGCGCGCCCTGCCGCTTCACGTGCAGCGCTATGCGGCGAGGACTGCGCGTTCGTGCCTGCCTTCTTCGACTTCTTCAATGATCTTTGCGACGAACGCCTCGAGATCGCCGGGGTTGCGGCTCGTGACGATGCCCTGATCGGCGACGACGGGCTCATCGACCCAGTTCGCCCCGGCATTGATCATGTCCGTCTTGATCGAGTCGTAGGACGTCGCGCGCCGCCCGCGAATAGCGTTCGCCTCGATCAAAAGCCACGGCGCATGGCAGATCGCCGCCACGACCTTTCCTTCGGCGAGGAAGGCTTTGATCAGCGCCAGCGCTTCCGGATTTTTCCGAAGCGTGTCGGGATTCATTTGTCCGCCGGGAAGTACGATCGCGTCGTAGAGCGACGTCGATGCCTCGGAGAGTTCAACGTCAACCGGCACAGGCTTTCCCCAATCGTGGTTCTGCCAGCCGACGATCGAGTCTTTTTTCTTTCGCTCTTTCGGCGCGGCGACGTGAACGAATTGCGCAACGGCTTTCAACTTTTCGCGCGGCACGTCCAGTTCGGATTGCTCAAACCCGTCCGTCGCGAGAATGAGAATTTTGGCGTTCTTGATTTTCGGCATGATCGCACTCCTTGACCGGAACTCAAGAAGCAACATCCGGCACTCAACGAGGTTCCGAAAAATGCCGATATGCGTACTTACGCGCAAAGCGTGAGCGTTTTGGCTTATTGGCCCGGACGGCCGGTTTTGCGCGGACGCCCGCGGCGGCCCTTCTTCTGTGCCGTATCGTCAAATTCGCGCGTCCGCGTGGGTGTCTGGACACGCGACGGCTTCTCTCCGGATTTCACCGGCAGCGAGGCGTGCGGTCCCATTTCGTCGAGCGTCGGCTTGTGCGGCCCTGCGATCTTCTCGCCGAACGCGCCAGCCTTGGCGCGGCTGTCGACAGCGGGGGCGCGCGCCGGCACCGGCCGATCCGTTCCCGGCCCCATGTCATCCAGCGACGGCTTTTTGATCCTTGATCCCGCGCCCGGCGGCCGGCTCGCGGAACGCGAGTCGACGGGCGCAGATGAAGAATCTCCCGCGCCCGGCGCATAACGAGAACCTGATTGCGCATACGTCGGCTGAACGGGCTCGTACTCGGTCCTGACGCGCGAGCCTGATCCGCTCTCCCCCTCTCCCCGCTTGCGCGGAGAGGGGGACGGACTGGGCATATTCGCCTTCGCGCCATACTTGCGCTCGCCCTTGAAACTCCCGGCGCGATCTTCGACCTCGCTTTGCCGTGCCAGCGGATCGTCCGAAATCGCCAGCTCCGTTTCGCGCAGCCGCTTGATCTCGTCGCGCAGCCGCGCCGCCGTTTCGAACTCGAGATCGGCCGCCGCGTCCTTCATCCGACGCTCCATGTCGGCGATGACGGCCTGCAGATTGTGCCCGAGCGATTGCACGTTTTCGCCATCGGCCAAGCCCGCATCGACGGTCACGTGATCCTGCTCGTAGACAGATTGCAGCACGTCGTGGATGTTGCGCTTGATGCTCTCCGGCGTGATGCCGTTGGCTTCGTTCCACGCCACCTGCTTCTCGCGACGCCGGTTCGTCTCCGCGATGGCGCGATCCATCGATCCGGTCATTTGATCCGCATAGAGAATGACCTTGCCGTCGACGTTGCGCGCCGCGCGCCCGATGGTCTGCACCAGCGACGTTTCGGAGCGCAGAAAACCTTCCTTATCGGCGTCGAGAATGGCGACGAGCGCGCACTCCGGAATGTCGAGACCTTCGCGCAGCAGGTTGATGCCGATGAGCACGTCGAAGGCGCCGAGACGCAAATCGCGGATGATTTCGATGCGCTCCAGCGTCTCGATGTCGGAGTGCATGTAGCGCACGCGCACGCCGCTTTCATGCATGTATTCGGTGAGATCCTCGGCCATGCGCTTGGTCAGCACCGTGACGAGCGTCCGATATCCTTTACGCGCGACCTGCCGGACTTCGTCGAGCAGATCGTCGACCTGCGTTTTTGCGGGGCGAATCTCGACGGCCGGATCGATGAGGCCTGTCGGCCGGATGACCTGCTCGGCGAACGCGCCGCCGGTCTGCTCCATCTCCCAGCTCGCAGGCGTTGCCGAGACGAACACCGATTGCGGACGCATCGCGTTCCATTCTTCAAAACGCAGCGGGCGATTGTCCATGCACGACGGCAGGCGGAATCCGTATTCCGCAAGCGTCGCCTTGCGCCGGAAGTCGCCACGGAACATGCCGCCGATCTGCGGCACGGTAACGTGACTTTCATCGGCGAAGACGAGCGCATTATCGGGCAGATATTCAAACAGCGTCGGCGGCGGATCGCCCGGATTGCGTCCCGTGAGATAGCGCGAATAGTTCTCGATGCCGGCGCACGAGCCCGTCGCCTCCATCATTTCCATGTCGAACGTGGTGCGCTGTTCGAGGCGCTGCGCTTCGAGCAGTTTGCCCGCATTATACAACTCATCGAGACGCTTCTTGAGCTCGATCTTGATCGATTTGATCGCCTGCTGCAGCGTCGGCTTCGGCGTGACGTAGTGGGAGTTGGCGTAGAGCTTGACCAGCGCCAGTTCGTCCGTCTTCGCGCCGGTCAGCGGATCGAACTCGATGATGCTTTCGACCTCATCGCCGAACAGCGAGAAACGCCACGCGCGATCTTCCAAATGCGCCGGAAAGACTTCGACCGTATCGCCGCGCGCGCGGAACGCGCCACGGACGAAGTTCTGGTCGTTGCGCCGGTAATGGAGCGCGACGAGATCGGCCAGCAGCTGGTCGCGAGACAGCTGTTCGCCGGCGCGCACGGTAAACGTCATCGCCGTATAGGTTTCGACCGATCCGATCCCGTAAATGCAGGAGACCGACGCGACGATGATGACGTCGTCGCGTTCGAGAAGCGACCGCGTTGCGGAATGGCGCATCCGGTCGATCTGCTCGTTGATCGACGCTTCCTTCTCGATGTAGGTGTCGGTGCGCGGCACGTAGGCTTCGGGCTGATAGTAGTCGTAGTATGAAACGAAATACTCGACGGCGTTGTCCGGAAAGAAGCTCTTGAACTCGCCGTAGAGCTGCGCCGCGAGCGTCTTGTTCGGCGCCAGGATCAGCGCCGGGCGCTGCGTCGCCTGAATGACGTGCGCCATCGTGAATGTCTTGCCCGAGCCCGTGACGCCGAGCAGCACCTGATTGTGCTCGTGCTTGCCGATGCCTTCGACGAGTTCCGCGATCGCTTGCGGCTGGTCGCCTTTCGGCTCGTATTCGGACTGAATCTTGAACTCGATCCCGCCTTCGCTTTTTTCCGGCCGCTCGGGGCGGTGCGGCATGAACATCGGCATGCCGCCGGACACGATCGGATGTGACGCCATCAACGGTTGGCGAGAGAGGAGTTCTTTCGCGCGCTCCGACCGCTCGTCGGGCCGCGTGAGCAAAGCCGTCAGGCTGTCGGTCAGGCTTTCGCCGCCCATCGGCGGACGCGGCCCCGACTGGCGCAAGGCGGGCAGGCTGGGAAGTCCGCTGCTCGTCGTCTTTCCGGAAAAATCAGCGGGCGCGAAATAGGCGTTCGTTTCGGCGAACCCCGGCGTCCCGGCCGAAGTTTCGGCGGGAGGCTGAATCGGCTTGCCCGACTTGCCGCGCGAGGATCGCGGTCGGGTCGATTTGCCGGAGGGTGTTTTCGGTGAAGATGCCACGCTGCAAATATAGAGACGGGAAGCCGGAGCATAAATGCTGTTTCGGAGCCACAGTGTCACGCGGGTCGCTTATTTTAACAGATATCTTATCCGAACGTCGAAGGCCGAGCCATCGTGACGAGCGCCAAAAGCTCCTTACGGAAGAGTAAGTACCATCGGCATGCGGCACGGTGATAGCCAATCAATCGCCGATCCGAAGTTTAAAAAGTTCAGTCCGGATTGGCCCAGCGGGGCCGGGGCAACCAAGTTGGCCGACAGACGTTGATCTACTGACATAATGGAGCACACACGATGACTTCTCTGAAATTGGTTGCCGCAGCGGCGGCTGCGATGATGATAATCGGCAGCGGCGTGGCTTCGGCGAAAGATGCCAAAAAGCCCGCGACCCCCGTCGTCCATTCCCCGGAATCGATCCAGTGCTCGAAAGATGCGGACGCGAAAGGTCTGCACGGCAAGGATCGCAAGAAATTCCGCGCCGAGTGCAAGAAAAACCTGACGAAGCAGACCAAAGACGCAAAGAAGTCTTGAGCTTCTCAGAAAGCAGAATTTGGAAACCCCGCCGCTTTTGGCGGGGTTTTTGTTTTCGCTCTCCTCATGACGCCGAGGTACGCTCCGCGCGCAAGCCTCTCAGCCAAGGACGCGCACATGCCCGACCTTAAGACGAAAAGGACCGCGCTCGTGACGGGCGCCAATCGCGGCATCGGATTTGCGATTGCGCATAAGCTCGCTGAATTGCGCATGTCCGTTCTCGCCGGAGTTCGCAACGAGGCGAATGCCATCGCAGCGGCAGCGGCGTTCGACAAACTCGGTATCGATGTCAAACCGGTGATCATCGACGTCGCCGACGCCGCCGCTTTGCCGTCCACGCTGGAAGCCATCGAACAGCGCCATGCGCCGATCGACATTCTCGTCAACAACGCCGCGATCCTGATCGACGGACCTGGCGGCTTCAATGCCAGCCTCTTCGACATGACGGACGACACGCTCCGACGCACGTGGGAAACGAACGTCCTCGCACCGGCCGCTATCATAAGAACGCTTCTGCCGGGCATGATCGCTCGCGGCTACGGCCGGGTGGTCAACGTGTCGTCGTTGGCAGGGCAGTTGGCAGGAATGAGTTCGGGGTTCCCTGCCTATCGCATTTCGAAAACGGCGTTGAATGCTTTGACCCGCATAGCCGCTGCGGAGGCTGGAAAAGGCAACATCAAGGTCAACGCCTGTTCGCCGGGCTGGGTCAGAACGGACATGGGCGGACCTGACGCGCCGCGTTCGCCCGAGAAAGGTGCCGAGACGGCGGTCTGGCTCGCGACACTGCCGCCGGACGGACCAACGGGCGGATTTTTCGAAGACAAGAAAGCCGTCCGGTGGTGAGCGGAACGGCTGTCGGTTCGTCAAAACAGATTGCTAGCGATTACAATGTCCGGCCGCCGCGGCTGCCGACGATCATCGCGTTGGCTCCGTCGATTTCCATGACGAAGCGGATCGGCCGCTCCTTCGGATTTTTAACATCTCGGGCCGTGACCAGAATGAAGCGCTCCGGTCCAGCGGACGTATCGATTTCGGTGATCTGCGGTGCGAAATCCGATACCGACGCAACCGCGAACGTGCGGCTATGGCCGTCGAGCGTCAGCGAAATCTGGTCACCGACGGACACCGCCTTGGTGATCGGCGAACTGTCGTCGCGGCGCATGGCCGACAGCCAATAGTCTTCCGAGCCCGAGACCGGAGTTATGGACGCGACGTCCTTGGCCGGCAATGAGGCTTGCGTGAGCGCGGTCGCGAAGCTCGTTCTCAAAACCCTCTCGCTGCTGGCGAAGAACGAGGTCGCGGCGACGACGGCGACCGTCGCACCAACGGTGAGGCCAAGCCAGAACGGCCGGATCTGTTGCCTCGTCATACTTCGCACCTCCAAGAGTCGTCGGACATTAAGCCGGTTGAGACGGAAAGGTTCGTTGAACAAAGCCTACAAACGGGAATGCGGCAATTCAATAGCCTCGCTGGTCGCGTCCTGCGGATAACGCTGCCTCGAAGCTGCGCCACGCATCCTTGGGTTAACATAGACGCGTCGCAAGTGCCTGAAAAAACTCAAGTTCAGCGCCGCCAGAAGCGACAGAGACAGGCCCCACAGGCCCCATGCGGCAGTACTGCTGGTTCTGCGAAATACGGCGTCGGGGCTCAGCGCCGAGCTGGTCGTCGCAATCTCGATGATCGGCGCCGGGCCGCTCTCGGCGATCGCCTTGATGGCGTGCGGGGCAAGCGGACGTTCCATCGCGCTGAAAGCGCCTGAAAACGCGCAGGCCTTGACTGGCGCGCTCGCGCCGACTGCGGTCAGCATGACGAAGACCAGCGCGGCGCCCAGGGCGTCGAAAACAGGCCGCAGCAGACGATGGCGACGCTTCGGGCGCCGGTCGTGGAGCCAGTCGCGGGCTGGCGAATTCCGATCGGCGATCTCGCTGGCAGCCATTGTTTCAAATCCCTCCGCTACAAATCGATTTGGTAATGACGAGCCGTTAAGGGGGAGTTGACCGATGGTTCTTGGCGCGCATGGGTCCGGAATGTGGCGCTCGCCGTGCAATTGCGCGCTCTGCGATTTCATCCGTCTTAAGTTGCGGGCGCGCATCACCAGCCAAAGAGATTAGACCGTGGCGAGGGCCTGCGGCGGTGGCGCAGGGACATTGGCAAAACGTCGGCTTGCGGTCGCGAATCATTGGAATTAGGGTCCGCGCCGTTCCTTTCGCAGTCGCGAAACGATCTATTCGCACCTCCTCCGAATGACAGGCGCATCATGGGCTTCATCGCCGACAGTTTGAATCGTATCCAGCCGTCCGCCACCATCGCCGTTTCGACGAAAGCTCGACAGCTTGCGGCGCAGGGACGGGACATCATCTCGTTATCGGCGGGTGAGCCGGACTTCGACACGCCTGAAAACATCAAGGAAGCCGCGAAGCGCGCGCTCGACGCGGGCAAGACCAAATACACCGACGTCGACGGCATTCCGGAACTCAAAGCGGCGATCGTCGCGAAGTTCAAGCGCGACAACAACCTCGATTATAAGCCGAGCCAGGTTTCCGTTGGGACCGGCGGCAAGCAGGTGCTCTACAACGCGCTGCTCGCGACGCTCAACCCCGGCGACGAAGTCGTGATCCCGGCGCCGTGCTGGGTCTCCTATGCCGACATCGTCCTGCTCGGCGGCGGCACGCCCGTTTTTGCGCCGACGACTTTGGAAGACGGATACCGGCTGAAGCCCGATGCGCTCGAAAAGGCGATTACGCCGAAGACGAAGTGGTTCATCTTCAATTCGCCGTCGAACCCGACCGGCACAGCCTATTCGGCCGACGACATCAAAGCCCTGACCGACGTTCTGCTTCGCCATGAGCACGTCTGGATCCTAACAGACGATATGTACGAGCACTTGCTCTACGACGGCCTGAAGTTCGCGACGCCCGCGGCCGTCGAGCCGCGCCTCTATGCGCGCACGCTGACGATGAACGGCCTGTCGAAAGCCTACTGCATGACCGGCTGGCGCCTCGGCTATGCGGCGGGACCGGAGCAGCTCATCAACGCGATGCGCAAATTGCAATCGCAGTCGACGTCAAATCCTTCTTCGATCACCCAGTGGGCCGGCGTCGAAGCCTTGAACGGGCCGCAGGACTTCATCGCGAAGAACAACAGGATATTCGTCGACCGCCGCGATCTGGTCGTAGGCATGCTCAACCAGGCGAGGGGCATCCAGTGCCCCAATCCGCAGGGCGCGTTCTACGTCTATCCGAGCATAAAGGCGCTGATCGGCAAGACGAGCAAAGGCGGCGTCAAGATTTCTGACGATGAAGCCTTCGTGACGGCGCTTCTGGAAGAAGAGGGCGTTGCGGTCGTCCACGGCGCGGCGTTCGAAGGCTCGCCGTCGTTCCGCGTGTCCTATGCAGCCTCGACCGAGGCGCTGAAAGAGTCGTGCACGAGAATCCAGCGCTTTTGCGGAAACCTTTCGTAGCGGCCGAGCTTGGCCGGATTATTCGGGTCGTTCACAAACAAAAAGCGCGCAAAAGACTTTGCGCGCATAACACGCTCTAATTTGGATGGCCTAGCTTAAGCCGCCGTCGCGCCGTTGCCGACAAAGCGACCGGTAAACCAATCCCAGGCGTGCGCGATATGTCCGGTCAGGGGCCGACCGTCAATATCCGGAACCACGGGGCGCCAGATCGCAATTGCGGTCGTGGGTTGCGCCTTGAACTCAAACACCGTCGGTTCTGCACCGAAGGCGTCGGGAAGTTCATCTTCGACTGCCATAACGTACCCGGCAGCGTTTGCCGCGGACATCAGTGTTTCGATACTCATAACCCAGCCTCGCATTCCTGAGCCAAATCCCTCCGGCTCTCTCCGCATTATGCGCTCGTACCCCTTAAAACGCGCCAAACGCGGATGAGTTCATGATGATGCAAGTTTAAAGTTATTCAAGTGATTTTTGCATTTTGAGACGAACCCTAGCGCCTTGAGCGAAAAGTAGTTTCGGCGATGCAATAAACAAATCAGCGCCTCTGGAGAACTACTGCACCGCAATATGAAAGTTTCACGAAACTGTGCGGCCGACCCCGGTTAAGACGGTTGTGCCACGCTGGCTTTCGAGCGAGCATGGCACTGCCGTATCCTTCCGAGGTGCGGGGTGCGGCCAAAGCGTGGGTCTGCGCCTCACAACGTCGGAGGCAATCATGACGAGTTCAGATGGCCCGAAGGGCAGAAATGGCGCTCAAGGAGCCAGGGGCGGGGTCCGAGGCGCACGTTGCGTCGCGCTGATCGGACCCTTCGCAAGCGGCAAGACCACTCTTCTCGAAGCTATTCTTGCACGCACCGGCGGCATCTCGCGTGCCGGCTCGATCGCAGCCAAATCGACGATTGGCGACAACACCCCGGAAGCCCGCGAGCACGCCATGAGCGTCGGCGTCAACGTCGCCGATGTCTCCTTCCTCGAAGATAAGTTCACTTTCATCGATTGCCCTGGATCGGTCGAATTTGCCCATGAAGGCGCCCTCGCCCTCCCGGCCTGCGATATGGCGGTCGTGGTGTGTGAAGCCGACCCGAAACGCGTCGCGGCCCTGCAGGTGATCCTGAAGCAGCTCGAAGACGCGCAAATTCCGCATCTGATTTTCTTGAACAAGATCGACGCCTCGCAAACGCCTTTGCGCGACATCATGCCGGGATTGCAGCCGGCAAGTTCGAAGCCGCTGGTCCTCCGCCAGATCCCGATCTGGGAAAACGGCATCGCGACGGGCTTCATCGATCTCGCGTCCGAGCGCGCCTACGTCTATCGCGAGCACGCCGAAAGCAAGATCGTCGAACTGCCTTCGGCGATTGCGTCGCGCGAGAAGGAAGCCCGCTTTGACATGCTGGAGAAGCTCGCCGACTACGATGACGAACTGATGGAACAGCTGCTCACCGACATCCCCCCGCCGAACGATCGCGTGTTCGACGATCTCGCGAAAGAGTTCAAGGACGGCATGATTTGCCCCGTTCTGCTCGGCTCCGCGCAGGAGGGGCATGGCATCATGCGGCTGCTGAAAGCGCTCCGGCACGAATGCCCCTTCGTCGAAGAGACGGCACGGCGGCACAAGCTCGAAAACGTCAAGTCGGCGGCCTACGTCTTCAAAAGCCTGCACACCAAGTCCGGCGGCAAGCTGTCGTTTGCACGCGTGCTCGCTGGAGACATTCCCGATAACGCCACGGTCACGGGCGGCGATGGCCAGGAGGTTCGCGTCGCCGGACTATTCACGGTCCGCGGCGAGGAAACGACGAAGTGCGGCGGCGCCAAAGCAGGCGATACCGTCGCGCTCGGACGGCTCGACGCTGTTCACTCAGGTGAGACGATCGGTGTCGGAAAGTCGGCGGTGACGCAAATTCCCATTCCGAAGCCGCCGCAGCCCGTCCTGGCGATCGGCCTCGGTCTCAAGGATCGGAAGGACGAAGTGAAGCTGTCCTCGGCCGCCGCCAAGCTCGTCGACGAGGACCCCTCGCTGACGGTCGAGCACAATGCCGACATGCATCAGATCCTGCTGCACGGGCAGGGCGAGATGCACTTGCGCGTCGCGCTCGAACGGCTGTTGCGCAAGTACGGCATCGAAGTCGTGCGTGAGAAACGCCGCGTCGGCTACAAGGAGACGATCCGCTCGGCAACCGAAATTCGCGGACGCCACAAGAAGCAGTCGGGGGGGCACGGGCAGTTCGGCGATGTGAAGCTCGACATCAAGCCGTTGCCGCGCTCGACCGGCATCACGTTCACGGAGAAGATCACCGGCGGTGCGATCCCGCGCAACTTCATTCCGTCGGTCGAGATCGGCGTGCGCGATTATTTGACGGAAGGCCCGCTCGGCTTCCCTGTCGTCGACGTCGCCGTGACGTTGACCGACGGCTCATACCACACGGTCGATTCCTCCGACATGGCGTTCCGGCAGGCTGGCCGCCTCGCGATGGCGGAAGGCATGCCCAAGTGCAATCCCGTTCTGCTCGAGCCGGTCATGGCCGTATCGATCGCGGTTCCATCCGAAGCGAACGCTCGCATCAACGGCATCATCTCGCAGCGGCGCGGGCAGATCCTCGGATTTGACGCGCGTTCGGGCTGGTTGGGATGGGACGTGATCGAGGCGCACATTCCGGAAGCGGAGATGGATAATCTGATTATCGATCTCAGATCCGCAACGGCGGGTGTCGGCTCATTCACGTTCGGCTTCGATCACCTGGCGGAAGTGTCGGGCAGATTGAAAGACCAGGTGCTGAGCGCGAGCCGCGCGGCCGCCGAATAACGCCAGAGTGCAACATGGACCAAATGCGGAAAGGGTGGCTATCGCCACCCTTTTTCGTTTGCGCGGAAGTTATGATGCCGGAGACCCGGCCTTCGGCTTTGCCCCGGGCGCAGGCGCAGGACCCGGCTTTGTAGGAGTTTTTGGGCCGTTGAAATAATCTTTCATGGTCTCGATGAAGAGCGGCGACAGACCGCGGCCCCCGTCATCGATGATCGACTTCATCTGGTCACGCATGCGCGGGTCCCAAAACGTATGGATGTGGCGCGCGATGCTCTCCGTTGCCTCGGGTTTTGGGTAGGGGGACCAAAAATCCGTGATCTGATTAGCCATCGTAATGAGAACTTCGTTTTCCATCTACCCACCGGATTGCATTGTCGACCAGCACAGGGCTGCGTCAGGAGTTGAAGACAACGGGCTTTCCCTTGGCGAGCGCCGCCAGGAAAAGGTTCGATTTGCGCGCCAGTTCGAGCGCCAGCGATGTCGGAGCGGAAACGGTCACGAGCGCGCCGATCCCAGCCGTCACCGTTTTTTGTACGAGTTCGAAGCTGCATCGGCTCGTCATCAATACGAAGCCGTCGCGGACATCGCGATCATCGCGCACCAGCGCTCCGATCAATTTATCGAGCGCGTTGTGACGTCCGACATCCTCGCGCACGAGCTTGATCTCACCATCGCGCGAAACCCACGCCGCGCCGTGTACGGAGCGATTGTGCTGGTTCATCGGCTGATGCTGGAACAGTGTCGCCGCCGCCAGTTCGATGGCCTCAGGCGCTGGCGTCCAGTGCCGGTCAAGCACGGGCAACGGTCGCACCGCCGACGCGATATCCTCGATGCCGCATAGACCACAGCCTGTCCTGCCTTCGATCGAACGGCGCGCCAGGCGTGAGACTTCAAGAGCTGTTTCAGGAACCGCGACGTCGACCGTGATGCCCTCGTCGCCTGGCATCTCAAGCACGCCCCGTATTTCTTTCGAATTCTTGAGAATGCCTTCGCCGACGAGAAACCCGAACGCGAAGTCGCGAAGGTCCGCCGGCGTCGCCATCATGACGGTGTAAGGCTCGGAATTGATCTGCAACGCCACCGGCGTTTCTTGCGGGAGTTGCCACGTGACGACCTGCACCGTCCCGGCGACAATGGCCTCGCCCAAGGCGGGGGACGAGCAAAAGGACTCGTCACCGCCTTGTCGAGAAATCACGTTCGCCATAACGCCCATTGCAGATGACTTCGAGACAGAGCCGCGGATTTACTCCGCAGGCTCCAGCTTCTTCTCCGTGCTGATACGTTTGTTTTCGACGTTGCGGGTATTCCACTCGGCCTGCCAATCGGATGGCTGGTTCGACGGTATGACCTGCACCGCGGTCACCTTGTATTCAGGGCAGTTGGTCGCCCAGTCGGACGCACTGGTCGTAATCAGGTTCGCACCTGTGCCCGGGTGATGGAACGTCGTGTAGACAACGCCTTGCGGCATACGCTCGGACACCTTCAGGCGAATGGACGTCGCGCCGGCGCGGCTCGTGAGCGACACGATCTGAGCGTCCTTGAGGCCGCGGATTTCCGCATCGTACGGGTGCATCTCGAGAACGTCTTCGGGATGCCATGCCATGTTATCGGTGCGCCGCGTCTGGGCGCCGACGTTATAGTGCGACAGGATACGGCCGGTCGTGAGGATGAGCGGGAACGTGTTGCTCGCCTTCTCGTCGGTCGCCATGTACGAGGTCAACATGAAGCGGCCCTTGCCGCGGACGAACTCTTCGATGTGCATGATCGGCGTGCCGGTCGGATGCTGATCGTTGCACGGCCACTGGATGGAGCCGAGCCTGTCGAGGCTCTCGTAGGAAATACCGGCGAACGACGGCGTCGTGCGTGCAATCTCGTCCATGACCTCGGACGCGGTTGCGTAGTACATCGGGAAGCCCATCGCGGTCGCGAGCTTTGCGACGATGGCCCACTCCGGCATGCCCTGCTTTTCCTGGAACACCTTGCGCACGCGGTTGACGCGGCGCTCGGCGTTGACGAACGTGCCGTCCTTTTCAAGGAACGACGTACCCGGCAGGAAGACGTGCGCGAACGCCGCTGTTTCGTTCAGGAAGAGATCCTGCACGACCACGATGTCCATCGCCTTCAGTGCCGCCTCGACGTGATGCGTGTCGGGATCGGACTGCGCGATATCCTCGCCATGAATGAACATGCCGCGATACGAACCGTCGATCGCCGCATCGAACATGTTCGGAATGCGCAGACCGGGTTCCGGATCAAGCTCGCGATTCCATTCCTTCTGATAGATGTCGCGCGCTTCCTGGTTCGAGACGTGACGATAGCCAGGGTATTCGTGCGGCGCCGAACCCATGTCGGACGAGCCCTGCACGTTGTTTTGACCGCGTAGCGGGTTCACGCCGACGCCATCGCGGCCCAGGTTGCCCGTCGCCATCGCGAGGTTGGCCAAAGCCATGACGGTCGTCGAACCCTGCGTGTGCTCGGTAACGCCGAGGCCATAATAGATCGCAGCGTTGCCGCCGGTCGCGTACAGCCGCGCGGCTTCGCGGATCATCTGAGCCGGTACGCGCGTGATGTGCTCGATCGCTTCCGGAGAATGCTCCGGCAGCTTGATGAACTCTTCCCAGCGATGGAAATCGGTCTTCTCGCAGCGCCGGTTGACAAACTTGCGGTCGATCAAATTTTCGGTTGCGATGACGTGGCAGATTGCGTTGACGACCGCGACGTTGGTGCCCGGCATCAACTGCAGATGGTAGTTGGCTTTGACGTGCGGAGAATCGACGAGTTCGATTTGCCGCGGATCGATGACGATCAGCTTAGCGCCCTCGCGGAGGCGCTTCTTCATGCGCGAGCCGAAGACCGGATGCGCGTCGGTTGGGTTGCAACCGATGACCAGCATGACATCCGTCTTATCCGTGCTCTTGAAATCCTGCGTGCCTGCGGCTTCGCCGAACGCGACTTTCAAGCCGAAGCCGGTCGGCGAGTGGCAGACGCGCGCGCAGGTATCGACGTTGTTGTTGTTGAACGCCGCGCGGACAAGCTTCTGCACCGAATAGATCTCTTCGAGCGTCGTGCGCGAAGACGTAACGGCGCCGATCGACCTGCGGCCGTGCTTGGCCTGCGTTTCCATGAAACGCTTGGCTGCGTAATTGATCGCTTCGTCGAACGTCACGACCTGCCACGGATCGGTGATCTTCTCACGGATCATCGGCGTCAGCATACGATCCTTATGCGTCGCATAGCTGAATGCGAAGCGGCCCTTGACGCAGGAGTGGCCTTCGTTGGCGCCGCCATCCTTGTAGGGCACCATGCGAACGAGTTCTTCGCCGCGCATCTCCGCCTTGAACGCGCATCCGACGCCGCAGTAGGCGCACGTCGTGATGATCGAGTGCTCCGGCTGTCCGATATCGACCACCGACTTCTCGATCAATGTCGCGGTCGGGCAGGCCTGCACGCAGGCGCCGCACGAAACGCATTCCGACGCCAGGAACTGTTCATCCATGCCGGCGGACACGTGCGAAGCGAAACCGCGCCCGTCGATCGTCAGCGCGAACGTGCCCTGCACTTCTTCGCAAGCCCTGACGCAGCGCGAGCAGACGATGCACTTCGACGGCTGGAACTGGAAGTAGGGGTTCGAGATGTCTTTTGGTTTGAAGCGATCGTTCACCGAACCATCGGCGCGGGTCGCGAATACGTGGTTCTCGCCGTCATAACCGTAGCGGACTTCACGCAGGCCGACCGCACCGGCCATGTCCTGCAGCTCGCAGTCGCCGTTCGCCGCACAGGTGAGGCAGTCGAGCGGATGGTCGGAGATGTAAAGCTCCATCACGCCGCGGCGCAGTTTCGCCAGGCGATCGTTCTGCGTCGAAACCTTGATACCCGGCGCAACCGGCGTCGTGCACGACGCGGGCGTGCCGCGGCGGCCTTCGATTTCGCAAAGGCAGAGCCGGCACGACCCGAATGGATCGAGGTTGTCCGTCGCGCAAAGCTTCGGGATCTGAATGCCGAGTTGCATCGCGGCGTTCATGATCGACGTCCCTTCCGGAACGCTGATCTCAAGGCCATCGATCTCGAGCGTGACCATCTTGGTCGTCTCATGAACTTCCGGTGTTTTAGTGCCGTAGTCCGTCTCTTTGATGAGCGTCATCGGCTTTATATGCTGGTTCATAATCCGTCCTCGTCGAGGTCGTTGAAGCGTGAAGTTTATTCAGCAGCGTCAGCAAGAAATTTGTTTGGCGCCGGCTTATGAAAATCATCCGGAAAACCGCGTAAAGCGCTTCGCACGGGGTACGGCGTAAGGCCACCCAACGCGCATAGCGAACCGTCAGTCATTGTTTCGCATAGATCTTCGAGAAGCGCGATGTTCCTATCGCGGTCGATATCGGCGATGATGCGATCCATCACCTCGACGCCGCGTGTTGAACCGATGCGGCATGGCGTGCACTTACCGCAGCTTTCGATCGCGCAGAATTCCATCGCGAAGCGGGCCATTTTCGCCATGTCGACCGTATCGTCGAACACGACGAGACCGCCATGACCGACCATCGCGTCGACTTTGGCGAATTCCTCGTAGTCCATCGGCACGTCGAACTTTGACTCCGGCAGATACGCACCGAGCGGACCACCGATCTGCACGGCGCGCACAGGCCGCCCGCTGTAGGTGCCACCGCCCCAATCTTCGATCAGCTGCCGCGTCGTGACGCCGAAGGCTTTCTCGACGAGGCCGCCGCACTTAATATTGCCGGCGATCTGGAACGCCAGCGTGCCGCGCGAACGGCCGATGCCGTAATTCTTGTAGAACTCGCCACCCTTGGCGAGAATGATCGGGACAGCCGAGAAGCTCATCACGTTATTGATGATCGTCGGCTTGCCGAACAGGCCCTCGATCGCAGGGATCGGCGGCTTATAACGCACGAGTCCGCGCTTGCCCTCGATGCTCTCGAGCATCGACGTTTCTTCGCCGCAAACATAGGCTCCGGCGCCCATGCGCACGACGAGGTCAAACGAATACCCCGACCCTTGGATGTTGTCGCCGAGCCAGTTCGCGGCCCGCGCGATTTCGATCGCCTGACGCAGGTTATGGACCGAATGCGGGTATTCGGAGCGAACGTAGATATAGCCCTTCGTAGCGCCTCCGGCGACGGCCGCGATCGTCATGCCCTCAATGAGGCAGAAGGGGTCGCCCTCCATCAGCATACGGTCGGCGAACGTGCCACTGTCGCCTTCGTCGGCGTTGCACGCGACGTACTTTTGATCTGCGGCAAGGTCGTGAACGGTTTTCCATTTAATACCTGTCGGAAAGCCCGCGCCGCCGCGTCCGCGCAGTCCCGACGTCGTCACCTCGGTAACGATATCGACCGGCTTCATCGCGAGGGCCTTCGTCAGGCCGTCGTAACCGCCATGCTTGCGGTAGTCTTCGATCGAAAACGGATCGGTGATGCCGCAACGCGCGAACGTCAGCCGCTCCTGGTTCTTGAAATACGGAATCTCTTCCGTCAGCCCGTGGCCGAGCTTGTGCTCTTTCCCTTCAAGAAACCCGGATTCGAAGAGACCCGCGACGTCCTTCACCGTGACTGGTCCGTACGCGACGCGTCCTTTCGGCGTCTCGACCTCAACGAGAGGCTCAAGATAAAGCATGCCTCGCGACCCGTTACGGATCACGCGAACGTCAAGCTTGCGCTTGCTGGCTTCGTTCACGATGGCGTCTGCGACTTCGTCGGCGCCCATCGACAATGCTGCGGCATCCAGAGGGACGAATATCGTGCTCATTCCGCAGCCTCCTTCTCAAGGCCAGCGATGATCTCGTCAAAACGCTTTGAATCGACCCTGCCGTAAAGTTTTTCCCCTACCATAACGGCTGGCGAGAGAGCGCAGTTCCCGAGGCAGAAAACCTGCTCGATCGTAACCGCGCCGTCGGCCGTCGTTCCCCCGAGGGGAACGTTAAGCTTGGATTCCGCGTGCTGGCAGAGTTCGTCCGTTCCCATCGCCTGGCAAGCTTCGGCCCGGCAAATCTTAACGACGTGCTTGCCGACGGGATGACGGTGAAACTCGTGATAGAAGGTCAGGACGCCATAGATCTCGGCCCGCGAGCGGTTAAGGACCTTCGCGATAATTGGCAAAGTTTCTTCCGGGACATAGCCCAGGTCGTGCTGCATCTCGTGGAAAATCTCGAGCAGCTCATCAGGCTTGTTGCCGTGCCGGGCGCAGATAGCCGCCGCCGCAATCTGCACGGGCGTCGTGGGCTGAATTTCGGGCTTGTGAAGCCCTTTAGGTGAACGTCCAACTTTTTTCGCCATGTGGCGCGCTTCCTCGGACGGCCCGACGGCAATTCTCGGCCGAACTTGTTATTTAGATGCGCACTTTGCCGCATTTTTCTAGTGTTTTATTTTATGGCTCGGATCAAATTGGTATCTCCGATCCAGTCATAGGCGGCAACAATGATGCACTGCGAAAACTAATGGTAGGCCCATAGTTTAAGTAATCTTCTGGTTGGCCAATTGCACCGCAGCAAGGCCATGCGTCGAAAACGACGCGGCAGCTTCGCGAAAGGCCCGGATCAAAGGGGCGACGGGATCGCGGTCGGCGGTGATCATGCCGACGCTCTGAGCGATGTTAGGGGAGGTTAACGGGATCGCGTGAACATCAGGATCTTCACCGAATATGCCGACGATATATTCCGGCATTATGCTCGCGAGACCCATCAATTTTACGCTGGAATAGAGGTTGACGACCGAATTCGTCTCCAGCGCTGGTTCCGGACGGCTTTCGGCCGTGCGAAAAGCTCGGTCGATAATCCGGCGGTTCTGCATGTTCGTGGTCGGCAGCCCAAGAGGCAGCTTCGATGCCTCGCCCCAGCTGACGATCGGCTGTCCGGCGAGCGGATGCCCGGCTGGCACGAAAAGGCTGTAGCGCTCCGTGTAAAGGGGCGTCGCGATCAGGCCGTTGATTGGCTCATTGTCGAGGTAAGTTATACCCGCGTCGAGCGAGTAATCGTCAAGCCCGCGCAGGATTTCTTCCGAACTCATCGACATCACGGTAAAGTCGATGTGCGGGTGCAACTTTCTAACGGCCTGTGTCAGATATGGGATCATCGGGAGTGCCGACGGAATGGCCCCCAACGCCAGCCGCCCGGTCAGTCCGAAATCGCTGGTCGCGAGGTGCGCCAGCTCCTGGTGCATCGATGCCCAGTTGTTCAGGATGAGCTGAGCCCACTTGAGGACGCGGGCGCCTTCCTGCGTCAGCCCCTGATAGCGCTGGCCGCGCTCGACGATCGGGACGCCGAGTTCAAGCTCAAGCTGCCGGATGCGACCCGAGAGCGTCGGTTGCGTGACGTTGCAGGCGCTGGCGGCGCGTGTGAAGTGTTTTTCGCGCGCCAGCGCGACGAGGTACTGAAGCTGTCGAATATCCATAAATGCTCTCTAAGAGTGAGAGAGCCGCGACCATCATGGTTTCCCCAGCGGAAAGCAATTGCGCGGTTTCAGCACGCCATGCCGTCGCCATCGAAAACATGCCCCGACAGGCTCCGTCCTTTGTGCGATGCGAGATAAAGCGCAAGGGTCGCGACGTCGGGTTCGTTCGTCAGAACGGCGCCGTCGTTGAACCCGCTGTCTCCGACGACGCAAGGTCCGACAGCGTTGACGCGGATGCCCTGACCGGCCCAGCTCCGCGCTTCATTCGCCGTCATCGAAGCGAGCGCGGTGCGCGCATACCCCGCGACCGCGGAATCCCGCGCGCTCGTGGGATGGGGCATCTTCAGGACGTTAAGAATGAGGCCTTCGCTCAAAATGAGGCACATGCGATTGGCGATGATGCGCGTCAGTTGCGCGAGCGGCGAAAGCTTCCCGGTTATGAGCCTTTCGAGATCGCTGTCGCGCTTCACGACCGCAAGCTCATCCATGGAAATCGAAGCCATGTTGATAGCTGCGTCGAGCCCGCCATAGGCCTGCGCCGATGTTTGCGCAAAGGCAGCGGCGTTGTCGGCGCTGGAGATGTTCTGCGTATGCAGGCGAATGTCGCCGGCCGTCTGCGTCAGGACGGCTGCAAGTTCGATCAGTTCAGGGGAAAGCTCGGCGGTATGAACGATCAGCCGCGCCTGGAGATCGGCGAAAGACCGCGCGATGTCGATGCCCGATGTCGCCGTAAGACCTGTAATGAGGATGCGCGCCTGCGCGAACTCACTCGTGACATACCCGTCGCTACTCGTACTGACACGATCCATGTACATGGCGCTTGATCCCCTGCTCAACAGATAACGCAATACCGGCGAACGCGAGAGGCGCTGTCGGTCGTACGATACCACGGCGATTCGCCTAACGAGACCTAAACAGCGCCCCGATTCGGGTGCGCAGGCGACAGGTCAAGGGCGGATTTGCGGCTTTGCACCGAGACTCGCAAGCTGCACCCCGATCCTGATGTGTGACTGACGTGCGCCGCACGCGGTGGGAATCGAGCCGAACGTGGCTTAGTCTATTGAAACTTGGTGATAGGTCCCGTGCGCTGCATTGCATCTCGCTTCCCGAGCCTGCGAAGCTTGTTAGAGACGAATCGATGGGCGGCCTGAAGACCATGAGAAGACAAGACGAAACGAAGCTTTCGGCAGCACCTGCAACCCCAGGTGCGCCGGGCGTTCCTGGGGCGCTAGGCGCGCCAAGTACGCCGGGTGCGGAAGCCGCGTCGAAACCCGATGCCACGGCAGAACCGAAAAAACAGGCAGGCCCGCGAGATGGCTTCGTGCTCTTGAGCATCGCGGTTGTGGCCTGCGCGGTCTCGACGATGCTTTACGCGCAGTTCGGATTGCCGCTGGGCATGGCCATCGGCGCGGGCGTCGGCGCCTGGATGCTGTTCATGCTGATCCACAAGCAGGTGCAGAAGTCGGCCCAGATCAATGAACTGAAAGCAGAGCTGGCGCGTGCCCGCTTTCAAAGTGCAAAGCCGCAACGTCCCACCGCGCTTCGCGGCATGAAACTTTCGCCCGCGACGAGTGCAGGCGGCGAACAGCGTCAGCTGGATTTCCCATCCGCGACGACAGCTTCTGAAGCTGCGAAGTCGGCGGCCGCAGCCGTTGCGCGATCTGCGCCATTAGGGGCCGGACCGGCAGTCGCGCCGCAGCGGCCCGCTGCCAACTCCGACGTCGCCTCCGCGCCGATCCACGGCCGTATGTCCGTTCCGCCGCTTCGCGGCGCCATGCCAGCCGCTGAACAAGCGGCGGGCGAAACATCGTTAAACGATACTTCAATTGATCTGACGGGAATGCGTCTCCCGCCATCGGGCAGCGCCGCGCCCTCGTTGGGCATCGATGCTGCGCGCGAAGAACGTCCGGCGGGCGGCGTCGAGATGATCCGCGATCAGTGGTCGTTCCGCCCGCGCTCCGAAGCCCCTGCGCAGGGTGCGTCGGCAGTAGCGCGCGGCGCGACCACGGTCGAAGGTGATCTCGAACTCGTGCAGCGCAAGATCCGCGAGCTTGCCGATGAGGTGAACTTCGTCGAGGCAGCACGGCCGTCAGCGAAGCCGCTGCGCCCTGACATGCGTTCGACGCCGACGACCGACGCAATCGAGCATTCGATTGGCGCGCTCAAGGCGGCTGCAACCACGATGCGCGAGCGGCCGGGCGGTCTTGGTGAATTCATCCCGAAATCCGCGATGCCTGAGCCGGCCTCAACGCCCTCTCACAAGACTTCTTCGCCCCAGCCCGCGTCGTTGCCGGACCTCGGCGAACTCGTCATTCCGGCGACGGCCGAGCGCATCGCTGGCGCCGACCACAGTCCGAAAAAACCCGAGCCCGAAGCAGCGTCGCACCATGAACCGCATCATCATGAATTGCCGCTTCCCGAGCGTCCGTTGATCGACTTCGGCATGAACAGCGCGCCACCTGCCGCGCCCCCGCCGCACGGACGGGAGCTTGCGCAGGCCATCGAAAGCTCTGCGGTCGACGTATTTCTCGCGCCGATCGTGACGTTGTCCGAGCACGCCGTGAACCATTACGAAATGACCGTCGCGCCGCGTTCGCCGGACGGCACTCGCCTCGACGCGCGGGAAGACGAGTTCGCGCTCGTCGGTCCGGACCTCGCGGCGAAGTTTGACAGCGAGCGGCTTCAGCGCGCCGCCGCACTGTCGCTGCGTATGGAAGCGCGCGACAAGGACGGCTCGCTGCTGGTTGAAATCATGGGCAGTTCGCTGTCTGAGCGCGCGTTCCTCGAAACGATTGCGCAGGTGTACGGGGCCCGCCCGAAGGTTGCGACGCAACTCGTCGTGCTGCTGACGCAGCGCGCCATCGATGCGTTCACGCCCTCGGTCTGGCAGGCCATTCGCGACATGCACGCCTATGGCTTCCGCTTTGCGCTCGACGGCATCGAGCACATGCGCACCGATTTCGCGGCTCTGGCGGTGGCGGGCTTCGGTTTCATCCGTCTGCCGTCGCACGTCGTCTTCGACGGCTTCACCGCGCCAGATCGCTTTGTCGCGGCCGACGAAATCTACCAGCGTGCGAGGCTGGCGGGTCTGTCGATCGTCGCAACCGGCATCGCCGATGCGAAAACGCAGAAGCGCCTGCTGGAGATCGGCGTCGACCTCGGACAGGGCGCGCTGTTCGGCGTTCCGCGCCAAGTGATGTTGACTGGCCCGTCCAATCAGTCCGCCGCCGCTTAAGACGTGATCGAGCGGACGGCGCATCGCAGTGCCGTCCGTCACGCAACTCCGCGCCGATGACAGGTCGATCTCGGGACGCTATAGGGCACTGCGCGAGCCGGCGTCCGGCGCGCGGAGGCTCCTGGATCATCAATGAACGCAATTCCAGTTCTGCAATCGATCGCGCCGCTCGCTGTAACGGCGGATCTTTGGTTCGTCGATATCTGGGGTGTCATGCACGACGGCGTGCGCCCCTATGCGTCGTCCGTCGCCGCGTGCGAAGCATTCAGGCGGCAAGGCGGCACGATCCTGCTCGTCACCAACTCGCCGCGCCCGCGCGAAAGCGTTGCCCTTCAGCTCGACGGCATCGGCGTCGCGCGCTCCGCTTATGACGGCATCGTCAGTTCCGGCGATGTCTCGCGCAGCCTCATCGAGGAATGGGCGGGCGAGCCGATCCTCCACATCGGACCGGAACGGGACTTGCCGGTGTTTGCCAATCTGCAGGCAACGCCTGGAGCCGGCGTCGCGGACGCGGCGGTCGCCGTCTGCACCGGCTTGTACGATGACGAGAAGGAGACGCCCGCCGATTATGCGCACATGCTCGCAAACCTCAAATCCCGCGACGTGCCGATGATCTGCGCCAATCCGGATCAAAAGGTCGAACGCGGCGGACGCCTGATCTATTGCGCGGGCGCGATTGCGCGCGCCTACGAAGCGCTGGGCGGTAACGTCAGTTACGCCGGCAAGCCGTTTCAGCCGATCTACGATCTGGCGCTGGAACTCGGCGGCGACACGCGCGGCAAGCCGGTCGCGAAAGACCGCGTGCTCGCGATTGGGGACGGCGTCTCAACCGATATCGCGGGCGCCGCCAATTTCGGCATTCGCTCTGTCTTTATTGCGAGCGGCGTTGACGTGAAAACCGGCGAGGACATCGGCGACGCCGCTGCGCGCCTGTTCGCATCGGCCTCGTCACAACCCATCGCCGTCATGAACAGTTTTTCTTGGTAGATCGCATCGCCCGACGGGCACAGCGCGGGCACGCCCAAGGCGAAGGGCTAACGCTCGGCTGCTCCGTCATTTTCCGTCATGGCCGCGCAGACAGCCATCCACGACAAAGTCATCCTCACAAAATTTGTCTGATCCCGCGTTGCCGCGCATGAGAGCGTTTTGACGACCTAACGTGGATGGCCGCCGTCGCGGCCATGACGTGAGAAGAACGACGTATGATGGGTCTCTCGTCACGCTGCAGCTGTGAGAATGCGTCAAGGCTTTTGCCAATAGCCAGCCGCCTCTCCATTGTCATGGCCGCGACGGCGGCCATCCACGACACCTAAATGGTCAGCACGATCTTGCCGATGTGCTCGCTCGACTCTATGCGCGCGTGAGCGTCCGCCGCGCGCGCCAGCGGAAACGTGCTGTCGACCGGGATCTTGATCTGTCCCGACGCGACGAGGGGAATGACTTTCTCTTCCAGAGCACGCGCGATGCCACCCTTCACGTCGTTCGAGCGGATGCGCAGCGTCGAGCCGGTGATCGTCAGCCGCTTCAGCATCACGCGGATGAAGTCGATCGTCGCTGTCGAACCCTTCTGATACGCGATGTTGACGAGACGCCCGTCGTCGGCCAGCGCGCGGATGTTCTTGTCGATGTAGTCGCCGCCGACCATGTCGAGGATGACGTCGACGCCACGCTTGCCCGTTTCGGCTTTGACGACTTCCGAAAAATCTTGGCTCCGGTAATTGATCGCAATGTCCGCGCCGAGCGCGCGTGCGGCGGCGCACTTCTCGTCCGATCCGACCGTCGTGATGACGCGCGCGCCAAAGGCTTTCGCAAGCTGGATGGCGGTCACGCCGATACCGCTCGTGCCGCCGTGAACTAGAAACGTCTCGCTCGCTTTAAGCGCACCGCGCTCGAAGACGTTGTGCCAGACCGTGAAGAACGTCTCCGGGATCGCCGCCGCGTCAGTGAAGGACAGCGTGTCGGGCTTGCGAATGCAGCAGACCGCGGGCGCGGCGGCGTATTCCGCATAGCCGCCGCCTGGCGTCAGCGCGAGCACGCTGTCGCCCACCGAAAACCTATCGACGCCGTTACCGAGAGCGGCAACGACACCCGCAACCTCGAGGCCCGGAAGCTCGGAATGCCCTTTCGGCGCTGGGTAATTTCCCTGCCGTTGCAGCACGTCCGGCCGGTTGACGCCTGCTGCCGCAACTTTGATCAGCACCTCGCCCGCGCCCGGCGCCGGTACGGGAACGTCGCGCAATTGCAGCACGTCCGGTCCGCCTTTTCCTTCGATGACAAGGGCTTTCATGGAGGTTGGAAGGCTCATTGGGTGATCTTTCATTGTGTGCGTGCGCGAGCAATGCACCCTCGCATCGCCCCCTGCAAGGCGGGCCAACGCGTCACGAAGGCTCGGCGCGCCTCGACCGCGCGGGCAAGCTTGGCTACTCTCCATGCAGGATGAAGCGCAGCGCGGAGGTGGCGCCAGTGGACCTTGATGACCTGATGCCGGCAAAGAAGCCGAGTGGCGTTGTGATCGGTGAAAACCTATCGGCGCTGTCCGTCGCGGAACTCGAAATGCGGATCACCGATCTTCAGTCTGAAATCGAGCGCGTGCGGGTCGAGCTCGACAAGAAGCGCAAGCATGAAGCCGCGGCGCAGGCGCTTTTTAAATCATGAAGCGAGAGTTAAACGGTTCCATCGAATGCCGAGTATCGCGCTTAATAAAATGCGCGTGCTCGCGACGTCACAGCCTCTCCGCATTTCTAAAGATCGCATTGCCGTATCGCAACGTCCGCTTAACCCGAACTTAAGCATATCGAGGCACAGTCAGCGTCGATCCGGGCCATCTGGATTGAAGCGGCCCCTCGGCCGCTTGTTTGACGCCTCCTGTTGACTTTCGAGCTGCCCATCAAAATGGGCGGCTCTTTTTTTGCATTGTCCACAGGGTCGAAAAAAGTGCCCCGTTTTGGGCGTTCTTATTAACTATGGTGCCCTACTGTCAGTTCGTGATAGCAACAGCGGACGGGTAAGCGTTTGTATCGTTGAGGGTCATGAGTAACGTATTCAGCGTCGACGGCGCGCGGCAAAGCGGCGCCATAACGGTCTCGTTCGGAGAGCGCTTTCAGTGCTCCGAGCAGTTTGACCATATCTTCCGCGAAGGCATGGCGCTGGTCGAGCGCACGGCGAGCTATCTCGACGGTCCGGGCCGCAAGGAAGCAAAGAATCTGAACGGTCCTGCGGGCGTGCTCTATGCGACCGAGAGCATGCGGCTGACGACCCGTCTCCTCGATCTCGCCTCGTGGCTTCTTATCCGCCGCGCCTTGCGCGAGGGGGAGATCACGGACGAAGAGGCGCAGAAGAAGCGCCGACGCGTGAAGCTCCAGGCCTTCGGCCGTCCCTCGCACGTGAAGGGTTTCCCCGATCTGCCGAACGGCCTCAAAGGTCTGATCGAGGAAAGCTTTGCTCTCCACGATCGCATCTCTCAACTCGACCGCGCGATGTCGAAGCCGGACGATAGCGATGCATTGACCGGCGCCGCTAATCCCGTTGCCCAGCAGGTCGGGCTGCTTGAGCGCGCCTTCGCGAGCAAGCTCAGCTAAGCGCTGACAACTTCCAGATTTAAAAAGGCCCGGTCATCGAACCGGGCCTTTTTATTGCGAAACTCTAATCCTGCTCGCGATGCGGCGATCAGAACATGCCCTCGAACTTCTTCTTGAAGCGCGACAGACGGCCACCGCGGTCCATCAGCTTCTGGTCGCCGCCCGTCCAGGCCGGGTGCGTGTTCGGGTCGATGTCGAGGGTCAGCTTGTCGCCCTCTTTGCCGTAGGTCGAGTAGGTGGTGAATTCCGACCCGTCGGTCATCACGACTTTGATCTGATGATAATCAGGGTGGAGATCGGCGTCTTTCTTCATGGCGGTAGTCCGTCTTGAAAATGCGTTGCTGGCGGCGAAGCTCCGAGAAAGCTCCGGCCCTTTAGATTGCAAAGGGACTGAATTGGCTGCTGTGTACCCGGAAAGAGGGCACCGCACAAGGCCGGAAAGTCGCACTCTGGACGCGCCCGGAACGGGCGGCAGCGGCCCATTGTCTCTTGAGCCGGGGCTTAGCCTCGGGCATGGTCCGGAGCGGCTTTAAGGGTTGAAACGCCTATGTTTCCCCGAGCATTGGAATAAAAAAGCCGATGGGCAGCGAAACGACTAATTTGGGCCGCGGGGAGACGTCGTCGGGCGAGGCAGCCTCGCAAGGCCGCGCGTCGCTAAAACCGCTCCTCGCTCTGAAGCCTCTGATTCTGGCGCACAAAGGCGCGCTCTGGGGCGCAATTATCGCGGTCGTCCTGTCGGCGGTTGCGATGCTGGCGGTGCCAATGGCCGTCCGCCGCATGATCGATAGCGGTTTCGCCGCGCACGATTCAGAGCTGATCAACAGCTACTTCCTGACGCTGATCGCCATCGGCCTGCTGCTCGCGATCGCGAGCCCCGCGCGCTACTATTTCGTCAACTGGATCGGCGAACGCGTGGTTGCCGATCTGCGCACCAAGGTTTTTGCGCAGCTTTCGACGCTCGGACCGGCCTATTTCGACGTCAACCACTCCGGCGAAATCATGAGCCGCCTGACGGCGGACACGACGCAGATCAAAGCCGTCGCCGGGTCGTCGCTGAGCCAGGCTGCGCGCAATTTCATCATGCTGATCGGCGCGCTCGTGATGATGTTCGTCTCGAGCGGCAAGCTTTCATTGCTCGTGTTGATTGCGATCCCGGTCATCGTTCTGCCGCTGGTCGGTTTCGGCCGCCTCGTTCGCCGCCTGTCGCGGACGGCGCAGGACACGCTTGGCGACGCCTCGGCCTATGCCGCCGAAAATCTCGCCGCGCATCGCACGATGCTGGCCTACGTCAATGAGCAGGCCGTCACGGCGCGCTTCAGCAGCGCCGTCGAGCGCGCCTTCGATGCCGCCCGCCAGCGGATGCGTGCACGCGCCGCGCTGACCGGCGTCGCGATCTTTTTGACGGTCGCGAGCATCACGGGCGTGCTCTGGTATGGCGCGTCCGACGTCATCGCCGGCAACATGACGGCGGGACGCCTCGGCCAGTTCGTTCTCTACGCGCTGTTCGCGGCGGGCGCGCTCGCCGAACTCTCGGAAGTTTGGGGCGAGATCACCCAGGCCGCTGGCGCCGCCGAACGGCTTTCGGAAATGCTGGCGACGATCCCGGAAATCCGCGCGCCCGAAAAGCCTGTGCCGCTTCCAGAGCCGCCGCTCGGCACCGTCGCCTTCGAGAACGTGACGTTCTCCTATCCGACCCGCCGGGACGAAAAGGCTCTCGACGGCGTTTCGTTCAACGTCAGGCCTGGCGAGACGATCGCTCTGGTCGGGCCGTCCGGCTCGGGCAAGACGACGATCTTCAATCTGCTGCTGCGTTTCTATGATCCGAGTGCCGGAGCCGTCGACGTCGACGGCGTCAACGTCGCCAGCACTGATCTTGCCGACCTTCGCCGGAGGCTCGCTCTCGTCCCGCAGGACGTCGCATTGTTTGCCGACACCGTCGCCGAAAATATTCGTTACGGCACGCCCGGTGCGACGCTGGCGGAAATTCGCCAGGCAGCGATCGCCGCGCAGGCCGACGAATTCATCAGCGCGCTGCCCGGCGGCTACGACTGCAAGCTCGGCGAGCGCGGCGCGCTGCTGTCGGGCGGCCAGCGTCAGCGCATCGCCATTGCCCGCGCCATTTTGAAGAATGCCCCGATCCTGCTCCTCGACGAAGCGACGAGCGCGCTCGATGCCGAAAGCGAGCACGCCGTGCAGCACGCTCTCGACGGACTGGTGACGGATCGCACGACGCTGGTGATCGCCCACCGCCTCGCAACCGTGCAGAAGGCCGACCGCATCCTCGTCATGGAAAAAGGCCGCATCGTCGAAGCCGGAACGCACGCCGAGCTTGTTCGCCGGAACGGCACATACGCGCGCCTCGCCGAGCTTCAGTTCGGCCGCGAAGCCGCCGAATAACTTCGCCGCGCGTCGTCGGCAGAGCTTAACTACAGATTAATGCCTGTCGTGCTGGAATGGTCGCATGAGAGGATTGCTCGCCATCGTCATTCTCTTCGCCGCCTTTGCCTACGATATGTCGTACAATGGCGGGCAGGGCGTGGATTGGATTCTGACGACGCTCGGCGTTCAGTAAACCCGCGCAGCGCGATCCTGGCCGTCTCTCATCGCAGCGGCACGTGTAGCCACAGGGTGAAATTCTCAGCGGCTGGTCAGCTTCAGCTCGATACGCCGGTTGCGCTGGTAAGCCTCTTCCGAGTTGCCGGCATCAACCGGTTGAAATTCGCCATAGCCCGCCGCGACCAGCCGATCGGCCGCAACGCCGCGCAACACCAGATATTTGACGACGGAAGCCGCGCGCGCCGTCGATAGTTCCCAGTTCGACGGATATTGCGGGTTCGAAATCGGACGCGCATCGGTGTGGCCGTTGATCTGCAACGCCCAGTCGATGTCGCCCGGAATTTCCTTTTGTAGTTCGAGGATCGCCTCCGCGATCTGATCCATCGCCGACATGCCTTCCGGCGTCAGCGTCGCCGAGCCCGAGGAAAACAGAACTTCCGATTCAAAGACGAAGCGGTCGCCGACAACGCGAATGTCCTTGCGATCCTTCAGCAGCTCCCGCAGTCGCCCGAAGAAGTCCGAGCGATAGCGCTTCAGCTCCTGCACCTGCTGCGCCAGAGCCGCGTTGAGGCGCGCGCCGAGATCCTTGATCGTCTTGTCGCTTTCGGTGCCCTTCTTGTCGGCCGCGTCGAGCGCATCGCTCAAGCCCGCGATCTGCCGCCGCAGCGCGATGAGCTGCTGATTCAAAAGATCGACTTTCGACAGCGCTTCATCCGAAATGTTTTTTTGCGACTGAAGATCCGAGCTCAGCCCCGAAATCTTGCCCTCCGCCGCCTTCGCCCGCTCGTCGGCTCCAAGTCCGACGCCGGTCAGCTTGTCGTTCTCCGTCTTCAGGCTCGACAGTGTTGCCTGCAGCGCCGCCAGCTCGTCTTGCGAGGATTGCGCCTTGCCCTTTTCGAGCGACAGCATCGATGTCAGTTCGCTGATCTGCCGCGTCAGGCGCTTTAGCGCCGAATCTTTTCCCGACGCTTCCTCGGCGGAAAAATACTGCGCGATCATGAAGATCGACATCAGAAGCGTGACGACGAGCAGCAGCGTCGAAAGCACGTCGACGTAGGCTGGCCAGAACTCGCCGTATTCTCCGCCGCGGCGGGAGCGTCCGCGCGCCATCGTCTTAGTCTCCGCGCTTCATTGCGTCTGCGAGATTCTTCAGCATGCTCGCAACTTCCGCCTGCTGTTGCGCCTGTTCGTCGACCCATTCGCGAACGACTTTCTGCTCGGAGCGCATCTGCGTCACGAGTTGATTGACGCCGCGCGCGAGGTCGCGAACCTCTTCCGGATTGGCGGCCTGCGGCTGGCCCAGCATGCGCGGCGGAACGACGGGCTGCTCGCCGAGACGGGCCGTGAAATCTTCCAGCGCCTTCTGCATGTCGACGACCGCGCCGAGAAGCTGGCGGTTGACGTAATCGCTCGAGCCCAACGCGGTGCCACCCGGCGTCAGCTCGGTGATGCCCGACAGCCATTCTTCGAGTTCGTTATAGAAACGGTTGTGCGCGTGACTGGCCTGCAGTTCGAGGAAGCCCAGAATGAGCGAGCCCGAAAGCCCGAGCAGCGACGACGAAAACGCGGTGCCCATGCCCTTCAGAGGAGCGGAAAGTCCCGCCTTCAGATCGCTGAAGAGCTGAACGTTATCGGACGCTTTCGTGTCGAGCGTATCGATGGCGTGGCCGACCGACTGGATCGTCTCGAGCAGGCCCCAGAAGGTTCCGAGCAGCCCGAGGAACACGAGCAGCCCGACCATGTACCTGCCGGTATCGCGCGCTTCGTCCAGACGCGAGCCGATCGAATCCATGAACGAGCGCATCGCCGCTGTCGACAGCGAGATCGTTCCGGTCCGGTCGCGCAGCATGGTCGCCATCGGCGCGAGCAGCACGGGCTTGGCGCTGATCGAGAGGCCGGGATCGGCGATGCGGAAGGCGTTGACCCAGCGAATTTCGGGATAGAGCCGGAAGACCTGGCGATAGGCGTAAATGATGCCGAGCAGCAACGCGCCGACGATCAGCCCGTTGAGTCCCGGATTGTTCAGGAACGAATGCTTCAGCTGATCGAACAGAATGGCGGCCAGAAAGCCGACAAGCGTCAAGAATATCGTCATGCGCAGCAAAAAGACACCTGGCGGTGTCAAACGGCGCGAAACCGGTGCGAGTGCCGCGGTATCGCCCGGGCGTATCTTGGCCATTGGTGGTCTCCCCGAACGTCCCCCGCGGTCTAACACCAAACCTTAGCGCATGCCTCTCCCATCGAAAACCGGCAACATCATGCCGAAACCGCGTCGCGTTCGCGTCTCAGCTCACGGCTTATTAAAAAGTATTGCACCGAACGCCTTATGAAGCGTCGGGTTCGCGGCAAGAATATCTCCGTTATCCAGGAATTTATCGCTTCCGCTGAGATCGCTGACGATTCCTCCCGCTTCCCGCATCATGACGATCCCGGCCGCGATATCCCAGGGCTGCAGGCCGTGCTCCCAGTAGGCGTCGAAGCGGCCCGCCGCCACGAATGCGAGATCGAGAGCGGCCGATCCTGACCGCCGGATGCCCGCAACTTCCTGCATCATCGTTCCCATCTCTTTCAGGAACCGGGAATGGTTGGCACGGCCCCGGTGCGGAATGCCGGTCGTGACGAGCGAGTCCCCCAGCGTTTTGCGCGATGCGACGCGCAGGCGCCGGTCGTTCATGTAGGCGCCCTTGCCCTTTTCCGCGGTAAAAAGCTCGTCGCTGGCGGGATTATAGATGACGCCCGCGATCAACTGTCCCTCGCGTTCGAGCGCGATCGAAATGGCGAACAGCGGATTGGAGTGCAGGAAGTTCGTCGTACCGTCGAGCGGATCGACGATCCAGCGATGCGTTTTGTCGGCGCCTTCGATTTCGCCGCGCTCTTCCATCAGGAATCCGTATCCCGGCCGCGCTTTCGACAGTTCCTTGAAAATGATGTCTTCCGCTTTGTGGTCGGCGACCGACACGAAATTCGCCGGTCCCTTGATCGAAACCTGCAGCTGCTCGACCTCGCCGAAGTCGCGGGCGAGGCTGCGTCCGGCCTTGCGGGCTGCCGTAATCATGACGTTGAGAGTGGGCGATACGTTGCTCATCGGGATGAAGGTCCGGGCGCGAGGCGCAAAATGGCGGGCAAAGGGGGGCTCTAGCCCCTCTCCCAACAACAAGCAAGGCTTGCAAGGGCTTGGAGGTTTACGCGGACGCCGCGAGCGGCGTTAAGGCGCGGAACCCACCTGAATGTGGTCGTGCCAGGCCGAAGCCGCCGCTTCGGCTCTCTGCCGCTGCGCCTTCGGCAGCTTGGCGACCATCGTGTCGAGCTCTTTGTCTTCAAAGCCGTTTTTCTTCGCGATCAGACGCCATGTGGCCGCTTCGACCGGGTCTTTCTCAACCTTGATGCCGTCGCGATAGAGATAGGCCATGCGGTTCTGTGCGCCCGGAACGCCTTTGTCGGCCGCCGCCTTCATCAGCACCGCGATCTTCGACTCATCCTTCGAAAGGCCGAAGCCCTGTAACAGTTTGACCGCGTAGTCGTATTGCGCCGGTGTCAGCCCTTGCTCGGCCGCGCGTGACAGCCAGCGCGCCGCTTCGAGCGCATTGGCTTCGGTGCCGGTGCCCGTCTGATAGAGTTCGGCGAGATCGTATTGCGCCTCGGGGACGCCTTTCTCCGCCGCGTATCGGATGTGTTGAAACGCCCGGATCGGGCTCTGCGGTTTGCCATCCCCCTTGAGGAACAGCATTCCGAGATTGTAGTTGGCTTCGGCGTTTCCCGTGAGTGCCGCTTTTTCGAAAAGCTCGGCTGCGACCTTGCGATCCTTCTTGATGCCGCGACCTTCCGCGAGAGCGATCGCCGCCGCGAACGATCCCTGCACGTCGCCAAGCTGCGACGCTTTCATGTAGTAATCGTAGGCTTTCCGCTCGTCCTTCTGAACGCCGAGACCTTCGCCGTAGATACGCCCGATGAGCGTGTTGGCCTGCGCTTCGCCGCGCTGTGCCGCTTCCTCCGCGAGCTTCAACGCCGTCAGATACTGGCCCTGATCGAACGCCATGTAGGCGGCATTATCGCCGGTCGCGGGAACCAGCGACGGGATCGCTTTCTTGATGCCTGTCGCCCCGGAATCCTGTGCGGCTGCAGGCGAAGGCGCCCTCGGCGGCGGCAGAGGTGAAGTGGAAGGCGTTGATTTCGGCACTGACGTTTCACGCGCGGACCATGAGCTGGTCTCGGCCGCGAGCGGACCTGCCAGGGTGAGCAGCAGCGCCGTCGCCCCAAAACGTCGAATGAGTTTGCCGTTACGCTTCACCTGACGTCCTCGTGTGCCGAAACCGCTTCGCCGTAGGCCCGGATGCGGGCCAAGACCTCTGAAACCGATTGGTCCGCCGTGATCGTAACGCCGACGAAGTCCGCTCCGGCACCAGCAAGGGCGCGCGCATGATCGGCATCTGCAACATCGAGCGCCACGCACGGAATCTCGAACACCTCGCTCCACCACGCGACCAAGTCGAGCTGCCGTCGCGCGGCGCGGGCGCGATCCTCGACATGCGCAGGAATTCCGAATGCAACATAGTCGCTGTCCGCTTCGCCGATCTGCATGGCGTCGTCACGCGTTCGGCCCGCGTCCGCCCCGACGATCAATTCCCGGCCAGCGGCCTGTCGAACGCTTCTGAAGCTTTCGACGACATCGGCGCTCCAGAAGACGTGAACGCCATCAGCGCCGAGATCGCGGGCATGAGCCACGTCACCGAGAAGAACGGCGACGCCCTGCTTTTGGGCTATGGCCGTCAGCTCGCGAACCGTTTCCAGATCGTAAGCTGCGCCACCTTCCGTTCGAATCAAAAGGCTCGCGACCGGCGCCGCTTCGAGTGCCGCCGACAACACGGCGCGAGACGTCGCCAATGGTCCCGACACCACATAATCCAGATAGAGCTTTGTCTCGCTCGCCACGCCCGGTTCTCCGCATTTGAGATCGCTCTTCGAAGCCGATTGCGGCGGAAACAAGAACGACTTTTATTGCCTAGGACTTCTCGTTACACTCAAATAGGGTTTTCCGGGACACAGCACTGTTTTTTCGCCGGATTTTTCATGGGCCACGGTTTACCAGTCCATGCGAACGGGCCATGTTCCGCTTAAGCCCCATTTTTTCGGCGTTTTTCCGCCAACATGAGGGCTCACCAACTGTCAGACGGATACCTGACGTCGGCGTGCTTCTCGCCTAACGGAGCCATTTGGGAATGAACAAGCTTTCCGCTCTGCGCGCTCTTAGCTTTGGCGTTTTGGCGTTCTGTTCGGCAGGCGGCGCAGCATCGCTCGCCGCCGAAACGGGGTCCGAAACGTCAGGGAGCGGCGCGACGACGACGTATTTTCCGCCGTCGAACGGTTCGTCGGCTTCTGTCCCGCAGACGACGAGCGCGCTTCCAGAATCCGCCAGGTCGTCGGCGCCCGTAACGGAGTCGGCTCCGGCCGCTGCTGTCACCCCGTCCGAAACGGCTCCTGCAACTGAAGCGCAGCCTGCGCCCGCGACGGCCGCCGTAACGCCGCCTGTAGAAACGCCAGCTGCGTCCGCTCCGACCGAATCCGCTACCGCACCGGCCTCGGCAACTCCTGCGCAACCGGAAGCTCAGCCGTCAACGCCGCCGGCTGCCGCCGCAGCGGCTCCCGAGACCCTTGTCAGCCCCGTCGTCGAAGCTGCGCGCCGAAAACTCGCGGACAAATCGCTCGTCGGCAGGGACAACGTCTCGTCGGACATCGCCGCTGCCGCCGACTACTACAACGCCCGCAAGGAGCCGTTGTGGGTCCACGACGGCAGCTTCAACGAAAAAGCCAAATCAGTGATCTCCGAGCTTCGGAAGGCGGACGATTGGGGCCTCGAGTCTTCCGATTTCGTTGTTCCCAATCTCGCAAGCAGCGCCGATGTCGAAGCGCAAGGAACAGCGGAAGCGCAACTGACGCTTTCGGCCTTGAAGTATGCGCGTTTTGCGCGTGGCGGCCGTCTCGATCCCATATCGCTCAGCAACATTCTCGACATGAAGCCGCCGGTGAAAGATCCCAAGGCCGTGGTGCGGGAACTCGCCGATGCCTCGCATCCCGGCACGGTCCTGCGCGGCCTCAATCCGCGTCATGACGGCTTCGAGAAGCTACGCCAGGAACTGCTCAAAGCGCGCGGCGCGACCGTCGAGGAAGAGCCAACGACCGATCCCGCCGAAGAGGTCAAGCTGCCGCGTGGTAAGGTGCTGCGCCTTGGCGTTCGCGACGATCAGGTGGCGCTGCTCCGCCAGCGTCTCAAGGTTCCGTCGGCTGATGCCGACAGCAACGATCTCTACGATGACGCCTTGCTCGACGCGGTGAAGGATTATCAGCGCGCCAACGGTTTGGCCGCTGACGGTCTCGTCGGCAACGGCGTGCGCAATGCGTTGAATGGTGGCGGCAAGTCGAAAAGGATCGATCCGACACGCAACGTCGATCGCTTGATTGCCAACATGGAGCGTTGGCGCTGGCTGCCGGAGAACCTCGGCTCGTTCTACGTGATGAACAACATCCCCGAGTTCACCAGCGAAATTTGGAAGGGCAAGGATCGCGTTCTCAGTCAGAGAATGATCGTCGGCCAGCCGTCGTGGCCGACGCCGGTCCTCACCGCCAACCTGCAATACGTCATCTTCCGGCCGAGCTGGGGCATGCCCGATGGCATCAAGGCCAAAGAGCTTGCGCCCCGCTTGAGGAAAGCATCGAACTCCGGCTTTGATTTCTTCGACCAGCTTTTCGGTGGTGGCGGTGGTGGCGGCAGCGGCGGCGCGCGCGTCCTCGAGGCTTATAAGCTGCAGGTGTCGTATAACGGCCGCCCGGTCGATCCCAATTCGGTCAACTGGAACACGGCGGATCTCAGAAGCTACAGCTTCGTTCAGCCGCCGGGACCCGATAACCCCCTCGGCATGGTCAAGTTCCGCTTTCCGAACCGCCACGACGTTTACATGCACGATACGCCCGAGCGCAGCCTGTTCGGGCAGTCCAGTCGCGCGTTAAGCCACGGCTGCTTGCGCGTCGGCGAACCGCGCCGCACCGCGGAAGTCATCTTGCAGGAAGACAAGGGCTATTCGCCGGAAAAGGTCGGAGAGCTTTGGAACGGCGGCGCCGACGTGACGCTCAGCAAACCCGTTCCGGTCTACCTTGTGTATTTCACGGCGCGCGTTGACGAGAGCGGCCAGCTCCGGACCTACGGCGATCTCTATGGCAACGACAATCGGGTCATGTCGGCGCTGCGCGGACACCCGGTCCGTTACAATGCCCCCGAGGCCATCGATCCGACAGAAGCCGATCAACCCGGCGCCATCAGCGACGGTTCGGATTCCATGAGTGATGCGCCGCCTGTTGCCCGCAACAGCCGCAACAACAAGAAGACCGCGTCCACTAAGAAAAATCCGATTACGCCGGCGGCGACACTTCAGGACGCGCTCTCGAGCATCTTCCTGAACTAAGCCCGTTCGCCGGAACGTTTGATAAGAAAAAGGGCGGCTCCGAGCCGCCCTTTTGATTTTGCAAGACGTATCGCGGTGAAAGGCGCGTTCGTTACGCGGCCTTCTCCTGCGCCTGGCTCCATTTGCCGAGCGCCGCCAGCCCGTTCATCTTCGCGCGATGCGTGAACGCACGTTGACCCGCCGCGACGTTCTCGGACTTGCCGCCCCACGTCTTGATCGCCGCCGCCTGCAATGCCCGGCCATAAGAGAACGTCAGCGCCCAAGGCAACGGACCCGACGCGTTCATCAGCGACAGATGCTCGGTCGCCGCCTCGTCCGACTGTCCGCCCGAAAGGAACGCGATGCCCGGCACCGCCGCCGGCACCGTTTCCTTCAGAACCTTCACGGTTTTTTCCGCGACTTCGGCGGCGCTTGCCTGCTTCGCAGACTTCTGCCCCGCGATGATCATGTTCGGCTTCAAGACGATGCCTTCGAGATTGACCCGCGCATCGTAAAGCTCGCGGAATACGGTGCGCAGCGTCCACTCCGTTACGCGGTAGCATTCGTCGATGTCGTGCGAAGAATGCGCGCCGTCCATCAGCACTTCCGGCTCGACGATCGGAACGATGTTGGCTTCCTGGGCGAGCGCCGCATAACGCGCAAGCGCGTGCGCGTTGGCCTTGACGCAGTTCCACGTCGGATAGCCGTCGGCGATCGTGATGACCGCGCGCCACTTCGCGAACCGCGCGCCGAGCTTATGATATTCGGCGAAACGCTCGCGAAGACCGTCGAGGCCCTCCGTGATCGTCTCGACCTTGGACGTCAGTCCTGCAAGCGGCTTCGCGCCCATGTCGACCTTGATGCCCGGGATCGATCCCGCAGCTTTCATGATGTCGACGAGCGGCGTGCCGTCCTTCGCCTTCTGGCGGATCGTCTCATCGTAAAGGATGACGCCCGAAACGTGATTCTTCATGCCCTCGGTCGCGCGGAAAAGCATCTCGCGGTAATCGCGACGGCTGTCCTCGGTCGAGACGAGATTGATCGTGTCGAACCGCTTCTTGATCGTGCTCGTGCTTTCGTCCGCAGCCAGGATGCCCTTGCCCGGCGCAGTGAGAGCGCGGGCGATATCTTCGATTTTCTCGCTCATATTTGTCTCCGAATGGCCGTTTGAGAGTTTTTGCGCTTGGAACGACGACGGGCGCCATGTGAGGGGCGCCCGTCCAGGTTTCATAAAGGAGTTAGATCAATTTTCCCATCGCGACGGCGGTGTCCGCCATGCGGTTCGAGAAGCCCCATTCGTTGTCATACCAGGCGAGGACGCGAACGAATGTGCCGTCCAGGACCTTGGTCTGGTCGAGATGGAAGATCGACGACCGGGCGTCGTGGTTGAAGTCGATCGAAACGTTTGGCTGATCGGTAACCCCGAGGATGCCAGCGAGTTCCTGCGACGCGGCGCGCTGGATTGCGCCGTTGATGTCGTCCTTCGTCGTTTCGCGTTTTGCGACGAACTTGAAATCGACGACCGAGACGTTCGGCGTCGGCACCCGGATCGACGTGCCGTCGAGGCGTCCGTTGAGTTCCGGCAGCACGAGGCCGACGGCCTTGGCGGCGCCCGTCGAAGTCGGGATCATCGACATCGCGGCGGAGCGGCCCCGGTAAAGATCCTTGTGCAGCGTATCGAGCGTCGGCTGATCGCCGGTGTAGGCGTGGATCGTCGTCATGAAGCCTTTGTCGATGCCGACGAAATCATTGAGCACCTTGGCGACCGGCGCCAGGCAGTTCGTCGTGCACGACGCGTTCGAGACGACGAGATGATCCTTGGTCAGCTTATCGTTGTTGACGCCGTAGACGACCGTCAGGTCGGCGCCATCGGCCGGAGCCGAAACGAGCACGCGTTTGGCGCCCGCATCGAGATGTGCTTTCGCCTTGTCTTTCGACGTGAAGATGCCCGTGCATTCGAGCGCGATATCAACGCCCAGAGCTTTATGCGGCAGCTCAGCCGGGTTCTTGATCGCCGTCACCTTGATCGGTCCGCGACCGGCGTCGATTGTATCGCCCGAGACTTTCACGTCGTGTGGGAAGCGGCCGTGCACGCTGTCGAAGCGCAGCAGGTGCGCATTCGTCTCGACCGGCCCAAGATCGTTGATGGCAACGACTTCGATATCCGTGCGTCCGCTCTCGATGATTGCGCGCAGCACATTGCGACCGATGCGGCCGAAACCGTTGATCGCCACCTTCACTGTCATTCTAAGGAATCCTCCAGATCTGGAAGAAAGATCGGGTGCAAACAGGAACGGTGTTTGACCAGACCCTTTCTCGTGTTCTCTTGATATTTAAGGGGTCTTAAACGTGACGGTATAGGACTCTGTCAATGTGGCAAGGTCCGGAGCCACGCGTTCGCTCTTCAATTTTTCACTGGAATGCGCCCAAACACGCTGTCGTTTGTTGACGTCGTTTACGATACGCACGTAACGTAGGAAACGAGACTTTGGTGATACGCGTGTCAATCGTGTCGCCCGAAAGGGCGTAGAGAGGCCATGACTGTACGCAACACCGCGAAGCGGGCTGA
>NZ_JBAYUV010000022.1:0-56975 GCF_041674905.1 Hyphomicrobium sp.
AAACCGCGCAGCAATAAGGCTCCATAAGCAAGAAGGCCCCCGATATCGGGGGCCTTCTTGCTGGCGTCGGTGCTGCACTTTTGCTCCGGAAATCTGCTGCACATTCTCTCCGGCGTTGACAGCTTGACGTGAGAGGAAGCAAGCCCAACCATTCCGCCGCCGCAGCAACGGAAAAGCGGCTATCAGAATCGGCCGCGAGTTATTTGGGGGCGTTCGATCTGAACGCCCGGCGATCTTTTCGGGACATGAGAACCGATCCGTTTTCCGTTTGTAGCTCTCGCGCGCGTGCGCGCGCGTATGGCGAGCAAAAAGCGCCCAATTCGACGGGCCTTAGGCTGCCTTCTCCTTCGCCTTGACGAGCGCCTCTTCAATGGCGCGACGAGTCTCCGGCGGAAGGTCGAGGTCTCGCCACTGGATAGAAAACTTTTCGGCCGACTGAGCCGGTTGCGGCGGTTTTGAGCGAACACGCCCATACCCCCGACTCTGACCGAAAGTCGACAAGTACCAAATGATGGTTGGCGCATGGCACGCCTTGATCAATTCCAGAACCTTGCTCATGGCGAAATCGGCGATCTCGGCGCGGATCGTCTCCAAGGCGAGACGCACGGCAGGGTGGCGCCGAATGTAATTATGCACCGTGTTCGCGGTGCACCCGAGCCGACGCGCTGCCATCGCGACGAGGCCTGCAGTTGCGTCGAGTGCCTCTATCACTTCAGCGGGAGTGTATCTCTCATGGCAATGCCAGCTGTTCCGAAGAAGGAAGACAGTTTCATTACCATCGGTAAGCTCGAGCACGCGTCGGCGCGCCGCGTCATGGTTTGTAGCGGGCATGGGGACTCTCGATTTCAGGATTTGAGGCTCCGCGTCAGCGTCGCCCCTTTTTAGGGTATCAAAGTTGCCAAGTTAGCGCCGCGCCAGACGACGGCGCCGGTTTGGTCGGCAAACCGGTTCGCCAATGATCTCGTCGACCGTGCGGGTTCGGGCGCCGGTGTCGTGATAGTCTGGACCGTCTGCAATTCCGCGTCCGGGAATGCTGCGGGATCACCGACCGGTTCCGGGAGTTTCCCGGTCGCAACCAACGCGAGAAGACGAGCACAGGCCGCCCGCTGAGATTCAGCCGTGACACGCATGCTGAGCTCTAAGGTTGAAGTTGCTCGTACATTTCCGCGGCGTCATCTAAGACGATTGGGCAATGCCGGCACTGTCTGCGATGCGTTGTTTTGCAAGTGCCTCGCGGCCAAGAGCACGTGCTGCTTCGAACTGGTTCTGGAACTCGCGGTCAGTCCGGCGCCAGCGTTTCACAGTCGTGTTCGATAGACCTGCAAGCGCAGCTGCAGCGTTGGCCGTGTGACCGATGCTGAGCGCACGAAACAATACAGCCAGCTGGGCTTGGTTCCGCCCAATGCGGCGATGCCGGTGGGGTTCCGGCAGACGTTCGAGTAACTGATCTAACGGGTCACGGTCATACATCGAAATCTCCATTGGTCCGTTTGATCAGGATGCTGCAGCTTCTGCTCTGAGCCGAGCGGCAAGCGCTGGATCGCTCCGCGACAGCTCCATTTGTTTGGTAAGATTGAAACTTGCGCCCTTGCGGAATGGGTTTGGGGCGGCTGGTGCCTTCAGAGCTGCCGAAGGTGTTGAATTGGGCGCGAATGCCTTCTTCAAAGTTTCGTCAGACCGGAGATGGCGGAGGAACTCCTCGCCATCCAACCAAGCGCTTCCGCGCCGATATTCGACAGTAACCACCCCATTGCGATTGAGACGGGCACGTCCAGCAGCTGCGACGTGTGACACGAGCAGCGCGGGGTTGCCTCCTGCGTTGCGAACTGCCAGCTCCGCGTCGGCTTTGACATGTGCGGCTTCCAGCGCAGCGAAATTCTCGCGAAGGCTCTCAAGTTCAGACTTCGACATCGGCTTTCCTTTCGGGTGATTACGGACGCCCGCAATCGGCGTCCAATTGCTATTTCCCGCCACACAGGGGGCCACCCGTGGCTCTTCGAAACTGCGGACTTCATTCCTCCGGGCAGAAAAAATTCGAGTCACCGGCCAATTCTAGAGGCCTGACTCAAATCGACTTCCCCTGCCCCCGCGCAGCCTTCAGGCGGCGATACCAAGTGGCACGGCTAACCCCTTCGGCCATCCAAGGCGCCGTACGGCTCAACGAGCGTGCCTCGTAGTCTTCGCGGGGTTCGGCCACATAACGCCGGATTGTGCGGGCGGAGCGTCCAGTCTCGATCATGAAGACGGACATGGATTTTGGACGTCGGAGTCTCCGTCGTGAGACAGGTAGGTCGTCAACCATATCAGGATACACCTCCCAGCAGCGCGTCGATCTTGGAGCGCATCTCGTTTCGACGCTTGGCGACACCGATGGCACGCCGCCCCGCTTGAAGCTTCGAGAACTTGGCATCGTCGAAGCGTCGCCACGTCCACTTCCCGACCGATTTCGCAATCTGTCTCAGCTCTGACAGCGAGAGCGGAACAGCAAATTGCAGATTGGCAATCCTCGCTTCCTGGACCAACCGGGCTATCCACGCCATCTGATCGCCCGTCTTCTTTGCTGCGCGCACATTCGCGTACGCAAATTGGCGCAACGAGTTAAAAACATCGACATTCCGACTGATGCCCTGCGTTACGCTCGGGTGCAGCGCTGGCTTCAAGTCGCGCCGGTCGAGAGCATCAAGGAGGAACGAAAGCTCGTAAGGGCTGTTGGAGAACCAGCCGGTGCGCCACCTTTTGCTCGACGGATTTTTGGCGATCCTGTTTGCGTAGGCAGCGTCGGCCTCCAACCTGCGGGTCATCCCTCGCTGAACGTCGGCGGCTAAGGCGATGGGTCGTTCGTGGCTCAAGCCGGTGAGCCCGACTGGGGTTGCAATCGCATAAAGCAGGTGCCCGTGGCCGTTCGACGGATTCTGGACGTAGGCATTCGGAGCCGGCAGGTGTGCACGATCCCAGCACTCGAACGAGTCTCTGCGATCGACATCGAAGTTGAGCCACCCAATGCGCCCTGCGGTGTTGAACTCGACGTGGTGGTAGGTAAGTGCGCTACCGCGCGGCAAGCGCCGAGTCCCGTCAGCAAAGGCATCGGCGCACAACGGGTGCGCGGGAAGTCGTTCCGGCCACGTGGACCAGATTGGCGGGGGATCAAGATTTTGCATGATGTGCCTCGGGCACAAAAAAACCGCCAAGATGGCGGCTTCGGTGGAGCTATTTTGGGGTCGAAGATGAACGGCGGCGGGAGGAACCGCCCCTCATGTGGTTCCCAGCACGCATGGCCGAATAGTCGAACCAGAGATCAAGGCCTTCAAACACAAATGCCGGCCTCTACGGACCGGCATTTAGACGACAAGCGCCCAGGATAGCCCTTTCTATGATCAATTGATCCCTGGGTCAACTAGTGAAAATGGGTGGGGCTTGAATTAAACGAAGAGTGACTTTCGAGTAACAGACGCCGCGCTCAGATTCCAAGTCCCGAAATAGAAAATTGTTATTCTGGAAATAGGCAGAATAATGAAAATGCCCGCCGTTGTTGATCTTCTTGCGTATCATCGCTGTCACGATCCAGCTAAGAAGTGGACTAAAGCTGAAAAGTACAAAAATACTTTACTTTACGAGGCCGTAGAATTGGACGACCGAATAACAAGCATATGATTTCGAATTGTAATTTCGCTTTTATTTCGCAGTTCAGTTTTGCCATTTTGCACAGCCCGGCGCCGACGCTTGCGCGGGTTGCGGGTTCCGATAAGTTGATCTCGCAAACTCGGTGCGGAACCCATGTTTCACGAAGCTAACCAACGAATTTTTTATTTCCAAGCGAAGACGCTCACGAAGGCGGCATTGTGCAACGCCGCCATCGTGAAGGATTTGCCCGCATACCGCGAGACATTGGCCCCGCCGAGCGCCTCGCCTAAGGATGAAATTCGCGCCGCCGTCGATGCCGCCTTCTCGGGACGCCGTGCGATCGGCAGCGGCCCGCTCGCCAACATCCTTGGAGTCGATCCGAAAACGGTTCGCGCTCTCGTCAGCAAGGGCTTGATCAAAGCCCAACGCCCCGGTGCTAGCCACCTGCGTTTCGCAAAGGCCGACGTTTTCGCATACGTTGAGAGGTGCCAACAGTGTCAGTTTACCGGCCCCGAAAGAAAGACGGCAGCTACCGTTCGTCGATCTTCATCTACGACTTCTGGCTCAAGCCTGCCGGCAAAGCCGAGCCCGAGAGATTTCAGGGCCCCACGGGCCAGAAAACGCGTTCTGCGGCCCTCAAAGCCGAAGCTCGCTTCCGAGAATTAGCCGTACTCGGGAAGCTCTCCGAAGCGATGACGCTCGCGGACGCATGCGAGCGCTATCTTGCGGAGCTTCTTGATGATCCGAAGAAGCCGAAAGCACGGCAGCAACAAGAACTTTGCATGTCGGAGCTTCAACGGTTCCTCGGTTCGGACACCCCGCTCGTCTCTATCACGCCTGATGATGTATCAAAAGCGGCACAGCGGCGCGCACAGACGCCCGTCACCAAGTTTAAACGCATCGGAAACTTCGTCCGCAAACGGGACCGCCTGCCGGGATACGAACCACAACACGCATGGCGAGAAACCGACAAACTGCCCACGCCGGCAACCGTCAACCGCCAGTTCATTGAGCCGCTTCGTCGCGTTCTACGGCGGGCCAAGAAACAGTGGGGTGTCCCGCTCGACCTCGATCAGTTTACCTGGGGCGGCCGCGACGGCGTCAAGCGCACAGAGCCAGCAGGAAGGGTCCGCGAGCTGTCGACCGACGAAGATCGCAAGTTTTGGCATGCACTCGATCCGGCATACGCCGATCTCTGCGAACTCTACATCATCTCTGGGAAGCGGCAGGCAATCTGGCTCGGCCTAACAAAGAACAACGTAAATCTCGCCAGCGGAACAATAACGACCCGTGCACTCAAGAAGCGCCGGCCGGAAATCAAAACAACCAGGATGACGGAACGCGAACTGGAGATCGTCGCACGAGCCTACGCCGAAAGTCCCGAGGGCTGCAACAGCCTCTTTACTGCGATCTCAAAAAGCCCGCGAGATCGCAAGGCTAGGATTCCGATCACCCCGCGCATGCTTCGCAGCAAGGTCCAGGCCGCGTGCGCGACGGCGGGCATCAACGATTTCAAACCGCACGATTTCCGTCACACATTCGGCTCGCGGCTCATGCGTGACACCGGGAATCTGAAACTCACTCAGGAGGCAATGGAGCACGCGAGCATCACATCGACTCTGCGATATACGCATGTGCAGCAGGACGAAATTCTAGAGGCGCGGGCGCGTCTGTCGGTAGCGCGTAATATCGAGCCGGAAAAACCCGCCGAGCGCAAACGTTCCGCGTAGCTTGTCCCGAAGCTGTCCCGAACGTGCAAATTCTATATCAAGGAAATGCGAAGGATTTCAGAACGCTACGATGGCGGGGCAACTGCTTGGAAGGCTGCTGCTCTACCATTGAGCTACACCCGCAATGCGCAACGAAAACAACTATTTAAATAATCGTAACGCCGTCGAGGACGTCCCGTTTTCGCGCCATCCGGTTCTATAAATGCCCGCGGCTGATTTTGGAAGCGACAGATGCGCGGCGGAGTGACGTAATTTTTTGCACCCACAAACAAAAGGGGGCTGGACGGCGCCCGGCAGGCAAACCCAATTCAAGCCAACCCAATTCAGGCCCGATCAATCCGCGCCTGCCCGAGTCTCGGAACGGCCATCGCGCCGCGCTACCCGGTTCGCCGGTCGGGGTGGTACGCATAGGCGGGGCTTCGCGCAGCGCAGGTCGCGCATCACGCATTGCAAGCCGGTGGGGAACAAGGATGAGAAAGGGCAAAGGCTGGTACGCAGCTTTCGCGTTCCTCTTCATTGTGACCTTTATCGCAATCTACGCTCTGACCGGACAGGATGCCATCGGAGCCGCTGTGCGATTTCTGTCCAACGGCATCGTCCTCATCCGCAACATCGCAGCCCGCTCCGCGGGAAGCTTACTGAAGCTCCTGGCGCAGGGCGTCGGATTGCGGCGGCTGTCGCGGTTTCTGGCGGCGGGCGCCAGCATTGGCCTCGGCTATGCCGCAAGCGTCATCGTCAGCGACAAAACCGTCAAGCAAGCCCGTGGCTGGCGCGAGAAAATGCACGCCGCCGCCACGTTTGCACAACGCACATGGCATGAAGCGCCCGTGTTCGCGAAGATCGCCGCCGTCGTCTGCCTGATCGCCAGTCAGGTCTACCTGCATTTCTTTCTCGTCGTGTTTCCGATCGCCTTTCTGGTGCCCACCGTGCGCAGGCTCTGGGTGCGCGCTGCCGACATGATGTTTGGGAGCTGGTATTGGAAAACCTTCGGACCGACGCACCGTGCGGTCGTGGCGTCGATCAGAAACCTGCCATTCATGCGGACCTTATTTGCAGCGGCTCGTCTTATGCGGCTTCGCTATCTCAGCGCATGGCGCTTGTGGCGGTATGATCCCCGCTATCGCGATCCGGAGAATCAGGCGCGCTTTATCAGCCTCATTGAGCCGTGGCGGCTTTTGCGGCGCGGCGAGCTTGATCGCTATATCGGCCGCCCTCTTCTCGCTGGGCGCGAGCGCCAGCGGAAAATCCATGCTGAAGCGAGCGTTTAGCGTAAGCGAGCCAAAGACGAAGCCAGCGTCTAGGCGATGATGCCCTTGCTCGCGGCGATGCCGAGACGAAGCGACTGCGCGATCCGTTGCGAACGGTCGACGAACAACGCCGCCGCTTCCGGCGGGCAGACCACGTTCGCGGTTTCGGCAAAAAGCTCGAGCCAGCGCATGAAATGCTCGTCGCTGATTTCGGCAATCGCGATATGGGCAGGCATAGGCTGCCCCTTGTAGCGGCCCGACATCAAAACGACCGATGACCAGAACGCGCAGAGCTTCGCCAAGTGTTCATCCCAATCTTCGATGCGCGAATTGAAGATGGGTCCGAGCAATTCGTCTTGCCGTACCTCGGCGTAGAAGCGGTTCACAAGCTCCGCAACCATGGCCTCGTCGATCCCGACGGAAAGACCCGGAGCCTTCGGATGCGGCGGATGATACGACATGGCGGAAGCTCTTGCCGTTGAACGGCTTAAGATGTACTGATTTTGCACCTTATGATGCTTTGCCCCTTCGCGGCAACCGTTTGGCGGACCCTTCGATGCGGCTAACAGTCCATTCCGATTATGCGCTCCGCGTACTCATGTACCTCGGCGCGCGGGAGGACCGCTTGGCGACGATCCAGGAAATCGCGAAGGTCTACGCGATCTCGGAAAACCACCTGATGAAAGTCGTCAACAAGCTTGCGAAGCACGGCTTCGTTAAGACGTTGCGCGGCCGCGGCGGTGGCCTCCGTCTCGGAAAACCAGCCGAAAACATGACGATCGGCGAGGTGTTGCGCATCGTCGAAGAGGACTTCCAGATCGTCGAATGTTTCGGCGGGTCCAACATGTGCCGCATCACGCAAAGCTGCCGCCTGCGGCACGCACTGAGGCGTGCCCTCGACGCCTTCCTTGCAGAACTCGATGAATGGACGTTGGCGGACATTCTATCGAACAGGAATTCTTTATTGCGCGAGTTGCGGCCCTTCCTAAGCTAGGGCCGCCTTGAAAGGGGACGCGGAAGTGCTGAAGACACGACTAACGGAACGGCTGGGACTACGGCATCCAATCATCTGCGCACCTATGGCATGGGCAGCGGGCGGGCGCCTTGCGGCGGCGGTCTCCGCAGCCGGCGGTCTCGGCCTGATCGGCGGTGGATATGGCGATGCGGACTGGGTCGCGCAGGAATTTCGCGCCGCCGGCAACCAGCCGGTCGGCTGCGGATTCATCACCTGGTCGCTCGCCAAGCAGCCGGCGCTTCTCGATCAAGCGCTGTCGAACAAGCCGAAAGCCATCATCCTGTCGTTCGGAAATCCTGAGCCCTTCGCCAAGCGCATCAAGGACCAGGGCGTGACACTCATCTGCCAGGTACAGACGCGGCGCGACGCGGCACATGCGATGGCGTGTGGCGCCGACATCATCGTTGCCCAGGGCGCCGAAGCGGGCGGTCACGGCCAAAGCCGCGGAACGCTGTCCATCGTCCCCGAAGTCGCGGACCTGATTGCAAAGGAATACCCCGAGACAGTTCTTTGCGCGGCCGGAGGAATTGGAGACGGCCGGACGGTCGCGGCCGCGTTCATGCTCGGCGCCGATGGCGTCATGGTCGGATCGCGACTCTGGGCGTCCGAGGAAGCAAACGTCAGCAAAGGGATGCACGACGCAGCGCTGAATTCGACGGGCGACGATACCATCCGTTCGCAGACGATGGATCTGGCGCGCAAGCTCGATTGGCCGAAACAATACAGCGCCCGCGTGCTCGTGAACGAATTCATTCGCCGCTGGCATGGTCGAGAAAGCGAGTTGGCTATCGTCGCCGATCAGGAAGCCGCGAAATACCGCGCCGGCTGGATCGAGGGCGATCCCGAGAAGAGCAACACGTTCGTGGGCGAGGTGGTCGGCCTCATACGATCGATCGAACCGGCGGCCGACATCATCGAGCGGCTGATGCACGATGCGGAAGACCTGCTTCAGTCAAAGCCCCGAGAGATGATCTCGCGCGCGTAACCCGAGAGATGATCTCGCGCGCGTAAATCGGGTAGCTAGCCGATAAGCAAGTCCTTAACTCGAAGCGTCAACCGGCTGCAGCGAGCAGCCGGCTTCATGTTGCGTCAAAACATATTCATTCGGATCGGCGTCGGCCTATGGGCCACGTCGAACCAGTCGCAGAATGAAAAGCAATAGACATGCGCCGACAACCGCCGCGATAATCGACCCAACGAGCGGATTTCCAAACGCAAAGCCTAGCCGTGGGAATAATACGCCGGCGATAAACGCTCCGACGATGCCGACGATAATATCGCCGACGAGACCAAATCCTCCGCCTTTCATGATTTGTCCGGCGAGCCAACCGGCAATAGCGCCGATGAGCAGCCAGATGATCAGTGACTGGAGATCAATATCCATGTCTTCCTCTCGGTTTGAGCCTCCACGCACACGAATCGGTTGCGCATAATCATCTGCGGCAATACAGCCGTTGACAAGATCGCAAACAATATTCTTGAGAGGCAACGAATGCGCGGAGAGGATTACGTTTCGCGCTACCGTTGGCTGTGCCGAGCCGTGCCGAGCCATTGCGACAGGCTCTCGAAGTCGGCGGTGCCGGAAAACGACTTGGCCGTGCCGTCCCGTTCGATGAGACGTGTGTAGGGCAGCTCGCCCATCCAGTCGTGATCGACGGCGAAGCGCAGCTTCTCTTCAAACCCGTTCGCGAGCGTGTAGCTTTCAACGCCGCCAAGCCCGGATTTCGCTAGCGCTTTTTCGATCCGGCGTGGATCGGCGCCATGGCGATCCCAGTTCACGAACGCGATCGCCATACCGGGATTCTCGCGCGCAAATTTCCCCCAGCCGGCCAGCTCGACCATGCAGTTGCCGCAGGAAAATCCCCAGAAGTGCACGATGACCGGCTGGCCCTTGTGCGAATTGAGAAGCGCCTGCCAGCTTGCATCGTCGAACGTGCGCGGCGGCTCGGCGTTGGCCGGACCGCACGCGAAACAGACGAGCATCAGAACAGTCGCAACGCATCGCACGATGGCGCTCATGACTGCGGCTCCAGAGGTATCAGGCGATATCCCTCTTTGAGCGTCAGCCATGACAGGTAGACGGCCGTCTGATGCGCAACGAGCAGCGGATGATCGGATGCGTTAGCCGTCGCCGCAACGGTTCGCGGCTTGCTCCAGGTACGTCCCGCGTCGTGCGACGTCATCAGCTCGATGCTTGTTTTCTCACCGTCGAACGATTTGTAGGCGAGGTAAACCGCGCCGCCCGCCGCCAAAACGTAAGGCCGGGAGATCTGGGCATTCGCGTCGCCGATACGCATCGGCTCCGAGAACGTCTTACCGCCATCCTCCGAGTGCGCGTAGTAGACGCCCTTGAGCTTTCGGCCGAGCGCGAACCACGTTGCGTGATAGGTGCCGTCGCTGCCGATCGCAAGGCTCGGCCCCTGATGCGGACACGCGTCGATCTTCGCATCGTCGTCGCTGACGCGGTAGAGCGGTCCGGGCTTTCCGGTATCCGAGAACGTGATCGTCGCGTGATCGCGAATGCCACCGTCGAAAATGTTGCGGAACATGACGACCGGCTTGCCGGAGCCTGTAAACGCGACCGCGATGCGGCAGCACTCGCAGGAATTGTCTCGCGCGATAGCTGCTGCGTCGAGCGAGCCGCCCGGCTTGTCGTCCCACGCGTAAGCAAGCGCCGCACCCGCGTACTTTTTGCCAGCCTTCTTTGCGGCGGCAATATTTCGCTTGTCGATCCAGGCTGCGAACACACGACCATTAGGATCGAACGCCGCCGTTTCGAAGCGCTGGCTCGGCGAGCCGGTGGTAATCGGTTGAGGCTCGGAAAAAGTTTTGCCGCCGTCCGACGATCGCGCGAGGAAGGCGTGGCCGTTGTATTTTTCATCGCGCGCCGCATAGCTGAGCGCGACACGATCGTTGGGGCCAAAGGCGATTTTCGGCCGAGCATCCGGTCCGTCATCGAGCGGCAGCTTCGTTGCAAGCAGCGTTATTGGCGTCGAAAACGTTTTCCCGAGATCGGTCGAGCTTGCGACCGAAATGCGCCCGCCCGCTGACCACGTCAGCCAGAGCTTCCCATCCGGAGCAAACGCCGCCGTTGCGACGCTCGCGCAGGCGAGCGCCGAAGACTGGCACGCCGCCGCCGTTTCATGATGGTGAGAAGCACCGTCGTGAGCCCGCGCCAAGTTTGACAGTGTGACCGGCGCGGCGAGCAAAAGCAGCGCCACCGACATGATATATGTACGCATCACTCAGAACCTCACTTTCATGCCGCCGTAATAGGTTCTCGGCGCACCGGCATAGATGGAACCTGTCGTTCCGGACAAACTATCAGCCGTCGATCCGTCCCTGTCAGCGATGTTGTTTGCGGAGGCGATGTAGACCTCGTCGAGGACGTTGCGGACTTCGAAATACGCCATGAACGATTTAATCGGCCCCCAATTCAGCGTCCGTTCGTAATGGACGTTGACGTCGACCGTCTCGTATCCGGGAGCCCAAAGCAGATTGGCGTTTTCCATGTAGAAGCCGTCATGCCACTGGTATTCGACGTAGGCGCCGACGCCTTTGTAAAATCCCGACGGCTTGTCGTAGCTCAATCGCGCCGTCAGTTCATTGGACGAGACACCGGGGATTTTGTTCCCGGCCCGGTTGGCAGTGTTCGCGGCACCGGCCACGAATTCATCGTAATCGGTATAGATCTGATTGTTGTAGAGATAGGCCGCCGTCAGTCGCACGCTATCGGTCAGGGCAACATTTGCGACCGCCTCGATGCCGCGGTGCTCCGAAGCCGGCGCATTATAGCTGAAGTTCGATCTTCCAGGGATCAGCGGCGCCTGCGATACGATCTCGTTCGTGAAGAACTCATAAAAGCCGGTAACGCTCAACATGACGCCTTTGACGGGCGTCCAATCGGCTCCGAGATCATACCCGATGTTCGATTGCGTCTTGAGGTCGGTGTTATTGCCGGCATTCCCGTCTGGATCGACAAAAAGATTTGAGAATTGCGGCGTTCCGTAACCCGTGCCGACGCGGGCGCGAAGCTGCCATTGATCGTTCGGCGTGTAGAGCAGCCCCACTTCCGGCGCGATATTGGTTATCTCGCGCCCGACGCTGACAGTCTGCGTAATCGCGCCGCCCGCATTGTAGCTCCGCTGCGTACCATCCAGCGATGTGCGTTCGACCGTTGCGCCAGCGACAACGGCGACGTCGTCCGTGAGCTTGACCTCATGGCGCGCCCGCGCCCCAAAGTTCTCCGTCGAGCCGATTTGATCCGACTGCAGGCGATCGTTCAGCACGCTTCCGCGTGGAGCAAGAAGAATGGTCTGGGAGTCGACCGGCAGGTAATTCCAGAAGGCCCCAAGGTAGGAGCGCATCGGAAGTCCGGCGAATGTCGCGGTGTTCGAAATTCCCGCACTGACGTTGTAGGACAGGTAATCGCCGATCGCGCTTGTCGTTCCGGTCGGCTGACTGATGTTGCGATCGTCGATGACGACCTGCACTTGGCCCGTCGTCGAGGCGCTGAATTCGTGATCCCAGCGCACGCCGCCGATCGTTCGCCGATCGTCGCGGTTTGCACCGGCCTCCTCCGCCGTCTGATTGACGCCCATAAAGCTAAACTTCGCGCAGCCGGGCGCTGCGGTTGCAAACGTTTTGCAACCTTTCTGATACGGATTTGCATTGAACTCGTTCAGCGACATCCGGAACGGCAATTCCGTATAGATGTTGTTGTTGATGAACTTGAACGTGAACGTATCCGTCATCGATGGCTGATAGGTGATGAGCGCATTGACGGTTTGGGTATTGAACTCGCTGTAGCCGTAATAGCCGTCGCCCCGGACATCGCTCGAAAAAACCGAGGCTTCCCAGTTCTCCCCCTTCTTGCCCCCGATGACGTAGTTGTTGAGGTAGTTGAAGCTTCCGACGTCGACGCCGTATTCGACGCCATCGATCACGCCGCCCGGCCATGTGCGGAAGTTGATCGCGCCGCCCGTGGCATAATTTCCAAACAACGCCGACGACGGTCCCCGCCACACGTCCACACCCGAATAGGCATGCGGATCGATCAGGTCGCTTCGCGATAGACCGTCCGGCTGCGTCACGGGGAAGCCATCGTCGAGAATGACGATGTTGCGAATGGCGAAGCCGTTGCGTGCATTCGAACCGCGGATCGAGATACCCATATCGCGCGGACCGTTGCCCTGCTTCAGCGAAACACCCGGCACGTCGTGCAGGATGTCGGTGACGGAAAAGACAGGCGTGTTGGCGTACCGGCTCATGTCGACGCCCGTCGCGGTCTGCGCTCCGGCGCCGGAAGCGCCTGAAACGGCGGCCACGGAACTCGAAGGCGCGCCCGGATTTCCGGCTGTCGGCGACGGCGAGCGATTGCCCCCTGGCAAGGTCGACGCTCCACTCGCGACTTCCGACGGCGCGGCAACGGGTTTCGGAGACGGCGGCGCGGATTTCTTCGCGGCGACCTTCCTTTTAACGGCCGTCGATGGCGTCTGCGCAACCGCCTGCGGCGGTTTTTGCGATTGCTGCTGAACGGTCACATCGGGAAGGCTGATGCTGTTTTGTGACTGCGTCTCCTGCGCTTGAACCGTTTGACCAGCCCCTGCGAGAGACGCGATGGCGAGCACGGCAAAGGTGCTGATGCGAGAGGTGACGTGGAGCTTGCGCGTGATGCGCGGCCCGGCCTTGAAACGATCCGCCTGGATGAGCATTTCCGATAACCTAAACTGAACTGAAGCTGCGAAGATGCGAGGCCGCGACCTGCTCGGTCTCCACGGCGATCGCGCTTGAACGCGACAAACTCAGATCAGGACGGCAGGCGGACCGCGCGCCGATTGCGCACCATCTGTTGGGGTGGCGTAAAAAAGCTCGCGCGTTATCCGGAACGTCAGCGCGGCATAGCCGACGGTTCGGGAGAGCAAATGCGGCGTGTCATGGTCGACATTGACGACGCCAACCAGCGCATAAGGACAAATGTCCTTCCCCGACAAAGGCGCGTTCTTCGGCAACGGCGCGCCGGTGTCGTCGACCATCAGCGGACCGTGACCGGTGCAGATCACGATGCCGACGTCAGCGCCGTTCGCAGACGTTACGGCAAGCATGAAGCCGACGGGCAACAAGCTGCGCACGACGAACGCGAGGCCGATCAGGAAACTGACGTAACGGCGCATGTGATCTCTTCGCCGAAGCGGAATCGGACGCGTTAATAGTAACGTCGCCCGTCCGGGGTCGCAACGGTGGCAACTACGTATGCGAAGCATCCCTCCTGGAAATACGCAACCTGTAAATACGCAACGCGTCGGTTTGCGCCGTCAGCCCCTGCTGCAAATATCGGCATTCACGGACCGGATCGCTCACAGCTTGGGCAGGAAACTCGTCGATGCGTTGCCTACGCTTCATTTATATAAGGAACATCAGCGCCCTAAAGGCCGTCCGCGATGTGGCACGCTCTTTGTTTAAAACCTATGTCCGGTTCTCATGGAAAGCGCGACGACCTTGAGCTTCGATCATCCGTATGGCTACTCGGTCGCCTATGAGCGCGAGGAGCTTCAGTTTCCTGTTTACGTTGTGGCCGTCGTCGCGGCCGGGCTCGCGACGGCAGGATACAAACTCGACAACTTTCCGTTGATCGCACTGTCGCTCGTCGCTTTCGGCTACGCCTATCATAACTTTCCGCTGCTCGAGACCGGCAAACCGCGCATCGGCGCAAGCCAGTACGGCATCTTCGCCGACGGCCTCGGCATCATCTCTTGGCGATCGATCAAGCAAATCGACATCGTGTGGGCCGAAATTCGCGGGTCCGGCAGCCATGAGCTTCTCATCACGTTGCAGGAGCCCCTTGAGCGCGCACTACTCGCCGATTGGCGCAAGCGCCCGATGCATCGGTTTCTCATGCGACTGCCGTGGACGATGGCCGGACAGGACGTCGTGCGCATGCCGCTCGACGTCTTTGATCATGCCGCCGAGGACATTCACCGCACTTTCGTCCGCATGATGAATTTCTATCGCCGCTGAGATCCGCTTTTACGGCAAACCGAGGCAAGTGTCGGTCCCTAAGGCCATGATGCGGGCGACAAAAAGACCCGCATTCCGGTCATTAAACGGCTTCTCGTTCGCTTTGTTGTGTTAAGGTCGCCCCGGGTGGCGTCCGGGGGAATTTTGGGTCCATGCTTCACGAAGACATCGTTCTCGTCGATCGTGACGACAACGAAATCGGCATAGCGGAAAAACTCGAGACGCACCGGCGCGGCGACCTGCACCGGGCATTCTCCGTTTTGATTTGGGACCGCACCGGACGGCTCCTGCTTCAACGCCGCCAAATCGGCAAATATCATTCGGGCGGGCTCTGGACCAATTCGTGCTGCGGACATCCTCGCCCGGGCGAGCGAAGCGGCGAGGCCGCGCTGCGCCGCCTCGGCGAAGAGATGGGCTTTTCCTGCACGCTGGCGCCAATCGGAACTTTTCTCTATCGCGCCGATCTCGACGACGGACTGATCGAGCACGAGCTGGTTCATCTTTTTCGCGGTGCTTACGACGGCCCGATCGCACCTAACCCTGACGAATGCGATGGCTTCAACTGGTTGGCGCCCGATGCGATACGCGCCGAAATTGCGGCGGCCCCTGAGGCATTCACCATCTGGTTCCAGAAGTATGTCGAAGCCGGCTGGCCGATGTCGCCGCCACTCGAGGTCGTCTGACGAGCGCGTTGAACGCAGCGGCGCTCGCGCGTCATTGCTTGGTCTTGAGGCGTTGGCTCCATCGCCGTGAATAAAATTAGCTTCCGGCGCAGCCAAAGCGCGGTCTCAGGCGTTTCTAACCGTTTGGTGCAGAACTGAGCGGGAAACCTGATGGCGAAAGACGAAAACTCAACCCAGGCCGACCTTCCAGGCCACGGGGCCGACATCCTGCCGAGCGTCACAGTCGACAGCTACAACATCGAGATCGAAGACCAGGACGGCTTCATCGGCGATAAGGCCAGCAGAGCCGCGTTCTTTGAATATGTTGAGAAGTGGCGGAAGCCGCTCAAGGACCTTGGGGAAGATCCCTTCGGCGACAAGCCGACCGAAGAACTAAGCAAGAAAAAACTCGCGGAACTGCTCGCGACGGGCGATCCGGAAGCGGCGAGTCTCGTCCTCAGCGCAATCGAAGACTTCGCGCAGCAGCTCGCGTTCGTCATTCGCAGATATCTGCGCTCGAAGGAATGGCGCGATACGGAATGCATTTCGATCGGCGGCGGATTTCGCGGCAGCCGCATCGGCGAGCTGGCGGTGGCGCGCGCCGGGCTTCTTCTTCGCGCCGAGGACATCGATATCGACCTGGAGCTCATTCGCAACGACCCCGACGAGGCCGGGCTTGTCGGCGCGGCCCACCTGCTGCCGCCGTGGATGCTCAAGGGCCATGACGGCATTCTTGCCGTCGATATCGGCGGAACGAATTTCCGCACCGGCATCGTCGAGCTGAACCTCGGCAAATCCGCCGAGCTTGCCAAGGCGAAGGTGGTGAAATCAGACCTCTGGCGTCACGGCGACGAAGAGGTCAACCGCGAGGGCGCCACCGACCGGTTGACGGAAATGCTGCAAGATCTGCTCGCCTGGGCGCGCAAGAACAAGATCGAACTGGCGCCCGTGATCGGGATCGGTTGTCCGGGCATCATCAAGGACGACGGCTCGATTGATCGCGGCGGGCAGAACCTGCCCGGAAATTGGGAAAGCAGCCGCTTCAATCTTCCCCAGATCATCCGCGAACACATCAGCCAGATCGGCGACAGCGAGACAATGGTCGTGATCCACAACGATGCCGTTGTGCAAGGCTTGAGCGAATTGCCCTACATGAAGGACCGTCTGCGTTGGGGAATTCTGACGATCGGAACCGGTCTCGGCAACGCCCGCTTTACAAACCGCAAGGTTTCGAAAAAAGCCAAGTAGGCCCTCACCGGGCACTGGCGTTCAGCGCAATCATCGTGACGTCGCGAACCGCGTCAGGCTCTGAAGCTGCGCTTCTCCGAGGTCGAGGCGCGGTCGAATGCCGGCTGATAGTCGAGGCGGATGATGTCAGCAGGACCGAAGCTGCGTTCCCACTCCGCCGATGCCGCCGACACGAGCCGCCGAAGATCCGTCGCCGAATATCCCGGCTGTCCGGGGTCGATCTCGCGCGACGTCTCGATGACCAGCACGGTGCGTCCCGTCATCTGACCGGCTTTGACTTCACCCTCGATATACATCAGCCCAATGTCTCGCATCATGTGGCTGTCCCCCGTCGCCGCGCCCACGCCCACTCTCCAGCTTCGATTGCGGCAAGTGAAGATGTCGCACAAGTTATGCACTGTTTGATTTTCATGAGGCGAAATTCAGAGCGACCAGCTACGAATTTTCATCCGCTCATATCCGCAGTGGATTTTCGGAAGGCCGCGCCATTAGGATCGAGATGAGCAAAGACTTCTATTTCGATGTTTTGCCGAACAATCCGCGCAAGTGCGGCATCCGCCTGATGCGCGTCGCGCTGACGGCACTGATCTTGAACCTCGCAGCACCGGCGATGGCGGAGCAGGGTTGCGAGGACATGCGCCAGCTCTGCAAGGATGCCACCGCCGACGCCGACAAATGTGCCAAGCAGGGAAAAAGCGAAGCGCCGCCCAATTGCAAACCTCTGATCGATGTCCGGGAGGCCACCTGTGCTCAGGTCGAGATCATTTGCAAACCGGCGGCGGGTGAGCAGCAGCGATGACGGCGGACTCGCGCCGCTTCAAGATGCAGCGCAAACGAAAAGAGAGCGGCGCTTTCGGCCGCTCTCTTTTGAGCTTATCGCCCTGACAGAACCGCTATTGGGGACGGCGTGTGTTCTGCCTCAGCCGATTTTGACTTCGGGGGAGAAGTCATCCCGTAAATCCGGGAGCAACAACTACGCGGCACGTCTGCTGCCGTCGGCATACGTAAACAATCTGATTTGGGGATAAATGGGCAAGTCCGCTTATAGGGTTGCCGTTTGATTTTAATCAGGTTGTGACGCGCCCGCATCAACTGGCGTGTTCAGCCCGTTCAAAACACGGATTAAACGGTCCTACATCTCAGCCCTAAGGTGCCGCTGGATGAGTTGCGCGGTCGATTCGGAAACGGCGCCCGGATGAACCGGCACGCGGACCGCCCGCCTGATCCACCCTGCCACCCGCGGTTTGGTGGCTTTCGCAGCCACGGCCGGGGCCGCCGGGGACCGCGGCCGCACCTTATTGGACAGGTCTACGTCTTCAGCCTTATCCATCGCGCTCGCGAGGACGACAGCGGAAACTTCGGAGGGCGAATAAGCGTGAAGTTCGACGACGTGGCTCACCGGCTCCCAGTCCGTGACGCGCGCCTGCGCCTCAAGCCCTCTTTCGACCCGCGAGACCGGTGGGTCGGGTCTTTCCGCCAGCAAAAGAGTGCCCGCCGCCTGACGAGCCATCGCGGCGCCAAGCTTCGCAATGACCGCCGTTATGCCGGTCATGACCGTGACATAGAGGATTAGGGCTACGATCGAACGGGAGTTCACGGTATCTGCCTACGCCACCGCCACCGGACTACAAAACGAGCGAACCCCCGGCCCGTTCCCCGCCTCCTAGATGAAATGCGCCGGAAAGGCCCGTGAAAGCTCCGGTCACAGTAAACGCCTCCCCAACCACGGTGACCGGGCCGGCTTCGAACGCCTCGCGCTGCCGCGAACCGCGACAGGAGCGCACGAGTTCCGCTAATGTGAGCGAAGCATGCGTCAGGAGCCGACGATGACGAAACCTGTTTTGGTTACCATTCCGCACAGTCTCGGCAGGGACGAGGCAATGCGCCGCCTGAAGTCGGGACTCGGATCGGCGTCGTCAAGCCTGCCAATTCTGAAAATCGACGAAGAAACATGGACCGACAACCGGCTCGCGTTTCGCTTCACCGCGCTCGGCCAGACGGCGCAAGGCACCGCCGACGTCGAGGACGACAGCGTCCGCATTGAAGTCGTGCTTCCTTGGTTCCTGCAGAAGATGGCCGAGGCGGTTCAATCCACGATCAAGTCGCGCACCCAAATTCTTCTCGAGAAGAAGTAGTTGGCGGACCGGCGCGGCATACCGATGCCGCCGCCTCCGATCATTTGGCCAGATCTTCGAGACAGGGATACGCGGAGATCAGGGCGTTGGTCGCGACCGTCACGAACGGTGACGACAGGCTATCCGGCTCCGCCTTGAGCTTGCGCACGATGATTAATCGCAAATCTTCGAGTTTTACGATTTCCGGCGCGCACCATTGCACCTGAATTCCATTTTCCCGCTCGAGATTATTGATATCGAGCAGGGCTTGCAGATATCCGATGCACGCCATGTCCGATTTCTGGCAGTGCGACAGCCAGAATTTTGCCGTGTGGACATCCGGCTCGGCGCCGACTGGCGTTGTCTGGAGCATGAGCACGCCCAACGCGACAATAGAAATAATCTTGGCCAGCGAACTATCCTTCAGGTGCAATGCGGCCGAAGCCACGTCTCTTTCGACTGGAGCGTTTGAACGCCAAGGTTTGAACGCCACGGCGCGTGCGTCCGGACAAATCTCGGACGTTGACCGTTCCTGTTTAACTTTATCCGCGGGCCGATTCCATCCTGCACGGACCCGGCGCCCTCGCATCAATTCCAGTGCTCTCTTTCAAAGCGGTTTTCAAGGTGCCCGTGTCAGTCTATTTTTGAACGGAGCCGCCCCGCCTCGCGGCTTGGAATGAATGGAGCACGCCTGTTGAGTGACGATCCATACAAAGTCCTCGGTGTAGACCGCAACGCCTCGCAGGACGACATTCAAAAGGCCTATCGCAAGCTTGCGAAAAAACTGCATCCGGATCTCAATCCCGGCAACAAGGTCGCCGAGGAGGAGTTTAAAAAGGTTTCGGCAGCCTATGATCTCGTCGGCGACGCGGACAAGCGCGCACGCTTCGACAAGGGCGAGATCGATGCGTCGGGCGCCGAAACGCCAAAACGGGACTATTATCGCAACTACGCCGGCGGCGATGCCGATCCTTACGCGAACGCGGGCGGATATTCCGATTTCTCGGGAGACGACGAACTCTTCTCCGCGATGTTCCGCCGGGCCTCGGCCTCCCGCGGCAACGTCCGCATGCGCGGCCAGGATGCCCATTACCACCTGGTGCTCGATTTTCTCGATGCCGTCAACGGCGCGAACCGCCAGGTGACGCTACCGGATGGCTCGGTGCTCGATGTGTCAATTCCGGCCGGGACGCGCGACGGGCAGACGTTGCGATTGCGTGGAAAGGGCGCAGCAGGACTAAACGGCGGCACGCCGGGCGACGCACTCGTCGAAGTCGAGATCCGGCCGCACCCCATGTTCACCCGCAAGGGCGAGGACATTCACGTCGAGCTGCAGTTGCCGCTTGCCGATGCTGTGCTCGGCGGCAAGATCACCGTTCCGACGATTGACGGCACGGTGACGATGACGGTGCCGAAATGGTCGAACAGCGGCCGCACGCTTCGTCTCAAGGGCAAGGGGATCAAGCGCGCCGACGCCGCGCCCGGAGACGAGTACGTCACTTTAAAGCTCATGCTGCCCGAGAAGCCCGACGCCGAGCTCGAGAGGCTTGTCTCGGAATGGCAGCAAGGCACGGGCGCGGCCCATCACGGCACGGAGGCATGAGATGCAGTATCGCGAGTTTCTTATTCGTGCCCGTCTCGAAGACAATGTCGTAAAGGAATGGGTGACAGCCGGCTGGCTCGTTCCTGCGGATCAGGAAGGTCGGGCGGAGTTTACCGATATCGACATCGCGCGCGCTCTCCTCATAACGGACCTCAAGGGCGGTATCGGGGTCAACGACGAGGGCATCTCCGTGGCGTTGCATCTGCTCGATCAGTTGCATGGGCTCCGGAGAACGCTCGGCGACATCCTGGCGGCCGTACAGGCCGGACCCGACGATCTTCGCGAGCAACTGCTGGCGCATCTCACCGGCGAAGCCGCGCAATCCGATCGGAATTCGCGCCCGTGAGCGGCGTTTTTAGCGGTGCAGTCGCGGCCATCGTTCCCTCGGTCCAAAGCGGTAGATCCGAGTTTAGCAATCTCTTTCATGCCTCATTAAGCACAGGATAAGACAGCATTTTCCCGTTAACGTCATGGATGGTGATGATCGCATACGTTCAGCCTTGGCCGCGTGTTGGCCGCAGGAATTCGGACAGAGAAAGTTTTGCGTGATGTCGCTCAAGTTGATGGTACGGCCCAGCGTCGAACCCAATCTTTGGATTGATACCCCTGAGGACATCGCCGAGATGATGGCTGAGGCCGCCCGCGTCGACGCCATGTTTCAAAGCGGCGCGATTTCAACGCTCTTCCCCTACGCATTTTCTGATGTTGCTTCGGCGGTACAGACCGAGCTCGAGTCGGTTTGCGAAAAAGTGAGCGCCTGAGCCTCGCGCTCCTCAGTCTTTGGCGCGACGCAACATCGTGACGGCATTCACCGCGCGATAAGTAAAAGTCTCCGGCGTCCGGCATTCCTGTCCGGACACTCATTCAATGCACGCTTTTGCAAATTGAATAAGCATCATGCTGCCTCACCGCTGGGCAGTGTGACTTTTGCCATACGCTTCTGTGCAATTGCGAACGGTCGGCATATGCCGGCCGCCATAACCCGTTCGGTTGTCTGAATATTCATTTCGCGGGCTTGCTGACGCCACGTTTTCGAATAGTGTCACCAAACTGAAACAATCGCTGTGGTGACCGCGGCTGGAGGCAAACTTGAACCAGATCACATCGGGCGCGAATGTCCGTTCTGCTCTTAAAAGTGGCCTCGCCAGTATCCTCATTTCAGGTCTTTCCCTTCTCCTTCCCAGCGATGCCGGCGCCGAAGTCTCCGTCGGCGAACCACAGTCATCTTCGGCGATTGCCCCGCCCGAATACGTCGACGAGCGCGACTTACCATTCGAATTGCGGCCGCTGGTTTTGAAACAGCTGGATATGCCCTGGGCAATCGCGTTTCTCCCTGATGGGCGGGCGCTGGTGACGGAACGTCCCGGACGGCTTCGTCTCGTCGAAGGCGATCACCTGCTGGATGAGCCGATCGCGGGCGTCCCCGAAGTTGCCGTCGGCGGACATTCGGGCCTTCTCGACGTCTTGATCGACCCGGATTTTCCGAACACCCGCCGCATCTTTCTCTCGTTGATGCACAACGGGCCCGACGGCTCGACCATTCGCATCGTCCGGGCGCGTCTCGAGGGCAAGGCGCTTGAGGACAAAAAGGTAATTTTCGAAAGCAGGCCCGCGATCAAGGCGACCGACCAGATCGGCGGTCGCCTCGCCTTCGGTCCGGATGGACTGCTCTATCTGACGATCGGCGACCGCTTTCAGATGGAGCGCGCCCAGAATCTCCTCGACGACGGCGGCAAGATCATTCGCATCCGCGACGATGGCAGCATTCCCGAAGACAATCCCTTCGTCGGCCGCGACGACGCCCTTCCCGAAATCCACAGCTACGGCCACCGCAACCCGCAGGGCATCATCGGCAACGCCGGCGACGGCCAGCTTTGGTCCATCGAGCAAGGGCCGAAAGGCGGTGACGAACTCAACCTCATCACGTCGGGCAGTAACTACGGATGGCCCATCGTGACCTATGGCGTCAACTACGACGACACCATCATTTCCAACCTGACGTCGGCTCCGGGCATGGTCGATTCCGTGCACCATTGGGTGCCCTCGGTCGCAACCGCGAGCCTGGTTGCCTACAGCGGCAACGTCATGCCGGACGACTGGCAGGGCAACTTCCTGGTCGGCACGCTGGTCGGACAATGCCTGATCCGCCTCGAAGTGACGAACGGCGTCGTGACCCGCGAGCGCCGCTACTTTCACGACAAGATCGGCCGCATTCGCGACGTCGCGATTTCTCCAGACGGCTTCATCTACCTTCTGACCGACGGTACCGAGGCTTCGCTCTATCGGCTGGAACCGACACAAGATCTCGTCGCCAAGGCCAGACCGCTTCAGTAGCAACCGCCCATCGTAACGGCACATGTGGAATGCGGAGCGCGACTTTGGAGCCGCGCTGCCCCTCAGGCGGCTCTATCGCAACGCTGCTTCAGCAGTAGGATGCGCCAGCGTTCAACGCCGGCCCGTGGAGCTGGCGACGCCCGCGATGAACGCGTCCATCGACGCGCTGAAAGCCAAGTCCGGATCGAGCGCCTTGAGCGCCGGAATGAGTGCGCGGGTCGCCTTGTAGGCTCCGGCATCGAGCGCATCGAGTTCCGCCTCGTCGGCTTCATTGATCGGACGCAGCAACCCCTCGGCTTCCGCCAGCGCGAAACCGAGCACGAACGCATAGAATGCGAGGCCGAGGCCCGCCGCCCGGTCATCGGAAAGACCGGCGCGCCGCATCGCGCAGTAGACGATCTCGCTCGCGACATGATCGGCGGGGCCGGTCGCATGGTAGCGAAAATGCAAATGGAAGACGCGCGGATACCGGTGCGCCAGCGACCGGAACGTATTGGCGACGGCTTTGAGATCGTTCTGCCAGCTTGCGGTCGCGAGCGGAATCTCGACCCCACACACGGCATGGTCGGCCAGCGCCCTCAAGAGTTCGTCCTTCGAGCGGAAGTGATGCAGCACCGTCATCGGATCGATGCCGACGGAAGCGGCGAGCTTGCGGATGGAAAAGCCGGATTCTCCTTCTTCAGCGAACAGTTCAAATGCCGCTTCGAGAATGGCCTGCTTATCAAAACGTCGTCGTACCTTGGGTCTCAAGTCTGCCATGCCGATAGGCCCCTTGACACTTCTACGGTGTAGAGTATTCCTTCTTATCCCAGAGCGTGTAAAGACTACTTCTACCGTTTGCCCGGCGGCCGGCTAGACCGCCGATGGTCTACTTTTCTTGGAACTCGCATTGATGGTATCGGCGCTGATCCGATTGCCGTTCGGTTTTTCGCACCGCATTTCGAGGGGCGTACGACCGGCATGGATTGCGCCTCGACCTCACGCCAAACGCGAGCTTCTAAGGCTTTGCGCCCGCATCGGTTACACACCGCACTGAATAAGCGCATCCAGCCGACCGCTATGCCTCCTGGCCTCTCAAATTGCTGGAGAAAAACCCGTGTCAAACCGGCTTCAGACCGCGCAGATCCAACAGCTCGATTCACAGCACCACCTGCATCCGTTCACGACACACCAGACGCTGCGCGCGGCTCCCGGCCCACGCGTCATTGTGAAAGGTGAAGGCGCTTATGTCATCGATAGCGAGGGCAACCGCATCCTCGACGGGATGGCAGGCCTTTGGACGACGAACATCGGCTACGGCAACAAGGAACTCGCGCAAGCCGCCTACGACCAGATCATGGAACTGCCGTTCTACAATACGTTCTTCAAGACGACGCATCCGCCCGTCGTCGAGCTTTCGCGCAAGCTCGCCGAACTGGCACCCACTCACCTCAATCAAGTTTTCTTCGGTTCCTCCGGATCGGAATCGAACGATACCGCGATCCGCCTCATCCGCCATTATTGGGTGCTGAAAGGCGAACCGAAACGGCGCATCATCATCAGCCGCAAGAATGCCTATCACGGCTCGACGATCGCCGCGGGCTCGATGGGCGGCATGAGCCACGTGCACCAGCACAGCTATCCGGTTTACGAAGGCTTCCGTCACGTGATGGACCCGTACTGGTATGGCGACTCCTTCACCGGCGAGAGCCCGGAAGAGTTCGGCCTGCGCGCCGCGCGCGCTCTCGAAGACGAAATCCTGCGCTGCGGCCCGGAGAACGTCGCAGCCTTCGCCGGCGAGCCCGTGCAAGGCGCGGGCGGCGTCAAGATCGCGCCAGATAGCTATTGGCCGGAAGTGCAGCGCATCGTCGATAAGTACGGAATTCTGCTGCTTGCGGACGAAGTCATCACCGGCTTCGGCCGATTGGGCACATGGTTCGGGTCCGAATATTACGGCATCCGCCCCGATCTCATCACATTCGCGAAAGCCGCGACATCCGGATATGTGCCGCTCTCCGGCGTGCTCGTCGGCGACACGATCGTCGAGGCGCTGATGGCCGAGAACGACGACTTCAACCACGGCTACACGTTCTCGGGTCATCCGGTCGCGTGCGCCGTCGCTCTTAAAAATCTTGAAATCATGGAGCGCGACCACCTCGTCCCGCGCGTTCGCGAGACCACCGGCCCGGCGCTCGCACGCATGCTCTCGCGTTTCAAGGATCATCCCCTTGTCGGCGAGGCCCGCTCCATCGGCATGATGGGCGCGATCGAGCTTGTCGCCGACAAGAAAACGCGACGGCGCTTTTCCGATCCCGGCCGCATCGGCCTCATCTGCCGCGATCACTTCTTCCGCGAAGGCTTCATCATGCGCGCGGTCTACGACACGATGGTCTGCGCGCCGCCGCTGATCTGGACCGACGCCCAGTTCGAGGAAGCGAGCGCGGTGATCGAAAGCGCACTCAACAAAACCCTTCAGGATGTCAAAGGAGAATTGACGGCATGACCCGTCCGATCGTTGTCATACCGAGCTGCAGCAAGTCGATCGGCGGCCTGACGTTCGATGCCGTCGGGCGAAAGTATTCGGCGGCCGTCGCCGAAGTCGCCGACTGCCAGCCGCTGCTCGTTCCCCTTGGTCAGAGCATGGCGGACATCTGCGCGGTGCTCGATATCGCCGACGGCATTCTGCTTCCGGGCAGCCTGTCGAACGTCGAGCCCAAGCATTATGGCGATGAAGAGCCGCTCGATCCCGCGACCGTCGACCGCGATCGCGATGCTGTCACGCTGCCGCTGATCCGCTCGGCCGTCGAACGCAAGTTGCCGCTGTTTGCGATCTGCCGTGGCTTTCAGGAGCTCAACGTCGCGCTCGGCGGCACGCTGCATCAGGCCGTGCACATCGTCGACGGCCACCAGGATCACCGCGAGCCGACGGACGAAGACTTCGACATAAAGTTTGGCCCGAAGCACAAAGTCCGTCTCGCGGGCGAACTCAAATCCTGGCTCGGACAAGACCTGCTGACGGTAAACTCGCTGCATTGGCAGGGCATCAACAAGCTCGCCAACCCGCTGGTTGCTGAGGCCTTCGCCGAAGACGGCCTCGTCGAAGCCATTCGCGCGCCCGCCGGCAATGCGTTTTCCCTGGGCGTTCAGTGGCATCCGGAATGGCGGCCGAAAAACAATCCCGCGTCGATCGCCCTGTTTCGCCGCTTCGGCGACGCCGCCAGAGTTCGCACGTCCAAGGGCCGCGCCGCATGAGCAATACCTACATCACAGTCGATGAAACAGAAGCTTTCCTCGCAGCCAATCCAGGCGTCACCTGGATCGATCTCATCCTGTTCGACATCAACGGCATTCCGCGCGGCAAGCGCTTCCGGCGCGACGGCATCGCAGGCGTCGCGAAGAACGGACTGATGATCCCCTCGACGGTGTTCGTGATGGACCCGCGCGGCAATTGCATCGAGGAAACCGGACGGCTCTGGGAAACAGGCGATCCCGACGTGCCGTTCCGCATTCTTGCGGGCTCGTTGCGCGCGGTGCCCGTCGGCGACGGACGCCACGCGCAGGCTGTTATTTCGGTGACGGAACCGGACGATCTCTGCCCGCGCGGCGTTCTTGCAAAGCAGGTCGCAGCGTTTGCGGCCCAGGGTCAGACGCCGGTCGTCGCGGTCGAACTCGAATTCTACGTGACGAAGCCGCAAGCGAACGGCGCATTCAAGCTCGAAACGCCGGACGGCATTTCAGACGATCCCGAACGTCCGATGACGTTCCAGTTCGACGAGATCGACGCCCTCGCGCCGTTCATCGACACGATCTACAAAATCGCCGACGTTCAAGGTCTGCCGATCGACGCCGTGATGCAGGAGTCGGGACCTGGACAATTTGAAATCAATCTGAAGCACAAGGCGGATGCCGTCTCCGCCGCGACCGATGCGCTGCTCCTGAAACGCGCCATCAAGGCCGCTGCCAAAGCGCATGGCCTCGAAGCGACGTTCATGGCCAAGCCGCATCACGACTGGCCGGGTTCGGGCATGCACCTGCACGCGAGCCTGATCGACAAGAACGGCCAAAACGTTTTCGCGGGCGATCCGATCTCTCCCCTCTTCCGCAATGCCATCGGCGGCCTGCAATCGACGATGTCCGATTTCATGGCCATCTGGGCGCAGTCGGCGAATGCCTATCGTCGTTACGTGCCGAAAAATTACGTGTCGCTGACGGCGCACTGGGGATTGAACAATCGCAACGTCGCGCTGCGCATTCCGCGCGCAACGGGCCCCGGAACGCGCGTCGAGCATCGCGTCGCAGGCGCTGACGCCAATCCATACCTCGTCCTTGCCGCGATCCTCGCCGGAATGCGCCACGGCATCGCCAATAAGGTCGAGCCGGGACCGATGGCGAACGGCGACGTCAACGGCACCCCCGCGCCCGAGCTGCCGACGATCTGGTTCAACGCGCTCGAACGGTTTCGCGCGTCCGATGTTGTCCGCGATGCGTTCGGCGCCGAATTCCAAAAGGTCTACTATTCATTGAAGCAAACCGAACGCACCGAATTCGAGCGCGTAGTGACCTCGCTCGACCATGCCTGGTACGCTCAAATAGCATAAGGGTTCGTGTCATGACCTCGCTCGCACACTTCGAAGCGCTTGCCGGTTCGCTGAAGCTTCCGGGTGAAGCGGTCATCGACGGCAAGCTCCGGGCGAGCGCATCCGGAAAAACCTTCCCCAACGTGACGCCACGCAACGGCCGCGTGCTGAATCACATTGCTCAGTGCGATGCCGCCGACGTCGATGCCGCCGTCAAAAGCGCACGCCGCGCCTTCGACGACGGACAGTGGCGCAAGCTGCACTATCGCGACAAGAAGCGCGTGCTGTTCAAGCTCGCGGACCTCATGCGGCGCGATGCCGAGCAGCTTGCGGTGCTCGAAAGTCTCGACGTCGGCAAGCCGATTACGGATGCGCTCAAAGTCGACATTCCGGGTTCGATCCGTACCGTCGCCTATTACGCCGAAGCGCTGGATAAAATTTACGGAGAAGTCGGCCCCGAAGCACCCGACCGGTTCTCGTTTGCCGTCCATGAGCCGCTGGGCGTCGTCGCCGCCATCGTGCCGTGGAATTTCCCGCTTCTGATGGCGATGTGGAAGATCGCGCCGGCACTGGCGATGGGCAATTCCGTCATCCTGAAACCGGCGGAGCAGTCCCCACTGACCGCGTTGAAAATCGGCGAGCTGGCGCTCGAAGCGGGACTGCCGCCCGGCGTTCTGAATGTCCTGCCGGGTTTCGGCGCCGAAGCCGGTAAGGCGCTCGCACTTCATGGCGACGTTGACATGATCGCGTTCACGGGGTCCGGCGCCGTCGGCAAGCTGCTCATGCAGTATTCTGGCCAGAGTAATTTGAAGCGCGTCAGCCTCGAACTCGGCGGCAAGTCTCCGCATATCATCTTCGCCGATTGTCCCGATCTCGACAAAGCCGCGACCCAGGCGGCATGGGGCATCTTCTATAATTCTGGACAGGTTTGCACCGCCGGTTCGCGGCTCCTCGTGCAGCAGGACATCGCGGATCAATTCGTCGACCGGCTGCTGGCGGTTGCGCGCAAGATCGTCGCCGGTGATCCGCTCGAACCCGCGACAACAACCGGTTCCATGGCGAGCGAAGAGCAGATGAAGACGGCGCTGCGCTACATTGAGACGGCCAAGCGCGAGGGCGATGCGCTGGCCCTCGGCGGCAACCGCGCGCGCACCGACAGCGGCGGCTTTTACGTCGAGCCGACGGTCTTCGATCGCGTGAAGCCCGAGAATACTCTGGCGCGCGAAGAAGTCTTCGGTCCTGTCCTCGCCGTCACGCGTTTCAAGGAAGCGGACGACGCGATCCGCATCGCCAACGACACGAACTACGGCCTCGCCGCCGGATTGTGGACGAAAGACATCTCGCTCGCCCATCGCGCCGCGCGCGAAATCCGCGCCGGCCTCGTCTGGATCAACGGCTGGGACAGCTGCGATCTCACGATGCCGTTCGGCGGCTTCAAGCAGTCGGGCTTCGGACGCGATCGCTCGCTGCATGCGCTCCACAAATATGCCGATCTCAAATCGGTTTCGATCACGCTCTGAGCATCCGGAGTAACTGGCATGAATGCTAAAACGACAGCGGCTTTTCCGACCGCGGCGCTCATCGACGGAGAATGGGCGACGTCGAAAAAGACGTTTCCTGTTCTCGATCCGGCGACCGGCGACAAGCTCGCAGACGTTCCGGATATGACGCCGGCTGACGCCCAGCGCGCCATCGACGCTGCGTACAAGGCGTTTCCGGCTTGGTCCGCAAAGCCCGCGAAAGAACGCGGCGTAATTCTGCGGCGCTGGTATGAGCTGATCCTCGCCGAAACCGAAGCGCTGGCGCAACTGATGACCGCCGAACAGGGCAAACCTCTTGGCGAAGCGCGCGGCGAAGTCGCTTACGGCGCGTCGTTCATCGAGTGGTTTGCCGAGGAAGGCAAGCGCGCCTACGGCCATACGATCCCGACCACCGCAGCCTCGCGGCGCTACGTCACGATCAAGCAGCCGATCGGCGTGTGCGCCGCGATCACACCGTGGAATTTTCCGATTGCGATGATCACGCGAAAAGTTGCATCCGCCCTAGCGGCCGGCTGCACGATCATCGTCAAGCCGTCGGAAGAAACCCCGCTCTGCGCGCTGGCCGTCGCCAAGCTCGCAGTCGACGCGGGCGTTCCGCCGGGTGTCCTGAACGTCATCACGACGCAAGACGCCGCAGGCGTCGGCAAGGCGCTGACGGCGGATGCGCGCGTCCGCAAGCTGACCTTCACCGGGTCAACCGAAGTCGGCAGAATTCTCTATCGCCAATCCGCCGACACCATCAAGAAATTGACCCTCGAGCTTGGCGGCAATGCCCCGCTCCTGGTGTTCGACGATGCCGATCTCGATCGCGCCGTCGCGGGCGCGATGGCATCGAAATTCCGCAACGCCGGACAAACATGTGTCTGCGCCAATCGCATTCTCGTGCAATCAGGCATCTACGATCGCTTCGTCGCGGCGCTCAAAGGCGAGATTGCGAAACTTCACGTCGCGCCGGGCCGCGATCCAAAATCGACCGTCGGCCCACTGATCAACGCCGACGCCATCGCAAAGGTGAAATCGCTACTCGCTGACGCGACCGCGCACGGCGCGAAAATCGAGCTTGGCGGCAAACCCAACGCGAACGGGCCACTCTTTTTCTCCCCGACCGTCGTCACCGGCGTCGAGCCGAGCATGGCGATCGCCAACGAAGAGATATTCGGGCCGGTGGCGTCGATCATTCGTTTCGGAACCGAAGCCGACGCGATCCGCATCGCCAACGACACGCCTTACGGTCTCGCCGCTTACCTGTTCAGCCAGGACATTGCGCGCGCCTGGCGCGTCGCGGAGGCATTGGAATCCGGAATGGTCGGCGTCAACGAAGGCCTCTTTTCCAACGAGGTCGCGCCCTTCGGCGGCGTCAAGCAATCCGGTCTTGGCCGCGAAGGCGCGCAGGAAGGATTGGACGAATATCTCGAAACGAAATTCCTCTGCCTCGGCGGCATCACCGGCTAGCGTCGAATTTCTGCAGCCTCATCGAAGGGACGAACATGGCTACTTCAGCCGAACTCCAGGCCCGCCGCGTCGCAGCCGTTCCGCGCGGCGTCGGCAACGTCACGCAGATTTTCGCCAAGACCGCGAAGAACGCCGAAATCTGGAGCGAGGACGGCAAGCGCTACATTGACTTCGGCGCGGGCATCGCGGTGGTCAACACCGGGCATCAGCACCCGCGCCTGATCGCAGCCATAGAAGAGCAGCTGAAAGCCTTCAGCCACGTCTGCTTCCAGGTGACGCCATATGAAAATTACATCACCCTCGCCGAGCGGCTGAACGCCATCGCGCCGGTTCCGGGCGCCGCGAAAACAATGCTCGCCTCGACCGGCGCCGAAGCTGTCGAAAACGCCGTCAAGGTGGCGCGCGCATTCACAGGCCGACCGGGCATCATCTCGTTTGCTGGCGGCTTCCATGGCCGCACCCTCATGGGCATGGCGCTGACCGGCAAGGTCGTTCCCTACAAGAAGGGCTTCGGACCGTTCCCTTCTGACATTTATAACGTGGAGTTCCCGAACCTCTATCACGGCGTCAGCACCGAGCAGAGCCTGCAGAGCCTGAAGTCTCTGTTCAAGCACACGGCCGATCCGTCGAGCATTGCCGCAATCATCATCGAGCCGGTGCAGGGCGAAGGCGGCTTCAACATCGTGCCGAAGGATTTCATGGTCGCGCTCAGAAAGCTCTGCGACGACCACGGCATCCTCCTGATCGCCGATGAAATCCAGACCGGCTTCGCGAGAACCGGCAAGCTGTTCGCGATGGAGCACTTCGGCGTCAAAGCCGATGTCGTGACCATGGCGAAGGGGCTCGCGGGCGGCCTTCCGCTCTCGGCCATCGTTGGTCGCGCCGACGTGATGGATGCCTCCAGCCCCGGTGGATTGGGCGGCACATACGCAGGCAATCCGATTGCGTGCGCGGCGGCTCACGCCGTGCTCGATGTGATCGAAAACGAAAAGCTCTGCGACCGCGCCAACGCGATCGGCAAGATCATCATGGATCGCTGCGCATCGCTTCAGAATAATTCGAACCTCAATTGCATCGGCGACGTGCGCGGCCTCGGCGCCATGTGCGCGGTGGAACTCGTCAAGGACAAGGCGAGCGGAGAACCGGCGCCGGAACTGACGAGCGCTTTGCTCAAGGCCGCCAGCGAGCGCGGGCTGATCCTGCTGTCGTGCGGCACGTACGGCAACGTCATCCGCTTTCTCGTCCCCCTGACGGCGACCGATGATCTTGTCCGCGAGGGCATGGACGTTTTCGAAGCCGCGCTGACGGACGCTGTCGCCAAAGTCGCTTGATTGCAACACGTCCTCGCCTGGCGGCCGGCTCCCGGAACGAGAGTCGTCAGGCGCAACAAATCTTTCGCACTTGGCGTCCGGCTCTCCAAAGGACAGTCGCCAGGTGCCAACAAGGGACTTTTCTTCCATGAACATACAGACGAAGCCCAACGACCTCGCGGCGTTCTGGATGCCGTTTTCGGCCAATCGGCAATTCAAGAAAGCACCGCGCCTGTTCGTCGAGGCCAAGGGCGTTCACTACGTCACCGACGACGGTCGCCGCGTCCTCGATGGAACATCGGGACTTTGGTGCGTCAATGCCGGGCACTGCCGGCCGAAAATCGTCGAGGCTATTAAGCGGCAAGCTGAGACGCTCGATTTCGCCGGCACGTTTCAGATGGGACATACGCGCGCATTCGAGCTCGCGAACCGTCTGACCGCGATCGCGCCGAAAGGTTTCGAGCACGTCTTCTTCACCAACTCGGGTTCTGAGTCGGTCGAGACGGCGCTCAAGATGGCGATCGCTTATCACCGCGCCAAGGGCAACGGCGCGAAAGTTCGGCTGATCGGCCGCGAGCGCGGCTATCACGGCGTCAACTTCGGCGGCACGTCCGTCGGCGGTATCGGCGGCAACCGCAAGATGTTCGGGACGCTCGTCGGCGGCGTCGATCATCTGCGCCACACGCACGACCTGTCGCGCAATGCCTTTACGCGCGGCGAGCCGCAATACGGCGCGGAACTCGCTGATGAACTCGAACGCCTCGTGACCTTGCACGATGCGTCGACCATTGCGGCCGTCATCGTCGAGCCGGTCGCCTGCTCAACGGGCGTGCTGATCCCGCCCAAGGGCTATCTGAAACGGCTCGAGGCGATTTGCCGGAAGCACGACATCCTGCTGATCGCCGACGAGGTCATCACCGCGTTCGGCAGGCTCGGCACGCCGTTCGCCTCGGACTATTTCGATATTTCGCCGGACCTCATCACGGCCGCGAAGGCCATCACCAACGGCACGATCCCGATGGGCGCCGTGTTCGTCAAATCGCACATCCACGATGCGTTCATGAACGGCCCCGAGTGGATGATAGATTTCTTCCACGGCTACACGTATTCGGGCCATCCGATGGCGTGCGCGGCGTCGATCGGCACGCTCGATACGTTCGTCGAGGAAGGCCTGCTGACACGCGCCGCCGAGCTTGCACCCTATTGGGAGCAGCGGCTCCATGCGTTGAAAGGCCTGCCGCACGTCATCGACATCCGCAACATCGGTCTCATCGGCGCGGTCGAGTTCGAACCCGACCCCGCGCAGCCCGGCAAGCGAGCGTTCGATCGCTTCGTGCAGGCCTTCGAGCAAGGGCTTCTCGTCCGGCAGACCGGCGACATCATCGCCTTGTCGCCACCGCTGATCATCTCGAAAGATGAGATCGATCAGCTTTTCGACATCTTCACGAAAGTTCTGAAGGCAGCGACCTGAGCCGACACTCGGGCTTGCCCGCGCAGCGCCAACGAACGCGCACCAAACCTTTCAGCGGCCAAAAAAGAGCCGGCCGCTCCGGGGGGAGGAGCGGCCGGCGGGATGGCCGCCGGTGAGGGATCCGGCGGCACGGGGGTCTCAATCTTTATTCCGCAGCGACGCGAAAGGAGCGCGAGCCGTCAAGGCTATCGAAGCCGAGTGAGGCGGCAACCGCGGGATGCGTAATCCGTCCTTCCTTGACGTTGAGCCCAGCGGCAAGATGCGGATCGCGATCGAAGGCTGCGAGCCCCTTGTCGGCGAGCTTAACCACGAACGGCAGCGTCGCGTTGTTCAACGCCTGCGCCGAGGTGACCGGCACCGCGCCAGGCATGTTGGCCACGCAATAATGGATGACGCCGTCGACCTCGAACGTCGGATGCGCGTGCGTCGTCGGGTGCGAGGTCTCGAAGCAACCGCCCTGGTCGATTGAGACGTCAACCAGCACCGCGCCCTTCTTCATGTCTTTGGGCATCTCGCGCTTGACGAGCTTCGGCGCGCTGGCTCCGGCGACGAGCACCGCGCCGATGACGACGTCGGCGCTCAGAACTTCACTTTCGATCGTCTCCATCGTCGCATCGAGCGTGACGATGCGGCCTTCGAACAACTCGTCGAGCTGGCGCAGACGCGGCAGCGATTTGTCGATGACGGACACCGTAGCGCCGAGGCCCGCCGCCATTCTCGCCGCATGCGTGCCGACGACGCCACCGCCGAGCACGATCACCTTGGCTGGTTTAACGCCGGGAACTCCGCCGAGCAGCACGCCGCGTCCGCCCGCCGGCCGGCGCAAGGCGATAGCCGCGGCCTCGATCGACAGGCGGCCTGCAACCTCGCTCATCGGCGCGAGCAAGGGCAACCCGCCTCTGGCATCGGTCACGGTTTCATAGGCGATCGCGGCGACGCCCGATTGCATCAGTCCGATAGCCTGCTGCGGGTCTGGCGCGAGATGCAGATAGGTGAAGAGGATCTGATCCAGCCTGAGCCGCTTCCATTCTTCGGCCTGCGGCTCCTTCACCTTCACGATCATCTGGGCATCGCGAAAGACGTCTTCGGCGGTCGCAGCGACACGCGCCCCGGCTTTGGCGTAGGTCGCATCATCGGCAAAAATTCCGGCCCCCGCTCCCGCCTGGACGATGACCTCGTGCCCGTGAGCGACCAGCTCGCGCACGGACCCCGGTACGAGCCCGACGCGGAATTCGTCGCTTTTGATCTCAGTCGGAATGCCGATCCGCATGGTGTGCTCCCGTCAGCACGGACGAGTTTTATTCTACGGCGTAGAATGTCACAGGCGAGGCGCGATTACCCAGCAATTTCGCTTGCTGGCGTGAATTTCTGCGCAGATATTATGCGTTCATTCTTTAGATGGCGCAGAAAAATGTCGCCTAACAGCCTTGATGCCTTGGATCGTGCAATTCTGACGGCTCTTCTGGCGGACGGGCGCCGGTCGCAGGTGGAGCTTGCCGAGCACGTACCCCTATCCGCGACAGCCATTGCGCGCCGCATCCGCACGCTTGAGGAGCGCGGCGTCATCAGCGGATACCAGGCTCAGGTCAGCAAGTCGGCGCTTGGACTGACGATGATGGCGATCGTGCAAATCAGCCTGAAAAGCCAGAACGAAGAGCTGCTGGCAGCCTTCGAGAAGGCCGCCGCCGCCGCGCCGTCGATCATCTCCTGCCATATGATGTCCGGCGAGGACGACTACACCATCACGGTGCTCACCCGCGATCTTGCCAATTTCGAGCGCATCCATAAGGAACAGCTGTCGCGGCTACCAGGTGTCGCGCGGCTCCGGTCAAGCTTCGTCCTGCGCGAGGTCGTCAGCCGGCCCCTACCGCTGTCGAGCCTCGAGCGCTGACCTCAGTTCGGCTGATCCTCAGGGCGCCAGTGCCGCCGCCGCCGTTGCCGGAGGCGCATCGTCGTTGTCACGCTGATAGGCGGTCTGCAAGGCAGCTCCGTCGCGCCCATAGATATCGGGACGGAATTCGACGCGCCCATTCGACGGTTCCGCCCACGCGGTGAAATAGGCGAAGTAGACCGGGATCGGGTGTAACAGCTTCAATTCCATCGGCTGTCCGACCGCCAGCGTGTCACGCACGCGGCCAGGCTGATCCCAGCCGGGCTCGTTATGGGCGATCCAGTCGCCGAGATCGAAAACGTTCTGCACACGGACGCAACCGGCGCTGAAAGGGCGGCTCTGCTGATCGAACAGATTCTTCATCGGCGTGTCGTGCATGTAGACGCCGAACTCGTTCGACATGTCGATGCGCAAAAGACCCAGCGCGTTCTTGTCGCCGGGGTCCTGCTTGAACTTGTAGCTCGCCACCTGCGGCGCGCTCCAATCGACCGTAGCGGGATTGAGCTCAGGCCCGTTGACGCCATTGTAGACGCGGATGCCTTCGTCCGCGAGATAGCCGGGCTCCTGCTTCAGGCGCGGAACCAGATCGAGCGTCGCGACGCTATCCGGCACACGCCAGTAGGGGAAAAAGTTCAGCGCCTTGATCATCGCGCGCACGTCTGGCGTCTGCCGCTGCGGACGGCCGACGATGACGCGATGGCGCAACTGCACCTCGTACTTGTCGACAGCCTCGAGCTGGAAGGCGGGCACGTTGACGAGGACATAGCGATCCTCGATGCCGTGCATCAGAGCCTGCACACGCTGTAGGTTGATCTTCAGCTGCGCCAGCCGCTCGGCCGCCGTCGTATTGAGCACCGGATAGACGGATTGCTCGATCCGGCCCGTGATGCGGATGCCGTGCCGGCGCTGAAAGCGCTTCACGCCCTCTTCCAGCTCCGAATCGAACGTCTCTGAATCGTAATAGGAGCCTTTGGCCGGCATATCGCCCGAGATGCGCAGACGCTTCCGCAGAATGGGCACGCGCGGATCATCCTCGCCGGACCGCATCATGCGGCCGGGCGGAACGACCGGCCAGCCGCCGCTGTCGACGATGCTCTGATAACGCTCGATCGCGCCCGAAATGGCATTGATCATCGCATCGCTGCGCCAGGGCGTCGAATCCGGCCTCAGATCCTGAAGAGGCTCTTTCTTGCGCACTGGAGCAGGCTCCGTGCTGCCGCCGGAAAGCGATCCCTGGATTTGATCCCAGAGCGTCATTTGCGCCTGGCTCGACATCACGAACTGCGGGCATATCTGAACGAAGGCAAGAATCGCACTGGTAACGGCGCCTCTCAGGAACGTTTCCCGATACCGCGCTGTCGAAAGGAAAACCTTCATTCCTCTTGCCCCGCCTTCCTGCAATTAGCCGATGGTCGATCAACGATGTGCGGGCAGCAATCCTTTGCCCGACTTGGCGGCCAGATGATGCCGCGTGCCATTTAGGCCACTTTGTGAAAATGGCATGAGCCATATGGCCAAAGCGTGACGCTTTACCAAGCCCTGCACATTGCCGCTCTACAAAGAAATGCACAGCTGTGTTGCAATCCCGCCGCCAGGCGAGGAGCTATCGCGAGAAATGGTCATAACCTGGACGACGTAGCGTGATCGGTTCGCCCGATGAATCGAGCGCCACGGTCGGGACGTTCGCATTAAGAACGCCGATGTCGTGGACATCAATGCCTAATTTTCCGGCACTCGCGAGAAACTGCTCGGCCGCCTCAGGAGGCACGGCAACGAGGAGTTCATAGTCATCGCCGCCGCTGAGAATGCTGTCCCGGACTTTTGGGTCGGCAGCGAGCGCGGCGCGCACAGGTGACGACAGCGGAATCGCATCGAACTTCAGCGCAATCCCGAGCGAAGAACCCGCCAGCCGGGACAAATCCTTCATCAGCCCATCGGAAATATCGAGCGCGGCCCGCGTATGCCTGCGAACGGCATCGGCAAGCGCGAGACGCGGCCTCGGCCGCAAATATCGATCGAGCAGAAACGCGTGGTCGGCAATCGTCAGCTCGCTGAACAGAGACGGCTCACGGCGAAGCGCCAAGCCGAGCGCGGCGTCACCGATCGTGCCTGAGACGAAGACATGATCTCCAGCCTTGGCGCCGTGCCGGGGAATAAACTTGCCTGCCGGAACTGAACCTATGATCGTGATCCCGATCGACAGCGGCCCCGGCGTCAGGTCGGTGTCGCCGCCGATCAGCTTGCAGCCGAATGCCGATTGCGCCGCACGCAAACCATCCGCGAACGCCGCGATCCAGGCGCGTTCCGGCGCTTCCGGCAACGCCAGCGTCAAAAGATAAGCCAGCGGTACCGCACCCTTCGCCGCCATGTCCGAAGCGTTGCAGGCGAGCGCCTTCCACGCGATATCGGCGGGCCGGTCGTCAGCAAAAAAATGCACGCCCGCGATGATCGGATCGCTGCTGAAAACGAGATCGCATCCGGACGCGGGCCGCAGAACCGCCGCATCGTCCGCCAATCCGAATGCTCCGGCCATGCCTTCCGCAAGCGGCGCAAGATAGGTCTGGATCAGCTCGGTCTCGTTTCCGACCCGTGAGCCGTCGCCGTCTCGCTCGAAGGACTTCCCGGGCATTTCAGTTGCCTCGAGGCTAGGCGCCGCCTTGCGAAGGCGTTACCGGCTTTTTTTCGAATTCGCTGGTTCTGAGGCGCCGCGCAAGCTTGTCGAGGATGCCGTTGACGACGCGCGGCTCTTCTTCGTCAAAGAAAACGCGGGCGACGTTGACATATTCGCTGATAGCGACGCGCGCCGGAACATCGTAACGGTCGATAAGCTCGGCCGCTCCACCGCGCAGAATTGCCCTTAGTATGGAATCAACGCGCACCAACCGCCACCCGACCGCGAGCTGCTCATCGATCATCGGATCGATCTCGCGCTGCCGGCGCACGACGGCGCGCAGGATGTCCGCGAAAAACACGCGATCGGCGCCTGCGAGCATTTCATCGCGGTTGTCGCCCGACAGGCGTTCATTCAGGAATTCGGCAATGACGTCGTTGAGATCGGTGCCCGCGAGGTCCATCTGATAGAGTGCCTGCACGGCCGCGATGCGCGCTGCCGTTCGCGCCGTGATCTCGCTGGGCTTCGGTTTATCCTCCGCCATCATGCGGGCGCTCCCCAGAAGGCGCGCTTCGTCTCGATCAGCCGCGCGCAGGCGCGCACCGCGTCGCCGCCCTTGCCCGCAATGCCGCCTTCGGCGCGCGCAATGGCCTGCTCGCGCGTATCGACCGTCAGAATGGCGTTGCCTACCGGAACCTCGTTGCGCAGGGCGATATCCATCATCCAGTGATTGGCATTGTTGCACACGATATCGTAATGCCCGGTCTCGCCCCGGATCACGCAGCCGAGTGCAACGGCGCCATCGAACGTCTTGCGTCCGGCGGCGCGCGCCGCAGCAGCGGCGGCGAGAACCTGCGGAATCTCCAGAGCCCCCGGAACGACGATGCGTTCATACGTCATGCCGCGCCGTTCGCATTCCGCAACCGCACCTTCCGCGAGCAGGCTGGAAATATCATCGTAAAAAGGCGCCTCAATGATGAGGATGTGCGCGCGAAGATGAGGCGCACTCTTTTCATCCGTCTGTGCGCTTGGCGATTTCTGAACCATGTCGGTGCTACTCGATTTTGCGTGTGCCGGTGACGTGCAGGCCGAAGGCCTCGAGGCCGACATAGACGTGCTGCGGCGACGACGACATCAACACCATATCCTTGACGCCAAGGTCGGACAGGATTTGCGAGCCGATGCCGATCTCGACTTGCCGCCGCTCTTTGTTCAATTCCCGGCCCGTGCCTGGATCTTGCCGCGCCGACACCCACTCCGTCATGGATCTCGGCCGCAAATCGCGAATGAGAACGATGACGCCGCGCCCCTCCGCTTCGACCGCACGCATGGCTTGGTCGATAACAGAACCGGCTTCGCTGCGCCCGTCGACGCCGAGCACGTCGCTCATCATGTTGACGGCGTGGACGCGAACCAGAACCGGTCCGCCCTTCGCAATATTTCCCTTGACCAGCGCCAGATGCTCGGCCGGTTCCGACGTCGTCTCATAGACGTAGAGATCGAAGGCGCCCGCGACCGCCGTTTCAATCTCGGTCTTGGCAACGCGCTTGACGATGCGGTCATTCTTCAGCCGGTAGGCGATCAGGTCTTCGATGGCGCCGATCTTCAGCCCGTGCACCTTGGCGAAGCGCGCCAGATCGTCCATGCGCGCCATCGTGCCGTCGTCGTTCATGATTTCACAGATGACGGCTGCCGGATAAAGTCCCGCGAGCTTCGCGAGATCGATCGACGCTTCGGTGTGACCGGCGCGAACGAGAACGCCGCCTTCACGCGCGATCAGCGGAAAGACATGGCCAGGAGAGACGATATCACCCGCGCCCTTGGTCGTGTCGATTGCCGTCGCGATGGTGCGCGCACGGTCGAACGCCGAAATGCCGGTGGAAATGCCCTCGCGCGCTTCGATCGATTGCGTGAACGCGGTCCGGTTGCGCGAGCCGTTCGAGCGCACCATGAAATCCAGATGCAGTTCCTGCGCCCGCGCCTGCGTCAACGTCAGGCAGACAAGTCCGCGGCCATGCTTGGCCATGAAGTTGACGGCGTCCGGCGTCGCCATTTGCGCCGGAATGATGAGGTCGCCCTCGTTCTCGCGGTCTTCCGCGTCCACCAGAATGACCATGCGGCCATTCTGCATGTCTTCGACGATCTCTTCGATCGGCGACAGCACGCTGCCGGTTGGCGTCGTCTGCAGATGTGTCGATCCCGACATCAGATACGAAACTCCATGAGCCGCGCGACGTAGCGGGCGAAGACATCGACTTCGAGGTTGACCAGATCGCCGGGGGTTTTGCCGCCCCATGTCGTGACCGTCAAGCTGTGCGGAATGAGATTAACGCCGAAGCGGTTTTCCGAAACCTCATTCACGGTCAGCGACGTGCCGTCGAGGGCGACCGAACCCTTCGGCGCAATATAGCGTGACAAATGCTCCGGCGCTTCGAAAAGAAAGCGTTTGCTGGCGCCATCCTGAGTGATGCTGACGATCTTGGCCACCCCGTCGACGTGGCCGGAGACAATATGACCGCCAAGCTCGTCGCCTGCCTTCAGCGAGCGCTCCAGATTAACGCAGCTGCCGGTTGCCCAGTCCGACAGCGTCGTTTTTGCCAGCGTCTCGTTCGAAACATCGACCGAGAACTCCGCGCCGGTCGCAAGAGGCTTGATCGAGGTCGCGGTCAGGCAGACGCCGTTGCAGCAGATCGAGATACCGGCATCGTCCGGCCTGAGCGCATAAGCCGTGCGCAGCGTGAACGTGCCATCCGACGTGCCGATGACCTCACCGACATCCGTAATCAATCCGGTAAACATCGCCTAAGCGTCCTTCCTTTGCCTCACGCGCGGTGAAGCCGCCACATGGTATCGCCGCCCATCGACCGCCGGTCGACGAGCGAAAGCGCCACAGGGCCGAGCTGCCGGGCAATGGTCGCCATCGCCACATCATCGCCGGGCGTTCCGGCCATATAGAGAATGACCTCGTCGACCAGCGACGCGTCCGCGAACGCGCGCCATATCCGGGGGCCACCCTCGACAAGAAGGCGCGTCACACCTCGCCCGACGAGCGCTTCCATGACTGCGGGCAACCACAGGTCTTTCCCGACAATCGGGATATCGTGAATTTCGACGCCATGCGAGGTTAACTGCGCGCGCTTTTGCGGATCGCTTTCCGGCGCCGTCATCATCCAGGTCGGAACGACGCTCGCGCTCCGGACAAGTTTCGCGCCGGCCGGAATGTCGAGCGAACGCGATAGAATGATACGTGCGGGCGACCGATCGATGAGGCCGGGCAACCGGCAGGTCAACTCCGGATCGTCGTCGCGCACCGTGGCGCTGCCGACGAGGATGGCATCGAAATGCGCCCTGAGCAGCATGCCGTGCGCACGCGCCATTTCGGCCGTGACCCAGATCGGCGAAACGCCGTTGCCGCGCGCGATTTCTCCCGTAGCATCGAGCGCGAGCTTGACTGTCGTGAAGGGCCGGCGCTCGGTGATGCGGACGATATGCCCGCGCGTGATCCGGCGGGCCTCGGTGGCACCGACACCCCTGACAACCTCAAGGCCCGCATCGCGCAGCTTGTCGAGGCCGCGTCCGGAGACGCGCGGATCGGGATCTTCGATCGCGACGACAGCGCGTTTCAGTCCGGCTGCGACGATCGCGTCGGCGCAAGGCCCCGTCCGGCCATAGTGCGAGCACGGCTCGAGCGTCACGTAGATCGTCGCGCCGCGCGCCCGTTCGCCGGCAACAGCGATGGCAACCGTCTCGGCGTGCGGCCGTCCGCCCGGCGCCGTCACGCCGCGCGCAAGAATTTCGCCCGTCGCCTCGTCCGCGATGACCGCGCCGACGGACGGGTTCGGCATCGTCGCGCCAAGGCCGCGCTCGGCCATGCGCAGCGCGATGGCCATCATCTCGGCGTCGAATGCGCTGCTGCTGCTCGGCTCCGCCATCGTCTCAGTGCTTTTTCTCAATTGCCACGTCGTCACGACCGATGCCGAAGCGATCGTTGCCTTCGAGTGGATCGCGCGTGTCGGCGGCAAGCTCGCGCAGCACCGCGTGGAAATCGGCGGCGTCGCGAAAATCGCGATAGACCGACGCGAACCGGACATAGGCAACGGGATCGAGCTCACGCAAGGCCGCCATGACGAGTTCGCCGATCTCGGCGGACGTGATCTCGGTTTCTCCCGAGCTTTCCAGCTGCCGGACAAGCCCGGACACGAGGCGGTCGATCCGCTCCGGCTCGATCGGGCGCTTTCGCAACGCGACCGAAATCGATTTCGAAAGTTTGTCGCGATCGAACAGCACTTTGCGGCCGGAGCGTTTGACGACCGTCAACTCGCGGAGCTGAACGCGCTCGAAGGTCGTGAAGCGGGCGCCGCAATCGGAACAGACGCGACGCCTCCTGATGGCGGCGTTTTCATCCGACGGACGGCTGTCCTTGACCTGGCTATCCTCGCTTCCGCAAAACGGACAGCGCATCACGTGCTCCTTGAAATTTGGTATCCGCGGTAACCGCGGCGCATCTCTATCACGACGGTCAGCAGCTTTCAGCCCTTACCGCCTCGCCAGAGTTACGGGCCCACGACGTCTCTGTGGACGTTTTCAAGCGAAAGAGGAAGTCCCGCGCCGGATCGTTCCACGACGACGCGTTGCGACGACGGCCATCCTCGACCCTCAGCGTTCATCCCTCATGAAAAAAGGCGCCCTCGGAGAGCGCCTTTATTCTATTCCGCAATCGGCTTGATCGCTCAGGCGTAGATCGGAAAACGACTGCAGAGCGCAGTCGCCTTCGCCTTAACGGCTTCCTCGACGGCGCCGTTGCCCTCTTCGCCGTTCTTCGCGAGGCCCTCGAGAACTTCCGAAATCAAACGGCCGATCTCCTGGAACTCGGCGACGCCGAAACCGCGCGTCGTGCCGGCAGGCGAACCGAGGCGGATACCAGACGTCACCATCGGCTTCTCGGGATCGAACGGGATGCCGTTCTTGTTGCAGGTGATGTGTGCGCGGCCCAAAGATTTCTCGGCCTTGTTGCCGGTGATTTTCTTCGGCCGCAAGTCAACGAGAATGAGGTGCGTATCGGTGCCGCCCGAGACGAGCGCGAAGCCGTTCTGCACCAAGACCTCGCCCAGCGCCCGGGCGTTGTCCATCACGCTCTTGATATAGACCTTATAGTCGGGACGCAGCGCCTCGCCGAAAGCAACGGCCTTGGCGGCAATGACGTGCATCAGCGGACCACCCTGAATGCCGGGGAAGATCGCCGAATTGATTTTCTTCGCGATGTCTTCGTCGTTGGTCAGGATCATGCCGCCGCGCGGACCGCGCAGCGTCTTGTGCGTCGTCGTGGTGACGACGTGAGCGTGCGGGAACGGGCTCGGAACAAGACCCGCCGCCACGAGACCGGCGAAGTGCGCCATGTCGACAAGGAACGTCGCGCCGACTTCGTCCGCGATGGCGCGGAAGGCTGCGAAATCGATTTTGCGCGGATAGGCCGAACCGCCGGCGATGATGATGCGCGGCTTGTGCTCATGCGCCAGCTTCTTCACCTCGTCCATGTCGATGAGGTGCGTATCGGGCTTCACCATGTAGTGCACGGCCTTGAACCACTTGCCCGACTGATTGACGGGCGCGCCGTGGGTCAAGTGGCCACCGGCTGAGAGCGACAGGCCGAGGATGGTGTCGCCGGGCTTGGCGAGCGCGTTGAAGACGCCCTGGTTCGCCTGACTGCCGGAATTCGGCTGCACGTTCGCGAAGCCGCAATTGAACAGCTTCTTGGCGCGATCGATGGCGATCTCTTCGGCGATGTCGACAAACTGGCAGCCGCCATAATAGCGCTTGCCGGGATAGCCTTCCGCGTACTTGTTCGTCAGCACCGAGCCGGCGGCGTCGAGGACAGCCTGCGAAACGATGTTCTCAGAAGCAATGAGTTCGATCTCATGCTGCTGGCGACCAAACTCTTTCTGGATGGCGCTGAAGATTTCGGGGTCCGTTTCCGAAACATGCGCCTTGAAAAAACGCGACGTCTGCGAAGTTCCAGCGGCCGGTGCGGTCGACATCAGGGTTTCCTCTAGAAAAGGGATGATTTTTTAGAATTCTGGCATCTCGGGCAGTTGTCTCGGTCGCCCGCCTGCTTTGCAGCATAGTACGAGGCGGAAAGCCCTCACTCAACTCCCCCGTTGGGTAACTTGGCTACCCAAACGGTAGCTTGGCCCGCGTAATAAAAGCGCGGCAAATCCTGCCGCTTAACTCCGGAAAGCAGCGCCTGTGGGCATTCTTCGGCTTGCCAATTTTAGCAATGTGGACGCCGGGTTATTGCGAATAATGCGAACCCGTGACTGGGGCCGACACGGAACCAACGCCGCGCCGGACCGCCCCAACGGCGCATCGCAAGCGCCCGGCCATTCCAAATGACATGCCGGACGATGGCGCGAACTACTTACTCGGCCGCCTCAAGGCTTTCCATCAGCGCCATCGGGCACTGCGACCAGAGTTCCGTCAGCGCGTTGACGAGATGCTCCATGTCCGCGTTGGTGTGCTGCGGCGATGGCGTCAGGCGCAAGCGCTCGGTGCCGCGTGGAACCGTCGGATAATTGATCGGTTGAACGTAAATGCCGTAGCGGTCGAGCAGAACGTCCGTCAGCGCCTTGCAGCGAACCGGATCGGCGACGAGGACAGGCACGATGTGGCTCGGACCCGAAATGACCGGCAGATCGGCGGCCGCCAACATACGTTTGAGCGTGCGAGCCCGCTCCTGGTGACGTTCGCGCTCGATCGAGCTTGATTTCAGGTGCCGGATCGACGCGACCGCGCCGGCCACGATCGCAGGCGCCAGCGACGTCGTGAAGATGAAGCCCGGAGCATACGAGCGAATGGCGTCGCAGATCGTGCGCGAAGCGGCAATATAGCCGCCCATCACGCCGAAACCTTTGGCGAGCGTGCCGTTGATGATGTCGACGCGGTGCATGACGCCATCACGTTCGGCGACGCCGCCGCCGCGCGGGCCGTAGAGGCCGACGGCGTGAACCTCATCGAGATAGGTCAGCGCGTTGTACTTGACGGCAAGATCGCAAATGGCGCCGATCGGAGCGATGTGCCCGTCCATCGAGTAGACGCTCTCGAAGGCGATGATCTTCGGCGTTTCCTTCGGCACCTTCTTGAGCTGGGCTTCGAGATCGGCGAGATCGTTGTGCTGGAAAATATGCTTCGGCCCGCGACCATTGCGAATGCCCGCGATCATCGACGCGTGATTCTTCTCGTCGGAAAAGATGATGCAGCCCGGCAGGAGTTGCGAAAGCGTCGAGAGCGCCGCCTCGTTGGCGACGAACGCCGACGTGAACACCAGCGCGCCTTCCTTGCCGTGCAGATCGGCAAGCTCATGCTCAAGCTGGACATGATAATGAGTTGTACCCGCGATATTCCGCGTGCCGCCTGAACCGGCGCCGACCAGATCGATGGCTTCGTGCATCGCCGCAAGCACGGCCGGGTGCTGCCCCATGCCCAGGTAATCGTTCGAGCACCAGACGGTTATCGGCTTCGCAGCCTCACCCTTCAGCACGTCGGCCTTCGGAAATGCGCCTCGACGGCGCTTCACATCTGCGAATACACGGTACCGGCCCTCGCGTTTGACCGCCTCTACGGCGTCAGCGAGCTTCTGCTCGTATGTCATCAGAAGAATTCCGCTCCCAAAAGCACACCGTTCATTATTTTAGAACCTTTATGACTTGGACCGGCGCCGAGTGCCAGTGTTTCTTCGTCGCGCAGCTTTAGAAATTCCATTTTTCGCCTATCCCCCGCTATTCTTTTCCCTTGTATAACCGGGCTTTCCTGGCGGTTCTGGGAGATGTCGTCGCTCCCCTTGACCTAAATCAATCGCACCAAAAAAGAGCCAATCCGGCGCGAACGCGGGCGACGCACAGCCAAGATGCGTTCGTCATGCGGAAAGCTGGGTTTGGACAGGCGGCTAACCACCGCTAATCGCAGATTTTCGTGAATTTCCGCGCCGCCATGTCGACATGGAAATGGTTGCGGTGGTCGCGATTGGCTTCCGGCCCGAGAGTCGTGCCGAAAAGCCGGCAAGCCGCGACATGCGCCTCTTGCAGGAACGCCTGATCGTCGGAGGCCGGGCTGACCGCTGCCGACTCGTTGACGGCGGCAGCGACATCCTTCCTGCGCGATTTTCCGGCGCGCTCCTTGGAGCCGGGCGCCGGACCGCCGAGCCTCGCGGGCTCTCCGGCGCGGGACGCCGTCTTGCTGGCACCGGCCGATGCCCCCGGCAGCGTAACCGTCACTTTCGGAACCCCGTCGACGATCGTCGAGCGCGCCAGCCCGGCGGCCGGGGCGCCGAGACTCGAGGCTGTTGCGGCGACCGGTGCTGCGGCGGCGGCCGTCCCATGCTCACTCGCGAGATTCGTCTGCTGCGCCTTCTCGGCGGCGGCGAGTTCAGCGGCCTGCTTTTCGGCTGCTGCTTTCTTTTCCGCGATTTCAGCAAGTTCCCGGCGGGTCGTCCCCCAATCGTCGAGCACGGACACCGATTTGGCGGACGCAGTCACGAAAGCCCCGATATCGAGAGCATTGGCCAGTCCGTGCTCGCTGAGCTTGGTCGTCTTGCGGCCGAAGGCGTTGCGGCAGGAATAACCGCTCATTGTCTCGATTCGGACGATCGGAGCGCCGAAGTGTTTTTTGGCCAGCGGCTGCAAATCCTTTTCCAGCCAGTTGACCAGGGTTTCGGCAAGATCGCAGCGAACGACGGGCGGAGGCGAAAACGTCACCTCCGGATTTTGCCCAATGCTGATCAGCTCAATGGGCGCGGGCGCGCCGCAGGCACCATCCCTGATCGGCTCGTGCGACGCGTAGACGGCGTGGATACGCTTGAGAACAGCGTCGCAATGGGCCTTTGCATCAGCGATTTCCGAGTCACTCCATTTATCGGCGGGCGGCTCTTTCGCGCTCACCTCCGAACCTTTCTCACCGGCGGCAGGCTTTTGCGTTTCACCGGCAGCGTCCTTGGCCGATGCGCCTTTGCCGTCGGGGACGGATTGCGCGTTCTCGACAGGCGCAGGCGGGGACGTGTCGTGCTTTTTGCTCTTCGCATTCGCAGCATCGATGCTAAGCAGCGAAATGGCCGTCGCGGCTGCGAGCGCGATTGCCGTCAGGCCGAAGTTGGTCACTGGCGAATTCCTTCTCGGAGCAACGCGACGAAGGGGCAAACGAGGACTTGACGAATCCTGAGCTAAACGACAAGCGCACTGCAGAAGTTGCGCACTCCATGGGCGCGACGCGCCATAGCCATTATGGCGCGCAAAATATGGCGAAACACGCGATATCAGGCCATACCTAGCAACAGATTTTGCCGGCCACGCGCCAAGACATCGGATTTTCAGTGAACGAACAGCAGGCACCGACGCAAACGACGTCATCAGACACGCCGGAAAAGAAAATCATCGCCGAGCGAACGCAGGCGCTCCGAACATTCGTGCTCAACCGCCCGCAGGCGCTCAATGCATTCGATGATGAGATGTCGGGGGTTTTGAGCGACGCGCTTCCAGTTATCGCCCGCGATCCGGACACCTACATCGTGGCGCTCGTCTCGAATAGCCCCAAGGCGTTCTGCGCCGGTGGCGACGTCCTGGCGCTGACGGCCGAGGCCAAACGCGACATCGAAAGCGCCAAGGCCATCATGCGCCGGGAATACGCGCTCGACTGGCTGCTCGAATGCTTTTCGAAACCGTGCGTTTCATTCATCGACGGCGTGTGCATGGGATCGGGCGCGGGCTTGACGGCCTACAACACGCATCGCATCGCGGGCGAAAATTACAAATGGGCGATGCCGGAAGTGAAAATCGGCCTGTTCCCGGACGTCGGAATAGCCAATGTTCTGGCGCGCCTGCCTTGGCCGATCGGAATTTATCTCGGACTGACCGGGCGCACGATACGCCGCGACGACGCGCAATGGCTCGGCCTCGTGACGCATTGCATCGCCGGGGCGGAATTTCCCGCAATTCGCGCCAAGCTCGCCGACGCGAACCCCGTCGATCCGCTTCTCGATGCGCTGAACGAGCCCCAATCGGCGGGCGCAATTGAAAAGGAATTTGGGCTCATCCGGGATCATTTCTCGCATTCGTCGCTCGCGGAGATTTTCAAATCTCTGGCCGACGCGGAATCGAATGGCTGCGAATGGTCTCGCAATACGCTCCGCGGATTACGCAAGAGTTCGCCCATATCGCTTGCGATAACGGACCGGCATATCCGCAACGCCCTGACACTCGATATTCGCCAGACGCTGATCGAGGATTACCGGCTCGCCGTCCGCTGCTTTGAAGGCAGGGATTTCGCCGAAGGCGTCAGAGCCTTGTTACGCGATAAGGATGGCGCACCGAGCTGGTCGCCCGCACAATTCGAGGATGTTACGACCGATATCGTTGAGAAATATTTCGCGCCGCTTGGCGAGCGTGAACTTGAGCTGCCGCTCCGCTCGGAAATGCAGGCTGCGCGAGTCTAATCCGCGAGATACGCAATTCCGAATAATTGAATCGGCCGCGTTATCCTAATATTGACCATGACTCCAATATCCGGCGCCGGTTAGTTAAAAGACCGTTCCGAAACAGGTAGGGAACTGTTCTTTTACTATATCTATTTAGGCGAAATTCAGGGCTTCGCGTTATCTATTTGTCAAAACCCGGGGCAAACCGGGAGGCGTCAAACAGTGTGAGGCAGCGTTATGAGTCTAGCATATGAAGTGGCCCGTCCGCGCGCTCCGGTGCAGGAAGAAGGCTTTCGAGGCGAATATTTGCAGGCGCTTCGTCTGATCGAGAGACTTCACCGTCTCCTTCTCGACGTTATCAAGGACGAATTCGATCGCCAGGGCGGCGCCGAGCTTAACAGCGTTCAGGCCCTGCTGCTCTACAATATCGGCGAAAGCGAATTGACGGCCGGAGAGTTAAAGACGCGCGGCTACTATCTCGGCTCCAACGTCTCCTACAATCTCAAGAAGCTCGTCGACATGGGCTACATCCATTACAAGCGCTCGGATACCGATCGCCGCTCGGTGCGCGTCAGCCTGACCGATAAAGGCCTCGAAGCTCGCGACATCGTCAGCAAACTTTACCTGCGCCAGCTCGGCTCCGTCCAAACAGTCGGCGAAGTATCGGGCGACGACGTGAAGGGTTTGAACAAGGCGCTCGTTCGCCTCGAACGCTTCTGGTCGGACCAGATTCGCTATCGCCTCTGATCGATTGCCTTCGGCTTCCTGACGACGAAAGTATGCCAGTTGCTGCACTTGCGAGCCGCCTCGGGAAAGCCGGGGCGGCTTTTTTGCGCGCCGGGCGGCCGGATGTTGCCGGTAGGGCGCGCCCGCGAGGAAACTCTTGATCTGACTGTGAAAATGTTTCGTGCCTGACACGAAGCAACTTTAAGGTTGCGAGCGCGCCACCGGCCTCGCGGCCACCATGCGGCCGGATACGGCTCACGGATCGAATGCGCGGCCGCATTTTCAATGTATAAGCGCGGGGCAAATCGCGGGAATTGAGACGGGCGGGGAAAATCGTGCACCGGTCGAGAGCAGCAAGGGACTTCGCGCAGCGCGCGGAACGGGCAGGTCTCGCGACCATACTGGCGCTCGCTTTCATCTTCGCATCCGGCGCGGGCTGCCTCGGGTTCGGGCAAGCGTCCGCACAAACAAGCTGGTTTCAATTCGGCCCCGTCGGCAACGGCCCGGGAACGACCAATACTTACGATCCGGATTTCGTTCGCGAGTGGGAGGCCAATCCGCCGAAAGGCTACGCGACACTTTCCAAATCCAATATCGCCGCAACGAAGAACGCGATCCAGCGCTACACGAATATCATCGCGCAGGGCGGCTGGCCGCAGTTGCCGGAACCGCCAAACAAGACGCCGCGCGACAGCCTTCTGCAATATGGCACCACCGACGCCGCCGTCGCTTTGCTGCGCCAGAGACTCGCGGCGTCCGGCGATCTGACCGGCGGCAATCTCTCCTCGACGTACTTCGATACGGACCTCGACAAGGCCTTGAAACGGTTTCAGGCGTCGAACGGCCTCACACCAACCGGCATCGCCGACAAGCGCACGATCGTTGCGCTCAATGTTCCGGCCGACGCCCGCTTGAAACAGTTGAAGGCCAACGTCAGCCGCCTTGAGGAATTCGTCGCCAAGGCAGGCAAGAAATACGTCGTGGTCAACATTCCGGCCGCGCAGGTCGAAGCCGTGCAGAACGGCCAGATCGTAGCGCGCTATGCCGCCGTCGTCGGCAAGGCCGACCGGCCGACGCCGCTGCTGCACACGCCGATCACGGATCTGAGTTTCAATCCGGTTTGGCGCCTGCCGCCGACCGTCATCTCCGAAGATCTCATTCCGCGCGGACGCGAGATGCAGGCGAAGGGTCAGAACGTCCTTTTGAAGTTCGGCATCGACGCCTATTCCAACGGCAAGAAGGTCGATCCGGCGAAGATCAACTGGAGCACCGTGAAACCCGGGACCTACACGTACAGTCAGCAACCCGGAAAAGAAAACCCGCTCGGCTTCCTGAAGATCAACTTCGACAGCGCGCATTCGGTCTACATGCACGACACACCGTCGGATCGCATTTTCGGACGCAACTACCGCTCCGCAAGCTCGGGCTGCATTCGCGTCCATAACATCGAGAACCTCGCCGCATGGCTTCTCGCCGAACAAAAAGGCTGGGACGGCGAGCGTATCGCGTCGATGAGGGCCACGGGTGAGCGCCTCGATCTGCGTCTCAAGAAGCCGGTGCAGTTGCTGTTCGTCTATATCAGCGCCTGGGCGACGCCCGACGGCATCGTTCAGTTCCGGCGCGACCTTTACCAGAAAGACGGCATCGGCGAAGTCGCGGCAAATTATTGAGCCCGCACAGCCCGGCTTTCGCCGTCTCCAAAGAAGATGCGGGCTGCAAGGCAGGTGCGCTAACGACGACGCCTTGCGAACCTTGCATTGCGCGGGCCGGCGTGCCCAAACTCGTCCAACCCAAGCAAACCCTATTCCGCAGGCCTCGATGTCGACTCGATCTCGCCCCCCTTCCCTCGCCGGATCAGATCACGCCGCAAGCAGCCGCTTTCCGGCAACCCGGATGCGCCGCAACCGCAAGGCGCCCTGGACGCGCGAACTCGTTGCCGAGCATCGCCTTTCGCCGAGCGACCTCATCTGGCCGATGTTCGTCATCGAAGGCAAAGACAAGCGCGTGCCGGTGGCCTCGATGCCGGGCGTCGAACGCTTGAGCGTCGATCTGATCGTCGAAGCTGCGAAGGAAGCCGTCACGCTCGGCATTCCGGCGATCGCGCTTTTCCCTTTCACCGATCCGGCGAAGCGGTCGGACGATGCGAGCGAAGCCTTCAACTCTGACAACCTCGTCTGCCGCGCGACCCGCGCCATCAAAAAAGCAAAGCTCGATCTTGGCGTCATTCTCGACGTGGCGCTTGACCCCTACACCAGCCACGGACACGACGGCCTGCTCATCGGCGACGAGATCGCCAATGACGAAACGAACGCCGCACTGATCAGGCAATCACTGGTCCAGACCGAAGCCGGCGCCGACGTGCTGGCGCCCTCGGACATGATGGACGGACGCATCGGCGCCATTCGCGCCGCGCTCGAAGCCTCAGGCCACAAGAACACGCAGATCATGTCCTACGCCGCGAAATACGCGAGCGCGTTTTATGGCCCTTTCCGCGATGCCGTCGGCTCGGCCGGGTTCCTCAAAGGCGACAAGCGCACCTATCAGATGGACCCCGGAAATACCGATGAAGCGCTTCGCGAGGTCGCACTCGACCTCGAGGAAGGCGCCGACATGGTGATGGTAAAGCCGGGGCTGCCGTATCTCGACGTCGTGCGCCGCGTCTCGGAGACGTTCAAGGTGCCGACGTTCGCGTATCAGGTGTCGGGCGAATACGCGATGCTCGCCGGCGCCTTCGAAAGAGGCTGGCTCGACGAGAACAAGACCGTGCTCGAAAGCCTGCTGGCATTTAAACGCGCGGGCGCAGCCGGTGTGCTGACGTACTTCGCGCCCAAAGCCGCGCGCCTTCTCAAGCCCTGACACGAAGTCTCTGTTGGGTTGGAACGGCTAGAGCGCTTCCGGAAAAGTGGGAACCGATTTTCCGCTAAGAAGCACGACAAAGCAAAGAGCTAGAGCCTTTCCGCGATACCGCCAAAATAAAAAAGACTCTAGCGCCGGACGCGGCGGCGGAATTCCGGTGGCACGTCGCCCCCACCGTCGCCGTCCGGAACCGGCGCGGCCGCAGTGGCTGCGTCGTCGCCCTGAGCCGGAGCTTGCGCGGAAGCAGGTTTTTTGTCGGCAACCGAGCGGCGCGGCTTTTCGCAGTCCGTCAGCCAGACATCGTAGGTCGGATGCTCGAGCCCGTAGATGCCGGGACTCTCCGCGAACATCCAGCCGGTGAAAATCCGCTTTTCCGTGCCGTCGAGCTGCGTTTCATCGACCTCGACGAACGTCGTCGTTTTCGGCTCTTCCGTTGGCGGCCGCGAATAGCAGGAGCGCGGCGTCACGCGCAGAGCGCCGAATTCAACGGTCTTGTTTAGCTCGACCTCGAACTTCGAGATTCGCGCCGTGACCTTGTCGAGCGCGGAAAACACCGCGACGCCGTTCTCGATACGATCGGCGAAGGCCGGCGGCGCCAATCCCAGCAGGCAGAAGACTGCGCCAAAGAGCGACGACAGGCGCGTCACAACCGCAGCAGCACGCCGCGGCCTTTCCGGCGCATTCGAGAATGGCGTAAGCGGAGAGCAGTTCAATACGGTTCCAATCGACGGAGCATTCGTCAGCGACAGCTTGCTGACGCTAAAACCCGGCGTTTTTCTGATCGCCGGTCTATTGCGGCCGCCAGGCCTTGTAATCCGTGGTCGATTTCGCCCGTTCGCCCGTGCCGAGAATAGACCCCTTCGGCCGGTAAGCCTGCGCGGTGCCCGTCATATTCATCTGGTGACGCTTTTGCCAGTGCTTCGGCTGATAGCGCTCCTCGGTCGGCAACGTGTCGACGGTATAATGCAGCCAGCCATGCCAATCGGGCGGGACCTGGCTCGGCTCGGAAAGATTCGTGTAGGTCACCCAGCGCGCCGGGACGCCCAGCGGGCCGACGCCGCTTTTCTGCAGGTAGTAGCGGTTGCCGAACTCATCCTCGCCGACGAGCCGCCCTTTGCGCCACGTGAAAAGACGTGTGCCCCAGGTGTTGCCACCCCACCACGAAAAAATCTCACTGAATAAACCCATGATTGCGGGTTCCTTTGATTGCATTCGGCCATATCGACTTAGCTGCACCGCACGCATGATGTCTAGACGTCTGGGGGCCGATGTAGCTGAGCAACAGCCGCGTTACGGAATCACACTAAGCTCGGCTGGCTTGATCCCGATCAAGAGGCTCTATCCCGCCTCTTCCACACCGGCCTTCGGCCTCTCGCGGTCAGCAAAACCAGCAACATCGGGCTCTGAAGCGGTAATTCCGAAAAGTTGTCCACACCACTACATCTAGTGTCGGTTGCCTCTGCTACCGCAATATATATTTCAAAATCGATGACGAACGCCTCGAATCGTCCTAACTTTTCCCTCGTGCGGCGGTCATGCGACGGCTGCGGTGCTGGTTGTGGATCGCCCGGCGCCGAACCCAATCGAAACGGTGTTGAGGGACACCGGTTGTGGTTCACGGATTGCGTTCGGTTCATGAAGTCAAAGCATCTTCCTTTTGCGTCTGAATAGCGCGGCAGCGCTTCAGGCCATCGCCCAGTTTTAAGGGTCGGCAAAACGCCGGCGCGAAGCGGTCTTGCGGCCGTCATCGCGGGTGCGGGGAAGGTGTGCCCAAAGCGTCGCGAAAGTTCCAGTCCGCGTTCGCATTTCCATCCGCGGTTCCGCCGGGATTTGACCCGGAGGTTCGGCGATCAGACAACATACGGCGTTCGAACTTGTCTCGCTTACGTACGCCCCGCATGCCATGCCAGGGGGTTCTATCCAATGAAGATCACGCGACGTTTCACCGAAGCCGGTTCCTCTCCTTATGCCTCGATCAAGTTCCGGCGTGCGACGTCCGAGATCAAGAACCCCGACGGCTCCATCGTCTTCAGCCTCAAAGGCTTCGATGTTCCCGACCATTTCAGCCAGGTCGCGGCCGACATCCTGGCGCAGAAGTATTTCCGCAAGGCTGGCGTCGCCCGCCGTCTGAAGCGCTGCGAAGAAACGCAAGTCCCCTCGTGGCTGTGGCGCTCCATCCCCGACGAAACCGCCCTGCAGGACCTGCCGCAGGCTGAGCGCTTCGGCGGCGAGAACGACGCGCGTCAGGTCTTCGATCGCCTCGCCGGCACCTGGACCTACTGGGGCTGGAAGGGCGGCTACTTCTCATCGGAAGAAGACGCGCAGGCGTTCTTCGATGAAATCCGCTACATGCTCGCGATGCAGATGGCGGCGCCGAACTCGCCGCAGTGGTTCAACACCGGCCTGCACTGGGCTTACGGCATCGACGGTCCGGGCCAAGGCCACATGTACGTCGACTATCAGACCGGCGAACTCGTGCAGTCGACCTCTGCCTACGAGCATCCGCAGCCGCATGCCTGCTTCATCCAGTCGGTTGCCGACGATCTCGTCGGCGACGGCGGCATCATGGACCTCTGGGTCCGCGAAGCGCGTCTCTTTAAATACGGCTCGGGCACCGGCTCGAACTTCTCCTCGCTTCGCGGCGCCAACGAGAAGCTCTCGGGCGGCGGCCGTTCGTCGGGCCTGATGAGCTTCCTCAAGATCGGCGACCGGGCTGCGGGCGCCATCAAATCCGGCGGCACGACGCGCCGCGCCGCGAAAATGGTTGTCGTCGACGTCGATCATCCCGACATCGAGGAATACATCACCTGGAAGGTGCGCGAGGAGCAGAAGGTCGCCGCCCTCGTCACCGGCTCGAAGATTTGCCAGAAGCGCCTCAAGGCCGTGATGAAGGCGTGCGTCAACTGCGAGGCGCAAGACGAAGCCTGCTTCGACGCGCTGAAGAATCCGAAGCTCAAGCAGGCCATCCGCGAAGCCAAGCGCGACGGCGTTCCGCAGAACTACGTTCTGCGCGTCATCCAGTTCGCTCGGCAGGGTTACAAAGACATCCAGTTCGACACCTACGATACCGATTGGGATAGTGAAGCCTATCTGACGGTCGCGGGCCAGAACTCGAACAACTCGGTGCGCGTCACCGACGAGTTCCTGAATGCGGTCTCCGGCGACAAGGACTGGAATCTCGTTTCGCGCCTCGGCAACAAGGTGACGAAGACGCTCAAGGCGCGCGATCTCTGGGAGCAGATCGGCTTTGCGGCCTGGGCGTCCGCCGATCCGGGCATCCAGTTCCACACCACGATCAACGACTGGCACACCTGCCCGCAGTCCGGACAAATCCGCGCCTCGAACCCGTGCTCGGAATATATGTTCCTTGACGATACGGCGTGCAATCTCGCGTCGCTCAACCTCCTGCGCTTCCGCCGCGAGGACAAATCGTTCGACATCGAGTCTTATGAGCACGGCTGCCGCTTGTGGACCATCGTGCTCGAAATCTCGGTGCTGATGGCGCAGTTCCCGTCACGCCGCATCGCGGAGCTGAGCTACCGCTATCGCACCCTCGGCCTCGGCTTCGCGAACATCGGCGGCCTGCTGATGTCGGCTGGCATTCCCTACGACTCGGATGAAGGCCGCGCGATTTGCGGCGCGATCTCCGCCATCATGACCGGCGTCTCATACGCGGCGAGCGCCGAGATGGCCGCCGAACTCGGCACATTCCCCGGCTACGAGCCGAACGCGACGGACATGCTGCGTGTCATACGCAATCATCGCCGCGCAGCGCATGGCGAAGCCGAGGGTTATGAGCAGCTCGCGACGGCGCCCGTGCCGCTCGATCACGCCTCTCTCAAAGACCGCCGCCTTGGCGAAGCTGCGAAGCTCGCCTGGGACCGTGCGCTCGAACTCGGCCAGAACCACGGCTACCGCAACGCGCAGGCGAGCGTCGTCGCGCCGACCGGCACCATCGGCCTCGTGATGGACTGCGATACGACCGGCATTGAACCCGACTTCGCGCTCGTGAAATTCAAGAAGCTCGCGGGCGGCGGCTACTTCAAGATCATCAACCAGTCGGTACCGGAAGCCTTGCGCGCCCTCGGCTACCGCGAAAGTGAGATCGCCGAGATCGAAGTTTATGCGGTTGGACATGGCTCGCTGGCGCAGGCTCCGGCGGTCAACACCGCGACACTCAAGGCCAAGGGCTTCACCGACGACGCCCTGGCGAAGATCGAGAAAGGTCTTGCCACCGCATTCGACATCAAGTTCGTGTTCAACCGCTGGACGCTCGGCGACGACTTCCTGACAGACAAACTCGGCGTTCCGGCCGACAAGCTCAGCGATCCGTCGTTCGATATCTTCGCGCACCTCGGCTTCTCGAAGAAGGACGTCGAAGCCGCCAACGAGCACGTCTGCGGAGCCATGACGCTCGAAGGTGCGCCGCATCTCCGGGACGTGCATCTGCCGGTGTTCGATTGCGCCAACCCCTGCGGCCGCAAGGGCAAGCGCTATCTCTCGGTCGAGAGCCACATCCACATGATGGCGGCATCGCAGCCGTTCATTTCGGGTGCAATCTCGAAGACGATCAACATGCCGAACGACGCGACGGTGGATGATTGCAAGCAGTCCTACATGCTGTCGTGGAAGCTGGCGCTCAAGGCCAACGCGCTCTATCGCGACGGCTCGAAGCTGTCACAGCCGCTGAACAGTCAGATCCTGGGTGATGACGACGATGAGGCGGCCGATGTTGCCGAAACGCTGATGGCGCAGCCGCTCGCGGCTCGTGCGGCGATCATTTCGGAAAAGATCATCGAGAAAATCGTCGAGCGCGTCGTCTACGTTGAGAAAGAAAAGAAGAAGGAGCGTGAAAAGCTTCCAAACCGCCGCAAGAGCTATACGCAGAAGGCAACCGTCGGCGGGCATAAGGTCTACCTGCATACCGGCGAATACGACGACGGTAGCCTCGGCGAGATCTTCATCGACATGCACAAGGAAGGCGCGGCTTTCCGCTCGCTGATGAACAACTTCGCGATCGGCATTTCGCTTGGGCTTCAGTACGGCGTGCCGCTCGAGGAATATGTCGAAGCCTTCACGTTCACGCGCTTCGAGCCCGCCGGCCTCGTGCAGGGCAACGAGACGATCAAGAACGCGACATCGATCCTCGACTACATCTTCCGCGAACTCGCCGTGTCGTACCTCGGCCGCCACGACCTCGCGCATGTCGATCCGCGCGAGATCATTGAAGGCACGGGCCTTGGCTCGAGCGACGATCAGACGGATGAGCAGCTAGCGCTCGATCTTTCGGAAAACGTGTCGAAGGTCGTCTCGAAGGGCCTGGTGCGCGGCGCCTCCGTCGTCCGCTTCGCGGCGCGCTCAGCGGGCAAGACGTCGATCACAACGACATCGAGCACCGTCGCAACGTCGAGCTTCGACGTTGAAGCGCGCTCGATCGATTCGACGCTGACGCATGGCGCCAATGCACTGGCGCTTGGCGAGCAACCGATCGAACTGCGCACGCCTGCCGTG
>NZ_JBAYUV010000023.1:0-54784 GCF_041674905.1 Hyphomicrobium sp.
CCGGTGACGTACAAAAACTCGAACCCGCCATCAGCGGCTTCAAAGCCTTGTTTTCTCCATCGACGGGGATCATCGACAGCCCCGGCCTGATGCAGGCGCTCGCGGCCGATCTCGAAAATAGCGGCGGCGCGATCGTGCTGAACACAGATGTTCAGAATGTTGATCTGCGTGCGGATGGCATTTTCAAAATCAAAATGGTCAGCAGCGGCGCACCGGCGAGAATTACGGCGCGAAATCTCATTGCAGCCGCGGGTCTTGGAATGGCAAAGCTCGGTTCCCTTCTACCGAGGGAAACGCCTTATATTCCGCCCGCGCTCCAATTTGCCCGAGGTCACTATTTCGCTTATCGCGGCAAATCGACATTCCGGCATTTGATTTACCCGGTCCCTGTCGACGGCGGCCTCGGCACGCACCTGACACTCGATCTCGAAGGGAATGTCCGCTTCGGACCAGACGTACAATGGATCGAAAGCGTCGACTATGCCTTCGACGATCCGGACGGCGCGCGATTGGCTGCGTTCGAACGCTCCATCCGCCGCTATTGGCCCGGCCTCCCAGATAACGCACTCAGCCCGGGTTACACCGGCATTCGCCCCAAGATCGCAGGACAAGGTAAACCATCGCAAGATTTTGCGATCCATGCTGCCACCCAGCACGGCATCCCGCACCTCGTTGCGCTCTACGGCATAGAAAGCCCAGGACTGACGTCGAGCCTCGCAATAGCGAAATATTGCAAGGCGCTGCTTGATACGAATTGAAAGATGAATTGCATTTGCGGTCGGCGGCACTCAAAAAACAGACCCCCGGATCGAAATCCGAGGGTCCGATATTGATTGCAGTGAGACGCCGCGATCCTAGGGTTCGCCGCGCCGGTCTTTCCACCAGCACGCACTGGCCGGTGAAGCAGACATCATCGACAGCGGGATTCCAAATGCGAAGCTCAATGCAATGAGAGACATGATTGCTTTTTTCATTGGAAATATCCTCTGCTAACGGAAACGAAACTCGGCCGGCAATTCGAGGTTCCGTCATCCGCAAACATGAATTCTCCAATTGAACAGCTATTTTTCGAAGTTTCTCCGGCCCAATTCACATCCCTCTCAAATATTTGGGGGAGCGCTCGGCCATCGAAAGCCAAGCGCTCCGAGGCCGTTAATCATCGTAGCCGGTCAGCACCTGCCCCGTTGCCGGGTGAGCGTGACCTTCGATCCGCACGCCATTGGCATCGACCGCATCGAACTCGTAAACGCCGTCATCGGCCTCGATTTTCGTCACCTTGTATCCCTGCGCCGCGAGCTTCTCCGTGACAGCCGACATCGAAAGCCATTTTTCCGCGGGGATATTGAGACGGTTCTGGTGGTTGTCGGCAAACGCCGGACCTGCAACAACCAAAAGAGCCGCGAGGGTGGAAAGCGTCAGGACCTTAAGCATATCTTGATCTCCATGTTCAGGGTTGGCCGGTTCAGCCAATGCAGGCACACTCTCGCATGTGTGCTGACGCTGCCCTGATGGCCGCCGTCAGCGAATTGTCAGGATCGTTTCGGCATTGATGTCCCATGCTTGGCCCATCGCGCTTTCTCATGACTGCCGCTCTGATAACGCTGCTCATTGCTGGCGGCGCCGCTGTCGCGTCGGCGGACGACGATGACGCGCGCGATCATGAAATCGCACGTCAGGCGCTGATCGAGGGCCGCATCCGGCCGCTAACCGAGATCACGGAAGCTTTCAAGGCTCAGTTCGCAGGCGAAATCGTCGGCGTCGAACTCGAGGTCAAAAGCCCCAGCATGCTCGTCTATGAATTCAAGGTTCTGACGCCCGCAGGCAAGCTCAAGGAGGTCAAGGTCGACGCGAAGACCGCGAAGATCCTCAAGGTCGAGGACGACGACTGATGCGCATTCTGGTCGTCGAGGATGAGCCGAAGATTTTGCAAAGCCTCGTTACCGCGTTGACGGCCGCCAACTATAATACCGACGCCGCCACGGACGGCGAGACGGCCTGGTTCCGCGGCGACACCGAAGACTATGACCTCATCATTCTCGATCTTGGCTTGCCGAAGATGGATGGACTGTCGGTGCTCAAGCGTTGGCGCGCCGCAGGAAAGATGATGCCGGTGCTTGTACTGACGGCGCGCGGGGCATGGTCGGAACGTGTCGACGGCATCGACACCGGCGCCGACGATTACCTGACGAAGCCCTTTCATCTGGAGGAGTTGCTGGCCCGCGTGCGAGCGCTTATCCGCCGCTCCGTCGGCTACGGATCGCCCGTCATCGAAGTGGGCGCGCTGACGCTCGACACACGGCAGATGCGCGTCTCGCGCGATGGAGCGCAGATCGCAGTTTCACCTCTCGAATACAGGCTGCTCGCGTATCTTCTGCATCACAAGGGACGCGTGGTTGCGCCGTCCGAACTGATCGAGCATCTTTATGGCGATGACGATGCGCGTGACGCGAACGCGCTGGAAGCCGTTGTGACCCGGCTGCGCAAGAAGCTCGGGCAGGACGTGATCGAGACGCGGCGCGGCTTCGGCTACATCGTTGCGGGCTCTCCCGCATGAGCTTTCGCTCCTTACGCCTGCGCCTCCTGCTTGCGGGTGCGGTTTCGATCCTCATCGCACTTGCCCTCGCCGCGTTCGGACTGTCATTGCTTTTCGAGCGTCACGTCGAACGCAGGATCGACGCGGAGCTTGCAGTCTATCTCAACCAGCTCGTCGCAAATCTGGCGTCGGGTCCGTCGGGAGAACTTCTAGTCAGGCACGCGCCGGCCGACCCCAGGTTCAAGGAACCACTGTCTGGCCTTTATTGGCAAATCGAACCCGCACCTCCCAGCAAACCGCTGACGTCCCGCTCGCTCTGGGACAGTTCGCTCGCTCTGCCGCCAGAACGCTCAACCGACGACACGCTGCATCACTATAGAATTCCTGGCCCCGGCGGCGAAGAGCTTTATCTGCTGCAGAAAAGCATCGAATTGCCACCGAGCCTCAATAGCTCGCGCATTCGCGTGGCTGTCGCCTGGCGCGCCGAGGAATTACGGAAGTCGGTTCGCGATTTCACGTCCGAGCTTGTTCCATTCCTCATCCTTATCGGACTGTTTCTCATCGCAGCTTCATGGGCGCAAGTGAGCATCGGTCTGCGCCCGCTCGCAGCCATTCGACGAAAGCTCGGCGCCATTCGCTCCGGCCACGCCCGTCGCTTGCAATCCGGATTTCCCTCCGAAGTGCAGCCGTTGGCCGAGGAAATCGACGGTCTCCTTGATGCGCGCGATCATGCCATCGAACGCGCCAAGGCCAGGGCCGCCGATCTTGCGCATGGACTGAAAACGCCCCTGCAGGTCCTCAACGGCGAGATCGAGCGCCTGAAGAATAAAGGCGAAGGCGAAATTGCAACGGACATTTCGGCCCTGTCTGAAACCATGCGCCGCCATATTGATCGCGAACTCGCGCGTGCGCGCATCAACTATGCCTCGCGCAGCGCGACGAGCAACGTGAAGTCCGTCGTCGATCGCGTCGTCCACGTCATCCAGCGCGCCCCGCAAGGACAGAAGCTCGATTGGGACGTCGACGTTGCCGAAGGCCTCACGGTCGCGATTGAAGCCGAGGCTCTGAGCGAAGCCCTTGGCAACCTCGTCGAGAACGCCAGCCACCATGCGCGCACGCGCGTTTCCATCTCGACCGCAACCGCGGACCAGCAGATTTTAATTGTCGTAAGGGACGACGGCCCAGGCATCGCCGAAGAACATCGCTTGACCGTGCTGGCGCGCGGCGAGCGGCTAGATACGCGAAGCGGTGGCGCGGGCCTCGGACTCGCGATCGTGTCGGATATCGCGGACGCCGCGGGCGGCAGGCTCATCCTTGACGACGCAAATCCGGGATTGATTGCAAAACTGCAGTTACCCGCGAATTCGGAAATGCCCTCGGAAATTAAATCGAAATATTAAGATGCCCGCGCTGCCTCTTAAATTCACGCCGAAGGCATTTATTTGAGACGATTTATATCAGAACGAAGCAAGCTGATCAGCGATTATTAATATTGAAGCCGCTGTTTTGTTGCTACCGGATGGGCGATTTATTCAATCTCATGATGTGAGCCCGCTCCAGGCGGCGCGCTGAAGGTTCACTCGGAGAAAGACGATGGCACAAAATCGTGTAACGCCGGCAACGCTATCTTTCGCAGTTCTGACGCTGGCGTCTGGGTCCGCCTGCTTTCCTGCCGTTGCAGACATCGTTCCTGAAAGCGTCAGGATCCAGCAGAACGCCAAACGAGCCTATTTCCAGAAGCCCGTCGTTCCGATCGATCGCGGCAATGCGCATCATAGAGACCTCGGGAGTTCGGGCGGTGACAGAGAATCTTCAGGCCGGATGTCACCGGCGCTCCCCGACCCGACCATACCGCCGTCCGTTCAGTCCAATGGAACGCCTCGATAGGCTTGCCGAACAGCCCGGGCGGCGCAAACGTCAGAACGGCCCGCGCTTGGCAATGCCATCAACGACGCCGTTCAGAACGGCGATGCGCGCATCATACACTTTCGCAAGGCACGCGACGTCATTCGCGCATGCCTCCCGCGTCTTCAACCAGGCGCGCTGCGCGTCCTGAATGTCACCACGCTGTCCCATCGCAACAAGCGACGTCGCCACTCCGAATAGCGTGGCGAGCCGCGCTTCCTGCTGACCCAAGGCATAATTCCGGCAGATCGTTTGTTCGGACGGCGAACGCGCTTTGGCGCAATCGATCGGGGCGTATCCTTCCGCCTGCGCGAAAGATGGTCGAAGCGCCGTCGCCGCGAGAATGGCAATCGCAAGACCTGCGCGCATGTGCTTATCCTCCGCCATTTCGGTCTCGCTAGTCTAGCAGCGCCGACGCCTTGACGTCAGCTCCGATCGGCGGCGCGCGTTGGCTCAAGGTTGTGCCTTCACCGTCGATGTCACCACCGCCGCAACGGCCTTGGCATCTTTTACGGTGGGTTCTCGGTCGCTCGGCACCTCTGTCGTTCCGGGCGATTGTTCGATTGCAGTCAGCCACTGCTCGGTGCGCTTAAAATCCGGGTCAGCCAGAAAGCGTTCGCTCGGCGCAAATCCCTCGGCGCGGCTGATGGCCTGCGCGACGAGCTTGCGGAATTCCGGCACATCAAAATAAGAGGCGTGCACCAGTTCCTTCCAGGTGAAATACGTGCTGATCGCTGTGTCGGCGCTATGCGGCGGAACAGCGAACCGAATCTGACCGATCGCCTGGCGGAATTTCGCAATCGAGCGGCTCGCCGCCATGTTGCTGTAGTCTGTTACGAGATCGGCGACGGAAGCAGGCAGACGCGGTTGCGACCGATCGAGCCAAGACGGGCGATCCGCTGCGCCCAAGACGACCTCGCCTTCGGTATCGTTGCCGAACCCGGCGCGCTTCACTTCCGCGTTCGTGATGGTGTTCAGGAACCTGCTCGACACGCCGCTGATCACCGACGCCAGCGCCTGGATCGTGACCATCAGCACGAGCGCGAGGATACCGAATATCAGCGGTGTCACGATCATCGGAATGGCCAGCGACCAGAGCCACCGCTGGCCACTCATGCCGCGAACGTTATTCGCCCCAAGAAACCAGGACAGCTCGTCCGTCACGAGGTGGAGCAGAAGCCCGCTATTGTAGGTCAAGTCATGGCCACCGCCGCAGATGACGCCACCTTCGCAAGGCTGTCCGTCCTTGCCCTCGAGAAAGCGCTGGCGAAACCGAATGGCGCGCTCGATCTCGGAGAAATTCGGATATTTGGCTTCCAAGGCGTTGCGCTTTTCCCGGAATTGCTTCCAGAGCGCCGATCGTTCCTGCTGCGTCCGCTCGGTCGGCGCTGCCGCCGTCGTGGCCGCTTCGGTCTCCCGGTTTCTTCGAATGGCGCGCATCTCTTCGCGCAAAGCTTTCACGTCCGCTTCGGCCTCTGGCGTAAGGTTCACCTCGTAAACGTGCGTATAGATCCAGCTCGACAGTCCAACGATCGTCGGTGGCGAAAACAGAACAGCTAGATAGATGAGCGGCAGCGCGATGACGGAGACCAGCGTTATGCTCGAAACGGCGAACGACCGGTCGAAAAACGTCAGCCGCGCATCGGGCAGTAATGCCAGGCCCTGAATCGCTTCATCATCCGGGTGCGCCAAAGCACGCCAACGATCGCCGAAATTATTCCGGGCCCGCTTTGTCACGCGGCGCCGATGGTCGAGCATGGCGCGCACGTCCAGATACTTGAAAAGAAAATAGATGAGGAATGCGGGAATGCTCATGAACGCGATTGTCCAGTACTGGACGCGCGGAAACAGGCTGCCGAACAGCAGGCGGTCACCCGTAAGCATGGTCGCTGCCTGATAGATGATCAACATCAACAGGAGCATCATCGACGCGACGAAAATGACTTTACGAACGAGACTGAGGCGCGTCAGCAGCCACACCTCTTTCCGCAGATTGATGAAGGGCGTGCCGACGGTGATCCAGCGCTTCAAGTTAGGCAGCGACTTTTTGCGTGCCGCGCATTCCAGCAAAGCGGAGGAGACAACCGAGCCGCCGTGGCTGTGCCCGATGACGCAGTAAGGCTCGCTTCGTGTCTCAAGCTCGCGCATCAGTTTCGCAAGTTCGGCGCCGGCCTCGCGACGCTCGACTTCGCTATTGTCTCCCGACCAAACGAACGGCTTCACATCGAGCTTGCCGTCGCGCCCTTCGACAAACTTATGGAGATCGGTCTCGAACGTGCTCTGCGTTTCCCACCACTGGAGATCCGGCTGAAGGCCGCCGTCGGCATTTGCCTCCGTCGGCTTCGCAAACGTGCCGTGCACAGTAATGATTGTCGCCATAGCCCCTCGTCGCCCGCAGTATCGTTCGGCCCGCAGCTCTTTCGAATTGTTCGCGCCTTGACGCCCTCGCGTGAAAAGGCGGCGCGGACTGGCCTTATCGCTAGTGACGTGCCTTAAAGCCGGACGGGAGCGAGGATGATGCCGCAACGGACCAACCGTGGCATTACAGACGGCCTCGCCTTGGCGCGAATATCTCCGCGTGTGGCCTTAAAACCGCGCCGAGCCGCCCGATGAACGCAATTTCCTACCGGCGGCCCACGTTGATGAAATCCTCTCCGTCATGGCGTTTCGAGCTGGCGAGTGCATGCGACCGAAAGCAAAGGTCGCGCACGCCTGGAACCGACGCACAGAGAGCTATCTCCTTCCTGTTCTATTTTCAGAGCCCCGGTAATCGAGACTTAACGGGGCAGCTCGTGCTTTCTCGGCGAGTGTTTGCATGCTGATGAATGTCCTTCGGGACCTGGAGACGCGACATGAGCCAGAACAATTCGGCACACTTTCAGCGGTCAATCCTGCACCTTCTGCGCCGCGTGGATCAGTGTGCGACCCAACTTTACTCTGACGAAACAGGCGACAGCGACCTGACCCTCCGGCAGCTGGCGATCATGACCGCGATTTCGCGCGAGGACGATCTCAGCCAGACCGATCTCGTCGTGATTACCGGCATCGACCGTTCGACCGTCGCCGGTATCGTCAGCAGGCTGATCCGTAAGGGCCTTCTCGAGCGCAAACGCTCTCCCGTCGACGGCCGCGCCTATTGCGTGAGGCTGACGAAGCGGGGCCTAAAAGCGGTTGCCGGCGCCGATCGCCTTTACTCCCGCATCGAGAAAAAGCTGCTCTCTGGAGTTTCTTCGGCGGAAGCCACCCAGTTCGTATCAACGCTGAAAAGTATTCTGGGCTCTCAAACGGCCTGAGTGCCTGCAGGCGTCTTTTTGTGCACTTTGAGACATAACATACCGACAGATATTCCGAGTTTGCATTTGACCGGCTCGCCGTAGAACCTATCATCCTGTGCGCTTAATCCGCATGGTGATCCTATGTCGTGCCCGCCTCCGTTACGCCAGAGCTTCCGGTGATGTCGTGAAGCGCCGCGCCTCCAAGACCGACTTGGTGTCGACCGCCTCCGTGCACCCGCGAGACCGCTTCGATTACTGGCATGAAGTGGCTTGCCAGGCCATGGTTCCGTTCGAATGCCGGCCGCGCGACCGTTCGAGCTTTGAGGGCGAGATCACCGCGCTGCCATTCGCCGGAGCGTTTCTCACGATCACGAGCAACAACGGCGTCAGCACCTGGCGCACCGCCCGCCAGGTCGCGCAGTCGAAGAATTCCGTCTTCATCTGCTCGCAGATTTCCGGAACCACGCGGATCAGTCAGAATGGCCGGGACGCGGTTTTACAAGCCGGCGATCTGACCCTCGTCGACAACGCAACGGCAAGCACCTTTGTGAGTTCGAACGTATCGAAGAAACTCGTCGTAGAGATCGATCGTCGAAAGTGCGAAGCCCGGCTGGGGCGGATCGCGCAATTGACGACACGGCGCATCGATGGCTCGATCGGCGCCGGCGCGCTTGTTTCTAATTTCATCCAGCTGCTTCCAGTGCAATTGTCGTCGCTCAGCGACGCTGCCCAGAGGCAGATCTCACACCAGCTCATTGAGCTGGTGGCATTGGCACTCACCGAAGGCAACGGTAACGCAACCGCGCGCTCCTCCGGACGGCTGATTTCGCTCCTGCGGCTCAAGGCTGTCGTTGACGCCAACCTCACCAACGGCAGCGCGACGTGCGAAGAGCTTGCCGCCGCTGCGGGCATCTCGGTGCGCTATGCCAACCAGCTGCTTGAAGCCGAGGAAACGTCGCTGCAACGGCTGTTGTTCAGCCGAAGGATCGGAAAATGCCAGGACGCGCTCGCCGATCCCGCTCAGGCGCATCGGCAGATCAGCGACATCGCATACTCCTGGGGTTTCGGTGACGTCTCACACTTCGGGCGGCTGTTCAAAAGCACGACGGGTCTGACACCGAGGAATTATCGGCTGCAAGCGCAAAACCCGGCTGAAAGAATTTAGCAACCTTTCCATATTGCACATACGCCGGTACCGCCTGTGCGCCCCAACGCGGAACCAGGCGCTGAGCTTCGCCGTTCCCCATAGCCCCCTGCGCATATGCTCCGCGATGGCTAAATCGCCATACCGGCCACCTGTCGCCCTAATCGAAACGTAACCAGGATGTGCGATGCTGGCGTAATGCCCGCCAGATTTTTGTTGGAGCTTATGGTGAGCGCCCGGCACGAAGTTCTGATCCGCGCACGGGCGCTGCAAACGCGCGTCAAGGCGCTGTGGACTCTGGCAATCGCCAGAGCCATGCGTTTCGTCGTTCGCGCTTCAATCAATCTTTCGCGTGCTGTTTTCATCGGGCTTGTCGTGCTCGCCGTCCTGCACGCCTACCTTTCCAAACGCGATGCGACCGCGCCATCGATCGAAATCGTGCGGACCCATCCTCTCGCGCCGGAAGCGCCCGAACTGCGGCATCCCTCTGCGGCCGAACCAAACAGCGCGCCGGCGGACCCAGCGGCGCCCTCCTCGCAGGCAACCGATCCCAAGGCCGCAGGTCCCCTTCCCCCGGCGCTGCAAAAGATGCCCGAGTGGACCGAAACCGAGATCGCTGACGCGAAAGCCGAGTGCACGCGATTGCTCGACAAGGTCGCGGTCGTAACCGAACCGCTTCCGCCTGCGCGGGAAGGCGCCTGCGGCGCACCGGCGCCGCGCGAACTCCACAGCGTCGGCGAGAGCAAGGTGAAGTTTCAACCGCCCGCAACGCTGCGCTGTCCGATGATCGCCGCGCTCAACACCTGGATTTCCGACAAGCTGCAGCCCGCCGCCAAGAAAAGTTTCGGCTCCCCGATCGCACGCGTGTTAGCTGGCTCATATTCATGTCGAAATCGTTACGGATTGGCGCGCGCGACAATCAGCGAGCATGCCTATATGAATGCCATCGACATCTCCGGCTTCGTCCTCGAAAACGGCAAGATCATCCGGGTTTCGAAATCGTGGACTCCGCCCAAGGAAGAAGCGACCGCGGACGCAAAGAAGCCTGACGCCGCGCACAACGGCCGCACAAAAACCGTCACGGTCGTGGCTGTTCGGATCGCGGCCTCGAAAGTTGGCGCGCTTGAGGACGGCGACAAGTCGAAGACCAAGCCTGACGAAGCTAAAAAACCTGAAAAAGATCCGACGTCCGAATTTCTGCATGTGGCGCATGACGAGGCCTGCGATATCTTCGGAACCGTTCTTGGTCCCGACGCCAACGCCGCGCACCGCGATCACTTCCATCTCGACATGAAAGAGCGAAAGTACCGTTCAATCTGCCAATAGCGGTTAGTCCGCAACGGCAAACGCACGCGGCGGCTCACCTGCGCGCGCGATATCGATCATCGTCGAGAACGCACGTTCGAGATGCCGCGTATAACGGATGCTATCGAACAGCGGCGCCGTTTCCCGCTGCCGCGCAAGTTTCGCACGGAGATCGGCAAGCTTGCCGTTATCCCGCGCCAGGGCGAGCGCGACGGAGGCATAATCTTCCAGATTTCTCGTAACAAGTTCGGGCAAACCGACGGCCGTCAGCAGACTTGCAGCGACGCGCCCGGAAAATGTCTCGCCCATCGCGGTAATGACCGGCAGACCCGCCCACAACGCGTCGCTCGCCGTCGTATGGGCATTGCAGGGCAGCGCATCGAGAAAAAGGTCCGCGAGACGATGCCGAGCGAGATGCTCGGCGATCGGCTTGCGTGTCGCGAAGACGAGCCGGTCCGGATCGACGCCGCGCTGAGCCGCTTCGCGCCGCAAATTTTCGCGGCACGTGACGGTCGGCACCAGCAACCAAAGCACTGCCCCCTCAACGTTCCGCAGCAGCGACATCCACACGTCGAACATCGTCGCGTTCAGTTTGTAGCTGTTGTTGAACGAGCAAAAGACGAAGGCATCCTCGGGCAACCCGAAGTCGGCGCGCGCCACGGGCGCCTCCGAAATCTTACGCCTGCGGTCGTTCGGCTGATAGCAATCGGGCAGATGCATGATGCGTTCGGAATAATCCGCCTGATGCTCCATCGGCGCAACGATCGGATCGGCGACGATGTAGTCGATGCCGTCCATACCCATCGAGCCCGGATAGCCGAGATAATTCACCTGGATGGGCGCCGGCCTGTACGTCAGAATTTCTGGGCGTCCGTCTCGCGTGTAGCCCTTGAGATCGACGAGAATGTCGATGCCGTCGTCGTGGATCGCGCGCGCCGCGTTGCGGTCGGTTATAGTGCCGATCGGCACATGACGATCGAAAGCTGCGACGATGCGACGGCGCATGTCCGTGCCGTCGTCGGGACTGAAGCAATATCCGAAAAGCTCGAACCGGCTGCGGTCGATGTTCTCTAGAACCTCGACGAGGAGCATCGCCGTCGCGTGATTGAAAAAGTCCGCCGACAGAAATCCGACACGAACGCGCTCGCCGACGCCCAGGCAGTTGCGATGCTCTTTGAAGCGCAGTGCGTCTGGCGCCGAGAGAGTTGCAGCGTGTCTGCGTCCAGCTTGCAACTGATCGGCGCGCGTCGAAGGGATCGAGATCAACTGGAAAGGCGCAACGAGTTCCCGCTGCTGGCGGAACTGATCGAGGCACGCGCCTTCCTCGCGATCCAATCCATCCCAATCGCAGAGAACGCGGCGCAGGTTCGCTAGCTCGAAGCGGTTGATGATCGAATCCGGCGCGTGCTCGACCGACTTGGCGAAGGCGGCGCGCGCCTCGTCGTAGCGTTCACGCTCCTTCAGCGCCACCGCAAGATTGTAGTGCGCAAGCGCGAGCGTCGCATCGAGTTCAATCGCCTTTTCGTAGGCCTGCACCGCACCGTCCGCCATGCCCATGCCGCGAAGCAGGTTTCCGACACTGGCATAAGCTTCGGCACGATCTGGATCGATCGCAAGGCCCGCCTGGTAGCTCGCGAGCGCCTCCTCTTTGCGGCCGAGGCTCGTGAAGGCAAGCGCCATGTTGAGCAGCGCATCGGCCGACGCCGGATCGGCAAGCGCGGCGCGGCTGTAAACGTCGATCGCTTCCTCATGTCGCCACTGCGTCCGTAGATAGTCGCCGAGCTCGTTCAAGCTTTTGGCGAACTCCTTCGGGTTTGCGGTCTGAGCCGAAAGCGCGGATTCGATGTCCTGAATCGAACCGGACGCCGCAAGAATACGCTGCTCGAGCTGCCGCAGATCAGAAAGCGAAGGATCGATTGTGAGCCCTTGACGGCAATACGCCAACGCTTCCCCGACATGTCCACTTTGCAGCATCATCTCGGCAAGCCGCGCCAGCACGCGCGGCTGCTCGGGTTGCAGGCGCAGAGACGTCAGATAGGCTTCGATCGCCTCCGCATCGCTCGCCGCTACTCGCAGAAGGTTGCCGAGCACTTCGAAGGCTGCCGAACTCTCCGGTTGCAGATCGACGCATTGCCTGCAGGCTTCGATCGCTTCTTGCGAGCGCTGCAAGTCGGAAAGAATGATGGCAAGGTTCAGCCACGCCTGATGATAGCCGGGATCGGACGCAAGGCTCTGGCGAAGATAGTCGACCGCGCGTGCGCCGTCGTTGCATTTGAATGCGATCAGCCCGAGATGATGCAGCGTGGGCGGGTGACCAGGCGCCTTCGCCAGGACGCGCCGATGCGCCGTCTCCGATTTCAGCCATTCGCCGGCCTGCAGATACGTCACGGCCTCGCGATAATCGGCAGCGATCGCGGGATCGATCTGATGTGGCGCTGCGCGTGACGTCGCCTGCGCACGCCGTCGCTCTTTGCGGTTCATGGATCACTCGAATGAATGCCGATCGGCACAGTCGAGGACCAGTGATGACTCGGCCAGCGTGCGCGGAGCTTGCGCGGCCGCAGCAGGACAGGCTCCGGCAAAAACTTCGCCGGAGTCGCCGTGAGTCGTCGTGCTATTCGGCGGGGTGCAATTGCGGTTCCGCCGGCCGGCGCCGGCCGAGCCCCGCAAGCCAACGGCAGATGACGTAGAACACCGGCGTAAAGATCAGGCCGAACACCGTCACGCCGATCATCCCGGAGAAGACCGCGGTTCCGAGCGCCTGGCGAAGCTCGGCACCCGCTCCGACCGCCCAAACGAGCGGCACGACGCCCAGGATGAACGCCAGCGACGTCATCAGGATCGGTCGCATTCTGAGCTTCGCGGCTTCCGTTGCAGCCGCGAACCGGTCGCGGCCCTGCGCTTCGAGCTGCTCGGCGAATTCGACGATCAGAATCGCGTTCTTCGCGGCAAGACCGATAAGAACGATGAAGCCGACCTGCGTCAGGATGTTGTTATCCATGCCGCGCAGGATGACGCCCGTGATCGACGCGATCAGACTCATCGGCACGATCAGGATGACGGCGAGCGGCAGAGTGAGGCTTTCGAACTGAGCCGCGAGAACAAGGAACACGAATGCGACGCCCAGCGCGAACGCGAACACCGCCGTGTTGCCGGCGCGAATTTGCTGGAACGCAAGATCAGTCCACTCATAGCTGAAGCCAGGCGGCAGCGTTTCGGCCGCAAGCTTCTGCATGATGTCGATCGCCTGCCCCTGCGAATATCCGGGCGCTGCCGAGCCGTCGAGTTCGGCAGCCGGATAAAGGTTGTAACGCGGCACGCGCGACGGCCCCGAAACGTCGCTGATCGTCGTGAACGAACCAAGCGGAACGGCATCACCGTTTGCATTCCGGACCCTGATGTTGAGCGCATCCTTGCTCGTCAGGCGGTAGGCGCCGTCGGCCTGCGCGGTCACACGGTACGTTCGCCCGATGATATTGAAGTCATTGACATAGATCGAGCCGAGGTAGGATTGCAGGGCGGCAAACACATCGGGAATACTGACGCCGAGCATCTCAGCCTTGACGCGATCGATGTCGAGAAAGAGTTGCGGCGTTGACGTTTCAAATAGAGAGAAAACCTGCGCCACGCCCGGAGTCTGCGCAGCTTTGCCCATCATGGAGTTGATGGCATCCTGCAGAACGCTTGAATTTGCGCCGGAACGATTCTCGACCATCATCCGGAAGCCGCCCGCGCTGCCGAGACCGCGAACGGGTGGCGGCGAGACGACGAGAACCATGCCGTCCTGAATCGCGGAAAACTTTGCTAGCAGCGCACCTTGTATGCCTTTCGCCGATTGTGCCGGGTCGCGCGAGCGTTCTTCGAATGGCTTCAGAACGATGAACACCGCGCCGGCATTCGATGCATTGACGCGCGTCGCACCCGAAAAGCCGACAATGCTGACGGCATGGGCGACACCCGGCACCGTCAACGCGAGATCGACAATGCGCCGGTTAACGGCATCCGTCCGGTCAAGGGAAGCCGCGGGCGGCAATTGTACGACGGTGATCAAATATCCGCCGTCCTGATCGGGGATGAAACCGACCGGCGTTTTACGGAACTCATTCAATCCGAATGCAATCAAGCCTAAATAAACGACAAGCATCACGAGCGCGAAGCGGACGATCTTGCTGACGAACCAGCCGTATCCCAATGAAAGCTTATCAAAGCTCCAGTTGAACATCCTGAAGAACGCGTGCACCGGCCACATGATCAGACTGGTGCGGTGCGTCTCGGCATGAGGCTTCAGCAGCAGCGCACAGAGAGCCGGAGACAGCGTCAGCGAAACAATCAATGAAATGACGGTCGCACCGGCAATGGTCAGAGCAAACTGCCGGTAGAATTGGCCCGAAATGCCGGTAATAAAAGCCGACGGAACGAACACGGCCGTCAGCACAAGAGCAATAGCAACCAGCGCCGTCCCGACCTCCTCCATCGTCCGATAAGACGCTTCGCGCGGACTGAGCCCATTGGCGATATTTCGCTCGACGTTCTCCACCACGACGATCGCGTCGTCGACGACGATACCGATCGCGAGCACCAAACCAAACAAGGACAAATTGTTCAGCGAGAAGCCGAACATCGCCATGATGAAAAAAGTGCCGATGAGCGAAACAGGAATGGCCACGATCGGAATGATCGCTGCGCGCCACGTCTGCAGGAAGATAATGACGACGAGGACGACCAGGACGATCGCTTCCAGGATCGTTTCCACGACCGCGTTCACGGACTGCTGGATATAATCGGTCGGATTGTAGATGATGTCGTACTTGATGCCGGGCGGGAAATTCTGCGAGATTTCCTCCATCGCGTCCTTGATCTTCTGCGCGGTGTCTATGGCGTTCGACCCTGGCAACTGGAAGATTCCGAGACCAACGGCGGCTGTTTTATCGAGATAGGAATTCACGCCGTAGTCGAGACCGGCAAGCTCGACTCGCGCGACGTCCTTCAGCCGCACGATGGCATCGCCGCTTCGCTTGACGATGATCTCTCCGAACTGCTGCGGATCCGCAAGGCGGCCGAGAGTCTGCACCGTGATCTGAAAAGCGCCGGGATCTTTCATCGGCGGCTGATTGAGGATGCCGGCGGCGACCTGCACGTTCTGCCCCTGAAGCGCCGTCACAACATCGCTTGCCGTCATCGTCAGCGATTGCAGGCGATCCGGATCGAGCCAAACGCGCATCGAATAATCGCGGCCACCGAACACGGTCACCGAGCCGATGCCCTGAATACGGCTCAGCGTATCGACCACGTTGACGTTGGCGTAATTGGATATGAACAGCGTATCTCGCGAATTGTCCGGCGACAGCAGATGCACGACCATCATCAGGTCCGGCGACGCCTTCGCGACCGTCACACCGATATTGCGAACGTCGGCGGGCAGCCGCGGCTGCGCGATGGCTACGCGGTTCTGAACCTGCACCTGCGCGATATCGAGATTGGTTCCGATGTCGAATGTGACCGAGATCGAGAAGCGTCCGTCGTTCGTCGAGTTCGACGAAATGAACAGCATGTGCTCGACGCCGTTAATCTGCTGTTCGAGCGGCGTTGCGACGGTCGCCGCCACGACCTCGGCGCTGGCGCCGGGATACTGGCCGGTGACATTGACAACGGGAGGAGCGATGTCGGGATACTGCGCGATCGGCAGCCGGGTAACCGACACCGCGCCCAGGATCATGAACACAATCGAGACAACGGCCGCGAAGATCGGCCGGTCGATGAAGAAATGCGAGATGCGCATCCGCCCTGCCTGCTCAGTTGGTCCGGACCGTCGGGTCCTTCGGTGCTGCTTCGGCCGTCGCCTGTTGAGGAGCGACCTTGACGCCCGGGCGCACGCGCATCAGCCCATTCACGATGACAACGTCCTCGGGACCGAGGCCCGCGGTGATGACCCGAAGACCGTCGACGACGGGCCCGAGCGTCACGTACTTCGGCGTTGCGACGTCATCTTTGCCGACCGCCAGAACGTACTTGCGCACTTGTTCGGTGCCGATCGCGGTGTCGGGAACCAGCAGAGCTTCGGCGGGCGGCGACGCAGTGATCCTGATGCGGCCGAACATTCCTGGCGTCAGCTTGCCATCGGCGTTTGCAAATACCGCACGCCCACGGATGGTCCCTGACGATCGGTCGATGACATTGTCGACGAAGTCGATTTTGCCATTGCGCTTGAAATCCTGCTCATCGATGAGCTTCAGCGACACGGGCAGCTTCATGCCGCGATCGGTGCTGTTGGCCTGCGTCCCCGATGCGGCTCGCAGATAGCGGAGATAGGACTGCTCATCCATCGTGAATTCGAAGCGGATGGGGTCAACGGAAACGATCGTCGCGAGAAGCGTCGTCGAACCCGTCGAGCCGCCCGTCACGAGATTACCCGTGGAAACGCGTCGATCGCCAATGCGGCCCGAAACCGGAGCCGCAAGTTCGGTGAAGTCGAGATCGAGTTGAGCCTGACGCGTCGCCGCTTCTTGCGCGGTCACGTTCGCCTCCGCGACGCGCTTGGTTTGCACACGCTGGTCCAGCGTCTGCTGCGTGATCGTCGTGCCGCGAACGAGATTTTCGCCACGCTTCAAATCGGCGTCGGCGAACGCAAGGTTAGCCTCAGCTTGCGCGATGGCGGCCTTCGACTGGTCGAGCGCAGCCTGGAACGGACGGCGATCGATCGTGAACAGCGGATCGCCCGCCTTCACCATCTGGCCGTCTGTGAAATGAATCTTATCGAGATAGCCGGAGACCCGCGCACGCACCTCGACAAAATCGACCGCGATGAAACGGCCGACATACTCGTCGTAGTCCGACACGAGTTTTTTGACGGGCTTGGCCACCGTCACGACCGGCGCGGGGGGAGCGGCGGCCGTCTGCGCATTCGACTTCTCCTCGCCGCATCCGGAAAGTCCGAAAGCGACCAGCAGCGTCGACATTGCGATGAAGGCGGATCGATTGAACAGCTTGTATCTCCGTCTTTCTGACTGTGCCGGTGGCCGCATCATCGCCGGAACGCCGGATGCGTTCACACGTTGGGCGCTTATGGCCATCGCCACAGTCGAACTCTCAGAGGCCGAGAGGCGCGCCCTAATAAAGAACCAAATGACAAGGAAGCACGAGTCGTGATACCCGTTACCGATCGGTAACGGGTAGGTACCGACCGGTAACATTTTCGTCAAGAGGCCATGAACACATCCCAGGTCAACAGATCGCGCATAGGCTATTCTGCGGAACTCGCAGCCTTGCCGCCCCGAGAGCGGATCATGATTGCCGCGCGCGACCTTTTCTATCGCCATGGCCTGCACCCGGTCGGGGTCGACAGCATTGCCGAGACCGCACTTACCAACAAAATGACACTCTATAGGCATTTCAAATCAAAAGACGATTTGATCGTCGCCTACATCCAAAGGCTCGCGGACGAGGGCGATGAGGTCTGGGAGCGCATTATCTCCGAGAACTCCGGAAACCCGGAAAAGTGCCTTGATGCCTGGGTCGATTACGTCGAAGACGTTCTGACCAACAAGCTCGAACGTGGCTGCGCCATCGCTAATGCGGCCGTCGAACTCGACTCCGAGCACCCCGCGCGGGCCGTGATCGAAGCTTATAAAAGCCGCAAACGGGCCAACCTGGTGAAGCTGTTCAAGGCCGCGCGGTATCGCGACCCGGAGCTTCTGGCCGACGAAGTGTTCCTGCTTTTCGAAGGTGCGCGGATCAACATCCAATGCGGCAAGAAAGGCCCGGCCTCTCGCCTCGTCCGAATGCTGCGCAACGTACTGGCCGCCGGACCGCGCCTTCCATCTTCAAAAGCACGCCGAAATCAGACGACTGTTTAATAAGCCACGCAACGTATTGATTCTCATGAAATATAGCAAAATCATATAAATTCAAGTTTTCGTCCGCGCATCTTGCGTAACGGATGACCCGCGCATCATATTGGTATAGCATTCGGGAAGATTTGGCAGTCGCCAACGGCCGAGTTGCCTGGCGATATCTGCCTTGAAAAATGAGGCTAACATGCGCAGCGCAGTAATCCGATCGGCCGCTTTTGCAATCCTCGGCATGGCATTGGCTTTCGCGGCGCCGCCCAGTTCTCGAGCAGACGATGAGACCGCCATATGGGATGGCATCAAAAGCGCCACCTTTGGCGCCCGTGACGTGCTCGACGGCGCCGGCAAAGTGTCTCTCGACGCGCCTTACCGCGCGGAAGATGCCTCGACCGTGCCGATCAGCATTCGTCTGCCGGCGGAGTTTGCCAAGAACGTCAAATCGCTGACGTTGGTCATCGACAAAAATCCGTCCCCCATTGTCGCGACGTTCAGCTACGGCGATGCAGCCGGAACCGGCGATCGCATCCTCGCAACGCGCGTGCGCATCGATCAGTACTCCGACGTGCGCGCCATAGCCGAGTCCACCGACGGCAAACTTTATATGACGTCACGTTTCGTGAAGGCGTCGGGCGGATGCTCGGCTCCGGCCTCGAAGGATGCCGAGGAAGCCGCAAAGTCTCTCGGTAAGATGAAAATCAGAACCGCATTCAAAGATCCCGAAGCTGCCGCGCTTCAGGAAGCCGAAATCATGATTAAGCATCCAAACAATTCCGGCCTCCAGATGGACCAGGTGACCGGGCTCTATACGCCTGCGCATTTCGTCGACAAGCTGGAGGTCCGGACCGGCGATAAACTCGTGTTCACGATGACGGGCGGAATTTCGATCAGCGAAAATCCGCACTTCCGCTTTTCCTATCACGGCAATCCGTCCGACGTGATGAGCGTGCGCGCTGAGGATTCAGAAGGTATGGCCTTTTCCGGAAAATCGATGCCTAGCCAGTCTTAACTCTCGTTCACACGGCAAATGGCCGGTAAATTTTCAGACAGTGATCTGACGCCAATTGCAGGCGGTGGTCTTTTAGACCGCCGCCTTTTGCTTAGGCGCGGCGCTCTCTTTGCAATCGCGGCGGCGGCGCCCGTCCAACTCGCGCAGGGTGAGACCAGCAAACCGGCGCATGATGAGGACTTGGCCAATCCATCTTGGCTGCACCGAACAGGTGGCCCGTTCACCGGCTACGGAATGCCGTCGAAATACGAGAAATACGTCGTGCGCAATATCGGCGGCAATCGCGAGCCTGCGGGCGACGGAGTTTCTTGGACACCGCTCGAAGATCTCGAGGGCATCGTCACGCCGAGCGGATTGCATTTCGAACGCCACCACAACGGCGTACCGGATATCGATCCGAAACAGCACCGCCTCGTGATCCACGGCCGCGTGCGTCAAGAGTTGATGTTCACCGTCGAAAACCTGCTCCGCTATCCGATGCATTCGCAGTTTTTATTCATTGAGTGCGGCGGCAACAGCAACGCCGGCTGGCATGAGGAGCCGATCCAGCGCCCCGTCGGATCGTTTCATGGCCTCGTCTCGTGCTCGGAATGGACGGGCGTGCCGCTTTCCATTCTCCTCGATGAAGCGGGCGTCGATGCAGACGCGTCATGGGTTGTCGCGGAAGGAGCCGATGCGAATCTTTTAAGCGTCAGCCTGCCACTGTCGAAACTGATGGATGATGCCATCGTCGGGCTCTATCAAAACGGCGAGCGCCTTCGGCCGGAGAATGGCTATCCTGTCCGTCTTATCGTTCCGGGCTGGGAAGGCATTACGAACGTCAAATGGCTTCGGCGCCTGCACGTCACCGACCAGCCTTCCATGACACGCGACGAAACGGCGAAGTACACCGAGCTGCTTCCGTCAGGCAAAGCGCGAATGTTCACGTTCGTGATGGATGCGAAGTCGCTGATTACGTCGCCGTCGCCGGGACAAACGCTGGACGGTCCGAACGTCTACCAAATCCGCGGCCTCGCCTGGAGCGGGCGCGGCAAGATTGCCAAGGTCGAGGTCTCGGCGGATGCCGGTAAGTCGTGGGCGGACGCGCTTCTCGATGAGCCGGTGATGACACGCTGCTTCACACGTTTCCGGATGCCCTGGAAATGGAACGGAGAGCCCGCCATTCTCAAGAGCAGGGCAACCGACGAAACCGGTTACGTGCAGCCGGAGCGCGACGTTCTTATCAAGGAGCGCGGCCGCGACGGATATTTCCACTACAATGCCATCGTAAGCTGGGCTGTCGACGAGGACGGTGCGGTCAGCCATGTCTACGCCTAAGCCGACGATCATTTTGGCGCTTCTTGCATGCATGGCCATCGCGACCGCCGCGCACGCCCAGAATAACGCCCAATCACCGCACCTCGGAACACCGATGACGAAGACGGAGGTCGCCAAATGGGACATCACGGTTTTTCCGAACGGGCGCGGTCTGCCTCCCGGCCACGGCACGGCGAAAGACGGCCGCGCGATCTACATGCAGAAATGCGCAAGCTGTCACGGCGACCAAGGCCAAGGCGCAACCGCTGACGACCTCGTCAGCGGTCCGCGACCTCCGACGGCCGATCACCCGAACAAGGCCATCGGATCCTACTGGCCCTACGCAACGACGATCTTCGATTTTCTCCGGCGCGCGATGCCGCCGGCAGCGCCAGGCTCGCTATCGTCCGACGAACTCTATGCGCTGACGGCTTATCTTCTCGCGGCCAACAAGATCATCGCTGAAACCGATGAAATGGATGCACTCTCTTTACCGAAGATCCAGATGCCCAATCGGGATGGCTTTATCCCCATCGACGCCAAGAAGTGAACGGCGAAAGGCGTTTGCATTGTCATAATTCGCATTCGCTCCGACGGGAGCCCGGCTCAGTCACGGCCCGAGCGGCTAACGCCTTTGAATTAGTATTGAAATACCCGGCGACGTGGCCTATCTCCCGGCCCCAGCGCAACTACGGCGTATGTTGAAGTGCCGCCTCGGCGGCTGTTCAAAAATTGGGAGCGGACGAGTGAACAACGTACTGATCATCGGGGCTGGCGCGGCAGGTTCGGTCGTCGCAAAAAAATGCGCGATGAACCGCGACGTTTTCAAGAAAATCCATCTCGCCTCGCGCCGCATCGAAAGTTGCAAGAAGGTTCAGGCTGAGTGCGAGACGCCGATCGAGATTTCGCAGGTTGACGCCGACAATGTCGCAGAGACGGTCGAACTGCTGAAGAAGGTCAAGCCTGACCTCGTCATCAACATGGCGCTTCCCTACCAGGATCTGCCGATCATGGATGCCTGCCTCGAAGCCGGCGTCAACTACATGGACACGGCCAACTACGAGCCGCGCGAGGAAGCCAAGTTCACCTACAAATACCAATGGCCATATCACGACAAGTTCAAGGCCAAGGGTCTGATGGCCGTGCTCGGCTGCGGCTTCGATCCGGGCGTCACGAACATCTTCTGCGCCTACGCGCAGGAGAAGCTTTATGACGAGATTCACACCATCGACATCATCGACTGCAATGCCGGCAGCCACGGCAAGGCCTTCGCGACGAACTTCAATCCGGAGATCAATCTCCGCGAGGTGACACAGCGCGGCAAGTATTGGAAGGATGGCGAATGGATCGAGATCGACGCGCTGTCGATTTCGACGATGATCGACTATCCGGAAGTCGGACCGGTCAAGTCCTACCTCATCTACCATGAGGAAGAGGAAAGCCTCGTCGAGAACATCAAGGGTCTGGAGCAAATCCGTTTCTGGATGACGTTCTCCGACAACTACATCAAGCACCTCGAAGTGCTCGAAAACGTCGGTATGACGCGCATCGATCCCGTGATGTACAAGGGCAATCCCGTCATTCCGATGGAATTCCTGAAATCGCTGCTTCCCGAGCCCTCGTCGCTCGCTGAGAACTACACCGGCAAGACGTCGATCGGCGTCGTGCTCAAGGGCGAGAAGAAGGGCAAGAAAAAGCGCTATATGATCTGGAACGTCTGCGACCACGCCGAAACCAACAAGGAAGTCGGCGCGCAGGCCGTTTCGTACACCACCGGCGTGCCGCCGGTCGTCGGCGCCATCATGATGTTCCGCGGCGAATGGAAGGGCAAAGGCGTCTTCAACGTCGAGCAGTTGCCGTCCGTCCCCTTCCTCGAAGAGCTTGGCAAGCAGGGCTTGCCGTGGCACGTGGAGGAGATCGAAAAGTCCGATCAGAAGAAGCTGTTTGCCGTCGAGACCTGATGACCGAAGCCGACATTCTTAGCGTCCGCAACGACGTGACCGGGCTTGTCATCTCGGTCGTGTCCGTCAGCTTCGGAATGATTTCGGCTTATATCGCCGGGCTCTGGCTGTTTCTGCGCGAAGCGCCGCTGACGCTTAGGCTTCTGGCCTTCGCGTTGCTCTCTTGCGGCCTAGCATTCATGGGCGCGGTGACGGCGGGCTTGAACGGTCTCCTGATCGGAACTGATCACGCCTGGGCGAAATTGACGACGCGCGCAACGGACATCGACAACTTCGGCGATGTCCGGCCTCCCTGGCTTCATGGCTTGAGCCTTTACGAAGCCTCGGCGGCGCTTGGCGCGCTGGCATTCGGCGCGATCTATCTTGCGCTCGCATACCTGACGTTCGTCTACAAATGGCCCGGCACGACCGCCGGTCCCGTCCGCGTTACGAACTAGAGTGCTTCCGGAAAAGTGGGAACCGGTTTTCCGATAAGAAGCACGATACAACAAAGACCTAGAGCCGATCCGCGATTCAACGAAAAGCGGAAAGGCTCTAGCGCGATCTCGAACCTCGAATTTGGTGGCAGGATTGGCAGAGACCTCGAAGCTTCAGGCACAGTCGTTTGATTGGGCGCGCACGATTGCAACGCCCTCGTATGTGCTCGATATGGCGGCACTGAAGCGCAATCTCTCGCGCGCGGCCGAGATCAAGCGCGAAGCCGGCTGCAAGATTTTGCTCGCGACGAAAGCATTCGCGCTTCCGGCTACATTTCCGGCGATGCGCGACGTACTCGACGGCACGACGGCGAGCGGCGAGTACGAAGCGAAGCTCGGTCACGATGAGTTCGGCAAGGAAGTGCACGTCTATTCGCCCGCCTATGCACCGGGCGAAGTCGAACGCCTGACGAAGCTCGCGCAACACATCTATTTCAATTCGCCAGAGCAGATCGAAAAGAACCTTTCGGTTCTGAAGGCGCATCCGAACCTCAACATCGGCATCCGCATCAATCCGGGCTATTCCAACGCGACGCTCGGCGGGGCGCTCTACGATCCTTGCGCGCCCTATTCGCGGTTCGGCGCGACGCGCGACATGCTCGACCGCGTCCCGTGGGAGCACGTCGGCATCCTGCACGCACATTCGCTTTGCGAATCGGGCGATGCGGGATCCGTGGGCCTCATCGAGCACGTCGCCCGCGAGTTTCCGGATTATATCCGTCGCGTCGAAGCTGTGAACTTCGGCGGCGGACATTTCATCAACAAGCCTGGATACGACATTCATAAGCTGATCGCGGCGATCAACGCATTCCGGCGCGAGTTCAACGTCGACGTCATTCTGGAGCCCGGAGCAGGCCACGTCGTCGATGCCGGGTATCTGGTCGCGACCGTGCTCGATCTTCATCACAATGACAAGGACATCGCGATCCTCGACGCCTCGGCGTCAACGCACATGCCGGACGTGCTCGAAGTGCCCTATACGCCGTCGATCGTCGGCGCCGGCGCACCCGGAGAAAAACCGCACACGTACATTCTCGGCGGCAAGACGTGCATGACCGGCGACATCATCGGCGAATATTCTTTCGACCGGCCTCTGAAGCCGGGTGATCGCCTCGTGTTCACGGACATGATGCAATATTCCTTCGTCAAGAATAACACGTTCAACGGCGTGCCTTTGCCTGATCTTGCCGTATTGAACGAAGACAACTCATGCGCCGTCATCCGATCGTTCGGATACGATGAGTTCCGGCGTCGCCTCGGCTGAGTGGCCGGGATAGCCATTCGATTGCCGATTGGATATGTTCGGCCCGATCGTCCGGCGAACTCGATCCGAAGCAATTGCCGGCGCCGGGACGCCCATGAAATCAGAACACCCAAAGCCCGTTCTTCTCGCCGATTATCGCACACCCGAATACTTGATCGATACGGTGGATCTCGACATCGCGCTCGATCCCGCAAAGACGCGCGTCGTCTCGAAGCTGTCGATCCGCCGCAATCCACAGTCGAAGGCCACCGGTAAAATACCGCTGAATCTGGACGGCGAACTGTTGGAGCTTGAAAGCCTTTCGCTCAACGGCAAGAAGCTCAGGCGCCCCGCATATGCGATCAGCGAAACCGGCTTGACGATCGCATCTCCGCCGAAGGACCCTTTCACGCTTGAAGTGACAACGATCGTCAATCCCGAGAAGAATACCGCGCTCCAGGGGATATATCTTTCGCGTGGCATCTATTGTTCGCAATGTGAGGCCCAAGGCTTCCGCCGCATCACTTATTTCCTCGACCGGCCCGACGTTCTCGCCCGCTACACCGTGCGTCTCGAAGCTGACCTCGCGACCGCCCCCATTCTGCTCGCCAACGGCAATCCGATTGCAAAGGGCACGCTCCCCGGACGCAAACGTCACTATGCTGTGTGGCACGATCCGCATCCGAAGCCGTCTTATCTTTTCGCGATCGTCGGCGGTGACCTTGCGCTGCTGCCTTCGATGTTCACGACGCAATCAGGCCGCGAGGTCGATCTCGGCATCTACGTCGAGCATGGCAAGGAAGCGCGCGCGCATTGGGCCATGGATTCGCTCAAGCGGTCGATGCGATGGGACGAAACGCGTTTCGGCCGTGAATACGATCTCGACGTCTTCAACATCGTCGCCGTGTCCGATTTCAACATGGGCGCGATGGAGAACAAGGGGCTCAATATCTTCAACGACCGCCTGATCCTCGCGTCGGCGGAAACGGCGACGGACGCAACCTACGAGTCGATCGAAAGCGTCGTCGCGCACGAATATTTTCACAACTGGACGGGCAATCGCATCACCTGCCGCGACTGGTTCCAGCTCTGTCTCAAGGAAGGGCTGACCGTCTATCGCGATCAGGAATTCTCAGCCGAAAGCCGCAGCCGAACCGTGCAACGCATTATCGACGTCCGGCAGCTGCGCGCCCTGCAATTCCCTGAAGATCAAGGCCCGCTCTCCCATCCCGTGCGGCCGGACAGCTACATCGAGATCAACAATTTCTACACCTCAACCGTCTACGAAAAGGGCGCGGAAGTCGTCCGCATGCTCGAGACGATTCTCGGGCGCGAGAAATTCCGCTCAGGAATGGATCTCTATTTCGAGCGTCACGACGGGCAAGCCGTAACCATCGAGGATTTCATCGCGTGCTTTGCAGACGCAAGCGGCCTCGACTTTACGCAGTTCATGCGCTGGTACACGCAGAGCGGCACGCCGGAGCTTGTCTGCGATCTGACGTTCGACCGGCGCAAGAAGTCGGCCGAGTTGACCGTCCATCAAACGCTGAAACCCACGCCCGGCAAGGCAAAGAAGCAGCCGCAGTTCATCCCTCTTGCGATTGCGCTCCTCGGCGAAAACGGCAACGAAATGGATATTACCGTCGAGGCGGGCGACCAAATCCGCCCCGGCGTTCTCGCCGTCACCGAGCGCACCAGCACGTTTCGTTTCGGCAACGTCACCTCGCGGCCCGTGCCGTCGCTGCTCCGGAATTTTTCCGCGCCGGTCAACGTCACGATTGCGCTGTCGGACGATGATCTCGCATTCACGATGCATCACGACGGCGATCTCTTCAATCGCTGGCAGGCGAGTAACAAGTATGCATCGCGCAGCATCCTGACGTTGCTCGATGCCAAAAGGCCAAAGACGCTGGTCACGTCCAAGGCGTCGAAGTTCGCGGCGGCACTCGATCACGCGCTTCGCGATCCAGACCTCGACGATGCTTACAAGGCCGAGCTTCTGAAGCTGCCCTCCGTCGCCGACGTATCGCGCGACAAAGCCGTTCGCGTCGATTATGCGGCGATCTTCGAAGCGCATCGTGCGTTCAGCCGCGCGGTTGCCGAAAAGCTCGCCGATACCCTCGGCGAGGTTTACGCGCGCACGTCGAACGGGCGGAAATTTTCACCCGACGCCAAGAGCGCCGGACGGCGGGCGCTGAGAAACGCCGCGCTGACGCTCATGACGACGCGTGCCACGGACGAGGATTACGCTCGCCTCGAAGCCCATTATCGCAAATCCTCAAACATGACGGACGCAGCGCAAGCGCTCGTCCTCATAGCAGGCGTGGATGCACCGGCGCGCGACAGCGTCATTCAGGATTTCTTCGAGCGCTGGAAAGACGATCATCTCGTGATCGACATGTGGTTCTCGGCTCAGGCACAGTCGCCGCGCGCCGAAACACTCGACGAGGTGAAAGCCCTCTGCGCACATCCCCTGTTCAAGATTACGACCCCGAACAAAGTGAGGGCCTTGATCGGAGCCTTCGTGATGGCCAATCCGCTGCAATTCAACAGGGCCGACGGCGCGGGATATGATTTTCTCGCTGAAAAGGTTCTGACGATCGATCCCCTCAATCCGCAGGTGGCGGCGCGCATGCTGGGGGCATTCCGCAGCTTCCGCTCGCTTGAGCCGAAGCGCAAAAGCCGCGCGAAGTCGGCTCTGAAACGAGTTGCAGACGCCACGCACTTGTCGCGCGACTGCCGTGAAATCGTGTCCCGTATGCTCGAGGAATAAATTGAGGGCATTGAGCAGGACGTCATGATTTTGCTCAATGTCACTCTTTTAAGATTTGATTCCCTGCCGATTTTTTCTCCCTCGACAGGTGAGTCGCAAATCGGTGATTGTCGAATCAATGGCGCGCGGAACCGATTCGGTCCCGGCCAGGATTGGGGCACTTACGAAAATCGGCAGGGGAATGAAAGATGGCGCGGACTTGGTCCGTTCCTCAACGGGGGAACTTTGCCAATTTGACCGGAGACCGGGCGCGCGCGCACGTTCTCCCGAGGACCCTGCTGCAGGCAGGCAGCCGCGAAATCCGGCGCGGCCCGCTGCTAATGGTCTCGGCGTTGCTGACGGCGATCGGCATTGCAGTCCTGAACTTTGATTCGCAATCGATGGGCACTTTACTGCTCATAGCTGGCGCGGGACTGGCGGGTGCTCTCATCCTTTCGTCCGCGGAGCCCCCGAGCAGCATCTCAAATTCTTTGAGTGGGGCGCGCCACACCGGCACCACCCAATTCACGGAACTTCTCGTCCAGTCCCAATCGAACGCCGGCCTGGACCGCGCCGCCTGGGCGAAACTCACGGCTCACATGAGCCACGAACTCCGCACGCCGCTCAACGCTGTTCTCGGTTTTTCGGAATTGATGTCGAAAGAAGTTTTCGGACCGCTCGGATCGAGCGCCTACGGCGACTATGCGCGCGACATCCACGCCAGCGGCCGTATCCTCCTCAAATCGGCGGAAGACGCTCTCGCGATCACAGCCCTGCTGACGGCGCCAGCGCGCAAGGATGTACCGCAGTCGTGTCATCTCAAATTGATCGTCGATGAAGCGTGCGCGTTTGCAGCGTGCGATCTCGCATTGCGCGCCATTACCATCGACTGCGATATCGATGCCGACGTCAAAATCGTCGGCGACCCGCAGGCGATGCGGCAGATGCTGATCAACCTTCTCACGCAAGCATCACAAAATGCCTGCTCCGGCGCCGTTATCCGCATCGATACACGCGCCACGAACGACACGGCCGAACTTTCGATCAGCATCTCGGGTCAAGAAAGCCTTGGTTTCGCGAACGACGACGACTTCTCCATGATCCTCGCGCGCACGCTATGCGAGCTTTCGAACGCCCAGCTTCGGGTCAGCGATACACCTGCGGGTCTACGCTCGTGGTCCGTGCAATTCCTGGCCGCAACCCAAAACGATCTGTTCTCCGGGCGGGCCTAAGTTAGGTCGACGCGAGACGAACGTTTCGACACGGCGGACCGGCAACAGCAAACTCAGTCAGATTTTATATCGCCATCGGCTTTGTGCGGTTCAACGTCGCCGCGTCTGAGAAAGTTGGGTTTGCGCTTGTCGCGCCACGCCTGCAACAGTTTGCGTTCTTCGGGCGTGACGCTCTCGGCGATCTCGGCAAAGGAGTCATTGAGGCCGGCCCTGAACTGATTTTCGGTCTCTCTGAGCTTCGCCATCGCGGCCTTCAGCTTTTCCTTGTCGAAGGGCTCGTTAGTCAGCATGGAATTGACCTCAAGCCACGCGCTGCGGACGGCCTCGCGCTCATCGCCCAATGAGGCGCGAGAATCCAGAACCTGCTTGCGAAAAGCATCCTGATGCTCGGCCGGCATTTGCCGCGCGAAAGCCAAAAGCCCAAATTCACCGCGCGCATGGCGGGAATTGAAATGCCAAGCGGCCGCAGCCAATCCCCCGATGAAGAGCAGGTTCAATCCCAACGAGACGATCAGCGCGGGATATATGAAGCGCGAGCGCCGGGAAGCACTCTGATTTGCGTCGACCGTCACAGCATATCCTCATCCAACAAGATGTCGGGATCGTCAGCGTGCGCGACCTGACGCGATGCATATGCCGAATTCGTCCCGAGCAGCGAACTGACGACGCTCGACTGTCCCGCCAGAACACCGAGCACCAGCGACGCGGCCAGCGCCGTCACGGCCCAACCCTGATGACGGCGCGGAACCGCCCGCTGCACCGATTCCGGATGCGTCACGATAAGGCGCGGTTGATGCGCGGCAGCCACTGCAATGCGCTGCTTCAAGCCATCGAGACGCGAGGCGTCGTACTGCGGAGCACGATCCAGGAGCGTATCGAAAAGCTCGGCGTCACGAAGCATTTCCCTTGCTTCGCCGCTGTCGGCGATCAAGGCCGATAAATCGTGCCGGAGTGGCGCGGGCCAGCGCGTGCGATCGGCGCCATACGTATCGAGCGCCGCCTCCAATCCATCAAGCCCTGCAGGCTTCAGGTTCCGTGTCATTGTCTCGCCGTCTCCCGCATTTCAGGACTCGCTGTCATTGCGCAACGACTCCCAGTCCGATTTTAGTTCCACCTTCAATTGCCTGCGCGCCCGGCTCAGCAGCGACTCGACCGCTTCATCGGAAACGCCGAGGATGTTTCCGATCTCGATCTGACTGAGCCCTTCGAAATGAAAGAGCGTCAGAGCCAGACGCTGCCGCTCAGGCAGCTTTTGCATGGCCCCGCCGACGCGAAGCTGCATGTCCTGGCTTTCGAGAGCGGCCAGCTGCTTGGCTGGCTCCGGCACCTCCGGCAATTCATCGACCACTTTCACGCGCCCCTGACCGCGAACGCGGTCGAGGCACAAATTCGAAACAACACGGCGCAGCCACGGCCTTATGCCTGCCGGCCCGATCTCCAACGTCGCGCCCGAGCGCCAAAGCCGCAAGAACGCCTCCTGCGCCACATCTTCTGCCTCGGCGTCGTCACGAAGCATCCGCCGCGCCACGGACACCATCGTTCCGAGGTGCCGTTCCATCAGCACGCCGAACGCATGGCTGTCGCCGCTTCCGGCCTCCGCGACGAGGACCACCTCGTCGTTTCGAGTCTCGGCCGCGGGCCTCGGCCTAGCCGGGCTGCCGTCGGTCTTGATCGCCGCCACGTATCCCCTCGACATGCTTTTCGCTGCCTACCTGGCTGTCGACTGCCGCTCGGCGCACAAGGTTAAAGTCTGGGCGCCAGTCTGCATCATTCGATGATAGGAACGCCATAGGGTGCGTGATCCGTCGCTACTGCGGCGCTCAGACGATAAGGTGGTCGAAAGCGCCCCGGATCTTGGCGAGCGCATCTTTCAGCTTACGTTCCAAATCGTCGAAAGACCGAGCCTCTCCAGCCCGCACCAGCAATGATTTCAAGCCCTTCGGCGCCGACGCCGGGTGGAACGGCCCCTCGAGCGTCAGGCGCAGAATTTGCGTCAAGTCGTGCAAAAGCTGTCCGGCCTCCGACAGCCGGCGATGCTCCTCAGTCGAAATAACCCCCTCGGCGGCCGCCGTATCCAACGCCACCAGGGTGGTCTGATCGAGAATGCGCGGATGCTCGGCTGCAAAAACAAGTTGCAGATGCTGAGCGATGAATTCCAGATCGACGAGGCCGCCGCGAGCCTGTTTCAAGTCCCAGATGTCGCTGGTGGCCTTTTCTGCTTCGATCCGGTTCCGCATGTCGCGGATGTCGGCAGCGATCCGCTCCCGATCGCGCGGCGTCGTCAGCACCTTGCGGATTTCGGATTCAACGCGTGCGGACAAATCCGGCGAACCGGCGATCACCCGCGCCCGCGTCAACGCCATGTGCTCCCACGTCCACGCTTCGCTCGCCTGGTAGCTCGCAAAGCTCGAAAGCTGCGTCGCCACCGGCCCCTTCTGACCCGAAGGCCTGAGCCGCATATCGACCTCGTAAAGCGCGCCCTCGGCCGTGTGTGCGGTGAGGGCCGTGATCAGGCGTTGCGTTAAACGCGTGTAGTAATGCTGCGGAGCGAGCGGGCGCGGCCCGTCCGATTGTTCCGCACCGCGCTCGAAATCGTAAACGAGAATGAGATCGACATCGGATGACGCCGTCATCTCGCGCCCGCCGAGCTTGCCCATCGCGATGACGACCGCGCAACCGCCGGGCACACGGCCATACTCTTCCTGCATCTGGCGGCTGACTTCACGCAGCAGCCCGGCGATCAGCCGTTCAGCGACGATGGCGTAGGCCAGTCCCGCTCCCGCCGCCGAGATGCTGCCGGTCAGCGCCCGGACGCCGATGAGAAACTTCTGTTCGCTGCCAATGATGCGCGCCGTATCGAGCACCTCCTGCATCGGATCGCCAGTGCTCGTCTCGCGCGCGGTCGCGAACGACTTGATCAGCAGCTCGTCGATCGCATCCTCATCAAGGCGGCTGCCGAGCACATGCGGATCGAGCACCGCATCAAGCAGCCGACGTCGCTTCGACAGGATATGCGCCAGACGCGGCGCCGATCCCATGATGTCGGCAAAAAGCCGGATGAGACCCGGCTGCGCTTTGAGCAGCGAAAAGAACTGCACGCCTCCCGGCAGTTCCGACAGAAACCGGTCGAAGCTCGCGATCGCGGCATCGGGATCGACCGTATCGGCGAGCGCCGAAATCAACAGCGGCTGCACTTCCGTCAAGCGCTCGCGGGCGCGCGGCGACCGGACCGACGGCGTCCGCCCGTGATGCCATCCGCGAACGATGGCGAGCACCTGAGCAGGCTGCGAATATCCGAGCCGCTTCAATTCCGCAGCCGTCTGCGGATCGTCCTCGGCACCGCTGAAGACCATGTTCGAGCTTTCTCCGGTCAAGGCCGGAGCATCCTCGAACAGTTCCGAATAGTGTCGTTCCACCGTTTCAAGCTTTGCCGTAAGTTCGGCCGCAAGCTCGGGGGTGCCGGAGTAACCCGCAAAACGCGCGAACGCCTCCAGCGTCGGTGGATTTGCGGGCAACTCGTGCGTCTGCTCGTCGGCGACCATTTGCACGCGATGTTCGAGACGGCGCAGATAGCGATAGGCTGCATCGAGTTCAGCGCGACACGCGGCCTTTACCCATCTTCGTTCCTCGAGCGCCGCAAGCGCGTCGAGCGTCGCGCGCACGCGCAAATCCGGTTGCCGCCCACCCGCGATCAACTGTTGCGTCTGAACGAAGAATTCGATTTCGCGGATGCCGCCGCGCCCGAGCTTCAGGTTTTGCCCCGGGACCGTGATGCCGCCGATTTCCCGATACGCATGGATCTGGCGCTTCATCGCGTGGATGTCGGAGATCGATGCGAAGTCGAGATATTTGCGCCAGATGAACGGCGATAACTCGCCAAGGAAATCGTTACCCGCGTCGATGTCGCCCGCGATCGGCCGCGCCTTGATCATCGCGGCGCGCTCCCAGTTCTGCCCGACTGTTTCGTAGTAGCCATGCGCGGCGGCCGTCGAAAGCGCGACCTGCGTCGCCCCGGCATCGGGACGAAGCCGCAAGTCGGTGCGGAACACGTAGCCGTCCGGCGTCCGTTCATCGAGCAATAGAACGAGGTCACGTGTCAGCCGCACGAAAAATGATTGCAGGTCGCCGGACCCGGCAAGGCGGGATTTCTCCCGGTCGAAGAAGACAATCAGGTCGATATCGCTGGAATAGTTGAGCTCAAAAGCTCCGAGCTTGCCCATCGCCAGGACGAAATAACCCGACGCCCGCTCCGGTGCGGCGGCATCGGGCGGTTGCCACAGACCCTGCTCGGAGGCCTTGCGAAACAGAAAGCGGACCGCCGCCGCAACCGCCGCATCGGCGCATTCCGCGAGAACGCGCGTCACGGTCATCACCGGCCAGACGCCGCCGAGATCGGCAAGCGCCGTCAACAGCGCCACTTCCGTCTTGTACTTGCGGAGCACTTTTTTCGCGGCCGCCATGTCCGGCGCTGCGCTCATGCTCTGGGCGAGGATCTGCGTCATCGCCGCGAAGTGGTCCTCGGGCACCCGCATCAGGACGCGGCCGACCCGCTCCACATCGAACGTCGCCAGCATTGTCAGAAAGAGCGAACCATCGAAGGTGCCGCGCAGCAAAGCTTCGACCTTCGGATCGCGGAGCAACGCCACAAGCGACGGCGCCTTTGCCTCCGCTTCCGTCACGAGTGAACTCAGACGCTCCGCTCCCCGCCCGTCAGGCGCGGAAACCGGAGCGTCAATGATGCGGGCGGCGAGGCTAGACTGGGCGGGCTGATCCATACGCTCATTGTGCCGCAAGACCGGCCGCCGCGTCACTAGCCGTACTGCCACCGGCCACCAAAACAGGAGCTATGCATTTGCCCGACAGCACCACGATAACCTTGAGGCCGGGTTGATTGTCCTCGAGACGAACTTCCCCATGATGCAGCCGCGCCACCGCCGCGACGAGGCTGAGCCCCAGGCCGGTTCCTGGCTGCGTGCGGCTGGCTTCGAGCCGCACGAACCGCTTCAGCGCCCGTCCCCGGTCGTCAGCCGCAATGCCAGGACCGTGATCTCCGACGGAAAACGCTGGCCTGCCGTCTTGCCGATATGCGCGAACCGTAACGGCGCTCCCGGGTTCGCCTGCGCGAGAATATTTGATCGCATTGTCGATGAGGTTCGCCACGGCTTGCCCGATGAGCTGGCGGTTGGCGCGAACGCAGACGTCCTTCTCGGCCTCGATCGACAGGGCGAAGCCAGCTTCCTCGGCGGCGGGCATGTAGAGTTCCGTCACGTCCTCGACGAAGCGCCCGAGATCGAACGTCTCGACGCTGTCCTCCAGAGGCCCGGCCTCGAGGCGCGCGATCAGAAGCAGCGCGTTAAATGTCTTGATCAGCTCGTCCGATTTCTCGATCGTGCGCTCCAGGCCTTCCCGGTACGCTTCCGCGCCGCGCGGGTCGCGCAACGCCGCCTCCGCCGAATTGCGCAAGCGATTGATCGGTGTTTTGAGATCATGCGCGATGTTGTCGGAAACTTCGCGCAACCCGCTCATCAGCCCTTCGATGCGGTCGAGCATCTCATTGAGGTTCCCAGCCAGCTTGTCGAGTTCGCCGCCGCCTCCGCTCGTCGGAATGCGGCGCGTGAGATCACCGTCGATAATCGAACGGCTCGTCGCCGTGATTGCATCCATGCGGTTGAGAATAAGGCGGCTGACAGCGAGCCCTCCCAGCAGCCCCGCAACCGACAGCACCCCGAAACCAAGCAGAAACGCCACCCGGATCGAATCCGCGAAGGCGCGTTGGTCTTCGATATCGCGGCCGACGATCAGGCGGACTTCAGGTCCGAGATCGACCGGAATGGCGACGGCGAGGTGCGCGGCTGCGTTCGCCGCCTCTCCTGCAGGCTGATAACTGAAGACCCCGCCATGCGCGTTCTCGACCAGTTCCGGCGGGATGCGATTGAGGTTGCCCGCGATCTTCACGCCGTTGTCGTCGGAAAGATAGTAAAGCCCAGTGCCCTGAAGGCGCGACATTGCACCGACTGTCTCGGCAAGCTTCGCGCGGCCGCCGACTTTCATTTCGGACGCCATGATGCGGGCTTCGGCGGTCAACACGCCGAGAACCTGATTGGTCAGCAGATTGTTGGTTTGCCAAAACAGGAACCCGACGACGAAGGCAGCGGCGAGCAGAAAGAAGGCTACCGCCGCCGCGCTCAATCCGAATGCCGTTGTCGATGCCGCCTTCGCGACGCGCTCAAACAGGGCCGTCACGGATCGTATATCCTGCGCCCCGGACCGTATGCAGCAGCGGCTTGTCGAAATTCTTGTCGATCTTGGCGCGCAGGCGCGAGACATGCACGTCGATGACGTTCGTCTGTGGATCGAAGTGATAGTCCCAGACATGTTCGAGCAGCATCGTGCGCGTCACGACTTGCCCCGCGTGCTGCATCAGATACTCGAGCAAACGATATTCGCGCGGCTGCAAAAGAATATGTTCGCCACTGCGAGTGACGCGATGAGACAGCCTGTCGAGAACGAGATCGCCGACGGATATCCGCGTCTGCTGTTCTTCTGGAGCCGTACGGCGGCCGAGCGCCTCGACGCGCGCCAAAAGCTCGGAATAGGCATAGGGCTTCGTCAAGTAATCGTCGCCCCCGGCACGCAATCCTTTGACGCGATCATCGACTTCGCCAAGCGCGGAAAGAATGAGAACCGGCGTCCGGTTGCCCTCGGCGCGCAACGACTTGATCACCGAAAGGCCGTCGAGGAGCGGTAGCATACGGTCGACGATTAGAACGTCGTAGACGCCGTCGGTCGCAAGCGCCAGTCCCGCCTCGCCGTCACCGGCGAGATCGGCAGTGTGCCCATTCTCTTTCAAAGACTTCTGAAGGAACTGCGCCGTTTCCCTGTCGTCTTCGATTACGAGCACGCGCATGGCGTTTTTCTGATCCTGGCCGTCTCTCGAATATCTGTTTAGCTGGGTGTCGGCCAAACGTCGAGGCAGCCCCGCCATGTGGTTGACGGAGCTGCCCGAGCCTGCCATGGCGTTAACCTCAGCCCTTCTTGTCGGACAGCTGAACGGCCACGAACCGTTTCTGGTCTGACGATTTGATGTGCAGCAGCACGGCCTTCCGCTGCAGACCCTGGGCCTTCTTGACGCCGGCCGCGACGTCGTCGGGCGTCTTAACGGCTTCGCCCGAAACCTCGAGGATCAAGTCCCCGGCCTTGAGTCCTTTCTCGGCGGCATCCGACGACGGATCAACCTCAGCGATGGCGACGCCTTCCTGGTTCGAACCGGTGCGCGCAGGCATCAGCGTGACGCCAAGCTGGCTCAGCTCCGTCTGCGATGGCTTGCTGTCGTCTTTATTGTTGCCGCTGTTGTTGTTGTCGTCGTTATCGCCATTCAGCAAGGCTTCGGCATTCTTCGGGAAGAGCCCCAGTTTGACGTTGATCATCTTCTCGGAGTTGTTGCGCCAGACCTTGATATTGACGGGCGACTCCGGAGAAAGCTCGGCGATCTTGCGCGCGAGGTCGCGGCTGTCGGCGACCTTGGCGTCGTTCACCTGCAGGATCGCATCCTGCGTCTTGATGCCGGCGGCGGCAGCCGGGCCGTTCGCGGTGACTTCGCTGACCAGCGCACCGTGGGCCTCATTCAAGCCGAGGCTCGCAGCCGTATCCTCGTCGACGTTCTGAATCTTGACGCCGAGCCAGCCGCGCTTGACCGTGCCGGTGGCCTTGAGCTGCGTCACGACCTCAGCAACCGTCTTGGCCGGAATGTCGAACGCGATGCCGACGTTACCGCCCGACGGAGAGAAGATCGCGGTGTTGACGCCGATCACCTCTCCATCGAGGTTGAACGTCGGACCACCCGAGTTGCCCCGGTTCACGGCCGCGTCGATCTGCATGTAATCATACGGTCCCGAGCCGATGTCGCGAGCGAGCGCGGACACGATGCCAGCCGTGACCGTCCCGCCAAGACCGAAGGGATTGCCGACCGCCAGCGCCCAATCGCCGACGCGCGGTGCCTTGGTCGAGAACGTCACGGCCGGAAATGTCTTTGTGCTGTCGATTTTGAGTAGCGCCACGTCGGTACGCTGATCGGTGCCGACAAGCTTGGCCTCATATTTGGTATCGTCGTTGTCGAACGTGACCTGGATTTTCGTCGCTCCGTCGATGACGTGATTGTTGGTCACGACATAGCCGTCGGAGGAAATGACAAAGCCCGAGCCCTGCCCTTGAACGATCTTCGGCCGCTCTTCCTGCTGACCGAATTCCTTTGGCAGGTTCTTGAAGAAGTCGTGCAGCGGATGATCCGGAGGCAGGTCGGGGAGGTTGAAGTTGCCGCCGCCCTTCTTGTCGAATTTATCGTTCTTTTTGTTTTCGGCCAGTTTCGACGCCCCGCCGTCATTGACGACGGACACCGACACGACGGATGGCTTCACGCGCTCGACAAGGTCCGCGAACGAAAGCGGAGCGCGGCCCATCGGCGTTTCGATCGTTTGCGCGGCGGACGTATCGGCCCGCGCCGTGTGCGATGGAATGAGATAGCCAAATCCCGTCGCCGCAACGGCGGCAAGCGCCACGAACGACGGAGCAATTCTGGAAAAGCGAACGGTAGTGGTCATCGGCGCGCGATCGGGGAACAGCATCCCATGAGTCTCCAAACTGAAATCGTGCCTTCTAGCTTGCCGACGAGACGTAATCGAGCCGGGATTACCGCAGGATGTCAGGCACGTTAACAGTTGGTAATCTGTGCGACACACGTTGAAAATTGGCGCGTCTCGTCATGTCGCCATGAAGCAGCCATGCCGAGCGCAGCCGAGGCAAGACGGCGAGACAATCGAGACGCTAGCTGTGATCGCCAGAAAGAATTTCCGAGAGCTTGGTTTTTTCGTCGTCGGAGAGCGCCGTGCTCGGCGCGGTCTTCGGTTTCGCCGCCGCCCGTGCCGCCAGCGTCAGTCCGGCGATGAACACCAGAACGGGCGTCAGCCAGAGCAACAGCGTCGACAACTGAAACCTCGGCCGCAAAAGCACGAATTCGCCGTAGCGGGCGACGACATAATCGATGACCTGCGAGTCGCTATCCTGAGCAACGAGACGTTCGCGCACGAGGCGGCGCAAATCTCCCGCAAGCGGCGCATCACTGTCGTCGATCGATTCATTCTGGCAAACGAGACAGCGCAGCTCGGACGAAATCGTTCGAGCCCGCTTTTCAAGCGCGGGATCGGACAGCATTTCACCGGGCTGAACGGCAAACACGACCGCGGCATTGGCAAAAATCGCCAATGCAAAAACAGCCATCGAAAACATCCGCCGCATCGCGCCTACTCCGCAGGAACGGCGATCGTGCGCCGCGCGCGACCGGCCGGAACGCCGATCCGCAACCGCCGGTCGGACAGCGAAATGCCGCCGCCGAAGAACATGATCAGCGTACCGAGCCAGATGAAGCGCACAAGCGGATTGAAATAAGCGCGCACCGCGTAGCCGCCGTCAGGCTGTGAATCGCCGATAACGAGATAAAGGTCGCCGCGCCATGACGCGTGGATGCCGGCTTCCGTCGTCGGCTGCGGCGGAGCATCGTAGAGACGCTTCGACGGTCTCAAGCGCCCGATCGACGTGCCTGCGCGCGTGACATCGAAGTCGGCGAAATCTTCGCGATAGTTCGGCCCGCGCCCGCTCTCGAAGCCCGCGAACGTCACGTCGTATCCGGCGACCGAAAGCGTCTGCCCGGGCTTCATGACGAGGATGTGCTCTTCCCGGTAGGCGCTCGTCGCGATGATGCCGACGATGAGCATGCCGATACCGAAATGCGCGAGCAATGTTCCGTATGCGGAGCGCGGGAGGTTTCGAGCACGGCGCAAACTCTCCGAGCCGGACGCCTGCCCGAGCTTGATGCGGTTCGCCCATTCGGCAAGCGCGCCCGCCATGACGTAGACGCCGAGGCCGATACCGAACGGCGCGAGCCAAGGTCCGCGATGGCCCACGGCATAGACGGCGACGATCGCAACGATCGCAGCCAGCACCGCAAACGCCAAGCGCTGCATGACGGCAGCGAGGTCACCGCGCTTCCACGCCAGCATCGGGCCGATGGGAAGTGCCAGCAGCAGCGGGATCATCAGCGGACCGAACGTCGAATTGAAGAACGGCGGACCGACGGAGATTTTCTCGCCCGTCAGGCCTTCGAGCGCCATCGGATAAAGCGTGCCGACGAGAACGGTCGCGGTGGCGGTGACGAGCAGCAGGTTGTTCAGAACCAGGCTGCCCTCGCGGCTGATCGGCTGGAAGATGCCGCCGCTCTGCATCTCGCTCGCACGAAGCGCAAACAAGGCGAGGCCGCCGCCGGTGAACAAAATCAGAATGGCGAGAATGAACACGCCGCGCGCCGGATCGACGGCGAACGAATGCACCGAAGTCAGGACGCCCGAGCGCACGATGAACGTGCCCATCAGGGACAGCGAAAACGTCAGGATCGCGAGCAGGACCGTCCACACCTTCAGCGCCTCGCGCTTTTCCATTACAAGCGCCGAATGGAGAAGCGCGGTTCCCGCGAGCCACGGCATGAAGGACGCGTTCTCGACCGGATCCCAGAACCACCAACCGCCCCATCCGAGCTCATAGTAAGCCCACCACGAGCCCATCGAGATGCCGATCGTCAGGAACATCCAGGCGGCGAGCGTCCATGGCCGCACCCAGCGCGCCCAGGCGGCGTCGATGCGGCCTTCGATCAGCGCGGCGATTGCAAATGAGAACGCAATCGAGAAGCCGACGTAGCCGGTGTAGAGAAACGGTGGATGAAACGCCAACGCCGGATCTTGCAGGATCGGATTTAAGCCGCGGCCGTCGGACGGCGCCGGAATGAGACGCAGAAACGGGTTCGACGTCAGGATCGAGAACAGCAGAAACGCGACCGCGATCGACGCCTGCACCGATAACACCCGGGCTCTCAACGTAGGCGGCAGATTAGTGCCGAACAGCGCGACGGCGGCACCGAACAAAGCCAGGATAAGCACCCAGAGCAGCATCGAGCCTTCGTGGTTGCCCCAGACGCCCGCCAGCTTGTAGAGCAGCGGCTTCGTCGAATGCGAGTTCTCCGCGACGTTCGCGACCGAGAAATCCGACGTCACATAAGCGTGCATCAACGCCACGAAGGCGATGGCAAGCAGGATGAACTGCGTAACGGCAGCAGGCTCGGCGACGCGCATCATGCGCTCGTCCTTGAGCGATGCACCGGCCATCGGCAAGACCATCTGCACCACGGCGACGAGCAGGGCCAGGATCAACGCGAAGTGTCCGAACTCGACGATCATGGCTTGCCTCCCTAAGGCGTCTCGACTTTCATGCCAGCTGGATGGGCGCCCGTGCCAAGTTTCACGCCCTTCTCTTCCAGCGACTTCGCGACTTCGCGCGGCATGTAATTTTCGTCGTGCTTGGCAAGCACGCTATCGGCCTTGAACCCGCCGTCGCCATCGAGGACGCCCTCGGCAACGACGCCCTGTCCTTCGCGAAAGAGATCAGGCAGAACACCGGTGAATGTCACGGGAATTTCTTTCAGCGTGTCGGTCACCTTGAACCTGATCGTCGTTCCCTCGCGTATCACCGACCCGCTTTCGACGAGACCGCCCAGCCTGATGCGTTGGCCGCTGGGGACGCCCTTTTCGGCGATATCGCTCGGCGTATGAAAGAAGACGACGCTATCCTTCAGCGCAAACAGCACGAGGATCAACGCCACCGCGAGCGTCGCGACGCCGCCGCCGATCAGAACGCCGCGCTTTTGTTTCCGTGTCATCCGATGTCTACATCCATCGCGCTTCAGCCTCCAAGCCCAAGCTCGCGCGCGAGATCATCGACGCGCGCCAGCCCGACCTGATCGTTCTTGAGATTTGTCCGGGCGTCCGACAGAGCTTTTACCGCATCGTCTTGGCGTCCGAGCACCTGATAAGCACGGATGAGCTTCAGCCAACCTGCGGCGTCGCTGCCATCGGTTTTAAGACGCGCCGCCAGCCCGTCGACCATCTGAGTGATGAACGCCTGACGCCGCTCCGGCGACATCGACATGATGGCGGACGGTGAAGCTTCCGAAGGACGCGGCAGCGACGTGTCACCCGCATCTTTTTTGGGCAACATTTGAGCCGGAGGCGACTTCCCATCTGCAGGCATCAGGTTGGCAAGACGCGCTTCGAGCATTTGCCGCCACGGCGCGTCGGTCGGCGCCTCTTCGATCAGCTTACGATACTCGGAGGCGGCTTCCGCCAGCTTGCCGTCCTGCTCCTTCGCGAGCGCCAGCCAGATACGAGGCTCTTTTTTCTCGGGAGCGATCACGATGAGACGCTCGAGCGCCTTGCGCGCATCCTCCGGAATGACACCGTTCTCGATCCGGATTCGCGCATTCGCGAAGCCTTGCAGCCGGTCCGGCGACTCACCCGCGATTCTAACCGCATTGGCATAGGCATTCGCCGCGTCCGCGTATCGACCCATCGCGTAATAGACGGGCGCAATCACGCCCCAGCCCGTGCCATCCTCGGGATGTTCGCGCAGCCGCTCCTCGACCTTGGCGACGAGATCGTTCGGGTTATTCGAATTCTCTCGCTGAGCGATGCGGGTGCTCAGCGGATCGCCCGGCATCCCCGGCGCCCCGTAAGCGAGATAAAGCGCGAGGCTTGCGATCGGGAGAGCGATTGACGTCAGAATGGACGCATAGGCCGCAAAGCCGGCCCGCTTGCGACGCTGAGGCGTCTCGGCCCGATCCATATCCGCAGCCGTGCGCAGAAGGCGGCGCGCGATTTCGGAGCGGGCGTTTTCAGCTTCATTCGAGGCCAGCGTGCCGCTCGCCTCGTCGGCGGCGACTTCCTTCAGCTGATCCTTGTAGACCGCGATATCGGCGGCGGCCGTGACAGCATCGGGATCTTCGGCCGATTGCGGTGCAGCCCATAGCAGCGGTCGTGTGATGACAAGCGTCACCACCGCCACCAGACAGGCCACCAGAATCCAGAAAATCATGCCGCGCGATCCTCGACTTTAGAAACGGAATAGGATCGCTGTGGCGGGCAGGCAAGCCGACACTGACCGTTTCAGCGCTTCTGTCGCGGATTTGACTTAACTGTGATGAAGGTCGCTACGCAGTTCTGCGGCGCACGACGAGGCATCAGCCCACGCCTTGCCACGTCCCGTCTTGATTGCGGCAGGCTGTTCCGCGCATCTGCTGAGGCCGTCCATCGACATAAACCGTGTGGGTATAGTCGCGGCAGTCGGCGACGCCGCGCTTGTATGGCCGGCTCGGGATCACGTCGCCGTAATGGCCGGTCTCCGGATCACGCCACTGACGCGAGACGCCGGACTGCCCGCGTTCGAGCGCGTCAAATTCGGCTTCCTCGGCGTAGCGCCGGTCGCGCTCATCGAGGTTCTTGCCGATCTGGCTGCCGACGATTCCGCCGACGACGGCGCCCGCGACTGTCGCGGCGACGTTGCCGCTGCCCTTGCCGAACTGATTGCCGACGAGCCCGCCGGCGACGCTGCCGAGAACAAGCCCCGTATTCTGGTTATCTATGCCGCCCTGACCGTTGCTGCACCCGGCAAGCATGGCGACCGCCAACAGCGGAATCGAAAAGCGCGCGACGCGCATGGCGAACCTCGTTCCCGTTTTCCCTCGCGCCTCTGACCCAACCAGGTGACCCGGTCCGGCGCATGTCCCTCAAGCTGGCTAGACCGATATTGTGCGCGCGACAAGGCAGAAATCCACCACAATCCAGGCAAACAAACGACACTAGAGGATGATGCCGCGCGGCAACACGCGAATGGAGCACAAATCGCTGGGCGGCCCGGCGCCTAGGCGGCCGGAAGCTCCAGGATGGCCTTGAGGCCCCCGTGCTCGGACGCGTCCAAGGCCAAGGTGCCGCGATAAGACGAGGCGAGATCGCTGACGATCGACAGCCCGAGGCCCGAGCCGGGCTTTGTCTCGTCGAGGCGCAGGCCGCGCTTGCCGATCTTGGCGCGCTGCTCGGGCGAAAGTCCCGGCCCGTCGTCCTCGATCGTGATTTTAAGCCGCTTCCGCCGGGGAGCGCCGGTCGGCGCGTCGACGGCCGCCGCCAGATAGGCGTGGGCTTTGCCCCATTTGCAGGCGTTGTCGAGGAGATTGCCGAGCATTTCCTCGAGGTCCTGCTTTTCGCCCTGGAATTGCGCGCCCGCCTGCACGGAAAAGGAGATCGCGATCCCCTTTTCACCGTGAATGCGCTCGATCGCGCGAACCAGCGGCTCGACCGTCGTATCGACCGGCGTGACGCGACCGATGGCGCCCGCCCGCGCCGCCATCCGCGCCCGGTCGAGGTAATGGCTGATCTGGTCGCGCATCAATTGCGCCTGCTCCGCCACCTTCGCTCCGAATTTCGAGCGATCGTCGCGCGCTTCGTTGGTGATGACCGCGAGCGGCGTTTTCAGCGCGTGCGCGAGATTGCCGACCTGCGTCCGCGCGCGTTCGATGATGTCCTGATTGGAATCGATCAGCGCATTGAGCTCGGTCTGCAGCGGTTCGATCTCGGCTGGTAACTGACCTTCCAGGCGTTCAACTTCGCCCGATCGTATGCTCGCCAGCCCGCGCTCGATCCGGCGCAGCGGCAAAAGCCCGAACCGCACCTGGAACACCGTCGCCGCCAGAAGTCCGATACCGACCAGCGCCAAGGCGCTCGTCAGGCGTGTGCGGAATTTCTTGACGGTCGCTTCGAACCAGTCGAGCGGACCGGCGACGATGATCGAATACTTTGTATTGTCCGGGTCGTGTCCGGGGGAATCGATGAATTCCAGGATGCGGATCGTGGAACCTGTCGGTCCCGGCACGTTCATCCAGCGCGTGCCGGACGTGTCGGTTGGAAATCTGCGTTCGTAGGGAGATGGAAGCACGGCGGTCGCGAGCGAGGGAGAAACCAGCGTGCGGCCTGGCGCTCCGTCGATCGGACGGACCTGCCAGTACCAGCCGGATTGCGTCACCTCGAACAACGGCTCGTAGAGGTTCGGCGGAATGACGGGAACGTCGCCGCTCGTGCCCATGCTGTCGACGGTGATCTGCGTCAGCAGCTTTCTGAGCTGCGCGTCGAAACTTAACTGCACGTCGTCACGGTACAGCGAATAGATGATGTAACCCGCGAGCGGCAGCGCCAGCAGCGTCCAAGCCGCCGAGGTCGCGAACAGCCGCAACGCGAGCGAGTTAAGCCTCATCGGGTCCTTGGCTCATGCGATAGCCGAGACCACGCACGGTCTGAATGACGTCGCCGGGGATTTTCTTCCGCAAGCGGCCGATAAAGACCTCGATGGTGTTGGAGTCCCGGTCGAAGTCCTGGTCGTAAAGGTGCTCGACGAGTTCCGTTCGCGAAACGACGCGGCCGTTATGATGCATCAGATAGGCAAGCAAACGGAATTCGTGCGACGTCAGCTTCACAGGGAGGCCGTCGCAGGTCACCCGCGCCGACTTGGTATCGAGGCGGATCGGACCGCATTCGATTTCGGATTTGGCATGGCCCGAGGCGCGGCGGATCTGCGCCCGGACGCGAGCCAGCAATTCTTCCATGTGAAAGGGCTTGGCGAGATAGTCGTCGGCCCCGGCATCCATGCCGGTGACCTTATCGCTCCAGCGGTCGCGGGCGGTCAGCAGGATGACCGGCATCTTGCGGTCGCTGCGGCGCCATTGCTCAAGGATCGAGATGCCGTCGATTTTCGGCAGGCCGATGTCCAGGATCACGACATCATAGGGTTCGGTGTCGCCGAGGAAATACCCCTCTTCCCCGTCCGCCGCCGTGTCGACGGCAAAGCCCGCGTCCGCGAGCGCCGTCGCGAGCTGGCGATTGAGATCCTTATCATCCTCGACGACGAGCGCGCGCACGCTGATCCACTCCCTCAGTGCCGAATCCGCAAGTTGTAGGGGTGTTGCAACAAAATCGCTAGCCCGGCAACCGCAACTCTTCACCGGACTCTTGCGGTGATAACGGTGGTGCGGAGCTGGCCCGTCGGGCCGCGGATGACGATGCGGTAGAAGTAGCCGTCCGGAGAGCGGCAAAGCGTGGTCTTGACCAGTTCGCCGATCCCGTCGGCCGCGAGCGACCTTGAGACTTCCTGGACGGTTATGAGGTTTTCCCGGCGGACGATCTGCCCGGCCATGCCCCAGTCGGTCAGGCAGTCTTCCGCGCGCACGACTCCGGGCAGCACCAACGCTGCCGCAGCCGTCACCGCTACTGCACCCATAGATCCGATCATACGCATGTCTTCCAGACGTCCGACCACATTTACGGGTCCCTCGTTGAACGGTCCATGAACGTCATGGCCCGCGACGTCTTATCTCGCGACGGTGGATATCGTTAATTCTTCCGCAGAACGAGCGGCGTATCGGCCTTGAGACGTCCATAAATCGCCAGAACCGTCCCGAATAGCCCGGCGAGCGCCTGCGCGGCGGTAATCGCCTGGTCGCCGAACGTCGTGATGATGTCCGCCGGCAGCACGACACCGACGGCCGGGCCGATGACCGGAATGACGGTCGCCGCCGCAGTGATCAGCGTACCCCACATCGTCTTTGAACTCAGCCACCATTTGCTATCGTCGCTTGAAATTTGCGTTCCAGACTTTTCACTCATCTTGCTTTCTCCTTTTGCAATTTGCTGGGGCTCGAGCAGCCCCCGGTTGGTGGCGTCGGCGGCAGCCCATGTGCGCGCCAGCGCCAGCGTTGCGTCGACCCGCTTCAGCCAGCCGCGCCCGAAGCGCCAGAAATGCGGAAGCGCCCGATAGCGCGCACGTCGCGTCTCGGCATAATCGTCGAGCAGATCCGCGAGGCTTTTCGCGCCGATCGCAGAGAGCGTCTCCGGACCGATCTCGCCGTCGGCCGTGACGCCCCCGACGCCTTGCAGCATCCGGATCGCGGCGCCGACGCCGTGGTTCACGGCGGCATCGAAATGCATCAGTGCCAGCGGCGCGGTGAAAACCGGACACGAAGCCGGATCGAAGTAGCGCTGCCGGTAGATTGCGGTGACCGTCGCGTCCGGAATGCGCTTCAGCTCGGCGATCAGGCGCGCCCGCGACGCGTCATCGACGGTCTCGTTCTTGAATCTCGCATAAACCTCTAGCGTGACACCACGGTTGGTCGGCCCGCCGGGATCATAAGGATCGTTCGAGTAGCCGCCTTCCATATCGAGCACATGCGCGAGTGCTTTCAGGAATATCGCGTCGTCGTGCTGGCTCTCCGGCTCGATGTTTTCCTTCGGCCAGCGAAGCCCGAGAAGCCTCGCCCTATCGAAGCTGGCGACCGTCACCGCGTCACCCTGATTGCCGCCGAGCAGATAGAGCTTGCCGTTCGTATCGCTGAGCACGAAGCCGACATGCCCCGCGTTCGGATCGTCGCCGCACGACAGCACTGCGACCGCACCGAAGCGCGGGCTATCGAGCCGGTCGCCCCAATCGAGATACGATCGCGCAAGCAACGATCCCGTTCCCGTGTAACCGGAACGCTTCAACATCGCGCCGAGGAACGCCGCGCACCACGGCGTCGCTTCCGTTTCGACGCTCGTGTCGCCGGCATCTCGGAAGTAGCGCAGGATTTCGGGCGCATCGTCCTTCCCCGGAATTTCGCGCACGCCGAATTCGGCCCACGCAGCTTCAAGCCACGGCGGTTGATCCATGTCTGCCTCTGAGATTTTGTTGTGCCCACGTCTTCCCTCCCTCGACGGGAGGTGCAGGAGGTGAGGTGAAGGGGTAGACCGCGAGCAGGTCTTTCATCAGCCCTCTCGACGGGGCGAGACGGCAGCAGGAATTCTCCCACTTCTCCCCTCCCCTCGACGGGGAGAAGGACGGATAGAACCGCAATAACATCGCCTCACTGCTCCCCTCCCCTCGACGGTGAGGGGTCGGGGGTGGGGTGAAGGGCCAGGCGGAGAATCCGATGTGTGAAAGCGCGTTCTTCCTCACCCCCGAAAGTCGCGGGCTCGTCGCTGCATCACGCTTAACCGAGGACCCCCACCCCTAACCCCTCCCCGCAACGGGGTGGGGAATTGAGCGCGCCGATCGCGTGCGCTCTCGTCCTGGCAAGGCGGAAAAGAACAGAGCGGTGAATGTTCCCCCCACTTTTCTCCCCTATGGAGAGGGTTGGGGCGAGCACGAGTAGGTCCTGCGCAGGACTTCTCGAGCCTGCGAGAATGGCAACGACATTGCTTCACTTCTCCCCTCCCCTCGACGGGAGAAGGACGGATAGAGCCGCAATAACATCGCCTCACTGCTCCCCTCCCCCCGACGGGGAGGGGTCGGGGGTGGGGTGAAGGGCCAGGCGGATCGCCGCGATCAATCGAAACGGCGTCAGACGACGGCGGCGCGCGCAGCCCCACGGCCGAACAGCATGTTGGTCTGGTAGACCTTCACTGAAACGGCCGCTTGCATGCTGCCGAAATCGGCGATCTGATCGGCGCTTGCGTAGACGGCGTTGGGCCCCGACACGGAAATCGTGCGCTTGATCATCTCGCCGTCGAGAATGTCGACCTCGTACGTTTCACTGTCTTCCCCAAGCGGCACCTCCGGCAGTTCCCAGTTATCGCCACCGATCCGCGTACGTCTCATCCACGACATGTTGAGATCGCCGGACGCACGCACGCCCTTGATATGCGCAGGCGACAGCGGCCGCCGTCCGAGACCTTGATACGCGAACGATGACGTCACGTAAGAGCCATCGCCGATGTCGCGATTGCCCGGACCGTAGCGCCAATTGAGCGGCAATTTGAACTCGCTGTCCTGAAGCGGAACGCGGCTCACGGCGCCATCGAGCAGAACGAACGGCGCGCCCTCGGCGAGGACATCGCTCATGGCGCCCTCGGTTCCAAATTGACCGCGCAGAAGCCCGCTCAGCTCATAGGTCTGCGCATCGACGAGCGTTGCGTTCAAAAACTGAATGATCTCCCAATCGCCTGCATCGTTGCGAACGGCCGCGAGGTTGGCGCCCCCGAGCACCGTCAAAAGATCGGCCGATGCGAGCGTGCCGTACGTCAGTCTGACACGCACGCGCGCCTGGTTGTCGATCAACCCTTCCAGACCAGCGGGAAGCGGATCGAGCGTCACACCGACCGTTGCAGGCGCGCTCGCGACGGCGCGCAGCTGATACGCGGTCGTCTGCGGCGAAACATAGAGCGCGACGCTGCCGGGCCACGGCTTCTGCATCGCCGCGACGTAACCCGATTGTGCATCGGCCAACATCGTCCACGACGGCAAGTTCATCAGCATGACGGCTGGCGTTCCCACTTGCACCGGCACCGGTTGCGCCGCCGCTCGCGACGAGGCATCGATCCGGTCATAGACGTCGGGATCGATGCCGAGCGCCGCAATCTCGCGCACGCCGCGCTCCGTGACATCGGTCAGACGCAGCAACCGGTTGCGTCCCGCGATATCGACGGACACGACATCGCCCGGCTCCAACGCCAGCGCCGACGGCGGCAAGCTGAACGACGCACGCTCGCGCGCCGCCCACGTCTCATAAAGCCAGCTCTCAACGAGCGATCCCGCAAGCCCGTCGTCGAGAACGATCGGCAGATCGGCTTCGGCGACGCGCCCGCTGGCGCCCGTCAGGCGGCGCGCCTCGGCGACGGCCTGCGGATAAACGTCGGCGCTCGAGATGTATCGCACTTTCGCGGACGCCGGCAGATCGGTCTCCTGCGCGCGCGTGACTTCATAAAGCGGATCGCCCGCGCGCTCTTCGACAAGGCCGTCGGCCGAGAACGTCATCTGTGGCTCGGCGCGCCCGCGATGGCGAAAGACAATTCTGCCGCCGCTTTCAATGCTGTCGAAGAAATACGCAAGGCTGAGCGGCTGCAACGCGTCGCGGACCGACATCGTGTCGTCGAGCACGTAGCCGGGCACGGTTCCGGTCAGTCCCGACGCATCGAAGTCCGCGAAGTCGTTGTCCGTCAGAATTTGCGCGACGAGGTCGCCGAGCGAAGCGCTTCCCAACCGGCCGTTGAGCCAATGGCCGAGCGCCCAGTTGCCGCCGTCGCCCCAATATGTCGTCGCATAGGGAAATGCCGGATACGGCCGCGCATCCCAGCAATAGACATGCATGCGGCTGAGATCGACCATGCGCGCGCCGGTAACTTCCGAAACAGGATTGAGACCCGCGATGTAACCGGCTTTCGTCCAATCGAAGGCGTCGCGCAACGCTTCGAGACAACGCGTCTGCATGAAGTCGTCGCGAATGCCGCGCGAATAATAGGGCAGCATCGATTCAGAACTTTTTGGATCGACGAAAACATTCGGCTGGTTGGCGCCTTTGTCGACGGCGGGGCAGCCAACCTCCATGAACCAGAACGGTTTCGACTGCGGCACCCACACCGTCGCGGTCGCGCTTTCGACGCCGCCCGGACGGTTATAATGCGCGTTGCTCCACCATGAGCGAATGTCCTTGTAGCGGAACACCCACGGCTTGCCCGCGCCATCGGTGATCGGCGTGCGCACCTGCGCGTCCCGATCGGCCGCCGACGCATAATACCAGTCGTAGCCCTCGCCGCCCGCCACGTTCGATCGCAGGTACGACGCATCATAGATCGACGCCGCACCCGCGATGGCATCGAGATGGTCGCGTCCGTCACGCCAATCAGCCAGCGGCCAATAGACGTCGACGCCGATCGCATCGATGTTCTCGGACGCCCACAGCGGGTCGAGATGGAAATAAACGTCGCCCGATCCATCGCCCGCCTGATGCCCGAAGTATTCCGACCAGTCGGCGGCATAGAGAACCTTAGTCGTTGCGCCGAGAATGGCTTTGACGTCGGCTGCGAGTGCGATCAGGGCGCTGACGAACGGATAAGCATCCGCGCTCGAACGCACGTGCGTCAGCCCGCGTAGTTCCGTTCCGATGACGAACGCGTCGACGCCGCCTGCGGCTTTGGCGAGATAGGCCTGGTGCAAAACCATGCGCCGATACGACCACTCGTTCGGACCGGAATAATGGACAGTGCTCCCCGCTAAGGAGAAATCCGCCCGCGCTGCCGTTCCAACGAACGACGCGATCTGGCTCGCGGCCGTTGCCGTCTTATCGGGCGTGCCTGACACGCCGGGCGCCGGGTGGCACGTGATACGGCCGCGCCAGGGATAGACGGGCTGGCTGCCGCCGCCATAGGGACTGGCGAGAGCGTTACCGTCCGCGACGTCCATGAGAATGAAGGGAGTCAGCGTCACGCTGAGTCCGCGCGTCTTGAGATCACCGATAGCAGCGATCACACTCTGGTCGGAAGGCGTGCCGCCATAAGCCGCGTTGCCGTCGCGCGTGCTGATGAGATGCGCGTTGCTTCTGTTGCGTCCAGCGACGAACCAGGTGAGCGGCGCGGTTTTTTTGTGCCGCGTCTCGACACCGGGCTCGATCGTGCAGTTTCCGGCACGCAAATCGGTTCCAAACCAGCTGACGATCAGCGACACCGAGCGAGCGTTAGGAAGCGAGGCTTCGAGCTGATCGACGGCAACCTGCCAGTCCGTCGCGCCGATCAACTGATGCACGTTTTCCGATTGCGAGACGCCATCGTCGAACGTCTGATGCACCGGCTCCGTGGCGTAGACGAATTCGCCCGAACCCGGAATCATCACGACGCCGCGAATATTCTTTTCCGCACTCGAAATGCCACGAAAGACTTCGAACGAGAGTTGCGGCACGCGATTGCCGAACTCCGCGAGCGGCAGACGTTCGAAGACGATGTAGGCGACGCCGCGATAGGCCGGAGCATTCTCCACGCCCTCGCGCCCGGCGATGAGACTGTCCGGCTCCTGCATCTCGCTGCCGGTGTAGAGACGGAACGATGTGCGCGCGAGATCAAGCTCCTGCTCGTCGGCCCAGATACGGCCAACGCGAGTCACGACACCTTCGCCGAGCGCCACCGCGAAATTCGCGTAATAGCGATATTGCGTCAGCGTCGTGCCACCGCCCGAACCGCCTTTGCCGCTCCCCGCCGACTCCGTCGTCTTGACGATCTCTTCTTCGAGATCGGTCGCCCAAATGATCTGCCCGCCGACGCGCGCGCGTCCGTAAATACGCGGCAGCGGTGATCCCTCCGTCGACGCGGTGACGCGAAGATCGCTGAGCCGCGGCCCTTCGACGGCGCGGCTTTGTCCCGAGGCACCGAACAGCGCGGCGTCGACATAAGCGCCCGCGAAAGCGCCGACCTGCGATCCGATCGTGGCTCCCGACAGCGCCACGCCGAGAAAGCCGACGCCAGCGGGAAGCACGCTGCTGCCGACCGCGGCTCCGACAGCCGCCAAAGCAAGCGTCGCCATGGTTCAGAACCCTTCGTTCAAATTTGGAAACCGGAATGCGCCCGCGACCCGGCGGCGCCACCAGGGCGAGAAAGACACTTCACAAACCGGCGAACCTTCCATCGCGTGGATCATCGTCGACGCGCTGGCGACAATGGCCGCATGCTTCGCAACGACGCCCGGACGCAATCGAAACACGACGGCGTCGCCGGCCGCGATATCCGGCGCGGAAATGATTTCGAGATGCCGCGACGCGGCGGCAAGCATCGTTTCCTCGCCACCGGCTTCCGCCCAATCGCGACTGTATGCGGGCGGCTTCTCCGCATCCGATCCATAGACATCTCGCCAGACGCCGCGCACGAGGCCGAGGCAATCCGTTCCGATGCCGCGACGACTTGCCTGATGATGATAGGGCGTGCCGATCCACAGGCGCGCCACTTCGACGATAATCGCACGTGTCGGTCGTGAGGACATGAGCTAGCTCCGGCGGCCCACTTGCGTCAGGAATTTGTTGCCCGGCATCGACGCAAAGCCGCGAAAGTTGATGACATTCGCAAAGCGCGTCTTGCAGGTCTCGACGCGCTTGTCGCATCCGGCGGTGACAACGAAGATATCGCCCACGGCGGGAACGCCTTCGGCATCGGTCCACAGCTCGATCGCATCGGAGCTTGCAAGCTTTGCATGCGATTTGACTTCGATCTTGAGTCCTTCCGACGCGCCCGATGCGAACGTGAAAAGCCCGCGCGAAAAAAATCTGCCAGCGAACGCCGCGAGCCCCGACACGGTGAAGCGCCGGGCCGATGACGCCGCGATGATGCTCCCCGTTCCGCGATAAGCGGGCGCCGAGAGATCCACCTTGCAGCGCGCGTCACCGAGATCGGCGTCGCAGGTCAATTGCAGAAGCCGGCCTTTCGGCTGTTGCAGATAGTGCGCGAGACCGCGAAGTTCCGCCGCGAAGCTCGTTCCACTGCGTCGCACCTCGCCGATGCTTCCCGAGCGCATCAACACGCGCTGGCTCGTGTCGCTCCAGTTGACGCGATGGATTTCGACGCGCGCATCGTCATAGCGGCCAGCCGAAAGATCGCCGTCGGTCAATGTCGCGGACGACAGCGCGCCTGAAACTTCGAGGTTATCGACCGCGAGGCCAAGACTGTCCTTGATGTCGCTTGCGGTGAAGCCGCTGGCGGCCTCATATGTCGTGCCGTCGAAGGTCAACGTCCTGTCGTGGTCGGTGAAACCCATCACGACGCCGTCGCGGCGCGCAACACGCCAGCACCAGCAAAGCGTCGTCTGACCCGATGCGAGATGTGCGCCAAACTCGGAAGAAAGCGCTTTCATAGCCGCACCTCGACGATTGGGATGTTCGGAATGGCGCCCGACGTAAATCCTGAGAGGTTGATTTCGAGCTTGTCGCTATCGAAGCGAACCGGAACGTCGAATTCGAATCCGGCCGTCACGCTTTGCCCGGCAGACGGGATATGTCCGGCGAGAAACGTCACGACACCCGTAGCGAGATTGACCGCGTATTCGGTGCCGCTCGCGCGCTCTATTCCGGCGACCGCGATGCGTACCTTATTAGCGACTGGCTTCTTAATATCCCGTGCCCAGGGCGCGAACGCGCCGCCATACGTCTTGCGCAGCTGAAACGCAGTCTTCGCGCCGTCGCCGCTGCCTAGAACCTGATCGAGCGGCGATACGCTCGCATTGGGTGCACACGATTTCCAATCCATCGGATCACGCCAGCGAAAAGCGTGTAGCCGGCCGCGACACTCCTCGAAGAACGCGATGATCTGATGCAGATCGTCGAGCGACTTGACGCCGTAGCCGGCATTATAGCTGCGGCGGCTATCCGCCCAGCGGCTGTTGCGCTCTTCGTATCCCGAACCGAGCACGACGACATCGGTGCGCCGCTCCGGACCGCCTTGCGCATTGCGCGAGATCGCCGTCGGAAATCTGACGTCATGAAAGGACATGAGATCACTTCGCTCTAGAGGTTGCGCTGCCCATTCGCAGCGGCGCGCGCGATCATCGCGGCGATCTGCGTTTGCGAGCGGTTGAAGCTCGCCGCGTCCGGCGTCGAGATATTGATCGTGATGTTCTGGCCGCCGCCGCCCGCCGCCGCAACGCCGAGCCGTCCATCGGAACCGCGCGTCAGCGGCATGATCGCTTCCGGACCTTTTTCGCCCGCGAGGCCCGACGCGCCGCCAGCAAGAGGAAACGAGATCGGGCTCGCGATGACGCCGCCGCTTGCGAACGGAACGGGAGTGCCGTTTTGAATGACGCCGCCTTTCGCAAACGGCATCGCCCCGCTGATGACACCCTGAAACATCGACGCCAGACCCGTCGTCAGCGGCTGCAGCGCCGCCTTCAACGCGAGATTGGATATACTGAGCGCAAGCGACTTGAACACGTCGCCGACGCTCTTGCCCTTGATGGCAAGATCACCGAACGCCGACGCAAGCCGGTTTGAAAACTGCTGTCCTAGACGGCTCGTCGTCGCCAGGCTCGTCTCGAGTTCACTCGTATCGGCCGTGATTTTGACGTTCCACGTCTCGAGCTGTTGCTCGTCAGTCAATGGCATCGTTTCATGTCTCGCAATCTGGATATTGCCGCATCAATGTGTCGAGCTGCATGCGCGTCGGCACCAGTCCATCGCTTGCCGTTCCGAATTTGCCACGCAGCATGGCCTGCAGCTCGCGTGGCGTCATGGACCAGAAGACGGCTGGCGTAAGCGCCAGAACGCCAAGTCCAATTTCCATCACGAGATCCCAGCGAAAGGGTCGCGCGCTTCCCCGTTCGCCTCCTCTGCCCTGCTCTCATCTGCAGCGCCTCCGCCGCCGAACGTCGCCGTCAGCAGACGCGCGACGATATCGACGTAACCCGCCGCGCCATCATCGCACTGCATCGTCGCGACATCGCTGTCGCTTGTGGCGTGACCCGCTCCTCGCATGCCTGCCGCAATGACGCGCAAGCAATCGCGCGCCGAGAGACGGCCTTTCTCGAAGCGCGCCGCCAGCGCCAGCATGTCGGTGTCGCCGAAAGCGTCTTCGAGCTCCGCAAGCGCACCGAGCGTCAACACGAGCTTAAATGTCGTGCCGTCGAGCTGCGCCTCGATTTCACCGCGATGTTTATTGGCCATATGGATATCCGAGTTTCCCTTCCGCTTGCGGGGAGGCCGAGGCATCCTCGGTCTTCACCCCGCCCCCTCCCCGTCAATGGGACGGGAGAAGCAGGCGAGCGGCTTGCGACAAAGACAGCATTACGCCGCCACGAACGTCAGCTCGCCCGCGCTTTCGAGCGAGATGTCGAACGTCACTTCCGCATCGTGACGTCCGCTGAATTCCAGCGCCGTGATCTGGAACGCTCCCTGGATCGTTCCGAAATCCGGCACGATGATTTGCCAGTCGCGGATCGTGCCATTGAAGGCGTAGTCGCGGATGGTCGCGTCCGACGCGCCATCCTTGAACACGCCCGAGCCGGTGACCCGCGCCGACTTCACACCCGCGCCCGTCAGAAGCTCGCGCCACTGCCCCGCGCTTTCGGTGTTGGTGATCTCGACCGTCTCCGCGCTGATCGAAAGATTGCGTGCGCGAAGCCCGGCGACCGTCACGTAAACGCCCGCGCCGGTCGTATCGACCTTCAGAAGAAGGTCCTTGCCTTTTTGTGCTGCCATGTCTGAGAACTCTTTTTGTTTTACGCCCGGCAACTCGCGTTCCGCGAGCCGGCCGCCGGGCACCGCCTTGGTGGTCGAACTTCCGTCATCATCAAACGCGTGAGCGCAGCGAGTGCGTTCGGGGATCCAGCGCAAAGCCGCCGTGGGCTCAATATTGCGTCTTCGACGCGTCTTGTGCTGGATCCCCGGTCTTCGCTTTCGCTCGAGCGAGGATGACGACATTGGTCGTCCTACGCTGCCTCAACTTCCGTCACGGCGCGAAAGCGCGCGATGCCGTGAAAGGTTTCGCCGTCGCTGTCGCGGCGAGCTTCCGAAAATTCATGCCGCAGATTGATCAGCCGGTGTCCTGCGAGCGTCAGGTCCTGATCGTGCAGCGCCGCGCGCGCCGCCGCGATCACTATTTCCGTTTCCCGCCTGCCGCGCGCCCGCGACCAGACATGCAGCGTCACCAAATGCTCGTAACCTTCATCGCTCCCGGTCGACCAGTCGCGTTCCGTCGATTGCCCGAAGGTCACGAACGGAAACTCGGTGCGCGCCGGCGCATCGTCGTAGATGCGCGGACCGCCGAGCGCGGCAAGCGTCGACGCATCGCCCGAAAGTTTCTCGAAAATCGCCTTCTGAAGCGCAAAGCCCGCACTCGACATCACTTGCCCCGCGTTGGCTGATAGAGGTTTGCATCTGGGCTCTGCTTCTGCGGCGGCCGCTCTGCGGCGATATCCGCCTCACGCTTGGCGATCGCCTCGCCGACGAGAGCCAGCGCACGCATGCGCGCGGCTGACGTGCCAATTCCGCCGATACTCATGCTCACTTTCATAGATCACGCTCCTCCACTGGGCACTTCAACCAGGCTCCGCGATCCTCGATGTCGATCGCACCGAGAATGTCGAAGATGCGAACTCCGAACCGGATGCGCATCTC
>NZ_JBAYUV010000024.1:0-51151 GCF_041674905.1 Hyphomicrobium sp.
ACACCACCCCGGGGGGCGGACCCCCGGGGAGGCCAAACGCCACAACCCGCGCATCAAGGAGGGGAGGGAATTTCTGGCCCACGGGTCTGGGGGGGGGGGGGGGGGGATCATCGGACGCTACAGCTACAGCGTCAGCGGCGATCTGCAGACCTATTCAGACGGTATTTCCGCCGGGTGCAAGCCGATCGGGGGCATGAGCCTCTCCGACGATCTCGCCATCGCGCGCCATTACGTGACCGGCGGGTTTGAGGTCGGGCATCTCGATCTCGGCGGGCTCGACGTGCCGCACATCGCCGATACGAGGGCGCAGTTTCTGCCGTTGCTGGAGCAATGGCAGCGCGCCGGGCTGGTAGTGATGGAGAGTGACGTGGCCAATCTCACCCTCGCAGGCCGCTTCTGGTACAGCAACCTGATCGCGGCATTCAACGACATCATCACCAGCACAGCGCCGGTTTCTCACGCGACGCATGGCGCGTCGCCACCGCACTTCACCCCCCGATCGAAAACAGGAGACTCCGCATGAACGACATGGTCCCAGTCCTAAACCGCGTCCGCGAGGAACTGGCGGAGAAGCCGGACGGCGTGCTCGAGGCTGTGGCCTCCGCGCATGGCCTGTCGCTTCAACGTGTCGTCGAATGTCTTCCCGCCGGAATGGGAAAGCGCATCGCGGGCGCGCATTTCATCGATGTCATGCAAGATATCGCTGGCTGGGGCGACATCACCTTCATCGTCCATACCAAGGATGCCATCGTCGAATATGAAGGTCCGCTGCCCGGCGGTACGGTAGGCCACGGGTTCTATAATCTCAAGGGCGGCAACGGGCTGAGCGGGCATTTGCGTGCCGGCAACTGCCATGCGATCGTGTTTTTGCGCAGGCCGTTCATGGGGGTCGAGACGATGTCGGTTCAGTTCTTCAATGCCGACGGAGAGGCGATGTTTAAGATTTTTGTCGGGCGCGACAAGGAGCGCAAGCTCAAGGCCGACCAAGTCGAGCGGTTCACGGCGCTCGCAGCCAAATTCGGTTCGGACGGCGAGGCGTGAGATGCGTCCGATCCTGATTTTCGGCGCCAGTCGCGGAGTCGGGCTGGTGCTGGCCCGGCTCATGCAGCAGCACGACGTGCCGGTTACGGCCATGCTGCGTCCGGCGACGGCGAACGACTATCTGGCGTCCATGGGTGCTCACATCGTGCGCGGGGATGCGTTGTCGAAAAAGGACGTTGCCGGTGCCTTCGCGGGTATCCCAACCGGGTGCGATGTCGTTTCGACGCTCAGCGGGCGGGCGCCGGACGGCACCTATGTCGATGAAACCGGCAACATCAACGTCATCGACGCCGCCGTGGCTCACGGTGTCCACCGCTTCGTGCTGGTCACGTCGATCGGTTGCGGCGACATGGCGCCGTATCGCTCCGAGCGTGCCATCGCGGCATTCGGCGCCGCAGTCGATGCCAAGACGCGGGCCGAAGACTACTTGCGGCGCGTCATGCCTGCGGCGACCATCATCCGTCCCGGCGGGCTGCGGTCGGACCCGGGAACGGGCCGGGGTATTCTGAGCCGCGATCCGGAGATGCATGGTTTCATCAACCGCGACGACGTCGCCGAGCTCATCGTTCGCGTCCTGGGCGATCCGGCCACGATCGGGCAGGCTTTTGCAGCCGTTGACGCCGAAACGGCCCAGACGGTCAATCCGATCCGTCCTTTCGAGCTGCGGCCTGCGATACCGGTCGTCTCGTAGGGCGATACTCGACGTGAGGCGGAATCGCATTTCAATAATGCATGCTTCGCCGCTTAAGCTTTTATTATCTGTAAACTAATGTTCCGGTAACTTCAGCATACGGACGACTGATCGGATCGATCAGGGCATGAAGCCGCCTCGTTCCGCTCCGGCTTGTCCGGGATGATCTGAACTGCTTTCCAGTTTTCTCATATACGAGCGTTCGACGTCCTGTCGGCGCGTATCGTTTGCACGTGTTTTGACCACCGCCGGCTGTGTGATAACGCGCGGCCCAGATTATATCCGGAGATGGACACCACCATGTTTTTGAAATGGACCCGCCAGGCAGAACCCGAGCAAACAAAACAGGTGCATGTCGAAGCTCCCATCATAGATCCTGCAGAAGCGGAGCGAATCAAGGATCTGGAAGCGAAAGTCGCCGCCATGAACCGTTCGCAGGCCGTCATCGAGTTCAATCTCGACGGCACTGTGATCCAGGCCAACGCTAACTTTCTGTCGGTCCTGGGGTATTCGGCGGAAGAGGTCGCTGGGCGTCATCACCGCATGTTCGTCGAGCGCGATTATGCAAGGAGCGATGAATATCGCCAGTTCTGGGACCGGCTCAATCGCGGCGAGTTCGTCGCCGAAAAATTCCGCCGTATTGCCAAGAGTGGCAAGGATGTCTGGATCCAGGCGTCCTACAACCCGATGATCGATGCCAACGGCAAGGTTTACAAGTTCGTCAAGTTTGCGACCGACATTACCGCCGCCGAAGAAGAGCGGGCGCGTAACGAGCAAGATCGCGAAGCGCTTGCCGCGCGACAGAACCAGGTTGTCGACGCGCTCGGAGAGGGGTTGCGCAAGCTTACGGAAGGCAAGCTGACATTCCGCATCAGCGATGCCTTCTCGGAAGAGTATGAGCAACTTCGTAGCGACTTCAATGTCGCGATGGGCAAGCTTCAGGATGCTCTGAAGGGCATCAACGTCAACGCCAATGCGGTCCGTTCCGGCGCGGCCGAGTTGGCCGGTGGGTCGGATGATCTCTCCCGGCGGACGGAACAGCAGGCCGCCTCTCTGGAGGAAACCGCTGCCGCGCTCAACGAGATCACAACCACCGTCGGCAAGACCGCGGACAGCTCCAAGCAGGCCAGCGCGACCGTTACCACGGCGCGATCGGAGGCCGAGCACAGCGGCGAAATCGTGCGTCAGGCCGTAACCGCCATGCAGCAGATAGAGGCGTCATCGCGAAAGGTTTCGCAGATCATCGGCGTCATTGATGAGATAGCTTTCCAAACCAACCTTCTCGCCTTGAACGCCGGCGTCGAAGCGGCACGCGCGGGCGACGCCGGTCGCGGTTTTGCCGTCGTGGCGAGTGAAGTGCGCGCCCTGGCGCAGCGCTCGGCGGAAGCTGCGAAGGAGATCAAGGGGCTCATCTCAACCAGCTCGCATCAGGTTGAAACGGGGGCAAAGCTGGTGAGCGAGACGGGCGACGCCTTGAACCGCATCGTTATGCGTGTGAACGAGATCAGCGATCTGGTGCGGCACATTGCGAGCGGTGCCGAGGAGCAGGCGACCAGCCTGAGCGAAATCAACAAGGCCATCGCCCAGATGGACGAAGGCACACAGCAGAACGCGGCGATGGTCGAGGAGAGCACGGCCGCCGTTCATGCCTTGTCGGCGGAAGCCGATACGATGGCTAGCCTGATGTCCAACTTCGACATCGGCGAGGGAGATGCGCTGCGAAAAGACCTTGAACGGGCGGCGCCGCATGCCTTCCGGAGCGCGCCCAAAGCTCCTGCCGCGAGGGGGGCTGCACGGCCGCAGCTGGCCTCGTCTCGGTCTGCTGCCAAATCAGCTGCTTCGGGGCGCAAGGTCGTCAATGGCGCCGATGATGGTTGGACGGAATTCTAGAAATCGCGCGCATAAAGCCCGAGGGTTCTGGCGCGAGCCTCGACCCTCGAATCTCACCCAAGGGATGAAATCATGACGACAAGCTTGAAATCCGACGGGGCTCAGGGCCGCGAACTGATTGCGTTTCGACTGGGCCAGCAGGAATTCTGTCTCGACGTGATGAACGTTCGCGAAATCCGTGGCTGGACGCCCGTCACGCAGCTTCCGCATGCTCCGAGCTATATGCTGGGCGTTATCAATTTGCGCGGAACGGTCCTGCCGATCATCGATCTTTCCGCGAGGATGGGATTTCCGCCGGCAGAGCCGTCGACGCGCCATGCCATCATGGTCGTGGAGATGGGAAAGCAGGCGATCGGATTTCTCGTTGATGCCGTGTCGGAAATCTTCAGCGGCAAGGACGACGATATTCAGCCGACGCCGGATGTCGCGTCTGCGACAACACGAAGCCTGATCCAAGGTGTCATCGCGGGCGAAGGCCGGATGATCAGTGTTCTGTCGCTCGACAAGATTGCAGCAACGTCGGAAGTGCTGGCAGCGTAACACAAGGGCTTAACGATCGAGGCGATGCGGGGCGACGTTCCGCACCGCTTGAACTGTGTTGCCGACTGCGCGACGCGTATCAATAGCGATGGAAAATTTCGAGCTCGTGGGTCGTTGCGAACGCATCCAGTCGCTGACCCTGATGCGGGAAGGCCTTCTCGTCCCAATCGATCCGCCATTCCTGAAACTCTTCATTGAAGTGAGCTTCGGGAAATTCCTTCAGGAGCAGCTCGGTCAGCCTGCCCTCCTTGGGCAATGCAAACGCATGACTTGGAGGTTTGTCGAAATGGCGAGCCTCCGTGGCATGATGCATGCGAGTTCTCCGAGAAAAGCGCTGATTAAGGGATTTGGGAATCGCCGGGCGGGTTCGTCAGGACTCAGCACTTGTCGACGTGGACTACGGATGCGCCGTTGTCGTGAAAAAACGCTTCGAGGCGTGCATTGGATTCGGCGTATGCGCCCTTCTTCCAGACCATGCGCCATTCGCGAGCGGACTCGTCGAATGCGGCTGTCGGGAAGGCCTTTTGAAATTGCTCCGCGAGTTCGCCGTCGCGGGGCATCGCGATGGAATGCAGTTCGCACATCTTGGTCAGGGTTACGTGCTTCTCGCTGACGTCTGTCATCGCGTTTTAAAATCCTTATCCCTATCGTCATAAGATGGGTCTAGCCCGGCTCATGGAGAGCGCATCGCCAATGCCAGCGTTCGATGCAACGCCAAGGTTGTGAACGCCTATTCATAGCCTAACGACTACATTGGATTTTTGCAGCGTTCAAAAGCGCGCACCATGAGCCAAATCAAACTGAAAAATGCCGGCCCTGCTGCTGCGCCGCAGCAACGTGACCGGCACCCCGAATATCTCTCTTATAATGCGGCGGCACAGGGAGAAGGCGGACGCTAGTCTTCCTTCGTTCCGGTCTCCTGAATGCCTTGCTCGTTACCGTAATACTTGTACGGCAGGAACTTGCCCGACATCGATATTTGCACGCGATCGCCTTTGGCGTGCGGCTGGCGTTCGATGCTCATGTCGAAATCAATCGCCGACATGATGCCGTCGCCGAATTCTCCCTCGATCAAGGCTTTCCAGGCCGGTCCGTTGATCATGACGAGTTCGTAGAACCGATAGATCAGAGGGTCGGTCGGGGGCATTTGCGCGCCGCGATTTGGGACCTCATTGAGTAGGCGCTCTTCACTTTCCGACAAGCCGAAAAGGTTAGCTGCTTTCTTTGCCAGAGGCTTGATGAGCTTCTGCTGTCCGAGCAATGCGCCGACAACAAGGACAGGCGAAATACCGCCGATCGCATCGGTGATGTGCTTCCAGCTCCAGCCTTTCGCACGCTTGATATCAAGAATCTTCTCGGTCAATTGATCGCGACGCATGATGCTCTCCAAGATGGTGATGAGGCGGCAAGCGTTGCCGCTCGCCGCCGATTGTCATGTTGGGCTTGACGTTCTAGCGCTTGAATTTCGCGGCTTCTTCCGAGCCGCCCGTCGCGTTGCCGGCGCTGTAAGAATGCGCGCCGACGCCCGCAAGCTTGCCGCCCTGGACGATCAGGTATTCGTTGCGGATCGGCTTTTTCGCGAAGTAGCACTCGAGGATTTCGCGCGTGCCGGCCGCATAGCGAGCCTGCGCCGAAAGCGACGTGCCCGAGATGTGCGGGGTCATGCCATGATGGGGCATCGTCCGCCACGGGTGGTCCTGCGGAGCCGGCTGCGGGAACCAGACGTCGCCGCCGTATCCTGCAAGCTGGCCGCTTTCGAGCGCGCGCACGATCGCGTCGCGATCGCAGAGCTTGCCGCGTGCGGTGTTGACCAGATAGGCACCGCGCTTGAAGTTCTTCAGCGTCTTCTCGTTGATCATGTGCTCGGTTTCAGGATGCAGCGGGCAGTTGAGCGTCACCACATCGCAAACCTTCGTCAGGCTTTCGAGGCTCGTGTGATGAGTGAGGTTCAGCTCTTTCTCGACGGCTTCCGGCAAACGGTAGCGATCGAGATAATGCAGGTGAACGTCATGCGGCTTCAGCAGGCGCAGAACGCGAAGACCGATGCGGCCGGCGGCGACGGTGCCGACATGCATGCCTTCGAGATCGTAAGAGCGCGTTACGCAGTCGGCAATATTCCAGCCGCCCTTGATCACCCAGTTGTAGGATGGGATGTAGTTGCGGACGAGCGCCAGCATCGTCATCACGACATGTTCGGCGACGCTGTTGCTGTTGCAGTAGGTGACTTCGGCGACCGTGACGCCGCGATCCATCGCGGCCTGGAGATCGGTGTGATCCGATCCGATGCCGGCCGTCACGATCATCTTCAGCTTCGGCGCCTTGGCGATGCGTTCAGCCGTCATGTAAGCCGGCCAGAACGGCTGCGAAATGACGATCTCGGCGTCGTGCAGTTCCTGGTCGAGCTTGGAATTCGCGCCGTCCTTGTCGGATGTCACGACGAGCGTGTGGCCATTGCTTTCCAGATATTTGCGCAGGCCGAGTTCGCCCGAGACGCTGCCGAGCATTTCGCCTGGTTTGAAATCGATCGCCGACGGCGTCGGCGTCGTCTGGCCGTCGGGGTATTTGGTGATGTTGGGAATATCGTCCCGGGCATAGGACTTCGGGTGTCCGGTAACCGGATCATCGTAGAGCACACAAACGACTTTTGCCATTTTCATTTCCTTCATGGATTGAGCCATGAGGAAGCGCGCCCGCACTCGCGTGCAGGAGGACGACGGATCGGATGAGGGGCTAAAGTGCGGATCGACCGCGGCCGATCGGCTAAGCTGCTCCTCGCGCTTCCTCACCTCGACGGCGTGGCAATGTCTCCTGCCGTTGTCGCGCGTTAAGGTCAGTGGACTGTCGCGGCGTGCGACAGGATCGTCAAACAAATGGATTTTGTCGTTTGATCGATGGCATCGATCAGAACGCGATTATGGCCGCGTTTACGTTGTTACCATTGCGGCGTCGTCAAAATTCAAACGCGTTGCGCATTGCATGAGGGCGTGGGCGAGCGGTGTCATCGGATCGCGATCGGACGTGACGAGGCCGATGTACTGGCCATGTACCGGCTCAACGAGTTCGATCAATTTCAGCTCTTTGCATTCGGCGAACAGATACGAAAACGTATGCGGGATGATGCTCGACCATACGCCGCTGGTTACATAGGAACATACGGCGAGAAATGAATTTGTCGTTACCGTCGGGGTGAGCTTAAGGCCGACTGAACGCGCGATATTATTGAGCACGCGTCTGTTCTGCATGCCCTCGTGGAGCAGGCACAGATTTTCGTTCGATGCGTCGTGCCAGGTAATGTGGGGAAGTTTCGCGAACGGTCCGTGGGCGCTGGTCACGAACATATATTTCTCTTTATAGAGCTGGCGTTTGCGGACGTTCACCAGAGGCTCGTTGTCGAGATAGGTCAAGCCGGCGTCGAGTTCGAACTTGTCGAGGCCGCTCTGGATTTCGATCGATGTCATGGAGTTGACGTCGACGCAAACGTGCGGGTGGCGGGCGCAGAATGCGGCGGTCAGTCTCGCGAGGGCGGGTATCGCTGCGGGAATGACGCCGAGGCGCAACGTCCCTTTTAGTCCCTCGCGCAGTCCTTCGACATCCTGTTTCAGGCTTTCATAGTCGATGATGATCTGGGCTGCCCATTCGACGACGCGCTCACCTTCGGGGGTGAGGCCCATGAAACGCGGTTCACGGATCACAAGGCGCATATCGAGTTCGCGCTCGAGCGCCTTCAATCCGGCCGAAAGCGTCGACTGGGTGACGTTGCATTTCTCAGCGGCGCGCGCGAAGTGCTTTTCGCGTTCCAGCGTCACCAGGTAAGTCAATTGACGAACAAACATAGTGCGATCGGGCTTTCAGAGCACATGTTCAACGCATCAGTGAAATAGCAATGCGGATATATCGATCTTCAAGTCAAATTTATTCATAAAACTTCCCGCAGCCACTGTTGGCGCCGGATTTAGAACGTTTCGCAATTCTATTTGTGTTCCTACGATAGGTCTCTTACGCCATCGTTACAATGGACGGCTGCAGTTGCCCGACCGCATCTTGGAGGGAGCGTCTGCTGCCTTGATCAAGGCCCAACGCCTCAAACGTCCGCTCGAGGTATTGGAGAAAGACCCTCCAATCGCTCGCCGTGATCGGCAGATGCGCGTGAGCGCTTACCATATCGCGCCCGGCGTATCGCGTCGGGCCTCCAAGCTCTGAACACAGATACTGGATGAGAAGTTTCTCTTCCTGACGAATTCCGACGATGCTGCGATCGGACCAGAACCGTCCGACCTGCGGATCGGCTTGCATCCGGCCAAGAAGATCACGAGCCAACGCGGTGATCGTTGCGCGTCCTCCGATCCGCAAATACAGCGAGTCTGGCGCGGGGCGCTGGATATCCAAAGCCCGGAGGCGTGAGGCCAGCGTCGATGGGTTCATGCGCAGCAGATCGGCGGCGCCGCCTTTGCCGGATACGCGCCATTTCGCGACTTCCAGCGCAGCGATGAGATTATTGCGCTCGAACGCCAGAACTTCGTCGGCGGTCACGTAATCGCCATCCACCGTCTCGGTCGGCGCGCGCGGAAGCGCGGCGGCTCTCGGTTTCGGGGCAGGCGGCAACACGGCGTCCAGATCCGCGCTGCCAAGTATAATGGCGCGTTCGAGCACGTTGCGAAGCTCGCGAATATTGCCGGGCCAATCGTACGCGCAGAGCTGCCGCACTTGCTGTTTCGAAAGACGCGGCGGCTTGCGCCGCAAACGGCCCGCGATCTCGGCCAGAAAGTGATCCGCGAGCATCCCGATGTCGTCGGCGCGCTCACGAAGGGGCGGCACCTCGATCGGAAACGTGCTCAGCCGGTAGTAGAGATCCGGCCGGAACCTACCCGAAGCCGCATCATCGGCCAGGCAGCGATTGGTCGCCGCGATGACACGGACATCGACCTGCCGAGTCTGATCGTCGCCGACGCGTTCGAACGACATTTGCTGCAGCGCGCGCAGAAGTTTTCCCTGCAGCTCGGGCGGGATCTCGCCGACCTCATCGAGGAGGAGTGTTCCTTGATGCGCGGTTTCAAGACGGCCCTTCCGGTCACGCGTCGCGCCGCTGAAGGCGCCTCGCACATGTCCGAAGAATTCGCTTTCGAACAAGTCTCTCGGGACGGCCGCGCAGTTCACCACGACAAGGGGCTGGCGCGCGCGCCGGCTACGCTCGTGAATGCGCCGGGCGATCAGTTCCTTGCCGACGCCCGACTCTCCCAGGATGAGAACGGTGGCATCGGTGAGGGCGACCGCGTCCGCGCGCTCCACGCATTGCCGGAGGCTTCGGCTTTGCCCGATGATATTCGACGCGCCGGTATCGATCATTGTGAAAATTCGCGAGCGGTTGCGATTTCTCACGATAGCGCGGTTGTGACATTTCGCAAATGAGTTCGTCGCGAATTTTGGAGATGCCGTAACCCTATCATAGCGCAGAGAGATTTGCGTCTGGGCTAGGGTGGCACGCAAAATGCTCTTTCTTTTAGACAAAGGACACTTAGGGAGAGACATCGCATGATCAAAGCATCGGTTTTTCTGTCAGCGCTGTTCCTGGCCGCGCAGTCCGTCAGCGCGGCCGAGATCGGTTCGAACGTGCAGCCGCTGTCCTTCGGCAAGGACCAGACGATTGTCGATATCGGCAAGGCCGTTTGGGGCCCGCTTAAGGTTGAGGGACTGCCGGAAGGGGGCGAAATCGCGGTGCTCCGGGGCGACCTTTCGAAGGGCGATGCTGAGGTTCTGCTGCGATTTCCACCGGGATATGTCGTTCCCAATCACAGTCACACATCGGATGAAGTCTATCTCTGGCTCAGCGGGGCATTCACGCTCGTCGCGCATGATGGGACGAGGACGGCCTTCAATGGACCCGCCTACATCAGCTTTCCGGGTAATGCGCCGCCGCACGGCCTCGAGTGCGGCGCGGCCGCTCCGTGCGTGCTCTATCTGAAGTATTCCCGGCCGTTCGACATCCAGTATTTTCCTGAGCCGCCGCCGAAACGATAATTCGTGCGTCGGTCTTCTTGACGGAGACGCAAACGAAAGGGAAGGGCGATGGGACTTGGAAACGCGCCTTACCGCGTCGGGGTGCTTGCCGTCTTGGCAACGGCGATCGCCCCGATCGAGACGCACGGCACGGGTTTGAATCATGTCCTGCAGCCGGGCAGCTATCAGGTTGACGTGATTGCCGAAGATCCCGCGACCGGAGCACAGCGAACCGTCCGGCAGGTCGAGCGCTGCCTCGAAGTACCGGCGATCGTCAATCACGAGGTCTTCGCCATCCTGAGCGATATGCCGGCGTCAGCGTGCCCCAAATACGAGGTCTGCGCCGGCGAAACTCGAACCGGTTTCATCGCGCAATGCGCCTCGGCCGATCCATCGAGGGCCGTGGGCATGTTCGCCCTCGAGCCCACGGCGTTTCGCGGCCGCATCGAGGTCAAGGACGCGGCCGGAAAGGTGACGAACGTCGAAATCCAGTATGGGCAACGGATGGGGGCCTGCCGCGCGCCCGGAGCGCCGTAATCAACGGGAAATGGGTGCTCTGACGTCGAAAAATGCGTCTGCCGCGTCTCCACTGGCATGGGAGGCGTTCCCAAGCTCTCGCTAACCCCACGGCGTGTTACCGCATTGCCAGCAGGGCAGGTATGTTGGCCTATCGTGGCGCAGCATGGTGACAATTGCGTCACGGCGTGCTCATCCTCAAATCTCCGCTCAACAATACGGAATTCGACATGCCTCCCTATCGTTCACGCACGACGACGCACGGCCGGAACATGGCGGGGGCGCGCGGACTATGGCGCGCGACCGGCATGAAAGATGCGGATTTCGGCAAGCCGATCATCGCGGTGGTGAACTCATTCACGCAATTCGTTCCGGGGCATGTGCATCTCAAGGACCTTGGCCAGCTCGTCGCTCGTGAGATCGAGCGGGCGGGCGGCGTCGCGAAGGAATTCAACACCATCGCGGTCGACGACGGCATCGCGATGGGCCACGACGGGATGCTCTATTCCCTTCCCTCGCGGGAGCTGATCGCGGACAGCGTCGAGTACATGGTCAACGCGCACTGCGCCGATGCGATGGTGTGCATTTCCAACTGCGATAAGATCACGCCCGGCATGCTGATGGCGTCGCTTCGCGTCAACATTCCGACGGTCTTCGTTTCCGGCGGTCCGATGGAAGCGGGCAAGGTCGTGCTCGGCGGCAAGGAGCATGCGCTCGATCTGGTCGACGCCATGGTCGCTGCGGCCGACGACAATGTCTCGGATGAAGACGTCAAAACGATCGAACGAGCGGCGTGCCCGACGTGCGGGTCGTGCTCGGGCATGTTCACGGCGAATTCGATGAATTGCCTAACCGAGGCGCTAGGGCTTGCGTTGCCCGGCAACGGCTCGACACTTGCGACACATGCGGATCGCAAGCGTCTGTTCGTTGAAGCGGGGCACCTCATCGTCGATCTCGCGCGCCGCTATTACGAACAAAACGACGAAAGCGCGCTGCCGAGGTCGATCGCCAGCTTCGCGGCGTTCGAGAACGCGATGACGCTGGATATCGCGATGGGCGGATCGACGAATACGGTGCTGCATCTTCTGGCGGCGGCGCACGAAGCCGAGATTCCGTTCACCATGCAGGACATCGATCGGCTGTCGCGGCGCGTGCCGTGCCTCTGCAAGGTTGCCCCGGCGAAGTCGGACGTTCACATGGAAGACGTGCACCGGGCCGGAGGCATCATGGCCATCCTTGGCGAGTTGGACCGGGCCAGCCTGATCAATACCGAGCTTCCGACCGTTCATTCGGGAAGTCTGGGCGAAGCCTTGGCGCGCTGGGACATCAAGCAGACCAACGGCGAAACGGCTTATAAATTCTACAGCGCGGCACCGGGCGGCGTGCCGTCGCAAGTCGCATTCAGCCAGGATCGCCGCTATTCGGAACTCGATCTCGATCGCGAGAAGGGCGTGATCCGCGATAAAGCGCACGCATTTTCGCAGGACGGCGGGCTGGCCGTTCTTTACGGAAACCTCGCCGACGACGGCTGCATCGTGAAGACCGCCGGCGTGGACGACAGCCTGCTGACGTTCTCTGGCCGCGCGCGCATTTTCGACAGCCAGGACGCGGCGGTTTCCAGCATCCTCGGTGGTGACATCAAGCCGGGCGATGTCGTCGTCATCCGCTATGAAGGGCCGCGCGGTGGTCCGGGCATGCAGGAAATGCTTTATCCGACGAGCTATCTCAAATCGAAGGGTCTCGGCAAATCGTGCGCGCTCGTCACCGATGGCCGCTTCTCGGGGGGATCGTCGGGGCTGTCGATCGGGCACGTCTCGCCGGAAGCGGCGGAAGGCGGCGCGATCGCGCTGATCCGCGATGGAGACGTGATCGATATCGACATTCCCAATCGGAAAATACAACTTCGGATCGACGACAAGGAACTTGGCGAGCGGCGCGCGAAGCAGGCGGCGATTGGCTGGCAACCGGCCGTGCCGCGCAAGAGGCAGGTTTCGAAGGCGCTTCGGGCTTATGCCGCGATGGCGACGAGCGCCGCAAACGGCGCGGTTCGGAAGGTCTGACATCCGGATTTTGATCTAGAGCCTCTCCGATTTGATGGAATCGCGGAAAGGCTCTAGCCCTTTGTTTTGTCGTGCTTCCTGCGTCCGGCGCGGCCGTTGTCGCGCGCTGCGCCGGAGCTTGGCGGCGGCTACTGGCCGGCCATCACGAAGCAATCGACACCTTTGCGGCGAAGCTCGGTGCAGGTCGAGGCGGCGCGACCGGCGTCGAAACCGGCGAAACGCGCGCGGAAAATCTGGCGGCCGTTCGCCGTTGCCGGTTGCGTCACGGACGGAACGCCGGCGAGTAGCTTTTTGGCGCGATCCTGTACGGAGTTGAGGGCGCGCTGAGCCTCGGCGATCGACCCATAAGCGCCGATCTGCACCTCGTAGCCGCCGGCCGCGGCGCTGACCCGCGTGACTTGCCGCTGCTCGTATTGTGCCTGAGCGGGCGCCGCCTGCGGTCGTCCGGTCAACGCCCAGGCCTGCGCGTTGAGCGTCGAAGGCTGTAGCCCGCGTTGGCGGGGCTCGGCACTCTGCGCGGAGCGAAGGGCGGACGGTGGTGGCGCGGGAGCAGGCTCGATCTCGGCCACCGGCGCGGACGTCGCCGCAAAGGCGGCCGGTTGCGTGATTGGTTGCGCGACTGGCCGTGCGATTGGCCTTGCGGTGGCTTGCGCGCTGGGCCTCGCGGCGGGTCGTGCGATCGGTTCGGGCTCGGTCGATGCCCTGTCCGACGCATCTAGCAGTTCCGCGCGCTGGCCGAGGCGCTCGGCAGCGGCGAGAAACCCGGCGTCGGCATTGTGATCGGCATTTGCCGTTTGCACGACGCCAGCCTCTGGCGGTTCGCCGTTGTCCTGGTCTGAATTCTGGCCTGAATCCCGGCCTGAGTTCCGGTCTGAAGCTTGGCCCGAATCCTGGCCCGAATCCTGGGCAGTGTCCTGCATGTCCGTTGTCTCATCCGCGGCTGGCGTGGCAGGTTTTGTGGCAAGCGGAACGTGTTTGACCTTGAAGATCTGGATCGGCGTTTCGCGGCTTCGGGCCTCCGCGACGCGCTGGGCTGGTTTTGCAGGGAGCCGCTCCGGTTCGGCGGCCGCCACCTCGGGAACTTTCGGCGCGCGAGACGCCGCCCGCGATGCGGCCTTCGGCGAGCCCTTGAGCTTCGCGATCAGCATCGGCTTTCGCGTTTTCGCCGTCGAGGCGCGCGTGAACGCTTTCGTCAACAGAACGCGCATCTCCGCGTTCCGCGCAGCTGCCGTCGATCCGCCGAACACGACGCCGACGAGATGGCGGCCGCCGCGATGCACCGACGTGACGAGATTGAAGCCCGAGGCGCGGGTGTAGCCGGTCTTGATGCCGTCGACGCCCTGGAACGTGTTGAGCATCGTGTTGTGGTTGCGGTACGACTTGCCGCGATACGTAAACGTGCGCGTCGCGAAGACCTGATAATGGGCCGGAAAATCGTCCATCAGGTGCAGCGCGAGGATCGCCATGTCGTGCGCGGTGGAGACGTGATCGTCGTCCGGCAGGCCCGATGGATTTTCGAAATTCGTCTTCGTCATGCCGATGTCGCGGGCGCGGGTGTTCATCAGCCGGACGAAGTTGGCTTCCGTGCCGCCAATTTTTTCGGCGAGCGCCACGGCGATGTCGTTGGCCGACTTTGTGACGATCGCCTTGATGCCGTCGGCAACGGAAATCTGTGCGCCGGGTTTGAGATCGAGCTTGGACGGAGCGGCGCCTGCGGCGCGCTCGGAGATCGTGATCATGTCCGACATTTTCAGGCGGCCGCTCTCAATGAGCTCGAACGTCAGGTAGAGCGTCATCATCTTGGTGAGGGAAGCCGGATGGCGAACGGCGTCGCCGTCGTCGTTGTGGAGGATCGCCCCGGAATTCACGTCGAGGACGAACGCGGCGTGTCGTTGCACGGCCGCCGCCGCGCGCACCGGAAAAGCTCCGGCCAACGCCAGGAAAAGGAGCGCAAACGCAAACGCCCGTCGGAACACGACGCTAATCCCTCTGACCGCCCGATGGAGGCGGGTCGCTTGACTACCTGCTGCGCCGCGGGTTTGCCAAATTCGGCTCCCGCGGGTTTGCCCGCCCCGATTTTAGAGGAGAGCACTGTTTTTAGGCACCTTTTGGGCGTAAAAGCACCGGCCCGCGCCTTAAAGATGCTTATAGACTGTAGCCTGGAGGGACTGCGGTAACGTTAAAAACCGCGGTAAATATTGGGTAATTGTGCGTTTCAGATCGGGACGGCGTGAATTGTGTCGACAGCGGGAGGCGCGCAACGCCGCCCGCAGGATTTAGAAGCTTTCAACTCTGTCGTGGGGATTTATCTGGCCGTCAGCACCCGGCCGTTCGGCGTCGACAAATTGGGTGCGTCGATGATGCCAGCATAGAGCCGGACCCAAGCAGAAAATTTTTCGAAATGCGGATCTACACCTACATTGCCCATTCTGTTTTTTGCCGGGGCCATGCTTATATTGTGATCCTATCAGATGTGGGCGCGTTCTATTGGATATTTGGCGAAACGCATTGGTGGCCGTCTGGGCCCGGGTCTGGGCAGTGGAGCGTAGCTTTTCTGCCTCGCCCGTGTCCGCATTGACCGCTAGTTTCCGGAGGACAGAAGGATTCGGGACTGCCTTGAGGCGGGAGATGACGACGAGAAAATTGCCTATTGCTGCGCTGGTCAGGCTGGCGGGAAACAACGATCCGCCGAATGGCCCTGGTCGCGAAGATCGCGAGGGCGATTCCAAGACCGGCATTGTCACCAAGACCCGGCCGAAAACGAAGAAGCCGAGCCTGTACAAGGTTCTCCTTCTCAATGACGACTTCACGCCGATGGAGTTCGTCGTTCTTATTCTGCAGCGGTTCTTCAACAAAGGACAGGAAGACGCGACGCGCATCATGCTTCACGTTCACCACAAAGGCGTCGGTATCTGCGGCGTCTACACGTATGAGGTTGCCGAGACCAAGGTGACGCAGGTCATGGACTTTTCGCGGCAACATGGCCACCCTCTACAGTGCACTATGGAGAAAGAGTAGGACTCGATTGACATCGCTCTCCAAAAATCTCGAAGCTTCGTTGCACCGCGCGGTGCAATACGCGAATGTGCGCCATCACGAATTCGCGACGCTTGAGCACCTGTTGCTGGCGCTCGTCGACGACCGCGATGCGGCGGCTGTCATGCGCGCCTGCTCGGTCGATCTCGAGCAGTTGCGTGCGCGGTTGATCGAATACCTCGATACCGAACTCAAGCCGATCGTTTCGAAGTCGGCGCGCGATGCGCATCCGACGAACTCGTTCCAACGTGTCGTGCAGCGCGCGATCGTTCACGTGCAGACATCGGGCCGTGAGGAAGTGACGGGCGCCAACGTGCTCGTCGGCATTTTCTCCGAGCGGGAAAGCCACGCCGCTTATTTCCTGCAGGAACAGGAAATGACGCGGTTCGACGCCGTTCAATATATCGCCCATGGCATCGCGAAGCGTCCGGGCATGTTCGAGCCGCGCACGGTTCGCGGCGTCGACGAGGATGTGGCCGCGACCGAGGGTGAAGAGCGAAAGCCAGGCGACGCGTTGAACACGTACTGCGTGAACCTCAACAAGAAGGCGCGCGACGGCAAGATCGATCCTTTGATCGGCCGTGAGCAGGAAGTCATGCGCACGGTGCAGGTGCTCTGCCGTCGTCAGAAGAACAACCCGTTGTTCGTCGGCGACCCGGGCGTCGGCAAGACGGCTATCGCCGAAGGCTTGGCGCGCAAGATCGTTGGCGGTCAGGTTCCCGACGTGCTCAAGGGCGCGACGATCTTCGCGCTCGACATGGGTGCGTTGCTGGCAGGCACGCGCTATCGCGGCGATTTCGAGGAACGCCTCAAAGCCGTGATGAAGGAAGTCGAAGCCTTTCCGGGCGCGGTGCTGTTCATCGACGAAATCCACACGGTCATCGGCGCCGGCGCGACGTCGGGCGGCGCGATGGATGCGTCGAACCTGCTGAAGCCAGCGCTGCAGTCGGGCACGCTTCGCTGCATAGGCTCGACAACCTACAAGGAATATCGCCAGCACTTCGAAAAGGACCGTGCTCTCGTTCGTCGCTTCCAGAAGATCGACGTGAAGGAGCCGACTATCGAAGACGCGATCGAGATCCTCAAGGGTCTGAAGACCGTGTTCGAAGATTATCACAAGGTCAAATACACGAACGAAGCGATCAAGGCGGCGGTCGATCTTTCGGCCAAGTACATCCACGACCGCAAACTGCCCGACAAGGCGATCGACGTGATCGACGAGACGGGCGCGTCGCAGATGTTGTTGCCGGAAGGCAAGCGCAAGCGGAAGATTACGACCAAGGAGATCGAGGCGACTGTCGCGGTGATGGCGCGTATCCCGCCGAAGACGGTCACCAAGAGCGATGCGCAAGTCATTGCTCATATCGATCGCGATCTGAAGCGGCTGGTGTTCGGGCAGGACAAGGCGATCGAGGCTCTGTCGAGCGCGATCAAGCTGGCGCGCGCGGGTCTTCGCGAACCGGAGAAGCCGATCGGCTGCTACCTGTTCTCAGGCCCGACCGGCGTCGGCAAGACCGAGGTCGCGAAGCAGCTCGCCAACCTGATGGGCGTCGAGCTGTTGCGCTTCGACATGTCGGAATACATGGAGAAGCACACGGTTTCGCGCTTGATCGGTGCGCCTCCGGGCTATGTCGGCTTCGATCAGGGCGGGCTGCTCACCGATGGCGTCGATCAGCATCCGCATTGCGTGCTGCTGCTCGACGAAATCGAGAAGGCGCATCCCGATCTGTTCAACATCCTGCTGCAGGTGATGGATCACGGCAAGCTGACGGACCACAACGGCAAGTCGGTCGACTTCCGCAACGTCATTCTGATCATGACGACGAATGCGGGTGCTTCCGACATGGCGCGGCCGCCGATGGGCTTCAATCGCCAGAAGCGTGAGGGTGAAGATACGGAAGCGGTGACGAAGCTGTTCACGCCTGAGTTCCGCAACCGTCTTGACGCCATCGTGCCGTTCTCGGGCCTGCCGCCGGAGATCATCGCGCAGGTTGTCGAGAAGTTCATCTTCCAGCTCGAAGCCCAGCTGGCGGATCGCAGCGTTTCGATCGAACTGTCGGATGAGGCGACGCGCTGGCTGGCGGAGAAAGGCTACGACGAGAAGTTCGGCGCCCGGCCGCTGGCACGCGTCATTCAGGAGTACATCAAGAAGCCGCTGGCGGAAGAGCTGCTGTTCGGCAAGCTCGAGAACGGCGGTACGGTGAAGGTGCTCGTGAAGGGCAAGGGACAAGATCGCGAACTGGCGCTTGAAATCCTGCCGCTCGACCCGTCGAAGCGGGTCAGGTCGCCCGAGGACGAGGAGACGGACGACGATGGTCCGCAGCCCGTGCTCGCCGAGGCAACGCCGAAGAAAGCGCTGCCCGGTCCGAAAGAGAGGGGCGACAAGCCGAAAGAGTCCGGCGCGGTGCCGAGCGTGCCGCGCAAAAAGAAAGAAGAGTAGTTGCGCGGATCAAAGCGCAACAGGGATTGAGGAAGAGCGCGGTCCGGCCGCGCTCTTTTTCTTTTGTTGGCTTTTCAGTCGACCAGAAGCGGCGTCTTTCCAAAGATCGTCGCATCGTCGAGATGCTTGACCAGAAAGTCCGCGACGTCGGCGCGCGAGATGAATCCGCCGCGCCAATCCTTTGGTTCGTTCAGGATTTTGTAGCGTCTAGTCGCAGGTCTGTTTGTCAGTCCGCCCGGTCTTGCGATCGTCCAGTCGAGGCCGCTTTTCACGACGAAATCTTCGGCGATATCCTTGTCGTTATAGGCCCGCTGCAGGATGAGCGGAAAAACGAGGTTGTCATAAAGGAAGTTGATGCGGCCGCGACTGTTGCCGGCGCCGGCCCCCGTCACCATCAAAAGTCGGCGGACTCCCGCGTCTTGCATGGCGTCGACGAGCGCGCGCGTCGAATCCGAAAACAATGTCGTTCCGAAGAGCAGTTCGGACGGGCTGGCGGTTCCGACGGTGTAGATCACGGCGTCGACGCCTTGCACGGCCGCCGCGACTTCGCCGCGATTGCAGGCGTCGCCCGTGATCTTCGTCAGGTTGGGATCGGCGATGTCGATCGATGGTGCGGAACGTGCGAAGGCGCGCACCTTGTGCCCGGCAGCGAGGGCAGCCTTCACGGTTTCCAATCCGATGCCGCGGCTCGCGCCGATTACAAGGATCAAGGCCATAAGCGTCAACTCCCGTTCCACCGGATTTGTCGAGCGTATCAGAGCAAAGTCCTGAAGCCGAGCGGGGTTCCCTCGCTAGGCCGCGAGAGCCGCCTTCAGTTTCTCGGCATTGGCGGCGAGGATCGCGTTGTCTTCCATGTTGCGGGCATGCGTATTGAGCGGCTGGCCCTCGTAACGAGGAATGATGTGGACGTGCAGGTGAAAGACCGTTTGCCCGCCTGCGGTTTCATTGAATTGCGCGATGCTGACGCCGTCGGCATTGAAGGCCGATTTCGCGGCGACCGCAACTTTCTGCACGAGTGGAATGATTTTCGCGAGAACGGCCGGGTCGGCGTCCAGCAGATTGCGTGACGCCGACTTCGGCAGGACCAGCGCATGCCCCGGCGATTGCGGCATCACATCCATGAAGACGATCGCGTCCGCGTCCTCGTAGACCTTGTGGCACGGGATTTCGCCGCGCAGGATCTTCGCGAAAATGTTGTTCGTGTCATAGGACATGATGAGGCTCGCTTGCGCTGGCTTTCGCACGCCCGGCCCATCCGCACGCGCTCTACGCTTCGTCTTTGCGATAGGGACCAAGGTCGGTCAAGTCGGCAGAGTATTGTGTGATAAGCGCACGCTCCCTTTTGAGGAAACGTTCGACGGCGCGATGCAGGCCGGGGTCTGAAAGCCAGTGGGCGGAATAGGTTTCGACGGGGAGGTAGCCGCGCGCCAACTTGTGCTCGCCTTGCGCGCCCGCCTCGACGCGCGCCAGTTTGCGGCTGATCGCGAAATCGATGGCCTGATAGTAGCAGATCTCGAAATGCAGCGCGGGATGCTGTTCGGTTGCGCCCCAGTAGCGGCCGTAGAGGCAATCGCCGCCGATGAGATTCAGGGCTCCCGCGATGTAGCGCCCGTCACGCTTCGCCAGGACGAGCAGGCAGCTTTCGGGCATCGTCCGTCCGAGTTCGGAGAAGGATGCGCGGTTGAGGTAGGGCCTCCCCCACTTGCGGTTGCCGGTGTCCATGTAGAAGTCGAACATCGCGTCCCAGTGCGCATTTGTGATGTCGCTGCCTGTGATGTGCTCGATCTCGATTCCCGGTGCGACGGCGGTCTGGCGCTCTTTTCGTATCGCTTTGCGTTTGCGCGATGCGAGGCTCACGAGAAAATCATCGAAAGACGTGTAGTCGCGGTTCTGCCAATGGAACTGCTGGCCGGTGCGCGTCAGAAATCCGAGCGCGCGCAGGCGTTCGGCGGTTTCGGCGGAGAGAAACGTCAGATGCACGGACGAAAGCCCGCCCTGGCGCGCAAGCTCGATGGCGGCGGTGGCAAGGAGTTGTTCATCGGCGTTGGCCCGCGGGCCGGGCTTCACAAGAAGCCGTGGTCCCGGGACGGGCGTGAACGGAACGGCGATCTGCAGCTTCGGATAATAATGTCCTCCGGCCTGCTCGTAGGCTTCCGCCCAGCCGTGGTCGAAAACGTATTCGCCCTGACTATGCGATTTGACGTAGGCGGGCGCTGCGGCGGCGATCGCGCCCGTTTCATCTTCAAGAATGAGATGTCGTGGAATCCAGCCGCTTGCTCGGCCGACCGCATTCGAATCTTCCAGCGCCTTCAAGAACGCATGAGAGACAAACGGATTGAACGCGGATGGATCGGGATTTGCGCAGGCGTCCCATTGAGCAGCATCGACGGCTGCAATGGACGGTACGAATTTTACAACGGCGTCGGGTGAAGTCGGCATGACCTAACGAATGAACCGGACACAACGATTTTATGCAACGGCGGAGTGGAAGATAAAAGGGCCTCGAAGGCAGATCAGGTGTGCATCGATAGGCATGTCTCTTGAAACGCGATGTTCCGATGCTCGGTTAAGGTTCGAATCCCTCGAAAATCATCGCGTCGGCGGAACTCGCCGCAATGCGCCGCTGTTTCGCGGTCCGAACCGTCCAGGTGAACAGGGGCAGGCCTTGAACTAGGCGCGCGTATTCCGTGACCGGTGTCGGAAGCGCATTCACATCGTAGGCGTAGAAATCCGGCGTGACGGGGCCGGATTCCAACAGATCGCGCAGCGCGGCTCCCCGCTTCGCGCTGATTTTGCGCGACCACCATCCGGAACCGATGTACGTGCCCGAAATGATGCCTCGGGGAAGCTTGGGCGCCAGCGTGCGGATGACGGACATCACGGCGGGATCGAACGACATCAGCGCGATCGGCCCGCGATATGCGGATGCCGCCGCCGCGAGCTTGCCGAGAAACGATTTCTGTGGCGGATGCCATTCGCTCTTGATCTCGACGAGCAAGGGGACGCGTTCTGAAACCAGCTCGAGCAGTTCATCGAATGTCAGGATCGGCGCGCCGCCGACGCGATGGCGAAGAGATTGCAGCTGCCGTTCCGTGACTTTGGCGACCGGCCCGCGACCGGCGACGAGACGTGACAGCGCCTCGTCGTGAAACACGACCGGCAAGCCGTCGGCGGCCGGACGCACGTCGCATTCGATGCCGTAGCCCTTGGCGATCGCCGCCTCGAAGGCTGGACCAGTATTTTCGATGATCCCATGCTTCGCATTGTGCAGCCCGCGATGCGCAATGGGACGCAGGAATGTTGCACGGTCGAGCATGGTCTAGCGTATTTTCAAAATCGCATCGATTTCAACGCACGTGTTGAGCGGAAGGTTCGCGACGCCGATCGCGGACCGCGTATGCCGTCCTGCGTCGCCGAGGGTGGCGACGAGTAAGTCGGACGCTCCGTTGATTACGGTAGGCTGCTCGTAGAATCCGGGCGCGGAGGCGACAAATCCGGTTACCCGCAAAACCTGCACGACGCGGTCCAAGGTGCCGAGCGCGGCCTTGGCTTGAGCCAGAAGACTGAGGGCCGCGAAGCGGGCGGCGGTGCGGCCATCCTCTATTGAGACATCGCCTCCGAGGAGGCCTGTTAAGACGCGCCCGGTATGATCTTTTGCAATCTGGCCGGATATGAAAAGTTGGTCACCCGACACGATGTGAGGCACATAATTGGCGACGGGTTGCGGAGCTTCCGGGAGTTTCAGGCCCAGATCCGCAAGGCGCCGTTCGGCGTCCGACATGGCTTTTCCTTAGATTCCAGCGTAGGGGGCGAGAATTGGCCGTCGATGCGCCTCTTTGCAATGCCTTTATTGACCCATTAGATTGGGGCACTATGAAATGCCGCCCTTTTGGGAAAGAGAGCGAACGTCGATGATCAGCCGGTTTGAAATCAACGCCCGGAGCGCGTTCGCGGTTCTCGCCGGATTGGCGTGGAGCTATCCCGCCTTGGCGGAAGAGCCAGTGCATTTCGCGCCCCATCGCGCGGTCTATGAATTGTCGCTTGCCGATTCGAGCGCCGGGGCCGGTGTTTCGGGCGTTGCAGGCCGGATGGTGTACGAGCTGAACGGGTCGCCGTGCGACGGCTATACGCAGAACATGCGTTTCGTCACGGTGATGACCAATCAGGAAGGCACCGAAACGCTCAGCGATCTCCGGAATTCGAGCTGGGAAGATGCGGACGGCAAGAAGCTCAGGTTTTCTTCGACGCAGTATCAGAACGATGAACTGGCGGATGCGAGCCAGGGCGACGCCGCCCGCTCGAAAGGTGCGACGCCCGTCGTCGGCGTCGATCTCGTCAAGCCTTCGAAGAAGCGCGTCGCGCTGCCCAACGACATCTATTTTCCGATGCAGCACGCCTCGACGCTCGTGCAAGCGGCGAAGAACGGCGTCAAGCTTTTGACCGCCAATCTCTATGATGGCTCGGAGAAGGGCGAAAAGTATTACCTGACGAGCACCGCGATCGGGAATGAATATAAGCCCGGCGCCAAGCCGGTTTCGCCGGCTTTAAAGGGCGGCGACAAGCTCGCGGGCGTCGCGTCGTGGCCGATGTCGATCAGCTATTTCGATGCCGGCAAGGACCAGGAAGATCAGCTTCCTGCCTACGAGCTTTCGTTCCGGTATTTCGAGGATGGCGTCACCAGCGACTTGAAGATCGACTACGGTGAGTTCGCGATCAAGGGCGAGCTGAAGGAGCTGACGTTCCTCGATCCCGGCAAGTGCACGACGTCGGCCAGCACCCGATAAGTTGGATTATCGTTACGATCGGCTGAATCGTCTTGGGTGAGCAACTCCGGATGGGGCGCCTTGATGTTCAAGCCTGCCCGCCGAGCAAGGCGTACGCCGGGCCTATCGCGACGGGATCAATCCCGGCCTCCTGGCAAAACGCCAGCAGCAGGCTTTCATCGCCGAGCATATACTCGAGCGTCGCGGCCTGAAATTCCCGGTTTTTCGCCTCGGCACGCAGCTGTCCCGCGTCGCTACCCGTCAGAGACAGGAAGCGCGATACCCGCTGCGGATCGTCGGCCAGAAACCCCAACGCCTGCAATGCGATTGTCTCGGCGTCGTCGAGGGACAGTCGATCGGGTCTTAAGCGAGGCATGCGCGTCCTGCTGTTAACTGTTGGTTACGGCTTTTGGCGTCAAAGTAGGTCAATGGTTTAGCCAAGAATCGGTGCACAAACTGCCATAGGGAGCGTGGGCGGTTGCCATGACGTATCAGGAAACGAGAACCAACGTCGAGCGGCGCGGAGCGGATCCGCGCGTGGCGACGCAATCGGTCCTGATCGTCGAGGACAATGAGCTCAACATGAAGCTCTTCAACGATCTGCTGGCGGCACACGGTTACAAGACGATCCAGACGCGCAACGGGTTCGAAGCTCTGGAACTGGCGCGCAAGCATCGCCCCGATCTCATTCTGATGGACATTCAGCTGCCTGAGGTCTCCGGGCTCGAGGTTACGAAATGGCTCAAGGACGATGACGAACTGTGCCGAATTCCGGTCGTCGCCGTTACCGCGTTCGCAATGAAAGGCGATGAGGAGCGGATCAGGTCGGGCGGCTGCGAAGCTTATGTCTCCAAGCCGATTTCGGTCATGACCTTTCTTGAGACCGTCCGCAAGTTCATAGGTCCGTCGAAATCGTAAGGCTCCATGACCGCCCGCGTACTCGTAGTCGATGACATTCTCGCTAACGTGAAGCTTCTCGAAGCGCGGCTGCAAGCCGAGTATTTCGAGGTCTTAACGGCGAACAGCGGCCGGCAGGCGCTTGATCTGCTGGAGCGCGAAAGCGTCGACGTCGTGCTGCTTGACGTCATGATGCCTGGAATGGACGGGTTTGAAACCTGCCGCCACATCAAGGCCAGCCACGCGACCCATCACATTCCCGTCGTCATGGTCACCGCGCTCGATCAGCCCTCCGACAAGGTGCAGGGGCTGGAAAGCGGCGCGGATGATTTTCTGACGAAGCCTGTCGACGATATTGCATTGGTGACGCGCGTTAAAAATCTTGCGCGCCTGAAGATGCTCAACGACGAAATGATGATGCGAGCCTCGACCGGCCGCGACATGGGCATTCCCGATGACGGTTCCTATGCCCGCGCGCTGTCGGCGCGCTCCGGCCGCGTGTTGCTCGTCGACGATCATCCGCGTTCGGCAGCGCGGTTGCTTGAGGTTCTCTCGAAAGGCAACGACGCTTTTGCCGAACGCGATATGCATGCGGCGCTGACCAAGCTCACGGAAAGCAATTTCGACCTGCTGGTCGTCAGCCTGTCGCTGCAGGACGCCGACGGACTGCGGCTGTGCTCGCAAGTGCGCTCGCTCGAACGCACGCGACACTTGCCGATCATCATGCTGGTGGAGCCTGGCGACGAGGCGCGACTGCTGCGCGGGCTCGACATGGGTGTGAACGACTATCTGATGCGCCCGATTGATCGGCATGAGCTGCTCGCGCGCGTCAAAACGCAGATCAAGCGCAAGCGGCACTCCGATTTTTTGCGACACCGGCTGGCGGAAAGCGTCGAGCTGTCGGTCACCGATTCCCTGACCGGGTTGCACAATCGCCGCTACATGGAGGGGCATCTCAGGACGCTCGTCTCGGAATCCATTCGCACCGGGCGAAGCTTGTCGATGCTGGTTGCGGACATCGATCACTTCAAGGCGGTTAACGACTCGCACGGCCACGATGCGGGCGATGCGGTGCTGAAAGAATTTGCGGTACGGCTGAAGCGCAATACGCGTGGCGTCGATCTTGCCTGCCGGCTCGGAGGCGAGGAGTTCGTCATCATCATGCCGGACACCGATCTCGAACGCGCGTATCAGATCGGCGAGCGTCTGCGGGCGTGTGTTGCCGCGGATGAGTTCGCGCTCGATGGCGGGCAGAGCGTGCGCGTGACGGCGAGCGTCGGTATCGGGACGCTCGAGAACCCGCAAGATACGCCCGAGTCGATGTTCAAGCGTGCTGACAACGCGCTTTATACGGCCAAGCGGCGCGGGCGGAACCGGGTCGTCTCCGACGCGGCATAGCCATCGCAGGAGCACGCTAGCCTCGCGCGGGCAACGCTAAATTCTTGAGTGAGCCGCAGAGCCGTCAAGGAAAAGGCTCATATTTCCGAGACATTAGCGCAGCCAGCATTGATCCGGTCTGGCGAATCGTGACTACCAGGCAACAGGTAAAGCAGTTCTTGCATTCTGCACCGTTATCTGGCACCAAATACCGGATTGACACGGGGGGCCACGAGAAATCGAAGCCTTTACGTCATGTTGCCCGCTTAGGGCTGGATGGCGTTCTATGTTCCCGAGCTGCTGGGCCCGCCGCATAGCCTTGCAGAACGGGGATGGATCGATCCGAGTGACCACGCGAGTGGCCTCCTCGAACGGTTGCAGAGGGTCGATCGTGAAGCTGGGTGAGGAACAACGCCCTCTTTGAACTTCGCCCGGTTGTGGCCAGGGTCGTGAAGCTGTCTCGGAACGATTTACCCCGCTGCCGAGTTTGCTTTCAGCCCTGGCCACTTTATGCGGCCAGCGACCCCAATCAATCTCAAACAAAAAAACGGAATTCCGAATGAGCGACGCGGGCTGAGCCCGTGCGCCGGATTACATAACAGCGATTACTTAATCTTGGTTTCCTTGAACTCGACGTGCTTGCGAGCGACGGGGTCATATTTCTTGAAAACAAGCTTTTCGGTCGATGTGCGCGGGTTCTTCTTCGTGACGTAGAAGAAGCCCGTTCCAGCGGACGACAATAACTTGATCTTTTGTGTAACTGGCTTTGCCATGGATCACGCTTAGAATGAAAAAAGGCTGAAACTAGTCAGCCGCAGAGGCGCAACATACGCGTGGAATTTTCTATGTCAAGGTGCAGGCTGCGGTAGTGTGCACGAGATCAGGGTGCGCTGAAAGCCGCAGGCATCCTCATGATAAAACGGCAAGTCGGCGCCGCTGAAATCCCCCTCTGACGTGCTTTGCAGGCGCAGAGAAACATCGTCCAGCACGAGCCGGGTGATGTTCGGGAGATCGAGCTTGCGAGCCGCGTCGAGCGTAAACCAATCGAGATCAAGCAATTCGCCGTCCGGCGCCGATTGGGCGTTGGCGACCGCCGCGCGTGATGCCGTGAAAAACCACGTATCGTAGCGACGGACGCGGCCGGGCGGGGTTATGGCGCGTGCCAAGGGATGAAGATGGATGGGGGCCGGCGCGTAGCCCGCGGCCGCGAACGCGGGCCAATGTTCGTTTTCAAGATCTCCCGTCGCACCCGCGCCAATCAGCAGTCCGGCTTCCTCAAAAAGTTCGCGCACGCCCGCCAATGCGAAAGGGCGGAGTTCAGCGGCAAGATCGCGGGGGAGATAAGACGTGTCGAACGAACGGGCGAAGGTCCGGTCGGCGGCATCGACTCGGCCGCCGGGAAAGACCCACTTGTCAGGAAGAAAAATCTGATCGGCGTGACGCCGGCCCATTAAAAGCGTCGGCTCCTCCGGCTTTGCGTAATCGATCACGATCACACACGCCGCGTCGCGAATTTCGACATCGTTCGCAGCCGCGAGGGGTGGGGACGTCTCGATCATTGTGCAACCGCGACTGACTTACGGCACCGCTTCCGGCTCGGACGGCGGAAGCCGCGACAGGCTCTCGTTGTCGAAGGCGGGGTTGCCGAAGCCGTGCATCCGAAGTGCCCACTGATAGCCGATGAGCGCGCCTTTCACGCGTGGCAGCAGCCAGAGGCTGAGCAACACCGTGGCAGGCAGCCAGATTGCCAGTTCGATCCACACCGCAGGCGAGAACATCCTTTCGGTTATCAGAATGCCGCCGACGACGACGTGGCCGGTGATCGTCATGACGAAATAGGGCGGGGCGTCGTCAGCGCGATGGTGAAACAATTCGGTGCCGCACGTCGCGCACACGTCGTTGACCTTGAGGAATTTTCCGTAAACGCGGCCGCTGCCGCAACACGGACATTTCTGTCGCCATCCGCGCTTCAGCGACTGCCAGACGTCGCGATGCGGCAGGCTCTCGTCGCCGGGCGCTGTTTCTTGTGCAAAATCAGACATGCTCATGGTGATGGGCGGTCCAGGCAATGTGGTCAAGGCATAGGCTATTTCTGCGACGTTATCGACGTCGCTGGAATTTGCCGAATCTTTTTCTCGGCCCACCGCGCAGGCCGGCCTTGAGCGCCGCGAAATTTCCGCGCGAGGCGGGCGTCAGCATTTCAAATCGCAGTGCTCCGGCGGAGGGAATGGCCTCGAGCAGCCGCACCTCGACCGTATCGCCAAGGCGGTAGCCGGCGCCGGTTCGTGCGCCGACGAGGGCGTGCGACGCCTCGATGTGATGGTAGTAGTCGTCGCCGAGGCTCGAAATCGGGATATATCCGTCAGCGCCGGTGTCCTTGAGGCGCACGAACAGCCCCGAGCGCGTCACGCCTGCAACGCGTGCGTGGAACGTCGTACCGATGCGATCGGCGAGGTGGGCGGCGATGAGGCGGTCCGTCGTTTCGCGTTCGGCCGACATGGCGCGCCGCTCGGTATCGGAGATCGCTTTTGCAACGCTCGCGAGGCGCGGGATTTCCTCGTCCGTCAGGCCGTCGGCTCCGAGGTCCAACGCGCGGATCAGCGCGCGATGAACGATGAGGTCGGCGTAGCGGCGAATGGGCGAGGTGAAGTGCGCATAGCGCACGAGGTTCAGTCCGAAGTGGCCGATGTTCTTCGGCGCGTATTCGGCCTGCGATTGCGAGCGCAGGATCACCTCACTGATGAGATCGGGCACCGGCAGCGACTTCGCCTGTTCGAGAACCTTGTTGAACGCTTCCGGCCTGAGGGCGCCCGCGTGCGGGACCTTCATGTCGAGCGTTTCGAGGAAGTCGCGCAGGCCCTTTAATTTTTCCGCGCTCGGCGCATCGTGCACGCGGTAGACGAGGGGCAGCCGCTTTTCTTCGAGCGTTTCGGCGGCCGCGACGTTCGCCTGGATCATGAATTCTTCGATGAGCCGGTGCGCTTCGAGACGTTCTGGCGTGACGACGCGCGCGACGCGGCCTTTATCGTCGAGGACGATCCTGCGCTCCGGCAGGTCTAGGTCCAAGGGGCCGCGCTTGTTGCGCGCAACGGCAACGGCGCGATAGGCCGCCCAGAGCGGCTTCAGAGCGCGCTCCATCAGCGGTTCGCATTTCTCTGAAGGCTGCCCGTCGATCGCGGCCTGCGCTTCCTGATAAGAGAGCTTGGCGGCCGAGCGCATCATCGCGCGGACGAATTTATGACGCCGCTTCTCGCCGTGGCGGTCGAAAACCATATGCACCGCGAGGCAGGCGCGCTCTTCGCCTTCGCGCAGCGAGCAAAGGTCGTTGGAAATCTTCTCCGGCAGCATCGGCACGACGCGATCCGGGAAGTAGACCGAGTTGCCGCGCAACTGCGCCTCTCGATCGACCTTGGAATCGGGGCGGATATAGTGCGCGACGTCGGCAATTGCGACGGTCACGATGAAGCCGCCCTCGTTCTTGGGATCGCTGTCGAGTTCGGCATGAACGGCGTCGTCGTGATCGCGCGCATCGATGGGATCGATCGTCAGAAGCGGAACCGCGCGCAGGTCTTCGCGGCGATCCATCGTCGGAGGCGAGAGTGTCTCACACTCCTTCATCACACTTTCCGGGAAGTCCTCGGGAATGCCGTGCGCGTGGATCGCGATCAACGAAATCTGGCGTTGATCGTCGGGATTGCCGAGGCTTTCGACGATCTCGGCGCCTGGTGTCGCAAATTTTCCGCGCCGGACGAGTTCGAAACGGACGAGATCGCCATCGCTTGCTCCGCCCATATCGTCGGGCAGGATCGGCCAGCTTTTCAGTTCCTTGCGGTCGATCGGCTCGATCGTGCCGCCGCCGCGCTTCGAGGTCCGGAAGATGCCGAGCAGACGCCGTTTTTCCTTCGGCAGCTTTTTGATCGGTGTCGCTTCATAGAAACTGCCGCCACTGCCGCGCGGCAGTTTCGTGAGCTTAGCAAGAACCCGGTCGCCGATGCCGATGTCATTATCGGAGGAGCGCGCCGATAGCGACAGACGGACGGTCGGGCGCTTGCCCTCGTCTTCGTCCCAGTGCAACGGTTTCGCGATCAGATCGCCGTCGCCGTCGCGGCCGGTGACTTCGAGCGTCGTGACGGGCGGCAGCTTGCCCTTTTCCTTGAGGTGCTTCCTGTCGCCGGTAAGCGTGCCGTCGGCCGCCATCTCGGCGAGGATGCGTTTCAGCGCGATGCGCGCTCCGCCCGAGACGCCGAACGCGCGCGCGATCTCGCGCTTACCCGCCTTGCCTTGCGCGGAGTTCAGGAATTCGAGAATCTGCTCTTTGCTCGGCAGACCGCGATCGGTGGTAGCACGCGACGTGGCGTGCGGTTTTCCGTGCGGGGTCTTCCCTCGTGATTTCTGCTTCAGGCTTTGGCCTTTGCGAGTTTCTTGGCCGCCGGTTTGGCAGCTGTCTTCTTGGCTGGAGCCGCCTTCTTCGCCGCTGCCTGTTTCGCTGTGCGTTTCGCCGCGGGCGCTGCTTCTTCCTTGGCGGCCTTCGCGGCTTTGGCTGCCTTGGGCTTAGGAGACGCACGCGATGCCTTCGATTTCTTGCCGCCGCCGTTGGCGATCCGCTCGGCGATCAGGGCCACAGCTTCATCCATCGTCAATGATGCCGGGTCCTTGCCGCGAGGCACCGTAGCGTTGTTCTTATTGTGCGTGACGTAAGGACCGTAGCGGCCTTCGAGGACCTGCACCGGGCCGCCTTCGCTCGGATGCGCGCCAAGGTCTTTCAGAACCTTGGGAGCATTGCGCTGGAAACGGCTCTTGCCGCCGCCCGCGCGCTTTTCGGCAAGCAGCGTCACGGCGTGATTGATGCCGATCGTAAAGACGTCTTCGGTGCTTCCGAGATTGACGTAGGTCTTGGCGCCGTCGTGCTCGTGCAGAATGAAGGGGCCGAAGCGGCCGAGGCTCGCCGTGATCATGCCGCCTTCGGTCGGATGCAAGCCGACGTCGCGCGGCAGCGACAGAAGCTGCATCGCCTTCTCGAAGTCGAGCGTCGCTGCGTCGATGCCCTTCGGAATGCTGGAGCGTTTCGGCTTCTCGTCGCCCGCGGCTTCGCCGAGCTGGATGTAAGGACCGAAGCGGCCGGTGCGCAGCGTCACGGCAACGCCGTCGTCATTATAGCCGAGCACCTTGCCGTCGAGCGCTGCTTCGCCATTGTTGGCGCTCTGGGAAAGCTGGCGCGTATAGTTGCACTCCGGATAGTTTCCGCAGCCGATGAAGGCGCCGTATTTTCCTGAAATCTTGAGGCTAAGGCGTCCTTGCGCGCACTTCGGGCAGAGGCGCGGATCGCTGCCGTCTCCCTTGTCGGGGAAGACGTGCGGCCCGAGCATCTCGTTCAAGGCTTCAAGGACGTCGCCGACTCGCAGATCCTTGATCTCGCCGACGGAAGCAATGAATTGCCGCCAGAAATCCCTGAGTACGTCCTTGTACGCAAGATCGTTGTTGGAGATCAGGTCGAGCTTTTCTTCAAGCTCCGCCGTGAAATCGTATTCGACGTAGCGTTTGAAGAAGCTTTCGAGGAAGGCGATGACGAGACGGCCCTTGTCCTCCGGAACGAGGCGCTTTTTTTCCATCCGGACATAGTCGCGATCGACGAGCACGGCCATCGTCGACGCGTAGGTCGAAGGCCGGCCGATGCCGAGTTCTTCCATGCGCTTGACGAGCGTCGCTTCGGAAAAGCGCGGCGGCGGCTGCGTGAAGTGCTGGTCCGCGCTGATGTCCTTGTCTTTGAGATGATCGCCTTCGGTGAGCGCCGGCAGGCGGCGATCTTCGTCTTCGCCTTCCTGGTCGTCCTTGCCCTTCTCGATGTAGCGGAAGCGGTCGTCGCGGCCTTCCTCGTAAACTTTCAGAAAACCGTCGAACAGCAGCACCGAGCCGTTGGCGCGAAGTCCATAATTTTTGCTATCGCTGCCCTTGGTCTCGATCTCGACGGCGGTTTGCTCGAAGTCGGCGGGTGCCATCTGGCTCGCGATGGTGCGCTTCCAGATCAGGTCGTAAAGCGCCGCCTGATCCTTTTCGAGGTATTTGCGGACCTGATCGGGCTTGCGGCGCGGATCGGTCGGACGAATGGCTTCGTGCGCTTCCTGCGCGTTCTTGGCTTTGGTTTTGTATTCGCGCGCGAACGGCGTGTACTGTTTGCCGTACTCGGACGAGATGACGTCGCGAATCTGGCTCACGGCTTCGGGCACGATCTGAACGCCGTCCGTTCGCATGTAGGTGATGAGGCCGACCGTCTCGCCGCCGATATCGACGCCTTCATAAAGACGCTGCGCGATCTGCATCGTCTGCTTGGCCGAGAAGCCGAGCTTGCGCGACGCATCCATCTGCACGGTCGAGGTCGTGAACGGCGGATAAGGGTTGCGCTTGGCGGCTTTCTTCTCGATCGATGCGATGCGGAAATCGCGGCCTTCGAGCGCGGACTTGATCGCGGTTGCCGAAGCCTCGTCCTTAATGTCGAGCTTCTTCAACGCCGTGCCTTCGATCGCCACGAGGCGCGTCTTGACGTCATCGCCCTTGCTGGTCGTCAGCAGCGCTTCGATCGTCCAGTATTCGTCGGTCTTGAAGGCTTCGATCTCGGCTTCGCGGTCGCAGACGAGGCGAAGCGCAACGGATTGCACGCGTCCGGCGGAGCGTGCGCCCGGCAGCTTGCGCCAGAGGACCGGCGACAGCGTGAAGCCCACGAGATAGTCGAGCGCCCGGCGCGCGAGGTAGGCCTCGACGAGCGGCTCGTCGATCTTGCGCGGCTCTTTCAGCGCGGCGAGGATCGACTGCTTGGTGATGGCGTTGAAGGCGACGCGCTCGACTTCGGTGCCTTTCTTCAGCGCCTTCTTGTGAGTGAGGATCTCGAGGATGTGCCAGGAGATCGCCTCGCCTTCGCGATCAGGGTCGGTTGCAAGGATCAACTTGTCGGCGTTCTTGAGCGCCTCCGCGATCTCACGCATGATCTTCTGGGATTTGCCGTCGACTTCCCAGTGCATCGCAAAATCTTGGTCGGGCTCGACCGATCCATCCTTCGCAGGAAGGTCACGGACGTGTCCGTAAGACGCGATAACTTTGTAGCCAGACCCCAAATACTTGTTGATCGTCTTGGCCTTAGCGGCGGATTCGACGATAACGACGTTCATGTGGCGTTTTCCGCTCCTGGCCCGTCTGGCCTCCGAGCCAGGTCGAGAATCTGCCGCTTACATCGGTGTCCACGCGGCGGGCGGGGAACATGGTTGATCGCCGCAGCGGTGTCAAATACCGGAATTGCTACCTAAGGTGATGTATGTTATAGATTGCAATCTAAAGAAGAACGAGGTAATTGACGTTCACTATGGTGATGATGCTCGACGTGAGGAAATTGGGGATGTCGGAGGCTCAAGCGCGCGTTCTATCTCCCGACCCAGAAAGGCGCGAGCGCCTTGAATATCTTGCAGATTTGCTGAGTGAGCTCAAGACGCTCGCCGAGCGCGAAAGATGCGCAAAGCTCCCCGATCTGATTGCGCAGTCACGAGAAGAAGCCATCGCGGAATCTCTTAAACGCTAGCTCACCGTAGATTTCAATGCGACGAGGCTAAGTCCTTGTCGCTCGATGCGGCCGGCCAGATCGAGTTCCAGAAGCGCAATCTGGACGCTTTGGATGGGAAGGCCGGTGGCACGGGCTATGGCATCGATCGCGATCGGCGCCGGGCCTAACGCCGTCAGGACCGCGTCCATGTCTTCCGGGCCGCCCGATCCACGCCGAGGGTGGGGCGAGGGTGAAATGGGCCGCGGCGCGGGCTGATCTGCTGTAATACGTGGAGAGAATTCTGCATCGCTCGAAGGCTCGCGAAATGTCGGCTGACCAATAATCGGCTGCAGGACCTCGATCACTTCCTGCGGCTCGGTGACAAGCGTCGCGCCCTGCTTGAGCAGGCGATTGGTGCCTTCGGCGCGCGGATCGAGCGGATTGCCCGGCAGCGCGAAAACCTCGCGTCCAAGGTCGTTGGCATAGCGAGCTGTCGTCAGCGTTCCAGAACGCAAAGCCGCCTCGACGATGATGACGCCGTAAGCGAGCCCGGCGATGAACCGGTTGCGCCTTGGGAAATCTTTTTCACGCGGGTTGAAGCCGGGCGGACGATCCGTGGCAAGGCACCCATTCTCACCGATGACACGTTGAAGGTCGGCATGCTCGCGCGGGTAGACCCAATCGATTCCTCCGGCGAGAACGGCGATTGTCCCGGACGCCAGCGAGGCTTCGTGTGCTGCGCGGTCGATCCCGCGCGCGAGGCCTGACACGACGACGAGACCGGCTTCTCCCAAGTCGTGGCCAAAACGCCGCGCGAGCTGCGCGCCTGCGGCCGAGCATTGGCGCGATCCGACGATGGCGACGGCAGGCTTATTCAAAAGCTCGAGCCGGCCTTTCACATAGAGCATTGGCGGCGGCGCATCGATGCGCGCCAGCATGGCCGGATATCCGGGCTCGATCGTGAATAACGGCGTGGCACCGCAGCGGCGGGCATTTTCGAGTTCCTGCTCGGCTTCGGCGAGTGGGCAAATGCGAACGGGCCGCCCAAACCCGCCACGACGGGAAAGCTCCGGCAATGCTTCGAGCGCGTTCTGAGCGCCGCCGAAATGATTGATCAGTTCGCGGAAGGTGACAGGTCCGACGTTCTCGGACCGGATCAGTCGCAGGCACGCGACGCGCTCGGCTTCGGAAAGCTGCGCCGTCGGCAAGGGTGCGGGATTGAATAACTCGGACTGCTCAGGCCTTGGCACCGATCTTCGGCTCCTCGCCCGCCAGAAGCCTGCGGATGTTTCCGCGGTGCTTGATGAGGATGATCGCGGCCATCAGCGCCGATACGATCGCGATTTCATTGTAGCCAAGAACGTATGCCGCGACCGGAACGGCGACCGTTGCGACGAGCGCCGCGAGGGATGAGATCCGCGTCGTTGCGGCGACAGCGAGCCAGACGATCGCGAAGATCGCCGCCAGTTGCCACGCGAGTGCAATCAGCACGCCGAGGAAAGTCGCGACGCCCTTTCCACCTTTGAATTTCAGCCAGACCGGAAAAATATGTCCGAGCAGGGCTCCAAAGCCCGCGACGGTCGCGGCGGTCGGCCCGAACGCCGCGTGCGCGATCAGAACCGCGGCTGCGCCTTTTGCGGCGTCGAGCAGGAGCGTGGCGGCGGCGAGACCCTTGCGTCCGGTCCGCAGCACGTTCGTTGCGCCGATATTTCCCGATCCGATCTGGCGGACGTCTCCGAGGCCCGCGAGGCGCGTCAGCAGCAGACCAAACGGAATGGAACCCAAGGCATATCCGAGGCCGAATGCGATTAGCAGCACGGGGAGGGACGAGGGGGCCATGCGTCGCGTGAATTCCGTTGTTTTGCCGAACGAGCTTATGTGCGTTCAACGCCAGCGTATTCGTACACCGTTTCGCCAGCAACAACAGTTCTGAGCACGCGGCCTTGCATCTTGGCTTCGTCGAACGGCGTGTTCTTGGAACGCGAGCGGAGCAGGTCCTTGTTGACCACCCACGGTTCGCCGGGATCGAACAGCACAAGATCGGCAATCGCGCCCTTCGCGAGGCGGCCGCTGTGAAGCCCGAGCAGTCGCGCCGGATTGATGGTCAGCGCCTTGAGCATCGCGGCCAGCGTCACGTCGCCGGAATGCACGAGACGCAGTGCCGCCGAGAGCAGCGTCTCGAGACCGACGGCGCCGTCCGCCGCTTCCGCAAAGGGCCGCCGCTTGGTGTCGGCGTCCTGGGGATCGTGGCTCGAAACGATGACGTCGATGTCGCCGTTGGCCAAGCCCTGAACCATCGCCGCGCGGTCCTCTTCGCGGCGTAGCGGCGGGCGGACCTTGAAGAAGGTACGATAGGGGCCGATGTCGTTCTCGTTCAGCGTCAGGTGATTGATCGAAACGCCGCAGGTGACGGGCAGCTTTTTCGCCTTCGCGGCCTTCACGACGTCGAGGCTTTCCTGACAGCTGATGGTCGCGGCGTGATAGCGCCCGCCGGTCATTTCGACGAGACGGACATCACGCTCGAGGATGATCGTCTCGGCAATCTTCGAGGTTCCCGGAAGTCCGAGACGGGCGGCGACTTCGCCTGAGTTCATCGCGCCGCTGCCCGAGAGGTAGGGGTCTTCCGTGTGATGCACGACGAGGGCGTTGAAGTCCTTCGCGTAGCTCAGCACGTTGCGCATCACGCGCGTATTGACGATGCTCGATTTGCCGTTCGAGAACGCGATGGCCCCGGCCCGCTTCAAGAGGCCGATTTCGGTCATTTCCTCGCCCTTGAGGCTCTTCGTCATCGCCGCCATCGTCTGGACGTGGACGAGGGCGTTGTCGCGGGCGCGGCGCTGAATGAAGTCGACGAGAGAGACCTGATCGATAACCGGATTGGTCTCGGGCATGACGACGATGGTCGTGACGCCACCGGCGGCGGCGGCGTGGCTGGCGGTCTTCAGCGTCTCGCGGTGCTCGTAGCCCGGTTCGCCGGTGAACACCTGGGCGTCGATCAGGCCGGGCGCGAGGACATGGCCCTTGCAATCGATGACCGTCGCGCCGTCAGGCGCGTTGCGGCGCAAATGGCCGCCGAGGTCCGCGATGACGCCGTCCTTGACGAGCAACCCGCCCGGCTCGTCGCGATTGCTCGCCGGATCGAGCAGGCGTGCGTTGATGAAAACAGTCGCCGGACCGGCGCTTTTGGGCTTCTCGATGACTTTGCTTGCTGCCTTGCTCATCAGGCGACGTCCTTGAAGCTTGGCAGATGCGCCGAGAGCGCTTCGAGCACGGCCATACGCACGGCAACCCCCATTTCGACCTGTTCGCGAATGACGCTGCGGGAATGATCGGCAACGGTGGATGCGATCTCGACGCCGCGGTTCATCGGCCCCGGATGCATTACGAGCGCGTCGGGCTTGGCGCGGGCGAGCTTCTCGTGATCGAGCCCAAAGAAATGAAAGAACTCGCGGCTCGAAGGTACATACGAGGCGTCCATGCGCTCGCGCTGCAGGCGCAGCATCATCACCACGTCGACGCCGTCGATGCCTTTCCACATGTCGGTGAAGACCTCGGCTCCGAGCCGTTCGGGAGACGACGGCAAAAGCGTCGAGGGTGCAACAAGGCGAACCTGCGCGCCGAGCGCGTTCAGAACGTTGATATTCGAGCGGGCGACGCGTGAATGCAGGATGTCGCCGCAGATTGCGACAGTCAGCCCGGCGACGCGACCCTTGGCGCGGCGGATCGTCAGCGCATCGAGCAGGGCCTGCGTCGGATGCTGGTGCGCGCCGTCGCCTGCGTTGATGACCGAGCAGTCAACCTTTTGCGACAACAGCTCGACGGCGCCTGCGGCGTGATGGCGGACAACGATGATGTCCGGGCGCATGGCATTGAGCGTCACGGCGGTGTCGACCAGAGTCTCGCCTTTGGTCACCGACGAGGTGGCGACGTTCATGTTCATGACGTCGGCGCCGAGGCGCTTGCCGGCCATTTCGAAGGAAGCCTGCGTCCGGGTCGATGATTCAAAAAAGAGATTGATCAGCGTTCGCCCGTCGAGGACGTCACGTTTCTTGCCGTTCTGGCGGATGTGGTCGGCAGCCTTGTCGGCAAGATCGAGCACAAAATTGATCTCATTCGCTGACAGGCCCTCGCAGGTCAGCAAATGGCGGCGCGGAAAAACCTTCAGCGCATTCGAGTTGGGTTTTGATGTCATTAAAGCGGTTTCTATAGGCGGAGTCTGAGGCGCCCGCAAGCGCGGCGCGTGGACGTAGTGGAAATCCCTTAACGGCAGGTGGACGTTTCCGAGACGAAACGCCCGCGAACCCTTTCAGCCCTGCCGTCTCAGGCGGTCAAGGGCGCTTTGCAGAATAATCGTGGCCGCGAGCTTATCGATGACCTCGCCACGGCGTTTGCGGCTCTGGTCGGCATCAATCAGCATGCGCTCGGCCTCGGCCGTCGTAAGGCGCTCGTCCCAAAGCAGGATCGGAAGCGGGCTGAGTTTGTTGAGATTGCGTGCCAAGGCCCGCGTCGCTTGCACGCGCGGTCCTTCTGTTCCGTCGAGATTGAGGGGCAGGCCGAGCACGAGCCCGGTGACGGCGTGCTCGGTGGTGAGCGCCAGAAGCCGCGCAGCGTCAGCGGTGAACTTCGTCCGCCTGATGGTTTCGAGCGCGGAGGCGATCGTGCGCGTCACGTCAGACAGCGAGAGGCCGAGCGTCTTCGCACCGCCGTCGATGCCGATCAGGCGGCCGGACGCGGCCGTGGCGGCAATAAATTCCTGTGGGTCTTCCGTGGTGCGCCCGGGCGGCGACGGGGAAGCGGATTGACTCATGACGGTCGCCATTTGCTCTGAATTCATGCTCGCCTAGGCAGTAGCAGCGCCGCGCGCCCAAGGACACCGCAAAAGCAAAGACAAACAAGACCCTTGGAGCCAGCCGTGGCGTCTCCGCGCAAGACCCTGCCGGGCCGGTTGCCTCGGAGGCATCGGGACGGGTAAGAGAACAGCGAAGACCCGTCTCCGAGCTTTTCGAAGGAATCCCAAATGCAGGTCGACGAAGCGACCGTTCGCCGGATCGCGCGCCTCGCCAGGATCAGGATCAGCGATGCCGAGGCCAAGGGCCTGGAAAAAGAACTTTCCGGCATTCTTGATTGGGCGAAGCAACTCGACGAGGTCGATACCTCGGCGGTCGAGCCGATGACGCGTGTCGTCGCCCAGAAGCTGGCGATGCGGAACGACGTCGTCAACGACGGCGAGATTGCCGATGCGGTGACCGCCAACGCGCCGCTTACGGAAGATCATTACTTCGTCGTTCCGAAGGTCGTGGAGTAGGCGAGATGCTTCGCATCATATTTCTAACGGCGTGTCTGTGTTTCGTTTCGACCGCAGGCGTGAATGCCGAGGAAAAGATCGATGGCGCATTCGTTGGAGCGGGGACCTATTCCCCGACGACTGGATGCAAGAAGCTCAAGGACATCGAGAGCGGCAAGGCGACGCCCAACATCTCGACCTATCCGCTGACGCTGACGCGCGAAGGAACGAGAAGCTGGGAAGGCGGCTGCACGTTCGAAGCGATTCGCGAGACGACGGCGAACACGTTCGAAGCGAAGATGCAATGCTCCGAAGGCGCAGAGGAATACGAGGAGACGGTGACGTTCACCCGTCTCGATGCCGAGCGCATCAAGGTTGCGAGCGACGGCGACGCGCTCGTCTATGAGCGCTGCAAAGGACTGAAAGGGACTGTTGAGTGACGGATCTCACTAAGCTGACGATGGCCGAGGCTCGCGACGGCCTGAAGAAGAAGTCCTTTTCGGCGCTGGAATTGACGGACGCATTTCTCGCAGCGATCGACGCGGCGAACCCGGCCCTCAATGCTTATGTTCTGGAAACGCCGGAGCATGCGCGCGCGCAGGCCAAGGAAAGCGACAAGCGAATTGCAGCCGGTCAAGCCCGCCCGCTCGAAGGGCTTCCGATCGGCAACAAGGATCTCTTTTGCACGAACGGCATTCGCACGACGGCGTGCTCGAAGATCCTCGACGATTTCAAGCCACCGTATGAAGCGACCGTCGGGCAGAATCTTTGGGATGCGGGCGCGGTCATGCTCGGCAAGCTCAATAACGACGAGTTCGCGATGGGCTCGTCGAACGAGACGAGCGCCTTCGGCAACGTCGTAAGCCCGTGGCGCCGCAAGGGCGCGGACGGCAAACTTTCCGACGATAAGCTCGTGCCGGGCGGTTCGTCCGGTGGTTCGTCGGCCGCTGTTGCCGCCGATCTCTGTCTCGCCGCGACCGCGACCGACACGGGCGGCTCGATCCGCCAGCCCGCCGCGCTGACGGGCACCGTCGGCATGAAGCCAACTTATGGGCGCTGCTCGCGCTGGGGAATCGTCGCGTTCGCGTCGTCGCTCGATCAAGCCGGTCCGATCGCCAAGACAGTTCGCGATAGTGCGATCATGCTCCGATCGATGGCGAGCTATGACGCGAAGGACACGACATCGGTCGATGCGCCGGTTCCCGACTACGAAGCCGCGATCGGCAAGGGCGTCAAAGGTCTGCGCATCGGTATCCCGAAGGAATATCGTGTCGACGGCATGTCGGCCGAAATCCAGAAGCTGTGGGACGAAGGCATCGCGTGGCTGAAGGCAGCGGGCGCGACAATCCATGAGATTTCGCTGCCGCATACGAAATATGCGCTGCCCGCCTATTACATCGTTGCGCCAGCCGAATGTTCGTCGAACCTCGCGCGCTACGATGGCATGCGCTACGGCCTGCGTGTCAACGGCGATAATCTGACCGATACTTATGAGAAAACGCGCGCGGCCGGATTCGGCAAGGAAGTCCGCCGCCGCATCCTGATCGGCACGTACGTGCTATCGGCGGGGTATTATGACGCGTACTATCTCAAGGCCCAGAAGGTGCGCACGCTGATCAAGCGCGACTTCGACCAGGCCTGGGACAAGGTCGATGTCGTGCTGACGCCGACGACGCCGTCGCCCGCATTCGCGTTCGGCGAAAAGTCCGGCGATCCGCTGGCGATGTATCTCGAGGACATTTTCACCGTGACGGTGAATATGGCGGGGCTGCCGGGCATGTCGGTTCCGGCCGGGTTTTCTTCGCAAGGGACGCCGCTCGGACTGCAGCTGATCGGCAAGCCGTTTGACGAAGAGACGCTGTTCCGGACAGCGCAGGTGATTGAAGATGCGGCAGGCCGGTTTTCCGTGCCCGCCAAGTGGTGGATGAAGGGTTAGACGATGGATCCGAAACGGCCATGGGAATGCGCCGACATGTCCCAAGTGCGCAGCGAGATCGACCGCATCGATGCGGCGCTCGTCGATCTCATTGCCGAGCGGTACGGATATGTCGATCGCGCCTGGCAGCTGAAAATGTCGACCCAGGAAGGCGCTGTCGTTCAGTGGCGCATCCAGCAGGTGATCGATCGCGTGAAGGCGCGGGCCGTCGATAAGAACATGCCGCCGGAAATGGTCGACATGGTCGGCGCGCAATGGCGCAACATGATCGGCTGGTTCGTGCAGTTCGAAGAAGAGAAGCTTCGTCAGGCGCAGGACGCCGCCAAAGCAAGAAGTGGAGATAACGGCAGTGCCTGACTTCGAACAGACCGTGCCTCTGATCGAGGTTCTGCTTTATGGAGTTCTCAATCCGGCGACGATCATCGTCGCGTTCATGCTGGGTCAGCGGGCGGACGAAAAGAGCAAGCTGCTGATCGCGGCTTTCGCTGGCGCGATGGCTGGCGTCGCGGTGCTCTACGTCGCAACGCTGTTTCGCATCTGGGATGCACCGACGCTTGGCCGCTCCGTCGCAGGCGTGTTCATAGTCTCGCTTGTCGCTGGATTCATCTACGCGGGCGCGGGCTATCTCATGAAGGGCAACCGGAACTAGGAATTGTCTCGCGCTTCGCCCTCGGCGAGGGCAGCGCCGGGCTGGAGATGACGAATGAGCTCTCAGAAAGTCGCAGTGAAATCCAAGCCGAACAACCTGATCGCAGGCGCGACCGGCGATTGGGAAGTCATCATCGGCCTGGAAGTCCATGCTCAGGTCGCGTCCAACGCAAAACTGTTTTCCGGGGCCGCGACGGCGTTCGGGGCAGAACCCAACAGTCATGTGTCGCTCGTCGACGCGGCGATGCCGGGAATGCTGCCGGTCATCAACAAGGAATGCGTGGCGCAGGCGATCCGCACGGGCCTCGGTCTCAAGGCCGAGATCCATCTGAAAAGCGTGTTCGATCGCAAAAACTATTTCTATCCCGACCTGCCGCAGGGCTATCAGATCTCGCAGTACAAGCAACCCGTGGTCGGCGAAGGCGAAGTCGAGATCGATGCCGACGGCGAGACGCTGAGGGTCGGCATCGAGCGCCTGCATCTCGAGCAGGACGCGGGCAAGTCGCTGCACGACCAGCATCCGGATTATTCCTACGTCGATCTCAACCGGTCGGGCGTGGCACTGATGGAAATTGTCTCGAAGCCGGATTTGCGATCGTCGAAGCAGGCGCAGGCGTATGTCACCAAGCTGCGCACCATTCTGCGATATCTCGGGACGTGCGACGGCGACATGGAGAAGGGCAACCTGCGCGCCGACGTCAACGTGTCGGTCCGCAAGCCCGGCGATAAGCTCGGCACGCGTTGCGAGATCAAGAACGTCAACTCCATCCGCTTCATCGGTCAGGCGATCGAAGTTGAAGCGCGCCGCCAGATCGACATCATCGAGGACGGCGGAAAAATCGACCAGGAGACGCGACTGTTCGACTCGGTGAAGGGCGAGACGCGTTCGATGCGCTCGAAGGAAGAGGCGCACGATTATCGGTATTTTCCCGATCCCGATCTGCTTCCGCTGGAGCTGACGCAGGACTACGTGGACGGCCTCAAAGTGAAGCTGCCCGAGCTTCCGGATGAAAAGCGCGCGCGCTTCATCAAGACCTTCGGCCTTTCTGCTTATGATGCAGACGTGCTCGTCGCCGAACGGTCGTCGGCCGATTATTTCGAGAGCGTCGCGAACGGCCGCGACGGCAAGCTCGCGGCGAACTGGGTCATCAACGAGCTGTTCGGCCGCTTGAACAAGGAAGGCAAGGACATCGAGACTTGCCCGGTGTCGGCGCAGCAGCTCGGCGCGGTCGTCGATCTCATTTCGTCGAATGCAATCTCGGGAAAAATCGCGAAGGATCTTTTTGAGATCGTCTGGACCGAAGGCGGAGAACCTGCCGAGATCGTCGAAAAACGCGGCATGAAGCAGGTGACCGACACGGGCGCCATCGAAAAAGCGGTCGACGTCATCATCGCTTCCAATCCCGACAAGGTCGAGCAGGCGAAGGCCAAGCCGTCGATGCTCGGATGGTTTGTCGGTCAGGTCATGAAGGCAACGGGCGGAAAAGCCAATCCTGCCGCGGTCAATGACATCCTGAAGGCGAAGCTCGGGATTTGATGCTTCGCATCCCGCGATGACGTCAGGCGGGCAATCCTGCCGCCTGGCGCTGCCGGCGTTCGCGGAGCCCGACCCGGACGACGTGCAGAATTCCGATGCATGCGAGAGCGATGAATCCGCCTGGGATGATTGCAGCTACGGCATAAAGCGCTTTTGTCATTGTCATTGGCCTCTCCTTTGGAGTCGGCATTTGTGATGCGACAAAACATAGCAGCAAGTGTTTGCGATCCCGCTCACGCGGATGCGCGAAATGCGAAATGAAAATTTGCAGGTTGCTAATCTCGGTAAATGAAACGCTAACGCATAAACCCGCCGCGCGGCGCGTCAGAGCGCTTTGACGATCAGAGGCATGCCGCCCTTGGGCCGAAGCGTGACGCGGCTCACGGGCTCCGGCGCGTGACGTCCGTCCCACTTAAAACGCGCGCTGTGCAATAGCGTGGCAAGAATCGCCGTCGCCTCGATCAGCGCGAACGATGACCCGATGCAGATGCGCGGACCGAAGCCGAATGGCATGAACTGCGTGCGCGGATATTTGGCTTCGTTCTCAGGCAGAAACCGGTCCGGATCGAAGCGGTCGGGATCGTTCCATAGACGCTGGTGGCGATGCAGGACGAAAATCGGAATGACGATCAGCGATCCCTTCGGCACGTGGATGCCTGCGAGGTCGAGATCCTGGTTCGCGAGACGCGTCATGACCGGCGCCGGAGGATAGAGACGCATCGACTCTTTCAGCACGCGCAACGTCAGCGGCAAGCGCTCGATGGTGCCCGGGCCGACGCGTTGCGAGGAGCGGATGGCGCGTTGCACCTCGTCGCGCAGGCGATCCTGCCATTGCGGCGCGCGCGCGAGCAGATAAAGAGTCCAGGTCAAAGCCTTGGCGGTCGTTTCGTGGCCTGCAAACAGAAACGTCGCCAGATTGTCGACGATCGCGGTGTCCGACATCTGATCACCGTTCGCCGGATCGCGTGCGCTGATCAAGCGAGCGACCAGATCGCCGCTCAGTCCGCGCACCTGGCGACGCTGTGCGAGCAGGCGCTCGACGATCGTTCGAACCTCCTTCGCGGCGGAGCGCATATTGGCTTTGCCGGGATGCCACATCGCAGGAGGCAAATGCAGCATCGCGGCTGCGATCTCCCATGAAATGCGGTCGAGATAGGTGCGTGCGGAGCGCTTGACCGCGCTCGCCTCGGTCTCGTCGATCCCGGCCAGCACTGTGCGTGCGATGACCGAGAAGGTCGTTTCCGTCATCGCCTCCTCGATATCGGTAGTAAATTCCTTGCCGCGCGGTTGCCATGTCTCCAGCAACTGCTCGGTTGCTTCGACCATTGCCGGCACGTAGCTCAGAATTTCGGAGTAGCGAAATATCGGGCTGGCGATTTTTCGCTGCCAACGCCAGCTCTCGCCTTCGGCCGTCAGGAGTCCATTGCCCAGCATGGGAACAAGTACGCGGCGATCGAGCGGCGTCTTCGGAAACTGTTCGAAGTCTTTGAGAAGAATTCGCTCGACGAGTGCAGGATCGGTGACCCAGGTGACGAGCGGTCGCTTACCGCCGTAGGCGACGACTGGCTCGGTATAGACGGAGCGCGGTAAGGCCTGCAGTGGATTTCGAATGAAGCGCGCGATGAACCGAGGCAATGACAGCGCTTGGCTAGGCGGCTGCACCGTCGGAGGATAGAACGTCTCGGTAGGCGGAATTGAGTTCACGTAGCCAGCGCCAACAAGCCATCGCGACATGGCCATTCCAACCGGTCAGGCTCAGCCAAGGCGAGGCGAAGCCTGATCCGGGTCGTCTCGAACTTGGCAGTTAAGCTGAAGCCTTCGCGGAGCGCGCTTTGCCGGCAAGCTTCTTCAGACGCTTTCTGACGCCTGCGGTATTGCCTTGAATGCGCGACTGTGCCGGACGCGGGATGGTGCGGCTGGCCTTCTTCTTCTGCTTCTGGGTGTTCTTAAGCGATGTCTTTGACATGGAAAGGCCTCGGCCATAGCGGGTTGCGAAAGCGCCGGTGCGGCGCCAAATCGAACCGCTCCTCTAAGGGATCGGCCTTGCCGACGCAAGCTTCCGCTGCTGCCAGCCTCCTCACTTGAGCAAATAGCTCAGCCCGAAGTAGGTCGGCGCGATAACGCCTGCCGCCCAAATGAACGCCGACGTCATGTTGGCGAGTTGAAACTGCCACTGCGGCACTGCGTACATGCCGGCAATGACCGGAATGACCGCGCGGACGGGTCCGAAGAAATGGCCAAAGAAGACGCCGATCGCCCCCCATTTCTGAAAAAAGACTTGCCCGCGATCGACCAGTTCCGGATTACGGCTGAAGGGCCAGAGTTCGCGGATGCCGTCCTTGTAGTAGCGGCCGATCCAATACGACACGGCGTAGCCGAGCGAGCCGCCGACGCCTGCCCAAATGATCGCGGGCCAGAGGATGCTCATCTCGACGCCGCTCTTGGCGAGAAGCGCCGATATGCCGATCAGGATCGCGGTTCCCGGCCACAGGATCGAAAGAAAGCAAAAGCTTTCGAGAAAGGCCACGAGGAAGGCGACAGGTCCCGTCCAGCTTTCGTGGGTCCGAACGAACGCAACGATGGCATCGACGAAATCCTGAACGTTCATGAACGTGCTTTCGCGTTGAGGCGGATGAGATCCGAATGTTCGCACTCAATGTGGATGTATCGTGCGCCGTCCCGGCCACATAGGAAAACCGAAATGTTTCTTCAAGGATCGGAGGTTCTAGCGGCAGCGGCGCGCCATTTCGTTGGCAAGCTCGCGTGAGACTTCGCGTGCGAGCATTGCGCCGCGCGCCACCTGCGCTGTCGTGAGCCCGACATAGGAGCCGCCGCTGAGCGACGCCGGACCACGGTCGGCTTCGTCCTTGGCGTGGGCAAGCTGTTCACACGACAGGTCCTTTCGCGTCTTGCTGTAGGCCATGAGGCGGACGCCGGAGGCATATTCGTGAGGCCCTGCAGGCTGCTTAATCCAGGCGCGAGATTTGTCGGCCATGTAGGAATCGAACACCATCTTGCGCTGGCTGATGCAGACGTTGCTGTCGTCGACACACTTGAGACCGCGCTGCTGTGCAAATGCGGGGTCCGGGGCGCCGGCGCAGCCCGCGATTTCGAAGCACGTCGCAAGCGCCGCGATCAGTCGCAGTCCCCTGAAGTCGGACGAAGATCCCAAAATGGTCAAAGCGAATCCCGGTTTATAATTTTAAATGGCCCTAGAAAGTCAGCATGGCAGACTCGTGGCGGATGCACCATGAAGCGGCGAATTGCCTGTTGGCGCGGGATCGGATTCGCCGTCAGGCTGTCTGTGACCCAAAATCCTGGAAAAAAGGAGCCGTGATTATGGCGTATGCGGTGCGAGTTCACGCCTATGGCGGCCCAGAGGTTCTGACCTACGAGGAGATTGACGTCGGCCAGCCGGGTCCGGGCGAGGTTTTGCTCAAGCAACACGCGATCGGCGTTAATTTCATCGATATCTATCAACGAGATGGTCTCTACAAGTTGCCGAGTCTGCCGGCGGTCCTCGGTTCGGAGGGCGCGGGCGAGGTGTTGGCCGTCGGACCGGATGTCGAAGGCTTCAAGGTCGGGGACAGGGCGGCTTACGGAAGCGTGCCGGGAGCCTACGTCGATATCCGGCGCGTTCCGGCGAGCAAGCTGATCAAGCTTCCCGACGGCATCTCATACGACACGGCCGCGGCGATGATGCTGCAGGGCATGACGGCGCGGTATCTGCTGCGCGAAACGTACAAGGTCGGCTCCGACACGGTCCTGCTGTTTCATGCGGCTGCGGGCGGCGTCGGGCTGATCGCCTGCCAATGGGCGCGTGCGCTTGGCGCGACGATCATCGGGACGGTCAGCACGGATGAAAAAGCCGAGTTGGCGAAATCCTATGGCTGCACCCACACGATCAATATCAAGCGCGAGGATTTCGTTGCGCGCGTCAGCGAACTGACGAACGGCGCAGGCTGCGATGTCGTTTATGATTCCGTCGGCAAGGATACGTTTCCGAAATCACTCGATTGCCTGAAGCCCACGGGGTTGTGGGTGTCGTTCGGCAACTCCTCGGGGCCTGTCCCGCCGTTCGAGCTGACGGCATTGAAAGGCTCGCTGTTCGCCACGCGTCCGTCGCTTTTCGCCTATACCGCGACACGCGAGCAACTCGAGCAGAACGCCTCCGACCTGTTTGCGATGGTGCTGGCAGGGAAAATCAAGATCGCGGTCAATCATCGTTACGCTCTAAAAGCAGCGAACGAAGCTCATCATGATCTTGCCGGACGCCGCACGACCGGCTCCATTATTCTCGTTCCATAAGGACAGACATGCAGGACGACGGACTGGACGAGACGATCACGCTTTATTTCTGGTCGACGCCGAACGGATACAAAATTGCGATCATGCTCGAGGAGCTTGGCGTGCCGTATCGCGTCGAGTTCATCGACATCACCAAGGGCGAACAGCACGCGCCGGCGTTCCTTGCCGTTTCGCCGAATAACCGTATCCCGGCTATCGTCGATCCCGACGGGCCGGATGGGCAGCCCCTGTCGCTTTTTGAATCCGGCGCCATTCTGCAATATCTCGGCCGCAAGTTCGGTGCGTTTTATCCGTCCAGCGAACGTACCAAGGCTGAGATCGATCAATGGCTCTTCTGGCAGGTCGGCGGTCTCGGCCCCATGGCCGGGCAATACAAGCACTTCAAGTATGTGGCGACGGAAAAGATACCTTATGCCGTCGATCGCTATGCGACGGAGGTCGAGCGGCTTTTCGGCGTTCTCGAAAAGCGCTTGCAGGGTCGCCAGTACATCGCGGGCGCGTATTCGATCGCAGATATCGCGAGCTTCACATGGGCGCGAGTCTGGGCGGATATCGGCCAGGATATTCGCAAGTTTCCGAACATCGAAGCCTGGCTGTCGCGTGTCGGCGAACGTCCCGCCGTCGTGAGAGGTCTGGCGCTCAAAAAGCCCGAGGCCGGATGACGAGCCGCGTGCGTGAGACTTGGTGACGTTCGTCGCTGTCAGTTGCCGCTCAGACGCTCAGGATCGACGGTGCGACCTGTGATGCGCTGAAACGCCATCGCGCCAAGCACCTTGTTCGACTGCACGTAGCGCGTCGCATCCGACGGCTGTTCGGTTGAGATGGTCTGGGCGCTGGCGTCCCCGGCTGTGAGGTCCATGAGCCCGATGTAGGACGGCCGGGCCCCGCTATCCTGGGCGCAGCCCGCAAGCGCCATGAAGCTCGCAAGCGCGAGCGTACGGCAAACGAATGTCTGCTTCATCATCCCTCGTCCGGAACATTCCGTCCCGGACCCTCCGAACCCCCTCGGCGAAGACGTTCTCCGTCAACGAGATCATGGTTACCGAACCGAGGCTGAACCATCGCTGAATGTCGCGCTGCCCCGCGCAACCGAATGCGTGCCCATAGGCGGATTCAAAACATGGTTAGTTAAAGATGACAATCGCCGTTAAGGGGTCGTAACGGTATGCCGCATATTGGACAAAATGTGCCGTTTTTCGTCGAAGGTTGTGAGTGCTGAAACGAAAATTCCCTAAGTATTACAGAGATTTTGCGACGCTTTTTACGAGATTTCATCCATCCGCTGCAATTCTGATGGCGCGCCGCGAGGACGAGAATGCCGATTGACGGCTGGATGTCTTCGCAACCCTTCACCAGCGTTGTGGCGCTCATTGGAGAACTTAAAAAATGTCGCGTATGGACATGTTATCGCGTGAGATCGGGGGATACGCAGCTCAAGGCGGCCACCACGACGCGCTTTTTGAATTGGGCCTCAGTTTCTGCACGGGACGCGACGGGACGCTCGATCTCGTTGAAGCCCACAAGTGGTTCAATATCGCCGCGTCGCGCGGCAATGACGAAGCCAAGCGGTATCGTCTCGAACTCGCGAGAGACATGAGCAAGGCGGAAATCATGCGGGCGCAGAAGCGTGCGCGCGAGTGGCTTTCGACCGTCCACTGAGCGGGTTGCACGCTTAAGCGATCGATAGCCGCCGCTCTTGGTCTTCAGCAGTTCGAGAAGAACGACGAGAGACATTTCCAGGATGTCTTGGCGGCGGAGCCGACTGCGGAGCCCGCCTTCTCGAGTGCGGTTCCGGCCGATTTTGCGGCGTCGCCCGCAGTCTTTTGCGTCTCGGCGAGGCTCGCGGAAACGGGGCTCTTCTCAACCATTTCCTTCATCGTCTTCGGTGGCGCGTCGTTCGCCGTCTGCGGCGGCGGTTGTTCGCCGGAAGGTTCCTGGCCGGTCTGTAGCGGCGCGCCATTTGTAGACGCACCATTCGGAGGCAGCACCGGCGCGCCGGCGTTGGCGTTCTGCTCCGGCCCTCCGCCGAAAGGTCCGTCAATACTCGCAGGAATTGTGAACTCTTTGCGTTCTCCCTGGCACGGAGAAACGCTGGCGCGGTCAATGGCGCAACTTGCGTGTGGGCCGACTTTGGCCAGCGCCGTGATGCAATAAAGCTTCGTGACCGTATCGGCCGGAGCTGAGCCGTTGACGACGCAATCGTAGCTCGCATCCGGGCCGGTGCACTTGACGCAGATGTCTGCTGCGCCGGACGTCCCGGATACCAGCACAAGCGCAGCGACGCAGAGTTGTGATTTTATCGCGATCGACACGGCGGCTTACATCCCGCTGAGAGAGATACCCATTTCAGCACACTAGGACGACTTTGCGGCAACGAACAGGACAACATCCGTCGAGACGGGGAAAGGTCATGGAAACGAGGGGCGGGTTGCTTGCATTGCGGCGGGCGCGCCTCTATAGGGTTGCGACCCACTGATTGGGGAGACGTGGCCGAGTGGCTGAAGGCAACGGTTTGCTAAATCGTCATACGCTTTATAGGCGTATCGAGGGTTCGAATCCCTCCGTCTCCGCCATTAACCATATAACAACTTGAAATCATTGAACAATTTTTAATCCGTATACGGACTCGGCATAACTCCGGCCTGTGCATAACTTGGCGTTTTAGCGCGATCCGTTAAGTGATTGTAGGACCACAGAAGCGCACCGGCGACAGGACAAATTTCGTCGAATTTTTTAGCGCTGAAGTTATGCCAGCGCAATTAATCAGTTGACGGATTAATCCGTCGCGGCTAGGGCGGAATTGTTGATTCATCTGAAGGGAATTGCCAGTGAACACGACCGGGCCAAATGAGCCATACGACCTAGAGTCGGACCCTGTGCGGGCGCGCGTGCTGGCGCAGCGCGCGATTGATGACGCTCAGCGGATCATTGACGATGAGCGTCGCCGGGAGGCGGAGCGCGCACGAGTTGTCCGCATCACAGCCCTGCGTGATCCAGTGGAAATCATCCGCCGGCTGGTTGACGGATACGACTATGACCGCTGGGGCGAAGACAGCCCGATCATTCTCGCAGCGTCCGCATGGCTGAAGGAGATGGGGAAGTGATGGGCGATGAAGCGCAGGGCCGCATAGAGGCCAGCGACGAGGGGCGCCGCCGCGCGCTGCGGTCGAGAAGCGAACCAATCGCCCGCGTCCTGCGCGTCATCGAATATGTCGGCCCGCGATCCGCCGTTGAGATACAGGTTGCAAAGTCACTACATGGCGACCTGCATCTCAACGGCGTGACCATCAAGGCGGCGACAGTCGGGACGTTCCCTGAAATTCTGTCGGGGGAAAACGTGCCTAGCGCCGATGCCTCGGCTATCATCCGAGATTTGCTAAGCACCTGCCATCCCGACTGTGACGTCTATGCCGTTACGCGCGCCAGGGCGTGGCTTGCGGAGTGCGGCAAGTGAACGGGCCAAAATGGGCAGCGTGGCCCAAGCGTAACCGCGATGGCTCACCCGACCGGCTGGCCCGCTGGATTGTGGTCGATGAAAATTCGCCGGGACGGGGGAAGGAAGTCATTGCGGAGAACATTCGCACCGAAGCAAATGCCCGCGCCCTGGCGAGTGGCCGGGAGGCCCGCGCCATCATTCGCGATCTATGCGAAGCCGCAGACGCCCTTGGCTGCTACGAAGGCAGCAGTGCGCTTTACGATGCCGTCGAGCGCGGCGAGACATGGCTAAAGGAGAACGGGATTTGGGGAGTTTAGCTATGGGTGCCTAGGGCAACCGCAAAGAGGCGCACGATACTGGGCCAGGCAACACAAAGAGCGAGCATTGCAGCCGCTAGCTGCACAAACACCATGGCCAGACTTGGAATGAACATGGACGCGTAACCCAATTTCGAGACTGATCCCATTTGCTTCACGTGTTCCGGATCAATCATTCTAGCGAACTGCGGCGCCGCAAAGAGAAATCTGATGGATACGAGCACGGAATAAATAAGAATTATCCCAAGCGCACCGCTTATAACAAATGGGTCTTTGATCGAAATATCCGCCCCAGCAATCGACACTTTATCGATAGTGAGGTGCGCGTAATTTACCGCCAGTATTAGCGCTGAGACGATTAAAGACAGGTTTGAATTGGACGTTTGCTGGTCCAGAAGCAGCTTATACATTTCTTCGGATACTTTCATCGCGTCGCCCCACCAATCCGCGTAACCTAGTAATAAAAACGGCCCGGCATTCACGCCGAGCCGCGGTAGGCTCAGTCCCAAAGGTTCCGATGCATTTCGAGCGCATTTCCGTAGGGTCGGAAAGCGGCCAAAGCATTTGCGAGAGTCGGTTCCGGTTCGAAAAAGCCAGCGAGAAGCCCGAGGTTCGTTAGGCTCATGCCAGTGAGCGAGATGGGCTGGTACGGGACGCCTGCAGCCTCCGGCTCTTTGCCCTTTTGCATTTGAGTCGAGTGTGGGTCGTAAGGCGCAATGATTACCCGATCGTCGCTCGTAAACAGGGGCGATAGATAGATGCTTAGGTCGCCGATGTATGAGACGTGATACGTCTGTAAAAGCCGGAGCAATAATCCCTCACAGAAGCGGCTGATTTGTTCGGCCGCGCCGGACTAAAAGTGCGGCAGATTGGAGCCCTGTGCCTGCGTCGGCGCGAGGGCGGGGATGAAGCAGG
>NZ_JBAYUV010000025.1:0-50162 GCF_041674905.1 Hyphomicrobium sp.
AATCGTATCGAGGGCCGAGAATAGGTTGGTGATGACGGTGACGCCCCAGAAGCTCATCTGCCCCCAGGGCAACGTGTAGCCCATGAAGCCGGTCGCCATCATCAGCAGCATGATCAGGACGCCAGAACCCAAAGCACTTCGCGCGGCGCCTTATAGGAGCCGTAATAAAGTCCGCGGAAAATATGGATAAAGACCGCGAAGAAGAACATCGACGCGCCGACAGCGTGGAAGTTACGGATCATCCAGCCGTAATTCACGTCGCGACGGATGTGCTCGATCGAATCGAAGGCGCCAGAGGCGCTCGGCTGATAATGCATCGCCAGAATGACGCCGGTCACGATCTGCGCGACGAGGCAGAACGTCAGAATACCGCCAAACGTCCATAGGTAGTTGAGGTTGCGTGGCGTCGGAAAATCGACAAGCTGCCCATGTACCAAGCGCCCGACGGGCAGGCGCTCGTCGAACCATTTGCCCCAGCGCGAGGTCGGCTCATAGGTCGAAGTGTGACCACTCATTATTCTTCTCCCTAGCCGATCTTGATTTTTGTATCCGAGGAGAACGCGTAGGGCGGCACCTCAAGGTTTCTAGGCGCAGGGCCTTTTCGGATACGGCCGGACGTGTCGTAAACGGAGCCGTGGCAGGGGCAGAACCAGCCGCCGTATTCGCCACGTTCGTCACCCATCGACTGGCCTTTCGGAATACAGCCGAGATGCGTGCAGATGCCGACGAGAACGATCCAGTTCTCGTGACCCTTGACGGTCCGGTTGGCGTCCGTCGCGGGATCGTCGGTGGGGAGCGCGTCGTTCCGGGCGAGACTGTCGGGAAGCGTCTTCACGTCGACGTCCACGGCAGATGCGACTTCGGTTTTCGTGCGGTTGCGGATGAAGATCGGTTTGCCGCGCCATAGCACCGTGATGGCCTGACCCTCTTTAACGGGCGACAGGTCAACGTCGACAGACGACAGGGCCATGGTGCTTGCGTCGGGATTCATCTGCTGGATGAAGGGCCAAAGCAGAGAAGCGGCGCCGACAGCGGCAAACGCATTGCCCACAACCACCAGAAAATCTCGGCGATTTGGTTCTACTGCGTCAGTGGTCACGGGGGCCTCCAGTTCGAAGCGTTTGGGGAACACTGGAGGCAAGATACATGGGCAGGCGGCGAGACTTGCGTCTCCCGCTCTCAACCGTCCGCATCAAACCCCAGTCTTCTTCATCCCTTGTGGTCGTTCTGACAGCGTTTCGCTTTGCTCTCAAGCTCGGCCGAGCAACACTGTAAGGGGCAATTTGGCGCATCGTGATAAAACTCTCAATCTCGATAGCTCAATTCACAATTATTGCGGGATTTCTATAAATGCGCTTGGCGCTCTATCAACCCGACATAGCGCAAAATACCGGTACGATACTCCGCCTTTGTGCGTGCCTCGGCGTTCCGGTGGATGTTATCGGACCCGCCGGATTCGATTTCAGCGACCGCGCCTTGAAGCGCGCCGCCCTCGACTATCTGGATCATGTCGAGCTGAAGCGGCATATAAGTTTTTCCGAATTCATGGATCGGCGTGCTGAATCGCAAGCGCGCGGCCATGCCGGCCGGCTTGTTCTATTGAGCGCGCACGCCGCGACGCCGCACATCTCTTTTGCCTTTGAACCCAATGATATTTTGATGCTTGGACGCGAAAGCGCGGGATGCCCCGAGACCGTTCACGCACAAGTGGACGCACGCATCACCATCCCGATGCGACCAGGGCTCCGATCACTCAATGTGGCGGTGACAGCGGCGATCGTTCTTGGTGAAGCGCTGCGCCAGACCCATCAATTCCCTAGCCCGCAAGTCGGAATTAAATTCCTGTCGCAGACATGACATGCGAGTCCGGCAGATTTGGCGGGCCATTCTCAACCAAGTTTTCCGCACAGCATGGTCCTCAATATTTATCTCGCCGTCGCCGGTGGCATTGCTGCATTTCTTCTGATTGCGGGTCTCATTGCCGGTATTGCAGCGCATGACGATCAAAGCACATGGCGCATCTGGCCTGCTCCGCCAGCGGGATCGCTCAAGAGCTTTGCGTTCTGGACGCTCTTCCGGACGTTGAACATCGCCGTTCTCATTCTTTGCATCGGGCGATTGCTGCCCTTAACGACGGCCGGCCCGACGGCGATCTTGCGACTGGCCTTGATGGCGATCTCGATCGTTGCGTTCGCCGCTTATCTTTATGCACTTTGGGTTTTGGGGCGCGACGCCACCTATTGCCGGGCGAGCGGTCTCAACACGGACGGCTTCTATCGCTGGACGCGCAATCCGCAATACGCGACGGCCATCGCGGCCTTCGGCGCGCTTGGGCTCGCGGCGTGGTCGCCGGACGCAACGCCGCTCGCCGCTGAGCTGCTCCTCGTCTATGCGCTGATGGCGGTCGCGGAAGAGCCCTGGCTCGGGGCGCGCTATGGACGCGCCTACACGGATTACCGGACCGAGGTGCCACGCTTTTTCAATTTTCGTCATGCGCTCGCCGAGCTTGCGGTGCTCGCTGCCCGCAAGCCGCAGCCCCTCGCTGGGCAGCGCCGCAACGGCCGCTAGCTGACATGCCGTTTGCCGTTCGGCGGCTTGATAACGCCGCCGCTGATTACTCGGCCGCCTCGCGCGCCAGGAAGCCGCCCGACTGGCGCCGCCACAGCTGCGAATAAAGCCCGTCACGGAGCAACAGCTCGGCGTGCGTGCCCTGCTCGATGATGCGGCCTTCCTCCATCACGATGAGCCGGTCCATCGCGGCAATCGTCGACAGACGGTGCGCGATGGCGATGACCGTCTTGCCACGCATCAGCTTCTCGAGGCTCGCCTGGATTTCCGATTCGACCTCGGAATCGAGCGCGCTGGTCGCTTCGTCGAGAATGAGGATCGGCGCATCCTTCAACAGCACGCGTGCGATCGCGATGCGCTGGCGCTGTCCACCGGACAGCTTCACGCCGCGTTCGCCGACGTGGGCATCGTAACCCTTGCGACCCTTCATATCCTCGAGATGGAGGATGAAGCCGTGCGCTTCGGCTTGGCGCGCCGCTGCGATGACCTCGGCGTCCGTCGCGTTCGGGCGGCCGTAAAGAATGTTGTCGCGCACCGACCGATGCAGCAGCGAGGTGTCTTGCGTCACCATGCCGATCTCGGCGCGCAGACTGTCCTGCGTCACGTGCGCGATATCCTGTCCATCGATCACGATGCGGCCGCCTTCGAGATCGTAAAAGCGCAGCAGCAGATTGACGAGGGTCGACTTGCCGGCACCGGAACGGCCGACGAGTCCGACTTTTTCACCGGGTTTCACCGTCAACGACAGATTCTCGATGACACGCGGCGGCGCGTCCTCCGATGCCGCGCGTCCGGCGCCGTAGTGGAAGTGGATATGGTCGAGCCGGATTTGGCCATGCGGAACGGCGAGCGGCTTCGCGTCAGGCGCATCCTGCAACAGGTTCGGAAGCGAAATCGTTTCCATGCCCTCATGCACGACGCCGATGTTTTCGAAGACGTCGGCAATCGTCCACATCACCCAGCCCGACATCGTGACGATACGAATAACGAGGCCGCTGACGACGGCGATATCGCCGACGGAAACGTGTCCCATCGTCCAAAGCATAATGGCCGCGCCGGTCGTCGCGACAAGCAGGATGCCGTTGAGCGTGTAAAGCACAAGCTCCATTCCGGTGATCAGGCGCAGCGAAGCCTGCCATGCCTGCATCTGCTCGGTCAGGGCTTCGCGCGCATAGGCATCCTCGCGTTCGGCGTGCGCGAAGAGCTTCACCGTCATGATGCTCGTGTAGCTGTCGACGATGCGGCCGACGAGCATCGAGCGCGCTTCCGACGATTTCGTTGAACGATCCTTGATGCGAGGCACGAAGTAGCGCAGCGCGACGATGTAGGCGGCGAGCCAGATGACGAGAGGGATGGTCAGTCGCCAATCGGACGCGGCGAACAACAGCGCCGATCCGATGAACTGCACCGAGGCATACCAAAGCGCGTCGATCAATTGCACGACGCTTTCGCGGAGCGACGTGCCGGTCTGCATGATCTTGTTGGCGACGCGGCCGGCGAAATCGTTCTGGAAAAAGCCGAGGCTCTGGCGCAGCACATAGCGATGCGTCTGCCAGCGGATGCGCGTCGTCGTTCCCGCCGAGATCATCTGGTTCTTGATGAAATCGTGCGCGGTCGAGACCAGCGGCCGCAGGATCAGCGCGACGAAGGCCATCAGCGCCAGCATCCCGCCGTAGGTCGAGACGAAGGTCGCGGGATCGGGATGCGTGCGCATCCGGTCGACGATGGCGCCGACGAACCCCATGAGCGCGACTTCAATCGCCGAGCCGAGGCAACCCGCGATCAGCAGAAGCACGAAAAACGGCCAAAGCGGCTTGATGAAAAACCAGTAAAATCCCCACAGAGTATCCGGCGGGCGCGTAACCTCGCGCTCGTCGAAAGGCTTGATGCGGGTCTCCCCCCAGTGCATGAGTCGGCGGAACATGATGCCTATCACAAGCGCAAAAGCGGCGCGTCGTCGCAAGTACGGAAATCCGACTGGCGGCGGCGACCGGATGTTGATCGTGGATGCCGGTTAGGGCTAAGGGTCCTTTCAGTCAAAAACAAGACATTATGCAGAATAGCTGATGACCACATCCAATTCTCCCCTCGAGCAGCAAAAAGCGCAGGCGCGCGCCTGGTTCGAACGGCTGCGCGACGACATCGTCGCCTCTTTCGATAAACTCGAAGCCGGGTTGCCGGAAACAGCTCCGCATGGCGCTGACACACCGGGCAGTTTCGTCGCGACGCCGTGGACGCGGAAAGATGCCGCTGGGAATGACGGCGGCGGCGGTGTCATGAGCATGTTGCACGGACGCGTGTTCGAGAAGGCCGGCATTCATACCTCGACGGTCTACGGCGAATTCTCGCCCGAGTTCCGGAAGCAGATTCCGGGTGCCGAGGAGTCTCCCGCCTTCTGGGCGTCGGGCATTTCCCTGATCGTGCATCCCCGAAATCCGAACGTGCCCGCCGTTCACATGAACACGCGGATGATCGTTACGTCGAAATGGTGGTTCGGCGGCGGCGCCGATCTAACGCCGGTACTCGACAAGCGCCGCACGCAATCGGACGCCGATACACTGGCGTTTCATGCGGCGATGTATGGCGCCTGCGCCCCGCATTCCGTCGCCGACTATCAAAAATACAGAGACTGGTGCGACGAGTATTTCTTCCTGCCGCACCGGAACGAGATGCGCGGCGTCGGCGGCATTTTCTACGATCACCTCACACCGGCTGACACGAGCGGCGGGTGGGATGCCGCTTTCGCGTTCACCCAGGATGTCGGCAAGGCGTTCGCCAGCGTCTACCCGATGCTCGTGCGCGGCAATTATTCGATGCCCTATTCGGACGAGCAGCGCGAGGAACAGCTCATCCGGCGCGGACGTTACGTCGAATACAATCTTCTGTACGATCGCGGCACGATGTTCGGGCTCAAGACTGGCGGCAACGTCGAGAGCATTCTTTCCTCCATGCCGCCCGTGGTGAAGTGGCCGTAGAGCGGAGATTCCTCTCAGGCAAATCCCTACTTCTGTTGCCATTTGGCCAGCCGCGCCTTGCAACGGCCCGAGCGGTCGCTAGGCCGTTCTGGACCGTCGCGGCTGGTGCCTTATAACGCTGCCTGGAAATAGCTCGTCGCCTGTGCCTCAGTTCGCATTGGCGACGCATGGGTGTGCGTACCCCGTCGTGTTTCGCGTGCCGGAAACGGCCTTTGCCGGGGAGGCAGAATGAAACGTCTTGTCTGCTCGCTCGACGGCACGTGGAACGATGGTGACGGTTCGTCGCCGCAGACGAACGTCGCGAAACTACATAGCGCCATTCTGCCGAGAGATCGCAAAGGCGTTCGCCAGCTTGTCCGCTACATTGCGGGCATCGCGACGACAGAGAATTTGCACTTCGCGTTCCTGCGGGGCGCCGTCGGCGTCGAAGTCGGCGCGCGCATCAAGCTCGCGTATCAGTTTCTTCGCGACGTTTACGAGCCCGGCGATGAAATCTACCTGTTCGGATTTTCGCGCGGCGCTTTTGAAGCGCGCAGCCTTGCGAGTTTCGTGACGCTGTTCGGCATCGCTCCGGCGGACAGCGATTTCTCGTTCGAAGACGCGTGGAAGCTCTATCGCCAGTCCGAGCACAAACGGGACGTCGATACTTTGGCGCGCCTCAGCGCCGCTTGTCACTATCCCGTTCCAATCCGTTGCGTCGGCGTGTGGGATACGGTCGGCAACGTCGGAAATCCGTTCTCGGGCGCGTCGAGGATCAGCCGTCGGCTCGCGTATCACGACATGCGCTTGCACGACACGATCGACGTCGCGCTTCACGGTCTTTCGATTGACGAAGTGCGCGGGCCGTTCCGCCCGACGTTCTTTACTCTACCCGATGGAGCGACGCTCGCAGCACATCAGCGTGTCGAGCAGACATGGTTCGCGGGCACGCACGCCGACATCGGCGGCGGCTGGCCCGAGACGGAACTATCCGACATCGCGCTTCTCTGGATGGCGGAGCGCGTCGGCGCCTTGACCGGTCTCGCGATCGATATGCGAAAACTGAAGCGCACGACAGCGCCAGATCCGCTTGGGCTGCAGCACCATTCCGCGACAGGCTGGGTCTACACCTTCTCGCGGTTGGTCCCTTACATGCGGCTTGTCGGCCAGGATCTGCGCGCCATTGCAAAAGGACGACGGCGATGGCTCAGGGCATGGCGGACGAGCAAACTCGCTCCCGAGCTGGTGTCTCTCAACGAGACGATCCACAAAAGCGCTCTGGCGCGCTTCGGCCAGACGGTGCGTGAAGCGCGCGGCCGGACGGTCAAGGAAATTGCGTACCGGCCGAGGAGTCTTTCTTCCGCATTTTCAGTCTCGGCCGACGACGAGGCGCAGGATGGAAATTCTTCTGCAAAAGTAGCGTGAGCGTTGCGAATGGGGAGTTGCAGCGATCTCATAATCGCGGAGCGGTGCATCGCCACAGTTGCCGTCCACGACCGGCTTGCCACATCATACCCTGCCGCAGATATCCGTTTGCTCGCGCTATCCATCATATCCTTCATCATCCGGGATTTTTCACATGACATCGCTCCTTGATCCGCTTCGCGCAGGTGCCTTTACGCTGAAAAACCGTATTGTCCTCGCGCCGCTGACGCGCTGCCGCGCAAGTGCGGGACGCGTGCCAAACGATCTTATGCGGGACTATTACGTTCAACGAGCTTCAGCGGGGCTGATCCTGTCGGAGGCAACCTCCGTTACGGCAATGGGCGTCGGCTATCCGGATACGCCGGGCATCTGGTCTGACGAACAGGTTGCGGGTTGGAAGCGCATTACCGATGCCGTGCATGCGGCAGGCGGCACGATGCTTCTGCAGCTTTGGCATGTCGGGCGCGTCTCGCATCCCGACTATCTCGACGGGGCGCTGCCGGTTGCTCCCAGCGCAATCGCACCGCAAGGTCACGTCAGTCTGATGCGTCCGAAACGCGACTTCGTCGTGCCGCGCGCACTTGAGCTCAATGAAATTCCGGGCATCGTCGCCGATTATCGGCGCGGCGCGGAGAATGCGAAACGCGCGGGCTTCGACGGCGTCGAGGTTCACGGCGCCAACGGCTATCTGCTCGATCAGTTCCTGCAGGACAGCACCAACCTGCGCACCGACGCTTACGGCGGGCCTATCGAAAATCGCGCGCGGCTGATGCTCGAAGTCGTCGACGCCTGCATCGACGTTTGGGGCGCGGATCGCGTCGGGCTTCATTTGGCTCCGCGCGGGGATGCGTACACGATGGGTGACAGCAATCCGCTCGCCACGTTTGGCTACGTCGCCGAGCAAACTCGTCAACGCAAAATCGCATTTCTCTGCGCCCGCGAATACGAGGGCGCGAATGCGATCGGGCCGCAACTCAAGAAGATTTTCGGCGGCGTTTTCATCGCGAACGAGAAATTCACCAAAGAGACGGCGGAAGCTGCGATCAAGTCCGGCCGTGCGGATGCCGTCGCGCTCGGGCAGCTTTTCATCGCCAACCCCGATCTGCCGGAGCGCTTCAAGCTCGGCGCGCCGCTCAACGCTCCCGACCCGGCGACGTTCTACGCGCAAGGTCCAAAGGGCTATACCGACTATCCGTTCCTGGAGCGCGCGGAAGCCTAGGAAACCGGCGCGAAAGCAATCAAAGGGCGCAGCGGTGCTTCATCGCTCCGCCGTGCTGCGCCTAGCATACACGCTATCGAAAGCCTCGGCGAATTCCTGCGCGCCGGGCCTGATGATGGCCTGGGTCATGCGACGGTCCAACTCGAGCTGCAACTGCGCGCCCGTTAAACCGATGACCATCTTGTTCACGTAATAAGCGCGCCGGGCGAAAAAGTTCGTCGTCGGCGCGGAAGAGCCAGGCTCTTGCATCATCTCAAGACCCGTCGTCGGGCCCGCGAGATTCATCAACTCGAGTTCCGCTCCCGAGAGCGATCGGCGGCCTTGCTTCTCGGCGGTATCTTTCAGTGTTCTGAGCTTCATCGCCTGCAGCATCGGACCGATATCGGCATCGATGTTCAGGGTGTGAATTCCCATGCCGGTGTCCGTCTTGGCGTAGCGCTGCTGCACGCTCCATTCGAACGGCAAGCGTTTGACGTTAGCGTACATGCGTTTCAGAACCGCGAGCTTGCGTTTCAGCGCCGCCGTTCGCGCCGGAGAATTCGCCGGATCGCGCAACTTCTGATTAATCAGCGAGATGAACGTTTCGCCGCTGCGGGCCAGCTCGTTGATCGAGTTCGCGTCAAGAAGCTGCGCATAGCCGAGCGCGCTCGAGATCGCGCGACCGGTTTTCTTGATGGGATGAATACCCGACTGCATGTCGTATGTGCCGTTGCCGCCCGTCTCGAGCGCATAGACGCGCACGACCTGCTCCTTGGACAATCCCAAGGCATGCGCTTCCTCGGCATAGCGCAGCTTGAACTCGCGCTCGCTGACGCGCTCGGGCGTGAAGCCATAAACGCGCTTGGCGGCTTCCAGATAATCGGAAACGGTCGCAAGCTCTCGTTCCTTCGCGGGCTCCGTCGTCTTCTGATGTTCGACGAAGTCGTAATATTTTTTTGCAAGCGCGGCCGAGAGCGTTGGCCCGGTATACTTCGGCGGCAAGCTCATCACGTAGTCGCTTTGATCGAAAGGTATTTTCGCCGTACGCTTCTTGCGCCGCGTCTGTCGCTTCGCCTCGACGGCATCCCAATAGGCATCGGTTCGATCGCTGAAGACGTTGCGCGCCTCTTTCCATGCCCGGAACTCGTCGAGTTCAGAATCCGAGAGCGCCGCCAGGAAATCGATCGTCGACGCCGCACCAACAGGGCCGACGCTTGCGACGAGCGAAACGGCGGCGAAGACTGCCGATAACGCCAGCGCCCGAAGCGCTCCTGTCAGACCATGAATTCCCACGCGGTTCCAATTTTCCTGACAGACGGGCTTCGGTTTGCGATACGGTTTAGAAGGTATCGTGATTCAGCGGTGGCCGGCCACCCTTGGATGACGCCAGACATATGGTTACGATTAGTAAAATGCCCGCTCTTTCCGCCCCGAATGTGACGTCAATAGACCTCAATGCCGAAGTTTTCGAAAAGCTTGCCCGTGCGCGCCTGCTGGCGGAGCCGCCGGTCCTGAATGGGACGCATTCCTCGGGCGATGACGATCTCAATCCCGATGCCGGAAGATTTTTCCCGCACCCTCGCCACGCGGCGGTGCTCATTCCGATCGTCGCGCACGCGCCGCTGAGCGTGATCCTGACGGAACGAACGGGAAATCTTTCCGCCCACGCCGGTCAGATCGCTTTCCCGGGAGGAAAAGTCGAACCCGACGACACAAGCCCGCTGGCGGCGGCGGTGCGAGAGGCGCGCGAGGAGATCGCACTCGATGGCGCATTCATCGAGCCTCTGGGCTATCTGCCGACGTATCGTACCGGCACGGGGTTCATCATCACGCCGGCCGTCGCGCTGGTCCGTCCGGGATTCGATCTGGTTGCAGATCCGGCCGAGGTCGCCGACATTTTCGAAGTGCCGTTTCAGTTTTTGATGGACGAAGCCAATCACAAAATCGACAGCCGGAACTGGCGCGGCAACGAGCGGAGATTCTATGCCATGCCCTATGGCGAACGTTATATCTGGGGTGCGACCGCCGGAATCATCCGCGCGCTTTATCGGAGACTGTTCAGCGCATGATCCGCATCGTTTTTGAGAACATCTTTTTCTTTCTGTTGCCGACGCTGTTCTACATCGCCTGGGTGGCATTCCGGGATGACGAATGGTCGGGAGTTGCCGAGATCATGCGCGGCGCGCCCCTGCTCAAGCTCTTCATAGCCGGCGCCGCGCTCATGCTGACGACGCTCGTCGTTTTGTCATCGCGGACCTATAATGCGCCGCAAGACGTCTACGTCCCGCAATCGATGCAAGACGGAAAGCTCGAACCCGGACGCTCGATCCGTGCTCCGGAAGCGCAACCCGAGAAACCTTGAACGCATGTCGCAACTCACCGCCAGTGGCCCGCGCATCACCGCTGAATGGCTTGACGCAAACCCGCTTCGCAAAGTCTTCGCTGCGTTCGAAGCCGCACACGTCGATGTGTGCGTCGTCGGCGGCGCCATCCGGAATACGCTGATCGATCGACGCGTCATCGATGTCGACCTCGCGACGCCGGCTCTTCCCGGAGCCGTTATCCAGCTCGCAAAAGAGGGCGGTCTCGGCGCCTATCCGACAGGCATCGACCATGGCACGGTTACGCTCGTTTCCGATGGCGTCGGGTTCGAAATTACGACGCTTCGGCGCGATGTCGAAACCGACGGGCGCCATGCGACGGTCGCATTCACCCGGTCGTGGAATGAGGATGCCAAGCGCCGGGATTTCACGATCAATGCGCTTTACTGCACGTCCGATGGAACGATCTACGACCCGATCGGCGGCCTCGCTGATCTGCGCCGGCGGCGCGTTCGATTCATTGGCAACGCGGAAGCACGCATTCGCGAAGACTATCTACGCATCCTGCGTTTTTTCCGCTTCAGCGCGGAATACGGCAAAGGCCAGCTGGACGCGGCCGGACTGGCGGCGGCGATTGCACTGAGAGAAGGCCTGACGCAGCTTGCTGCCGAGCGTATCCGCGCCGAACTGCTGAAGCTGCTGGCGGCGCCTTTCGCAGCGGAGATCGTGCGGACAATGCGCGAGAACGGGATTCTGGAATTCGTCCTTCCGGGCGCCCTCAATCCGGAGTGGTTGGCACGGCTGCAGGCAATCGAGACCGGCCTCGGTCAGCCGCCGGATGTGATCTGCGGACTGGCGGCGCTCGCTGTTCCCGGCCCGGAGACTGTCGACGCGCTGGCGCAACGGCTTCGTCTCTCCAATGCCGAAGCGGCCGCGATCAAGGCTGCCGTTATCGTTAATCCAGACATCGATCCCGCGCGGCCTGACTCTGCCGCCTGCGTCGTGCTCTACCGCGTCGGGCGTGAGGCTTTTCGACGGGCCGTACTTGTCGCGTGGGCGCGGTCGGCCGCCTCCCTTGCCGACCCTGCCTGGCGCAGGCGCGCGCTGCTGGCGGACCGCTGGAGCCCGCCAACGATGCCGTTCGGCGGAAGCGACGTGCTTGCCCTTGGCGTGCCTGCGGGGCCGGCGGTGGGAGAAATACTCAAGGCCTTCGAAACGTGGTGGATCGCGAGCAATTTTGCGGCCGACTACGCTGAGCAAACGACAAAGATCAAAGCTCTGGCCTCAAAAGTAATTCATTAACAAAGCATTAAATTTTACTTCAAACTGCTCGTGACCGTGTTTATGCTCCCGGTCCGGGGTTTCGATTGTATTGCGTCGAGGGGAATACCCGGATGGATGATTTTCGTCACGAACGTGCACGATCACTCAGGTTTGTTCAGATTGTTTTTGCCGCGCTTGCGCTCTTCAGTCTGACCGCCGCCCTTGCGGTTGCTACACGGGGAGCCGACCTCGGACTGCCCGAAACATCGACCTACCCGATCTCGCTTGCGTTCCTGATGGTCGGAGTTGTCGATACGGCGTTGCTGTTCATCTGGGAACACCTTTTCCAGCGCATCGAGTTCTAAGCCGTCGCAGGCAAGCACCTGGAGCGAAATAATCGCTGTTGTCGCGACGCGCCGCAGGCTGCCGTCACACGCGTGTAACATGAATCCGGTCCTTCGCTCAGCATGAAAAGCTTGGCGATTGGGGGCCGAACTTGAGCGCCGCGACCGCACCTGGAGAACTGAATTACCGCGCCGTATTCATTTCCGATGTTCACCTCGGAATGCGCAATTCGCAAGCACCCGCGCTTCTCGATTTCCTGCGCTACGTCGAGAGCGAGGAGCTTTACCTGGTCGGCGACATCGTCGACTTCTGGAAAGTCCGGCGCGGACCGCATTGGCCGCAAAGCCATAACGACGTTCTGCAAAAGCTCCTGCGCAAGGCGCGCAAGGGCACGCGCGTCGTTTTCATTCCCGGCAATCACGATGACGGGCTGCGCGACTACGCGGGCATGAACTTCGGCGGCGTGGAGCTTCGCCGCGACGCTATCCACAAAGGCGTCAACGGCAAGCGCTATCTCGTTCTGCACGGCGACGAATTCGACGTCGTGGTGCGGTACGCGCGCTGGCTTGCGTTCCTCGGCGACCGCTCTTACGACGCGGCCTTGGCGCTCAACGTGCCGCTGAACTATGCGCGGCGCATGCTGGGTTTCGGACACTGGTCGCTTTCGGCGTTCCTGAAGCTCAAGGTCAAAAGCGCCGTCAACTTCATCGGTGAATTCGAGGATGCTCTGGCTGCCGAGGCGCGACGGCGCGATGCCGAGGGTCTCATTTGCGGCCACATCCATCATGCGAACAGCCGCATGATCGACGGCATCCACTATCTGAATTGCGGCGACTGGGTTGAAAGCTGCACCGCAATCGGCGAGCGCTTCGACGGCCAATTCGAAATCATCCGCTGGAAAGAGCATATCGGCGCGCGCGCGACGCAGGCCGCATCGGGACGCTGGCTGATCGAAGCCGCATAAAATTCTCAACGCCGTACCGAAAGCGGCGACCAATGGAGATCGTGAGTGAACGTATTCGCAAAAACCTTCGAACCGACCAGCATCAACCTGCTCAGCGAGGCGGTGCACCAGAACCGCGCGCTGAGCGCGGCGGGCTTTCTCGAACGAACCTTCACTTTCGCCTTCCGCTCCATGGTCTATCCGCAAATCTGGGAAGACCCGCGCGCGGATATGGAAGCGCTGGAATTCACGCCGCAGAGCCGCGTCATGACGATTGCGTCCGGCGGCTGCAACGTGATGAGCTACCTGACCGGCAATCCGGCGCGCATCATCGCCATCGACCTCAATGAAACGCACATCGCGCTTTTGAAGTTGAAGCTCGCGGCCGCTCAGCACCTTCCGAACCACGCAACGTTCTATCGCTTTTTCGGCTCGGCCGACGATCGCCGCAACGTGCATCTCTATCGCGATCTGATCGCGCAACATCTCGACGCCGAGACGCGCGCCTACTGGGACGGGCGCGACATCACCGGCCGGCGGCGCATTTCGCGGTTCGCGCGCAATTTCTACCGCTATGGACTGCTCGGCCGCTTCATCACGAGCGGCCATGTCATGGCTCGTGTTCTCGGAGCCAATCCCAAGCGCATTCTCGACGCACAAACGGTCGAGGAGCAGCGCGAGATTTTCGACCGCGAGATCGCGCCCGCGTTCGACCATCCGCTGTTGCGCTGGATCACGTCCAACCGCGCCTCGCTGTTCGGACTCGGCATTCCGCCCGTGCAGTATGATGCTTTATCGGATGGCGGCGCGCGGCCGATGTCGGAGGTTCTGAAGGAGCGCGCCCAGCGCCTCGCGACGGGCTTCGATCTCAAGGACAATTATTTTGCCTGGCAGGCGTTCGGTCGGCGCTATGCTCCGCAGGGGCAAGGCCCGTGTCCGCCCTATCTCGACAAAGCGAACTTTCTGGCGGTCAAGACGCGAACCAACCGTGTGACCGTCATTCATGACAACATGGTCCGCTTCCTGTCGAACGAACCGGCCGAAAGTCTCGATCGCTATATTCTACTCGATGCGCAGGACTGGATGGACGATGCCGTGCTCAACGCCTTGTGGCGCGAAATCACGCGCACGGCTCGGCCGGGAGCGCGAGTCATCTTCCGCACCGCGGGCGAACCGAGCATTCTTCCGGGACGCGTTTCGAACGCCCTGCTCGAACGCTGGACTTACGATGCCGCCCGCTCCGCCGAGATCCATGCCAAGGATCGCTCGGCCATCTACGGCGGCTTCCACCTTTATCTGAAACGCGACTGACGGAGCGCCCATGTCGGAGTCCGCTGCGGGAGCGATGGATGTCATCTATCGGCACCAGCGCTATATCTATGATCTGACGCGGCGGCATTATCTTCTGGGGCGCGACCAGCTGATCGCCGACCTGATGCCCCCCGCCGGCGGGTCCGTGCTGGAAGTCGGCTGCGGTACGGCGCGCAACCTGATCTGCGCGGCGCGCCGTTATCCGGACGCACGATTCTTCGGACTCGATGTTTCAGACGAGATGCTCAAAACCGCGCGTGCCGCGATTGCGCGAAGTGGCAAGAGCCATCGAATCCACGTCGCGCAAGCCGATGCGACCGCGTTCAGCCCAGAGGCGCTGTTCGAGCTCTCGTCGTTCGACCGGATTTTCATCTCATACGCCGTGTCGATGATTCCAGCCTGGGAAGCTGTGCTCGATCGTGCGGCCAGCACACTTGCGCCAGGGGGCGCGCTGCACATCGTCGACTTCGGAACGATGGACGGCATGGCGAACGTCGCGCGAAAGGCCATGCTTGCGTGGCTCGCACACTTCAGCGTAACGCCGCGCACCAACTTACAGGACGTGGTGCGCGCGGTCGCGCGGCGGCACGGCTTTAATGCGTCGTTCCACCAAGGCCGATTTGGCTACACAGCGATGGCAAAGATCAGCCGCTAACGTTGGCTCGGCGAAGAATTCGGTCAGCTGACGTGCGGACCGCGCATCGACTGCAACGCCGACTGAATGCGACGCCAATCCTCGACAAGATGTTTGTCGCCACGCTCCTCGAATTCGCGAACCCTATGCGCAGCTTCGGCCAAGGCTTTCGCGCCGTGAGCCTCATAGAGCTGTCGCGCGTGCGCTTGAATTTCGACGGCATCCATAGTTTTGCCTCTCGTTGGTCGACGTCCGTGAAGCATCTACTTTGAGGCGTAGGGCTGCAATATAAAAGTCCTTGAAACAACATGTGATCGAAGCGCTTTGGCGCGGATCATGAAAGAAAGCCCCGAGAGATGGGGCTTTCTGCGTGCTTCTAGCCGGTATTTCAGAACGCGATGCGGTGCATCACGACTTTGCTGCAGCTGCTTCCGGTTTCGAAGTTCCGGCGCCGTTGGCAACGATCTCGGCGACGAGAGCTTTGTCTTCGGGCGGAATTTCGAGAGCAGACGGAGCGTCGGCTTCTGCTGCGGCCTCAGCCGACACGACAGCTGCCTCATCGGCAGGAGCGACATCGGCGGCGGCTTCTGGCGCCGCAGGTTCTGCCGATGCAGACTCTACGGCTGGGGCTGCGGCTTCCGCTGGTGCATCGTCGGCCGGTGCCGCCTCTCCGGCTGCTGCTTCTGCTGGCTCTGCTGCGTCGGCCGCTTCTAATGCGGCCGGCTCTTCCGGAGCAGGCTCCGAAGCCGGTTCAGCATCGGCTGCTTCCGCGACAGCTTCATCGGCTGCCGCATCCGCAGCACTCACTTCTGCCGCTGCTTCCTCGGTTGCTGGTTCCTCAGCGGCTGATTCCTCAGCGGCCGATCCCTCTACAGCCGGTTCCGCAGCAGCTTCGGCGGTGGGCGCTTCTTCCGATGCCGTTTCTACTGTGGCCGGTTCGGGTTCCGCGGCCACTGGTTCTGCGACAGCTTCGGCTGCCGCTTCTTCTGCAGCCGGGGGAGCTTCCTCCGCCACGGCCACTGCTTCAACGACATCTTCGGTTGCAGCCGACGAAGCTTCTGCGTCCGCTTCCGGTGCAGCGGCCTGTTCCGTTGCCTGCTCCTCAACCACTGCAGCTTCCGCGGGTGCGAGAGCTGCAGCCAAGTCCCCGATCGCGCGCTCGACGGCTTTCATGGCCTTGAAATCCGACGTCGCCTCAATGCGCGCTTGAACGCCCTGATGTAACTCCTTGAGCTTGGACAGAATATCTTCCGACATCTATTCTTCCCTTTCTTCTTGGATTTTGAGAAAAAGTCGCCCCTTCATCAGCGCATGACTGTTCATGCGGATGCTCGTCTTCGAATTTTGCAGTAATGCGCAAGAATAAATGTACAGGAATTATTTGCTGAACCGAACAGCTGCGACGAACTGTACACAGCTATAAATTGCGCCTATGGCCAGTTGGCGTATGTAACAGTTTTACCGCATTCTCGGGAGGTGCTGTGATGAGGCAGCATCAGATTCGGGATGGAGGCAATGCATGGTCGAAGAGGGCAAGCCGTTTAAGCGGACGCAATTGCTCGCCTCGGTTCTGGAGACAGCGACTAGATGGTGGGGCATCCTCCTCCCGCTGTTGGGTGGCGCCATGAGCGGGTACCTAGCCTACGTTACCAGCGCGCTTGCCGCATATGCTCCATTCTCATGGCTGGCAGCAGGGCTAACTGCAGCTTTAGTTTTCATTCTAATAGGACTAGGAGCAGCGAAGACAGCCGAGCTTACTGCGAGGTGGCACTACACGCGCAGGATCACGGCCAACCCCCCACCAGTAAATCCCTTAGACAATGTTTTTACACGACGGCAGATCAAGTTGGCCGACATCCGCAATCCATTCAACGCAGTGCACTCAAATAAGACGTTCCTAGACTGTGAACTCATTGGACCTGGAACATTGCTTTTCGCAGGCAACACGACCTTGGACGGTATCGGATTTATCAATTGCGACTGCGTATCCGTTCGAGAAAACGTGCCGGTGCATAACCTCATAGTGCTGCAAGACGCTGTAATTCGGGGCGGGAAAATATACGGGATGACGCTCCTGTTTCCGGAGACTATGGTAGAACAACTAAATCGCGAGATCCCAGGGATTCAATGGATAACGAGGGTCTAAGTGTCCCGAGGCAAATATCTCTCGCTTGAAGAAGCCCGCAACACGGGCAAGCTCGAACAGTTTGCCAAGGACCATCCGAGTGAAGCCGATGCGCCCCGCTTTAAAAGCCTTCTGGAAGCGATGTCGAAAGGCGTCTTAGAAGCGTCGGAAACATCTTCTCCGGATCATGCCGCAGGTTCCAGCGGAACTCGAACTCGCCAAGGTACAAAGGCAAGCGGTGCGAAGAAACGTGGACGTGCGTCCCGCGAATAGACCGTTTGATGATCGACCAGAAGCCCTCAATCGTATTCGTGTGGCGGTCGCCGCGAACGTATTCCGTCGCAGCGTGGTTCACGCTCTCGTGATCATAGCCGTACATCCACAAACGCTTATAGCTTGTAGCTCGTCCGTGGTGACGGTGGCGTCACGCTTCACATGCTTGATGATGTGAGCCTCAAGCGTCTTGCGGGCGACGTTCGGAATAACACGGGTGATGATGTCGCCATTCCTGGAGACCATGCCGAGCACAATGGTTTTGTATTGCGCGTTGCGGCCCGAGCCGACGCCCTTCTTTTTGCCGCCGACAAGCGTCTCGTCGATCTCAACATGACCGCCAAGCGGCGGATCGGCATCGACGTAGGCCAGATACTTGCGGATTTGCATCCCCATCCTGTACGCCGTTTTGTAATTAACCGAGAGTTGCCGTTGTAGCTCTTTCGCCGGAACGCCGTGGCGCGTCGTCGTGAACAGGTACATGGCATAGAACCACTTTTGCAGCGGCGTGTGCGAGCGATAGAACGGCGTGCCGACCATCGGGTGAACGTGTTCGCCACATGAACACGTCCAAGCGGGCAGTTTCGACAGCCGTTTGTAGAGCCCAACGTCGCCGCAACGCTTGCATTTATACTCTGAACCGAAGCGGGCCCGGAACAGATGCTCAAGGCAAGCATCATCATCCGGGAATAACCTCATGAATTCAGTGATTGGCATCGTCTTGATCATGGCACCGCTCCCTCGCGTCCCATGATATATAGCCCAACAATCTACATACGTCAACTGGCCATTGGCGATAAATTGCGTTCGCGCGGAGCGGAGTGTTCCGGACGAGCGCGATCGCACTCACAAATTCTCGCGACATTGTGAGGAAAGTTCAGCAACGGCTTCGATTGAACGCGCCACCGACACGCCCAAGTCGATTGCATTGGCTGTCTCGATGGGAGACGCCGCACAAGACAAGGAGCCTGTTATGTCGGCACGTTTTAGTGTTCCCGCAATCGCACTTGCCTGCGGCCTCGCGATCTCGGCGCACCCCGCATCAGCGATGCAAGAGCCGGGCGGCAGCGCGGCTAGCACTCCCGCATCCATCATCGTCTTCGACCAGAAGCTCGACGGCCCGGACGTCAAAGTCAGCTACGTCTATGCTCCGGCAAAGAGTTTCGCCGTCGTCTACGGAAGCGATCAGCACGGCAAACCCGGAAGCAAGGTGCTTGGTTCAACGGCACTCGAAGCGGGCGACCATCGCGATGTGAAGGTGCCGATCTCCGCGCAAGCAAAGGCGGGAGATGCGCTTTGGATCTCGCTCTATCACGCCAAGGGCGATGGCAAGGCGTTCGATAGCGCGAACGCGACATCCTATTGGGGTAGCGAGAGCCTGCCGTCCACGAACGGCTTCGTCGTCAGATAACAAAAGAGAAAAGCCCCGCATTGCTGCGGGGCTTTTTGTTTGCGCCGGGCGACTCCCCTGTGGGGAGCCGGCCGCCCGGCGTGAAGTTGGTCTGTGCGGAAAGGCCGGAAGGCGCGGACGTATTCTAAGAGCGAGGAACGACTGCACCGGGCGGCCGGCTCCGCGGAGCTGGCCGCCCGGTGCAATTAAATTAGAAGTCCATTCCGCCCATGCCGCCCATGCCGCCGCCGGGGGCGCCGTGCGCGTGGCCAGAGTCTTTCTTCGGCACGTCGGCGATCATCGCTTCCGTCGTGATCAGAAGACCGGCGACCGAAGCGGCATCCTGCAGCGCGCAACGCACGACCTTCGTCGGGTCGATGACGCCCTGGGCGTAGAGATCGCCGTACTCGTGCGACTGAGCATTGTAGCCGTACGCGTACTTCGAGTTCTCGAGGATCTTGCCGACGATGACCGAGCCATCCTCACCGGCGTTCGTAGCGATCTGACGGGCCGGAGCCTGCAGCGCCTTGCGCACGATGTTGATGCCGACCTTCTGATCGTCGTTCTCGGGCTTCAATGCATCGAGGGCCTTGACGGCACGAAGCAGAGCAACGCCACCACCGGGGACGATGCCTTCTTCAACGGCTGCGCGTGTTGCGTGCAGCGCGTCGTCGACGCGATCCTTGCGCTCTTTGACTTCGACTTCGGTTGCGCCGCCGACCTTGATGACAGCAACGCCGCCAGCGAGCTTCGCCAGACGCTCCTGAAGCTTCTCGCGGTCGTAGTCCGAGGTCGTTTCCTCGATCTGCGCCTTGATCTGCTTCACGCGTGCTTCGATGTCGGCTTTCTTGCCCGAACCGTCGACGATCGTGGTGTTCTCCTTGTCGATCGTCACCTTCTTGGCGCGGCCGAGCATTTCGAGCGTCACGGTCTCAAGCTTGATGCCGAGGTCTTCCGAGATCACCGTGCCACCCGTCAGGACAGCGATGTCCTCGAGCATGGCCTTGCGGCGATCGCCGAAGCCCGGAGCCTTGACGGCAGCAACCTTGAGGCCGCCGCGCAGCTTGTTGACGACGAGCGTTGCGAGGGCTTCGCCTTCGACGTCTTCAGCGATGATGAGGAGGGGCTTGCCCGACTGGACAACGGCTTCGAGAACCGGAAGCATCGCCTGCAGACCCGAAAGCTTCTTCTCATGGATGAGAATGTAGGGGCTCTCAAGCTCTGCGATCATCTTGTCGGCGTTGGTGATGAAGTACGGCGAGAGATAGCCGCGATCGAACTGCATGCCTTCGACGACATCGAGTTCGAAATCGAGGGTCTTGGATTCTTCGACCGTGATCACGCCTTCCGAGCCGACCTTATCCATCGCTTCGGCGATCTTTTTGCCGACAACTTCGTCGCCGTTCGCCGAGATCGTGCCGACCTGAGCGATCTGATCCTTCGTGACCTTCTTCGAGTTGGTCTTGAGGTCATCGACGATGGCCTGAACGGCAAGATCGACGCCGCGCTTCAGATCCATCGGATTGGAACCGGCCGCAACCGACTTCGCGCCTTCACGAACGATGGCCTGAGCAAGAACCGTTGCCGTGGTCGTGCCGTCGCCCGCAAGATCGGCCGTCTTCGACGCGACCTCTTTGAGCATCTGCGCGCCCATGTTCTCGAACCGGTCTTCGAGTTCGATTTCCTTCGCGACCGTCACGCCGTCCTTCGTGATGCGCGGTGCACCGAACGACTTCTCGATGACGACGTTGCGGCCCTTCGGACCGAGGGTCACCTTCACCGCATTGGCGAGGATGTCGACGCCGCGGAGCATACGCTCGCGTGCGTCCTGAGCAAACTTGACGTCTTTAGCTGCCATCTAAGCAACTCCTGAATTTAGCTGAATGCTTCGGAGGGGGAATAGAATTAAGCGGCGGCCTTCTTCTTGGCAGTCACTTCGAGAATGCCGAGGATGTCGCTCTCCTTCATGATCAGGAGATCCTCGCCATCGATCTTCACTTCGCTGCCCGACCACTTGCCGAACAGAACGCGGTCGCCGACCTTGACGTCGAGAGCGTTGACCTTGCCGGCCTCGTCACGAGCGCCCGGACCAACGGCCACGATCTCGCCCTGCTGGGGCTTTTCCTTAACGGTGTCGGGGATGATGATCCCGCCCGCGGTCTTTGCTTCTTCCTCAATACGTTTCACGACCACGCGGTCGTGGAGAGGACGGAACGCCATGGGTTTAACCTCATGATTTGGCTTGATGATTCTAATATCTCTGCAGTGATGAGGAGTTGTGGCGGATAAATTCCACCGCCTGCCACCCTCATGACTGCGCGCTGGTTATATGGAATTGCCTGCTAGCACTGTCAAGAAGTGAGTGCTAAATTCGGGAACGAGATTGCGGCGGAGGGTTAGCGCCCGCTTTGCGCCTCCGGCTTGGCACGCGTGCAATGCCGTTCGGACGCGGCATCAGCGCCGTATCTAAAGATCGTCAATGAAATAAAGAGAGCCGCCGCGCACCGACATTCACGCACCCGGCGGCCCGGTTATTTTGAAACTGGCATCGGATCGCGATCTTTTCGCGAGACCGGCGAATGCCGGCGCGATGTCCGATCAGATTTCGAAATCGGCGAGCTTGGCGCCCTTCCGCAGGCGTTCGACAACCCAGTTGGGTTTGCGTCCACGGCCCGTCCAGGTGTCGAGCTTGTTTTCCGGGTTGGCGTATTTTGCAACGCCTACTGACTTGTTTTTTCCAGGCCCGCGACCGCGAGCTCCGCCAAACAATTCCGCTACGGAAAAACCGTGGGTTTCTGCGAGATCGGCGACCCTCTTCTTTATTTCCGTGCGCTCGCGATCGCGCGCCAGCGCAAGAGCTTTTTTTACTTTCCCATCAAGATCAATAAGCTCCTTAAGTGAAAGCTTGTCGACATTGACGGCGGCCATTTTCTTTACCTTTCGCATCACAGACTAAAACCTCTGGTAAATCCACCGCCAATGGTGGAGCCTGAAAAGAGGCGCAGAAAACTCATAACGTGCGGCGATGTCAATATAGATTATATTTACTTCATGGAGTTTCATAAATTACCGGAAATTGATACCTCGTCCAATTTAAACATCAAAATGTGCATTACTCAGTTCAAAACAACGATACTTTAGGCGGACATTATTCAGCTCTTCAACCTGATTTAAATTTGTTGAATAAAATCGCGGCTGATTGGCGCTGTCCGAAGACGCGCCAGATAACCGGGCCTAATCCGCGTTTTCATCGTTTGTTTCACTGCAACCGCCGTAGAACTAAATGCCTAGAAATTCGGAAACTTCCGTATCCACGATCCAATGAGCATTGGATTGGTAGAAATTTTCAATGTTGGGCCATACGCATCCAAATCTATGGACGAGCAAATTCATGGAACTGATACGCTGCCGACCGCGTTATCATGCGCTTGTGTTGACTGCCTTCAAAAGCTACTTTCCCCGCGTCGCGCTACCCTTAACCCAATGGATGAGTGGCCTTTCATGACACTGAAACTCCCCGATCTTCCGTATGCTTACGACGCGCTGGCGCCGTTCATGTCCGCCGAAACGCTCGAATTTCATCACGATAAGCATCATCTCGCCTACGTTGATAACGGCAACAAACTACTGGCCGGCTCGAAGTACGAAGGCCAGTCGCTCGAAGACATTTGCAAGAACGCCTATGCCGACAAAAACGCCGGCATCATCAACAACGTCGGCCAACACTGGAATCATCTGCACTTCTGGCAGTGGATGAAAAAGGGTGGTGGCGGCAAGAAGCTTCCCGGCAAGCTTGAAAAGCTCGTCGACGTCTACGGCGGCTTCGACAAGGTTCGCGGTGATTTCATCGAAGCCGGAAAAGGGCAGTTCGGATCGGGCTGGGCTTGGCTCGTCATTAAGGACGGCAAACTCGAAGTTCAGAAAACTCCGAATGGCGAAAATCCGCTCATGCACGGCGGGAAGCCGATCCTCGGCGTCGACGTCTGGGAACACAGCTATTACATCGATTATCGCAATGCGCGCCCGAAGTATCTCGAGGCGTGGTTCGACAATCTCGTGAATTGGGAACACGTCGAGGCATTGGCGGGCTAATCACGCGCTTATGTAGCTCGAATTATTTCCGGGGCGTCGCTATGGTATAAGGCCCGAAAGGCCTGCCACACGGCGCCCCGATGTCATTCAAGCCCTTCTCCCTTTCGAGTGTCGCGACGTTCCGGGATTTGCCTCCCGGCGTTTTGCGTTCGCTCGAGGAGAGGCTGCAGCCTCTCCCCATACGGCGCGGAGAGTGCGTCGTTCGGCAGGGAGAGGCCGCCGACGCGCTCCACGTTGTTGTATCCGGCCGCTTCGCTGTCGAGATCGACGGCCATGACGAACCGGTCGCGGAAATCACCCATGGATCGCCGATCGGCGAGATCGCGTTTTTCACCGGCGGCAAGCGAACAGCAACGGTGCGCGCAATCCGCGACGGCGTTGTCGTGCGGCTGTCGCGCGAGGACTTCAATTCGATATCCGAAGCTTCGCCCGCGATCTGGGTGGCGATCACCGCGACGCTCGCAGAACGGCTGGCTGTCCAAACGCGGCTGCACGCAGATCTTCGCCGCGACATCGGGATTGCATCGGCCCGCGCGCGGCCTAGAACGCTCACCGTCATAGGTGCCGGAGACGGGCATATCCCGCCTGAATTCCTGAGCGATTTTGTGAAAATCGCAGCAAGCCATTCGGGAACGGTCGTTGCATCGCGCGATACGCTGCGAGAGGTTCTTGGCCGAGATCCAGGCGACGACGACGATCTGACTGCGGCGCTTAACGCGCTCGAAACGCGCTATTCGACGGTCGTATTCATCGCCGATCGCGAACTGACCGCGTGGAGCGAGAAATGCATTCGCCAATCCGACGAGTTGCTCCTTGTCGCGGCTTCGCCCGATGATCCCATCGGTCGCGCTGTTCCGCTCGGCGCAACGGAAGAATTTGCACTGTCGCTGCATCGGCCTCAGTCACGGCGGCTCGCGATCGTTCATCGCCGCAAAGGCGTCGTGCAAGGCACGCGGCACTGGCTCTCTGGCCGCGAACCCGCGATGCATCACCACGTTGCGCTCGGCGACAGCGAAGACGTCGCGCGCCTCTGGCGTTTCGTCGTTGGTGAAGCCTTGGGATTCGTCGCGTGCGGCGGAGGCGCCTATTGCGCGGCACACGTCGGAATCTACCAGGCGTTTCGCGAAGCCGGCATCGGTTTCGATCTCGTCGGCGGAACGTCGGGCGGCGCGGCGATGGCGGCGGCGTTTGCGCAGAATGTCGATCCCCTCGAGATCGACGCGGGCGTGCACCGCATGTTCATCGAAGGCCGGGCGATGGCGCGTTATACCGTGCCGCGCTACAGCCTGCTCGATCATGCGCATTTCGATCATCTGCTAGAAAAGGAATACGGAAGTATCCGCATCGAGGATTTGTGGAAGCCGTATTTCGCGGTCTCGGCCGATCTTTCGGCTTACGAAGCGGAAGTTCATCGCAGCGGCAGTCTCTGGCGCGCCATTCGTGCGAGCGCCGCGATCCCCGGTCTGCTGCCGCCGTACTATACCGAGGACGGGCGGATGCTCGTCGACGGGTCCGTGATCGCCAACGTGCCGATCGATACAATGCATCGCCTGAAGCGCGGACCGAATATCGTCGTGAGTTTCGACACGGGCGACCGGCAGCACTATCCGGTCGATTACGCGTCACTGCCGAAACGCCGTGAGCTGATCTGGCAAACTCTCAATCCCTTGGCCGCTCGCAAGACGCCGCACGTGCCATCGGCTGCGACCGTGCTCGTCCGAAGCCTGATGGCCAATCGCGGACATTTCGAGCGACACCTGACCGCGGAAGACTGGCTTCTCGTGCCCCCAACACCGCCCGGAATGGGCGCTCTCGACTGGAAACGGCATTCCGAGCTGATGAACTCGGCGTACGCGTACACCCGATCCGCCATGGAAACGCGGGGTTGGCCGCTGTTTTCCCCCTCGGGACGATAAAGGCCGTCCTGCAACAGTCGTCCGAACGTCACAGGACGGCAATGTCGGCGGGGTCTGAGCATTCCCGCGTTGCCCCGGCCTTGAGGGTGCCTTAAAACATTTGCGATATTAGAGGGATTTTCTACGTCGGGGGTATTCAGTGTACGGGGCTAGGCTCTGTGTCGGCGTGCTATTGGCGTCCGCGTTCTGCCTCGCAGGCTGCGCGGCGACGATTCCGCGCAACGGCATCAGCGACGCCAAGCTCGCGCTCGAAGCCGAAATCCCGAACATGCACGGCGTCCGTTTCTGGGCCGATGAAGTCCCCAAAAATCCGATTGCGGAAATCAAGCGCCGCACGGCGCACATGCCGCCGATCGCGCGCAGCGCCAAACGCATTGACGGACGTCCGGTCATCGAAACGCTCGCGCTTTCCGGCGGCGGCTCAGACGGCGCGTTCGGCGCGGGCGTTCTCGCGGGGTGGACCCAGCGCGGCGACCGCCCAGAATTCGAAATCGTCACGGGCGTCAGCGCCGGCGCCATCATCGCTCCGTTCGCCTTCCTCGGGCCGTCCGAGGACGAGAAGCTGCAAGTGATCTGGACGCAGTACAAGCAGAACGAAGTCATCACCACGCAACTTCTACCGGCGCTGTTCGGCGGTCCGGCGCTCGCTGATACGACTCCGCTCCAGGAGCTGATCGCGAATTACGTCGACCGGGAATTTCTCGACAGGATCGCCGCGCAGTACAGGCGCGGCCGCATCCTGATGGTGCTGACGACGAACCTCGATGCGCAGCGGCCCGTCGTGTGGAACATGGGCGAAATCGCGCTCAGCAAATCGCCGCGCGCAATCGAACTTTTCCGCAGCGTGATCCTGGCGTCGGCTGCCATTCCGGCGGCGTTCCCACCCGTCAAGATCGAGGTCGAGGCGGACGGCAAGATGTACGACGAACTGCACGTCGACGGCGGTACGACGCGCGAGGTTTTCGTGCTCCCCGCTGAAGCGCCTCTGCAGGCCTTCGACGCGCTTTATCCTGTGCCGCCAATCCGCAAGTTCTTCATCATCAAGAACGGCAAGGCGTCGCCCGAGCAGGAGGTCGTTAAGCCGACGACCCTGCAAATCGCGTCACGCGCGATCTCGACGCTCATCAAGAGCCAGAACCAGGGCGAGCTTTATCATATCTACCGGATCGCGCTCGATGCCGGGGCGGATTTCAATTTCATGTCTGTCCCTGCGTCATTCGATTTCAAGACGACGCAGATCTACGATCCGAAATACCAAGCGGCACTTTATGCGGAAGGCATCAAGGAAGGCCGCAAAAACGTCTGGCTGAAAACGCCACCGGGACAGGCGCCGGTTGATGTCAGGTCTCAGTCAATTGCGCCTGCGAGGCCACGCGTTCCCGGCGCAACGCCGAGCGCGGCGACACCCTCCGTGAAGCCCGCGGCAAACGCGGCGACTGCAAAGAGGGTGGCTTCTAGTTCCGGCTGGCAAAGCTCAGTACAGTCAGCACCGTAAGAACAGCGACGCTCAGAACCATCGCGGCTGCCACCAATGCAGGAGCATGCGGACGGTGTCCGGAGCGAAGAGATACGCAAGCCCAGCCACGGCCACGATCAGCAGCAGTATGATGACCAGCGCAAGGCCGACCGGCGTGCGATAGCTCAGGCCCGTGCCGGGAATGCCGAGCGTCACCATCGGGCCGTTCTTGCCGACGTTCACCGTCGCGCCATGACCGCCGATGCTGGAGCTGACGCCGGTCTTGCTGAGATTGACGCGCACGCCAGGCAGAATGCTGAATGTCTTGCGGAAGCGGAAATAGCCCATGTGCTGCTCTCCTCGTCGCCGGAACCGGCGCTTCAATTCTCGGCCCACGCCGCGGCGGCCCAAAATCCGCGAATCTCAGAAAAACTAATGAGTCCAACCGTTACTTTCAACAGAGTTGGCAGGTCATTTCTTGAAACCGAAGATATTAGGGAATTTCGATAGCTTCTCTTTGATCTGGCCGCCAAACGTATTGCGGGACTGAAGCCGCTCGTAAGCCGATTCGCGGTCGAGAGTTTGGCGATACTTGCTGAAATTGGCTTTATCCGCTTCCACGAGGGACACGCGCTCTTCGGGCGTCAGCGGACCGACGCGCGACATCGGCGGGCGGATCAGGGTCCGCTCGACCATCGACGGCTCGCCCTTACCGTGAAGCAGAGAGACGAGAGCCTCGCCGACCTTAAGTTCCTGGATGGCGCGTTCGGTGTCGATGGCGGGGTTCGGGCGGAAGGTCTGCGCCGCGGCGCGGATCGCCTTCTGCTCCCTCGGCGTGAAGGCGCGAAGCGCGTGCTGGATGCGGTTGCCGAGTTGGGCCGAAACACGATCCGGCACGTCGGAGGGGCTCTGCGTCACGTAGTAAACGCCGACGCCTTTCGAACGGATGAGGCGCGTGACGCGCTCGATCTGTTCGAGCACGGCCTTCGGCGCCTCGTTGAAGAGCAGGTGCGCCTCGTCGAACAGGAACACGAGCTTCGGCTTGTCGAGATCGCCAACCTCGGGCAACTTTTCGAACAGTTCAGTCAGCAGCCAGAGCAGGAACGTCGAATAGAGACGCGGCGTGTCCATCAGTTTCTCGGCGGCAAGAACGTTGACGTAGCCACGCCCATCGGACGTCGTCTTGATGAAATCCATGATGTCGAGCGCCGGCTCGCCGAAAAATTTGTCGGCGGCCTGCTCTTCGAGCACCAGAAGGCGGCGCTGGATGACGCCGACGGTCGATGTCGCGACGTGGCCGTATTTGCTTCTGAGCTCCGAGGCGCGCTTGCCCATCTCATCGATGACGGAGCGCAGATCCTTGAGATTGAGGATCGTCATGTTCCTGTCGCCGGCTTCGCGCTCGTCGGCGGCCCAGCGGAAGGCGATGTTCAAGACGCCTTCCTGCGGCTCGGTCAGCTCCATCAGGCGTGAGAGGAGTAGCGGTCCCATCTCCTGCACCGTGGCGCGCACGGGATGGCCATCGACACCGAAGATGTCCCAGAACACCGTGGGGAACGCTGCGTTGCCGTAGTTGCTGATGCCGATTTCCGCGGCGCGCGCGACGAGCTTCGGGGCCTGAGTGCCCTTCATCGCGATGCCGGAAAGATCGCCCTTGATGTCGGCAGCGAAGACCGGCACGCCGGCGGCGGAAAAGCCCTCAGCCAGGACCTGCAGCGTTACCGTCTTGCCGGTGCCGGTGGCGCCTGTCACGAGGCCGTGGCGGTTGGCGAGCGACAGCTCAAGGGTTTCGGCCGCCGGCTCGTGGCCTGACTTGCTGACACCGATGAGGACGGCCCCATCCTGCACGTAGTCGCGGGGATCGGCGATGGCCGATTGAGACCCCGGTGTGCCGGACTTTCCAGTCATGTGCGACCCTCGCAATCCCTAAACGGCGCCGACTCGCGCGGGCCAGCAGGCTCCAGATGCCACGGCATCCGGATCGAGGCAAACGCGATAGGAGGTGGAGACGGAGCGCGCGCGGCAATTGGGCCACGCCGGTGGCCAAAATTCGGGCTCGCGCGGAGCCCTCGACCGGGTATACCGGGGCAAATATTTTGATCCCAGTCCATTGCGCTCCAGGAGCCCGATCGAATGAGCCGCTCGCCCTCCGAGACGAACGAAACGCACCTCGCGGAGGGATTTCCCGCCGCCAAGCTCGAGCAATGGCGCGCCCTCGTCGACAAGGCCCTGAAAGGCGCGGATTTCGAAAAGCGGCTGGTCCGGCGGACGGCCGACAGCTTGAAGATCAATCCGCTCTATACGCGCGCCGATGCCCGGCCAGACGCGGCGGCGGCGCTGCCGGGGCAAGCGCCGTTCACGCGTGGCACCAAGCCCGTCGGTGGCAGCTGGGACATCCGCACCTTCCATATCGAAAGCGATCCTAAAGCCGCGAACGCGGCGATCCTCGAAGATCTCGAAGGCGGCGTCACGTCGATCGGCTTGCAGGTAGGCATTGGTCATGGGCTTCCGGCGACGAAAGACGCGCTTGCGGTCGCTCTCGACGGCGTGCTGCTCGATGTCTGTCCGATCGTGCTCGTCGCGGGCGATCATGTCTTCGATGCGGCGCTGGCGCTGACCGGGGTCTGGGATGCGCGCGGCGTCAAGGCTTCCGAACGGCAGGGTTCGTTCGGCGCCGATCCAATCGGCACGCTGGCGATGACCGGGCGATTGTCCGAGACGCTCGACACGGCGCTCGCACGCGCCGTCGCGTTGATGAAGATCACGGCGGCGAGCCCACGCGTGCAAGCGATGACGGCCGACGGCGTCGTCGCCCATGTCGCGGGCGCGAGCGAGGCGCAGGAACTGGCCTTCATGCTCTCGACGCTCGTCGCCTATCTTCGCGCGGCCGAGAAAGGCGGACTGACGCCCGCCGAAGCGCTGCCGAAGATCAACGTTTCGCTCGCCGCCGACATCGATGAATTTTCGACCATCGCGAAACTTCGCGCCGCGCGCCGTCTCATCTGGCGCGTCGCCGACGCCTGCGGGGCGGGCGACGCGGCCGCGAGCGTGAAGATCAACTGCCCGACGTCCTATCGCATGATGGCGAAGCGCGATCCGTGGACCAACATTCTGCGCACGACGATCGCGTGCACCGGCGCGGCGCTCGGCGGCGCAGATGCGATCGTCGTGCTACCGTTCACTTTCGCCCTCGGCAAGCCGGACGCATTCTCTCGCCGCGTCGCGCGCAACATCCAGATCGTCTGCCAGGAGGAAAGCCATCTCGGCCGCGTCACCGATCCGGCTGGCGGCTCGTGGTACGTCGAGAATCTGACCGAGGACATGGCGAAAAAGGCCTGGGAGATTTTCCAGGACATCGAAGGGCGTGGCGGCATGGCGGCAGCGCTCACCTCGGGATACATCCAGGACATGATCGCAAAGACCGCGGAAGCGCGCGCGAAGGACATCGCGACGTTGCGCCAGGAGTTGACGGGCGTCAGCGCCTTTCCGCTGCTCGGCGATGACGGCGTCCATGCCGAGCCGTGGCCTACGGCTGCCGCGCCGTCCGCAAAGTCGGTCGTCGAGGTCAAGGCGCTGAAGCCGCACCGGCTCGGCGAAGCCTTCGAAGCTTTACGCGACGCCGCCGACGCACAGGGCGGCTTCAAAGTCTTCGCCGCGAGCATGGGTGAAATCGCCGATCACAACGTCCGCACGACGTGGATCAAGAATTACCTTGCGGCGGGCGGCATCGCGACCCTGATCAGCGACGGCTATAAAACGCCCGAGGAGGCTGCCGACGCATTCAAGGCTTCCGGCGCGACGGCCGCGTGCATCTGTTCGTCCGATGCCGTCAACGCGGCGCTCTCACAGCCGACTGCAGACGCATTGAAGAAAGCCGGTGCGAAGCTCGTTCTGATGGCCGGGCCCCCTGGAGATGCGGAAGCCGCTCTCAAAGCCGCAGGCGTCGATCAGTTCCTGTTTGCCGGAGCCGACGCCGTGGCGACGCTCAAGGGGCTGCAAGACCGTTTGCGATAATACATCGCGTTCGCTTTCTCGAATGTCCAACATGCGGTGACGTGACGATGGAGGACGGAACTCCAAACGATACGCCGAAGGCTGGCGCTCGGCGATTTGCGCGCACCCGGCGTCGATTGCGGCTCGGTATGCGTCGCTATCGTTATGTCAGCCTGTCGCGCCGCGTGTGGATGCGCCGCGCCGTATTCATCGCGGGGGCCTTGCTCGTCGGCTTGACGGCCGTCGGATTTGCGCAGATCGCGAACGGCGCCCAGGACGTCTACAGTTACATCCTGAAAAACCATCCTGTGCTTCCACTCGTTATCACTCCGGCTGGCTTTGCAGCTTTGGCTTTTGCGACCATGCGCTGGTTTCCAGCGGCGGCTGGCAGCGGCATTCCACAGGTGATCGCCGCCCGCAAGAGTTCGGACCAGGCGCACCGGCGCGCGCTTCTCGGCTGGCAGACGACGATTGCGAAAATCGTCATGACGGCGCTAGCGCTTGTCATCGGCGCGTCCGTTGGACGTGAAGGGCCGACGGTTCAGGTTGGAGCGTCGGTGATGTTTGCCGTGGCAACGGCTGCGGGTCTCGGGCGTCAGAACGGGTTTGTCCTCGCGGGTTCTGCGGCGGGAATTGCAGCGGCCTTCAACGCCCCTATCGCCGGCATTCTGTTCGCGATCGAGGAATTGGCAAAAGCTTTTGCCGGACGGATCAACGATATCGTCATCGGTTCCGTCGTGATCGCGGGCGCCGTGAGCTGGCTGATCCTCGGCAACTACGATTACTTCGGCCAAATTCCCGCTGATGTCGTACAGGCTCGGGATTGGGCCGTTGTGCCGATTTGTGCACTCTTCGGTGGCGTCCTGGGAGGGTTGTTCAGCATATCTCTGATCACGCTCTCCCGCAAACCGTTCGGCATTCTAGCGCTCATCAAACGTCGGCCGATCGTGTTTGCCGCGCTTTGCGGTTTGCTCGTTGCAATCTTAAGCATCGCGACCGCAGGATACGCGTCCGGTAACGGCTATGCCGAAACGCGCGCATCGCTCGTCGATGGCCAGACCATGCCGTGGTGGTATGGGCTCGCCAAGCTGGCTTCGACGCTGCTGTCTTCAGCAAGCGGCATTCCGGGCGGGCTGTTCTCGCCGTCTCTGGCTGTCGGCGCCGGCCTTGGGTCGATGATTACGCCGATCTTCACATTCGCCGATCCGCGCGCGTTCATGTTGCTAATGACGGTTGGATATTTTGCGGGCGTCGTCCAATCCCCGCTCACCGCAGTCGTCATCGTTATGGAAATGACGAGCGACCGGAACATGGTCATTCCGTTGATGGCGACGGCACTTTTTGCAGCCAGCATCTCTCGGCTCATCAGCAGCGAGCCGCTCTACCACGCGCTGGCACGCGGATATTATGCTTCCGTATTTCGCATCCACGGAACGCCCGACGTTTCGGCGGGATCGCCGTCAGCGCGTTAGACGGTGATCCGGGGTGAAGCCTCCAAAGCCGACAAGCCGATCAAGACCTGCACTTATGCCGGTCGATCGCTGCGACGTACCAGCGGACGCGACGCGATCCTGATGCTGACGCGCGCCGCCGCGCTTTGCGACCCGCGAACGCGAAGGACTTGCGCGCCGCGTCGTAGGCTCCGCATTACGCACCACCGATCGCGGAATTTCAGCGCTCTGTGTTTCCGTCCGAATGGCAACGCGCGCGACTTTCGCCGGATCGATCAGACCGGGCGATGGAATCAGTTCCGCCACTTTCACGAGCCTCTTCGGATCGGATGATGCATCAAGGATATCGGGGTCTTCCGGGTCGGGCGAAGCGGCGACGTGCATGCCGTGGGACGGCACTGCGAATTTTGCGCTCAAAGCTTCAGCCGCCGAGCGGGTCGCGGACGACAATGCACTCTCGCCGCCGAAATTTTCTCCGCGCGACGCGAGCAGAAACTGATCGTAATTCAGCACCGGCACATAGTCGGGAAGCCTGATTGCCGCGTACATCGCCGAACCAGGCAGCACGGGCTGAGCTTGCGACGTGTACTTCTGTTCCGCATGGATCGGAAACGTCACGGACGCGAGCCCAACGAAAACGAGCGCGACAGCATTCAGTCTCAAAACACATCCCCCAACGCAATACAAAGCAGACTTCAGTGCCTTGCGCGAACCCCATCACGCGCGATCATCGACGACTGAAACTTGGCAGGAGGCTCGATTGCGGCTCCCGCTCCCCGAAGTGAAAATCACGACTCAACAAGGCAGGAGAAAGGCTTGGTTTTTCTCGCTTTGATGACAATCGCGCAGCTCGATTTTTGTTCGCGACGGTTGCCGCAAAAAAAGGGCCAGCTCCCCGGGGGTGGAAGAGCTGGCCAAGGCAAGGGGGAGGGAAACGATGCGTGGAAGGACTATTCGCGACCGGAGGCGGCAAGAACCGTCATGACGGCAAGGAGCGGAGCAGACGCGAGAATGGATACGGTGGACAGCGCGTATTCGTTGCCGTCGATCAGCGGCGCGAGGAGAGACTGCGCGTCGGGAAGCGTCGCGATGGCGACCGTGGCTACGGTCGCGACTGCGGCTGTGGCGGACGCCGCGATGAAACATGACATGATGAACTCTCCTCTATTGGCCGTCGTCTTGAGGAGAGAATGCTGGACGCGACGCGATTTCGCTGTTCCGGGGGTGACAGTATTGATGGCGCTGGCGACTCCGCTGCGCGGAGCCGGCCGCCAGCGCGGCCTTGTTGAGGCAGCGGAGTAAAATCTCAGGGAATTGGCGCTGGCGACTTCGCGGCGCGGAGCCAGCCGCCAGCGCGAGTGTTTTGATTGGCGCTGGCGACTCCTCTACGAGGAGCCGGCCGCCAGCGCGGCTTTATTTCCGGAGCTTTTCGATTTTGGCGGCCATGTCGGGAATGACGGTCATCCGGTAGGTGTCATTCTCGCATTGCAGAATCCAAACGGCTTCGTTCGGCCTCGAAGCCTTGACTTCGCGCGCGGCGCTTTTTGGCGTGCTGCAGGCAAATCCTTGGTCGCGAATTTGCGACGCAAGGAGATCCGGCGTCGGTTCGTCGCCCGGCAAACACATAGCCGCTCCGCCGAATGCGGCGAGCGCAAAGGTGAAAATTGCGAGGTACACTGCTTTCATCATGTCAGTCGCGCTCCCGAGCCGCGCCTCGAACACTCCCAACCTACCGCAATCGCGTGAGAGACGTCCTGCTGCTCGGCTATCGAGGTAAATATTCCGTATCCTGATCATCGCGCGGGCGCATCGGCTGCGGCCGGTTGATGGCGGCGACAAGCGTGTAGGAAATCAGCATGAGCAAGAACCACGATCCGAGCTTGCCGACGCCGACGATTTGCCAGCCGTGCTTCTGGTGCGGATAGGCCCACGCCGCAGTGAACGTGCCGATGTTCTCGGCGAACCAGATGAACAGCGCGACAAGCACGAGCCCCACCAACAGCGGCATGTGGCGGTGCGTCTTCCATATCCGGTAGTAAATCGTGCAAGGTCCGATCAGGATCAAAGCGGCCGCGAACAGGACTGGACGCACGTCCCAAATGTAATGGTGCGCGAAGAAATTTATGTAGATCGCGGCGCTCAACAGACCGAGCGCCCAGACCGGCGGATGGCGCGTAAAGCGGAAATCGAACAGCCGCCAGCAGCGCGCGATGTAGGAGCCGATCGCGGCGTACATGAAGCCGGTAAACAGCGGAACGCCGCCGATGCGCAGCAGGCTCGGCTCCGGATAGACCCACGACCCGACGGAAGTCTTGAAGATCTCCATGATCGTGCCGACGACGTGAAAAATCAGAATGACCTTGGCTTCCTCGATCGTCTCCAGGCGAAAGGCCAGCATCAGAACTTGAATGACCACCGCCGCGATGACGAGGAAATCGTAGCGCGCGAGGGCGGCGCCCTTGGGATAGAAAAGGAACGTCGCGATGAGCAGCGCCAGCATCAGCGCGCCGAACAGGCAGGCCCAGGCTTGCTTAACGCCGAAGCGGACGAACTCGTAGGCGAAGTGCGCGGCCGGTCCGTGCGCCTCGGCGCGCTCGCCCAGGTTCGCTTCCCAGGTGATGAAGCGCGCCAGCGGCGCCCAGAGGCGTGCGGCGCTCGCGGCCGCGCCGCGCTGGCGGGTCCCATTCGCGACCTTGCGTTGCATATCTGACCCCGGGGGAATTCTGCTACGATCGCCCCATCATGCGGGCGTTTGTGGCGGGCTCGGGCCGATCGCTGAAAAGGCGCGCGTTTTCGGCCAGATCGGGCGCTCCTCATACGAATTCGATGTCGCACGGCGATTGTCGTTGCCGCCGCGTTCCATTACCGTTGCCGCGACGTATCATTTTCACCGGATTTATCGCGCCTGATGACTACTATTCCGAATTTCGCAGACGTGCCTTTCGAAACGGCGGCCACCGGCAAAGCTGGCTCAAGTCCGGCCGCACCCGAGGCTCCAGTCTGGGAAACGCCCGAGGGCATTCCGGTCAAGCCGGTTTTCACCAGCGCCGACACGGCGGGGCTCGATTTCGTCGATACGCTGCCGGGCATCGTGCCCTTCCTGCGCGGCCCCTACCCGGCGATGTACGCGCTGCAGCCCTGGACCATCCGCCAGTACGCCGGTTTCTCGACGGCCGAAGATTCGAACGCCTTCTATCGCCGCAATATCGCGGCTGGCCAGAAGGGCCTGTCGATCGCCTTCGATCTCGCAACCCATCGCGGCTACGATTCCGATCATCCACGCGTCAAGGGCGACGTCGGCATGGCGGGCGTCGCGATCGATTCGATCTTCGACATGCGCGTTCTGTTCGATTCCATTCCGCTGCAGGACATGACCGTCTCGATGACGATGAACGGCGCCGTGCTGCCGATCCTCGCGCTGTTCATCGTGGCGGGCGAGGAACAGGGCGTGCCGCCCGAGAAGCTCGCCGGAACCATTCAGAACGACATTCTGAAAGAGTTCATGGTGCGCAACACCTACATCTATCCGCCCGCGCCCTCGATGCGGATCGTCTCGGACATCTTCGCCTATACCAGCGCGAAGATGCCGAAATTCAATTCGATTTCGATCTCCGGCTATCACATGCAGGAAGCTGGCGCGACGGCCGACCTCGAACTCGGCTATACGATCGCGGACGGCATCGAGTATGCGCGCGCGGGTGTCGCCGGGGGATTGGATATCGATGCGTTCGCGCCGCGCCTGTCGTTCTTCTGGGCGATCGGCATGAACTACTTCATGGAGATCGCCAAGATGCGCGCCGCGCGTCTCCTCTGGGCGAAGCTCATCAAGCAAGAATTCAATCCGAAAAGCGACAAGTCCCTGTCGCTGCGGACGCATTCGCAGACGTCCGGCTGGTCGCTGACGGCGCAGGACATCTTCAACAATGCGACGCGGACCTGCCTCGAAGCCATGGCGGCGACGCAGGGGCATACGCAATCGCTGCACACCAATGGTCTCGACGAAGCGATCGCCTTGCCGACGGATTTTTCGGCGCGCATCGCACGCAACACGCAGCTTCTGCTGCAGCAGGAATCGGGAACGACGCGGACGATCGATCCCTGGGGCGGTAGCCACTATGTCGAGCGTCTGACGTATGATCTCGCGCGAAAAGCGCTGTCGCACATCGAGGAAGTCGAAGAGCAAGGCGGGATGGCGAAGGCCATCGCAGCCGGAATTCCGAAGCTCAGGATCGAGGAAGCGGCCGCACGCACGCAGGCGCGCATCGACTCCGGCCGGCAGACAATCACCGGCGTCAACAAGTTCCAGATCAAGGGCGACAAGGAAATCAATTTCCTCAAGGTCGACAACCACGCCGTGCGCGAAGCCCAGCTCGCCAAGCTTGCGCGCCTTCGTGCGGAGCGCAACGAAGCCGATGTGCAAGCCGCACTCAGTGCGCTGACGGAAGGCGCGAAGGGCAACGCCAACCTGCTAGACCTTGCGGTCAAGGCGGCGCGACAGAAGGCGACGGTCGGGGAAATCTCCTACGCGCTGGAAAAAGTCTTCACGCGGCACAAGGCCGAAATTCGCGCCATCAGCGGCGTCTACAAGAAGGAAGCGGCGATGAATCCGAGCGTCGATCGGGTGAAGACCCTCGTCGAAGCGTTCGACAAGAACGATGGCCGCCGGCCGCGCATCCTGATCGCCAAGCTCGGTCAGGATGGTCATGATCGCGGGCAAAAGGTCATCGCATCGGCGTTTGCGGACTTGGGCTTCGACGTCGATATCGGGCCGCTGTTCGCGACCGCCGACGAAGCCGCGCGGCAGGCGGTCGAAAACGACGTGCACGTTGTCGGCGTTTCGACGATGACGGCGGGTCACCTGACGCTGGTGCCCGAACTCAAGACCGCGCTCGACAAGGAAGGGCGCGGCGACATCATGATCGTCGTCGGCGGCGTCATTCCGCCAGCGGATTATGACGCGCTTTTTGCAGCGGGTGCGAAAGCCGTGTTCGGCCCCGGCACGAACATCCCCGAGGCGGCGGCCGATCTCGTCGAAAAGCTCAACGCGCAGCTCGGCTACGCCGACAAGGCTGCGGCGGAGTAAAAACGCAAATGGCCGGGCGAACCCGGCCATTTTCTTTTCTCTGAAATTCAGTTTGCGCTGAGATCACGAAGCCGGGTTGCGGCTCTGGCGGCCACGGCTGTCGTCGCGCCGGGGCTTCATGAACTTCGGCGCGTCGGTGCTGCTCCAGGCAGGCCGACGGTCACCGCGCTCCGCCTGACGGCCCGAGTTCGGACGATGCTCATCTTTGCGACGCTCCGGTGCGTGCCCGTCTTCGTGGCGGCGACCAGAGTGCGCGTTCTGCGGGCGCGATGCGTCCGTGTGGCGCGCGGGCTGGCCATCACGAGAGCGCTGCCCGGGACCGGAACGAGAACCATTACCGCGATGTTCGCCGCTACCGTTGCGCTCGTGATGCCTGCGGTCGCCCTGATGCGGGCGATCACCGGAACCGCGATGGGGACGATGCTCGTTGCCTCTCGTCTCACGACGCTCGCCGACGCCGAACACGGCCTCGCCGTCCGCCGCGATTGGAGCGGGCTCATGCTGGCGCCGGTTGTCGGCGTGCCGGGGCGACGACGGCGCATTGGCGCGATCGTCGCCGTTGCGGTGCCGCGCGGGGCGTTCTGCGCGCTGGCCGCCTTCGCGTCCGTCGCGGCGGCGGTCGGCATGGTCGTTGTGGCGGTCGCCATCACGGCGCGGCCCGTTCTGGGCGCGGTGATGCTGGCGGCGCTCCGGCATCGGCAGGGATTCGCCGCCGACGTCGGCGATGACTTCGAGCTTTTGCTTCATCATGCGCTCGATAGCCGTGATTTCCTGGCGCTCCGCCGGATCGCACAGCGAGATCGCGATGCCGCTGGTGCCCTTACGAGCGGTACGACCGACGCGATGCACGTAGGTTTCCGGGTCGAGCGGCATATCGAAATTGACGACGTGCGTGATGTTGGAAACGTCGATGCCGCGCGCCGCAATGTCAGTCGCGACGAGAACACGAACGTGGCCCATCATGAAGTCGTTGAGCGCGCGCTGGCGCGCGTTCTGCGCCTTGTTGCCGTGAAACGCCGAAGCACTGATGCCCGCCATTCCAAGGCGATCGGCGACACGGTCCGCGCCGCGCTTCGTCCGCGTAAAGACGATGACGCGCTTGCAGGCTTCATCGGCCAGGATCGTATGAAGCCGGCTTTGCTTTTCGGTGGCGTGGACGATCATGACCTTCTGGTCGATGCGATCGACGACCATCGTCTTCGTCGACAGGTCGACGCGGAAAGGGTCTTTCAGAATGTCGTAAGCGAACTTCTTGATCTCGGTCGGCATCGTCGCCGAGAAAAGCGCCGTGCGCCGGACCGCCGGAATAAGCCCAACGATTTTCTTGATGTCGCGAATGAAGCCCATGTCAAACATGCGGTCGGCTTCGTCGAGCACGAGGATCTGGACGCGAGAAAGATCGCAGGTACGCATGTTGACGTGATCGAGCAAACGACCTGGCGTCGCGACAAGCACGTGCACACCGCGTTTCAGCGCGTTGATCTGCGGCCCCTTGCTGACGCCACCGAGCACGACGGCGCGATTGATCCGCATGTTGCGAGAAAGGCTCGCGACTTCCTGATCGATCTGGATCGCAAGCTCTCGCGTCGGTGCCAAGATGAGCGCCAACACTTGTTTCGAAGCGGGTTCGATGGATTCCGCGGCGATCTTCTGGAGGATGGGAAGAAGGAAGGTTGCGGTCTTACCCGAACCGGTTTCCGCCATGCCGAGAAGATCGCGACCCGCGAGTTGAGGAGGCAGCGCCTGCACCTGGATAGGTGTCGGCGTTACGTACCCACACTGCGTGAGGGCGCGCGAAAGAGGCTCGGCGAAGCCGAATTCCTCAAAAGTCTGAACTGTCAAAGTGAAAATTTCCCAAGGGCTTCGAGGCCCGTGCATCTTGTGCCGGGGCTGCGTCCCATGGCCCACACCGGCGCATTCGGGGCGTGGCCTTATCTTAAAGGATTGATCTGGATGCAGGGTCGAGCGCGGCAGTTTAACCGCTTAGAGTGGCACGAGGACCCGAGCGCCATCGAAGAACAATGGCCCGTGTATCGGTGCGTTCGCTCCGCAAGTCAAGGAAGTTCGGGAAATTCGGCAATGATGCCGCGGTGTTCACCATTTGCCGGGTGTTCAGTCACAGAGGTCGGCTATGGCCCGGCGCATGGCATCCATGACGCCCGGATCGCTCATGGCATGACCTGCCGTCTCGATGAATTCGAGGCGGGCATCCGGCCATGCGGAGGCCAGCGCGTGGGCCGCCCGCGGCGGGCAGAGCAGGTCATAGCGGCCTTGCAAAATGCGGCCGGGGATGCCGGCAAGGTGGCGCGCGTCGCGCAGCAGCTGGCCGGGCTCAAGGAAAAAATCGTTGCGGATGTAATGCGCCTCGACAAGCGGCGTCGGCGGCAGGCGCGAGGCGCTGGCGGCCTCGGTCGGAAGCGGCCCCGGCTTAGCGGCGATTTCCGACAACGCGCGCTCGTAGGCGAACCATCGCAGCGCCGGAAGCCTGTGCACGTCCGGATCGGGATTGCAGAGGCGCTCCACGTATGCCTGGAGCGGATCGGAGCGCTCGGCGAGCGGCAGCCAGTCGCGGAAGTCGGCATAAAGCTCAGGGCGGAAGATTTTCGGCCCTCCAAGGAAAGCCCATTCGACTTCCTCAGTGGTCCCCAGGAAAATGGCGCGCAGGACAAGCCCCGCGACGCGCTCGGGATGCTTTTCGGCATAGGCCAGCGCCAGCGTCGAGCCCCAGGAGCCGCCAACGAGCAGCCACTTTGCAATCCGGAAGTGCTCACGGATGATTTCGAGGTCGCCGACGAGATGCGCCGTCGTGTTGGCGGTGCGGGACAGATAAGGATGGCTGCGGCCTGCGCCGCGCTGGTCGATCAGGAAGATGTGATCGCGCGCCGGATCGAACACTGTCCGGTGCAAATGCTGAGAGCCGCTGCCAGGTCCTCCGTGCAGAAAGACAATCGGGCGGCCGCCTCTCAAGCCGACTTCTTCGACATAGATCCAGTGTCCGTCACCGACCTGCAGCATGCGCGCGTCGAACGGACGGAAGGTTTCGAGCATTGTTTCCATCACCGCCCTGCTGAGCATGGAATTTCGCGCCGGGCAAGACGGCCGCTCAAGTGCGGAGCCTCGACGGGATCGCATTTTTCGACGTCACAGCCACGTCACAGACGGGGATTTGCGACGTGCATCGATGCCGCAGCGCGCAACGGTGATCCGCGCATAGGCGTTGACGAGCGGCTTTAATCAAAAATTCGCACGTCTTCTGAAACTCTTGGTTCACTCAATTGCAATTGACGAATGAGGTTTCAAACCCCACCTCCACACCCGGCGCAAGACTCGCTAAGATGGCCGCATCCGACATGACAAGTTCCGTTCAGAGGAGTTCGACAATGGTCCGCACTGTCGTTTCGCAAATGTTACGCGCCGTCGCCGCTGGCGGATTTGCCGTTGTCGTTGGACTAAGCGGCGCAAGTGTCAGCAGCGCACACGCAGAACCGGTGTCGCTCACCGGATCGTGGAGCGGCAACGGCTCGATCTCCTTCGCGTCGGGCTCGAAGGAAAAAGCGCGATGCCGCGCGCGCTTCGCCAAGACAGGTGCTTCGAGCTACGCGATGTTGGCAACGTGCGCGACGCCGTCGGCAAAAGTCGACCAATCGGCGACGCTCTATAAATCGGGCGCCAACAGCTATACGGGCAGCTTCTTCAACCAGCAGTACAATACCGGCGGGTCGATCCGCATCACGGTGTCAGGACGTACACAGAGCGTACGGCTCAACGGCGAAGCCGGCAGCGCGTTTTTCAAGCTGCGGAAGCTTTAGTCGCTCGCGGGAAGCAGCGAACCTTGGGCGCGGGTCATCAGATTGCGACTTCCCTACTCGCGTCGCGCAAAAATATAGCCGGGCATTCGCGCCCGGCTACATAAAGACCCAGACCGGATCGTTGAAGCGGATCAGCCCTTGTCGTCGGATTCGACCGGAGCGGCGGGGCCGCCGTCGTTTTCAGGTGCATCGTTCTGCATTCCAGGTCCGCCCTTGCCATCAGGGCCGCCGTGCCAGCCACGATGTCCGCGATGTTCCTGGCCGCCCGGACCCCAACCGCCGCCGAAGGCCCAGTGAGGACCACCACGGCCGCCGTGACCGAAGCCCGGCGTCAGTTGGCGCATGAGCGGACGCAGGACATCTTTCTGCTCGTCACTCAGGGACGCGTAGAACGGCGTGAAAGCGCTTGAAAATGCCTTCAGCCGATCGGCGCGCTCGCCGAGATGCTTGCTCATGCGCTCATAGCGTTCGGAAAGATCGGGCCGCTTGGATTGCGCGTCGGATTTGTCAGCCCGGCGCTCCTCGCGCTTCTTCGCCCATTCGGCGCGCTTTTCCTCGCGAACCTTGAACGTGTCGCGCACGTTCGTCTCGATGGGTGCCCAAAGCTTTTCCTGATCGGCATTGAGCTGCAGCGCGGCCTTCACCATTGCGATGCGGCCTTCCTCGAGGCGCGTGCGCGTTTCCGGCGTCATGTTGTGCCAGCCGCCGCGATCAACGGACTTGGCGATGGCGACGGTAGCTGGAACGGCGACAACGGCCGCAATCGCAAGCCAAGCACCGCGCGAAAGTTTGTTCATGTGGTATCTCCTTCGGCCAGCTCGGGGAGCGAAGGGGGAGCAAGTTCGCTGGCCGTCGGAGTTAGGAACGACGTTGGACCGATGATCCGTCGTCAAATATTTATCAGCCTGGCGAAGGGCTCATGTGCGGCTGCTGTACTGCGAGTTTTTTCGCGGGCCGATTGCAATCCGCTTTACTGACTTCCGCGCAGACCGTGGGGAATTGAACCGCTCGTTCCGTCCGATGCGCCGGTTGCCGCGCTCGAAGCCGTTTTGGCGCGCGCCTGGAGATCGATCGGCTGGGCATAGACGACCCGATCACGGCCGCTGAAGCAGCCGGCCACGCAAATGACGAGATCCTCGTTCGGGCGCGCCGCCGTCAACTGGCGGATGAGAGGACTCGACCCGGCGCCAACTTGAAAGCCGAAACCATCGAGGGGTACGGAATTGAGATTTTTTGCCGGAAACTGTTCGTCCGCAGCACCCACGGCGACGATCTGGGTTCCGTCAGCTTCCACGTCATCGACCTGAGCGTCTTCGGCGAGCGCTCCGTTTGCCGACACCAACGCAAAAAGAACAGCAACAGCAGCCGATGCAAACGGCTTCACGAACGCGGGACGCATGACGAACCCTCAAATACTGAACAAACTCGAAAGAATTGTGCCGCACGCGCGTAAAGGAAGTCTTACGAGACTTGCTCGAATTCGCACGGCGGCGACGCAATGGACGCCGCCGCAGGGGCTTGCTCTCGACTTTGCGGCTTGATCTTTTCGGCCGAGCTTACGGCACCGTCCCCGTTTCCGCCTGGAACCGCCAATACTTGCCCGCAGCCGATTCAACGGCCAGGATGCTCTTGACGCGCTTGTCCGGCGGGCGAAGCCCAGAGGCGACGAGAGCTTTCACGTCATTCAACAGCGCCGGGTTTTCCGCGTAACCCGAATGATTGAGCCCCAGCGCGTCCGTCGAGACGGCCGTGACGTCAATGGTATCGAGTCCGGGAATGATCAGCGGTCCTGTCGCCGGCACATCGCCAGCGCGCGGCACGCCGCCCCAGAAACGCGCAGAGTAACTCAACGCGCGATCGTTCGAAGCCGCGTAGAGCGTGACGCCCTTGGCGAATTTGATGACCTCGCGCGCCAGGATGTTGAACTTATCGCGGTCGACGTCGGGCGCTGCCAGGATAACCTGGCTGATCACCACGCCGCGCGGCACCTTGGTCTTTATGCGTTCGAGCACACGCAACAAAAGCTCGTTGCCCATCGAGTGCGCGATCAGGCTGATCGATTTGGCGCCGCTTTTCTGGATGACCATGTCCAGGAACTCGGCCAGCGTCGGCTCGGCCTGCTCAACGCTTCCGTGATCGTACGTATAGCTCGCGACCTTGCCGCCCGAGGGCCAGCTATAAAGGAACGGAACGCCGTCGAAGCGAAGATCGTAGGCGATCTGCGCCGTGCGGTAGAGCGCGTTGTCGAACGACGTGTTGAAGCCGTGCACGAAGACGAACGCGTGGTCCTTAAACGTCGTTGAGGTCGCCAGGCGCTGCTTGATGAGCGCCAGCATCTGGGCTTCCGTCAGACCTTTGATTTCCTGGACCGTGAAGTGTTTCTCGGGGTCTTCCTTTTCCTCGTAGACCTTGACCTTGAAATACGGGATCTCGATCACGACGGGCCGCTCGATATGCGGCACCTTGTGAATGAGCGGCACCGTCACCAACGCCCGGCCAAGCTGCAGCTTGTGTCCGCGCTCGGCGCCGAATTGCAGACGGTTCGGGTCCGGCTCGACGGCGCGATCCGTTCCGTAGAAAACGGGAACGACGTCGAAGGCCTTGGCCGGATCGTCGGCGGGTTTGGCGGGCGCCATTCTTTTCGCTTCATCGTATCGCTGTGCATTGGCGGCGCGCGTTGCCTCTTCGGCACGGCGGATCGCTTCGGCCTTGGCGGCGGCTTCGGCGCTCGCGTTCGCCGCGGCTCCGGGCGCGGCCGGGGGCATGGGCGGCTCTGGTGCGGCTGTCGGAGGGCGCGGCTTGGCGGCGGACGCGCGTGGCGGGGGCGGCGGCGGGGCCGGTGCCGGTTCAGCGGTCTCGTACGACGGGCCAGAGCCTCCGATCGGATCGGACGCTTCCGGATAAGGCGGGGGAGCCGCGCCGCCCGCAGGTTCTTGAGGAGCTTCGGACTCGACGGGCGCAGGGGCGGGCTCCGCCGATGGGGCTGGGGCGGACGGCGGCCGCACAGTTGCGGTCTTCGTCGAATCCGTTTCGGCGGGCGCTTTCGCAAGGCGAGGCGCCTGCGTGCATCCCCCCAGCAGACCGCAAACCATCATCGCCGCAATAACCGGTCCAGACCGGCTTGGCAGCAGCCAACGCTTGGTAAGCGAATACATCGCGTCCCTCCCCGCAATTCCGTCTTGAACCCCTGAGCCCGAGGAAATCCTAAGGGCCCGCCCCTCGTTGGGCAATAAGCTCTGCATGCCGAGAAATTGTGTCAGCAGGATTGTCGTGGATTTCCAGCGACGAAATCCGGACTTGCGGCGCGGGCCGTTCCTGACCATGGTCGGCCGTTGAAAGATAAAGGATATCCAGGCGAGCCATGGCGACTGCCACCCTGTCCGCGCATCGCATTCCCGTTGCCGATTACGTGGCCGGCATCACCGCCGGCGACCGAGCCTTGCTGGCTCGCGCGATCACGCTGGTCGAAAGCACAAATCCCGAGCATGGCCGCCTCGCGCAGCAGGTGTTGCAGGCGCTTCTGCCGAAGACCGGACAAGCCGTGCGCCTTGGCGTCACCGGCGTGCCAGGGGTTGGCAAGTCAACGACGATCGACCAGTTCGGGATGAACCTGATCGCCGAGGGTCATCTCGTCGCCGTGCTCGCGATCGATCCGACGTCGAAGCGCTCGGGCGGGTCCATTCTCGGCGACAAGACGCGCATGAGCTCGCTGGCGCAGGAGCGGAATGCGTTCATCCGGCCGTCACCGTCCTCCGGCACGCTCGGCGGGGTGACTCGGAAGACGCGAGAGACGATGGCCCTCGTCGAGGCGGCGGGGTTCAACGTCATCATCGTCGAGACGGTCGGCGTCGGGCAATCCGAGGTTGCCGTTTCCGATATGGTCGATTTCTTCCTCGTTCTCTTGCTGGCGGGCGGCGGCGACGACCTGCAAGGCATCAAGAAGGGCATCATCGAGCTTGCCGACATGATCGCTATCAACAAGGCCGACGGCGATAACGTCCGGCGCGCGGAACGGGCGGCGGCGGACTACCGGCACGCACTGCAGATTTTCACGCCCCACGATGCGACCTGGTTCCCGCCCGTACTCACGGTTTCCGGCATCGAAAATCGCGGGCTGAAGGATCTGTGGGCGAAAATTCTCGAGCATCGGGAAAAGATGTCGGCGACGGGCCAATTCCAGGCGCGGCGGCAGGCGCAGGCGGTGTCGTGGATGCGCGACATGCTCGAAGACCGTCTGATGGGCGCGCTCAAAGCAAATCCGAAAGTCGCCGCCGAACTTCCGAAAATCGAAGCGTCGGTGCGCGAGGGCACGTTGCTGCCGACGCTGGCGGTCGATCGTCTGATGGGCTTGATGGGGCTTTGACCTCGGCCTGATGCGCACCTCTTTCGGACGGCGCCGGCTGCGACCTATATTGAGTCATGGCGTTGAGAATGAACCGTCGCCCGACCGTATTGTTGACCGGCTTCGGACCGTTTCGGAACGTGCGCAGGAATGCGTCTGCCGCGCTCGTCAGAAGACTGGCGCGCGAGGCGCGACTTGCGTTGCCGCATTGCCGGTTCGCCGTCGCGGTACTGCCGACCGAATGGGCGCGCGCGCCCAGTCTTCTCTCAAAGCTTTACGAGCGGCACGCGCCTGCGCTGGCTCTCCACTTTGGCGTCGCATCCAATATGCGCGGTTTTCGCATCGAAACCGAAGCGCGGAATTTCTGCCGGATGTCGACGGATGCGGCTGGCAGCCTTCCGGTTTCCAGTTGTCTTTGCGAGAGCGGCGCTCCGGAGCTTGCGGCAACCATCGCCGTGACCGCCATCGCGCGGCATCTCGAAGCTCAAGGGTTCGAAGCGAAGCTCTCAAATGACGCGGGCGGCTATCTCTGCAACGCCGTCTTTTACCACTCGCTCGTGGAAGCGCGTGTGCGTGGAGACCGGTGCAAGGTCGGGTTCATCCACATCCCAGTCGACTCAGGCACGCCAGAAGCCGCAGGCCGTATCGTACCCGGCGCGCTGGAAATCCTCAAACTCGCGCTTCAGCCGTCTGCATCGGAGACGGCCTTAACTTCGGTTTAATGTCTGTCGCGCTGGCTCAGTCCTTGCTTCTTGCGCGAAGCAAACTGGAGCACGTCCATGACCATCGACCGCCGTTCGCTCATCGGGGCAAGCCTGGGCCTCGGTGCCGCCGTGAGCACCGCGCACGCGAGCGAGCGCCGATCCGTGCAAGGGCTAGCAACACCGAATGCGTCGGATCTTGCGCCTGCCCTCGTTCCGGATGACGCGCGAGATCAAACGGTTGCGCTGCAAGCGGCGATCGACATTGCCGCGGAGAAAGATATTCCCCTCGTCCTGCCGCCCGGCAGGTTCATCGTCAGCGATCTCAGGCTGCGCAGCGGCTCGCGCCTCATCGGCACGGCGCGGACGACGACGCTGGTATTTTCCGGCGGCGATGCCTTCGTCACTGGCGAAAAAGCCGACGGCCTGGTTCTCGACGGACTGAAATTCGACGGCGCTTACAAAACATTCGATCCGGCGCGCGGCGACGGACTGCTGACGTTCAGCAATTCGAAGACCGTGCATCTTGCCGATCTCGAAATTCAGAACAGCAGCGGCATCGGACTGTCGCTGGCGGAGTGCGGCGGGCGCGTCGAAAGCCTTCTTATCAGCCATGCTCTCGACGCCGGTTTCAAAAGCCTCGATTCCTTCGGGCTCGACGTCAGAGACAACACCGTCACCGAATGCGCTAACAACGGCATCCTGATCTGGCGTTCCAAACAGGAAGAAGACGGCAGCGTTGTCTCAGGCAATCGCATTTCGAAAATTCGCAATGCCCGAGGCGGCACGGGTGAGTACGGCAACGGCATCAACGTGTTTCGCGCCGGAAGCGTGCTCGTCTCGGGAAACCGCATTTCCGACTGCGCTTATACGGCGGTGCGCGGCAACGCTGCCTCAAATATCCAGATCATCGGCAATAGCTGCGAGCGGCTCGGCGAGGTTGCGCTTTATGCCGAATTTGGATTCCAGGGCGCGTTAATCGCAAATAATCTCATCGATACGGCCGCGAGCGGAATTTCGGTCACGAATTTCAACGACGGCGGACGCCTTGCTGTTATCCAAGGAAATCTCATCCGCAATCTTTTCCGGCGCGAGCAAGAAGCCGAAGACAAGCGCGGGGAAGGCATCGGCGTCGAGGCCGACGCGGTTGTCACCGGCAATACGATCGAAAACGCGCCGACCGCCGGCATTCAAATCGGCTGGGGCGCTTATATGCGCGACGTCGCCGTGACGGCGAATGTCATTCGCAATGCGCGCGTCGGCGTCTCTGTCACAAACGCGGCCGATGGCAAATGCCTGATCGCAAACAATTTGATTTCAAACACGAAAGACGGCGCGATCCGCGCGATGGACCTTGGCGTGCTCAAGGGGCCGGACCTCGCGCGTGAGCCGAGTGCATCGGACCGCATTCACGTCACTGGCAACGTCGCGGTTTGAGCCGCGGAAAGCCTTTTCAGAACATTGGATTTTTGGGAGCGCCGCGGCCCGGCCAAGGGGAAGACGGGGGGAGTCGGGACTTGGCCGGGCGGCAGCAGCATCTGGTGTGCACGGGGGGATGTGACACCAGCCTTGGGTTATATCTAAGCACAATAAGATGAACTCATTCTGAACGTGACGTTAAATTGCCGCAACGTTTCGGCCGACATCCCAGTAATTCCGGCTAACTCGACGTTTGCCCTCGATTTTTTTTATTCGCCGGCCGAGTTGCGCATCGAATCGTATTAGCGTCCGGAGACCGATGACTTGCGCATAGGACTTCGTGATGCCGGCCTTCGCCGCGCCGCTCTCTCTGCCGTTTGCTTCAGACTCTGGCGACGCCATGTCCCTCGCCCGCGCCAAGCTCGAGGACGTTTTCGGCTACAAGGGTTTTCGCCCGCTGCAGGGCGACATCATCGATACCGTTCTGCACGGCGGCGATTGCCTGGCGTTGATGCCGACGGGCGGCGGCAAATCTCTTTGCTATCAGATTCCGTCACTGGTCCGGCGCGGGACGGGCATCGTCGTTTCGCCGCTCATCGCGTTGATGCAAGATCAGGTCGACGCGCTGAAGGACCTCGGCGTCAAGGCGGCGTTTCTGAATTCGACGCAGGACCGCAGCACGCAGGATCGGATCGAGCGGCAGTTCGCGGCGGATGCGCTCGATTTGCTTTACGTCGCACCGGAACGGCTGGTGCAGGAGCGAACGCTCGGGCTTTTCGAGCGCACCGACATCGCGTTGTTCGCGATCGATGAAGCCCATTGCGTCTCGCAGTGGGGGCATGATTTCCGGCCCGAGTACCGGCAGCTCAAGATTCTGGCGCAGCGGTTTCCGAACGTGCCGCGCATCGCGCTGACGGCGACGGCGGATGAACGCACGCGGCAAGACATCATTTCGGAGCTGTCGCTCGAAAACGCCCGGAGCTTCATCGCGAGCTTCGATCGTCCGAACATCCGTTATACGATCGCCGAACTCGGCAGTGACAGCGCGCGGGAGCGGCTCTGGCAATTCATCGAAGCCGAGCATGCAGGCGAGGCTGGGATCGTCTATTGCCTGTCGCGCAAGTCGGTCGACGAAACGGCGGCGTGGCTATGCGCGAAGGGGCGTAAGGCGCTCGCTTATCATGCCGGTCTCGAAGCGCACATACGCGCGGCGGCGCAAACCAAGTTCCTGACGGAAGACGGGCTGATCATCGTCGCGACGATCGCCTTCGGCATGGGCATCGATAAACCCGACGTGCGTTTCGTTGCGCATCTCAACCTGCCGAAGTCGATCGAGTCGTATTATCAGGAGACGGGACGCGCCGGTCGCGACGGCGAACCAGCGAACGCGTGGATGGCCTACGGGCTGCAGGACATCGTGCAGCTTCGGCAATGGATCGGGCGGTCGGAGGGCTCGGACGCCTTCAAGACCGTGCAGCGGCAGAAGCTCGACGCGCTCATCGGACTGGCGGAAATGCCTGGCTGCCGGCGGCAAGCGTTGCTCGCCTACTTTGGAGAGATGAATTCCGCGCCGTGCGGGAACTGCGATAACTGCCTCAGCCCGCCTCATACCGAGGACGGGACCGTCGCGGCGCAGAAGGCGTTGTCGGCCGTTTACCGGACGGGGCAGCGTTTCGGCGTCACCTATCTCGCCGACGTACTGATCGGAACAGCGGACGAGCGCGTGCTGCGCAACGGCCATGACCGTCTGTCGGTTTTCGGCATCGGCAAGGACGTGCCGGCTTCGACATGGAAGGGGCTTTTCCGGCAACTGACGGCGCAAGGGTATTTAACGGGCGACGACGAGGGCATGGGCTCTCTCATTCTCACCGAACGGGCCCGGCCGCTGCTTCGCGGCGAAGAACGTTTTCTGATGCGCGTAACGCAGGCAAGATCGAAGCTTGCCAAGAAGCGCGGCGGGTCGCTTGCTCCAAAGGTTGCCGCCCAGAACCAGCCGTTGTTCGATGCGCTCAAAGCCGTGCGCCTCAAACTCGCGGCGGCTGCGAAACTTCCGCCCTACGTCGTGGCGCAGGACCGGACATTGATCGAGCTTGCGGAGAAGCGGCCGAAATCGGAATCGGCGCTGCACGACATCCTGGGGTTAGGCGCCAGCAAGATCGCGCGCTACGGCGCGGCGTTCATGCAGGTGATTTCGCAGTTCACGGCGCATCCGATTCTCACCAACCGATTGTCGGCAAGCGTGAATGCGACGCTGGCGGCACATCTCAGGAGCCTTGACGCCGAGCAGATTGCGTCCGAGCGCGGGCTCGAGGTTGCGACGGTTTATGGACATCTCGCCGAAGCCATCGAAGCTGGACTGATCGGCGCGGACGACGTCCTGCGCCTCGATCCTGCCGAACGCGACGAAATCGAGGCTGCGTTCGACCGCTGTGAGACACGCGACACCGGCAAGCTCGGCCCGGCGTTCGGGGCACTCGACGGCCGCTACAATTACGGCATTCTCAAATGCCTGCTCGCTGACGCTGGCTAGCGCGGTCGGCTTCGAAGCGGAGCAGAATTTCCGAGCCTTTGCCGGACGTGAATGCGACGCGAACGGCTGGGCCTTCGGTGCCTACGACCTCGCATTCGGCGCTGTCGCCGTACTGGTCCCAGTGCAGGCGCACGCGCGAGGGCAGGATCGTCGGCCGGCTCAGTTCGATTTCGGCACCGTCGGCGTCGATGTGACGGACGGTGCACCGAATTGGCGCAGAATTGCCGATTTGCAATTGCGCATGAACGAGGGACATCCGTCTGCCGAATGTCTGTTTGCCACAGTGCGTGCTGATATTGGACACGGAAGCCTCACGGATCGATAAGTCGTGAGGAGATAGGCAAGACGAGTGCCAGCTCCGGGCGACACCCAGGATCGCGACGTTTGGCGCGCCGCGGTTTACCTAACAAAAGGTTTACGCACTTAGAGCCTTTCCGCTTTTCGTTGAATCGCGGATCGGCTCTAGGTCCTTGTTTGCCGTGCTTCTTATCGGAAAACCGGTGCCCACTTTTCCGGAAGCACTCTAGGTCCTTGTTTGCCGTGCTTCTTATCGGAAAACCGGTGCCCACTTTTCCGGAAGCACTCTAGGCGCGGGGCGCACGTGCGAGGCGTTCGCCGAT